>NZ_JBDZDR010000006.1:0-300884 GCF_040049255.1 Mesorhizobium sp. KR2-14 | reverse complement strand
ATGCAATGCAGGATGACTGCGAGCTTACGGGCAACGGCGACCTTTGCTTTCTTGGCGCCGATCCGGATCATGAGAGCCAAGCCCCATTGGCGCAAATCGCTATCCTTTTTGACTCGCGTCAGCAACGTATTGGCGGCCTCGAACAGCAAGCTGCGGGCAGCACGATCGCCCGACTTGGAGATGCGACCGGCGATATCGACCTCTCCCGATTGGTAGCGTCTAGGCGTTAGGCCCAAGTAAGCACCGACATCGGTTGATCGGCCAAAGCGTTTTGGATCATCGATTGTCGTCGCGAAGGTCAACGCGGTGATCGCGCCCACTCCGGGAACGCTGGTCATTCGATGACATACCTCGCTTGCCCTGGCTATACGAATGAGCTGCGCATCGAGCGCGCGTTGGCGTTCACCAGCAACGCGCCAGGCGCAAAGCAGCGCCTCGATTGCGGACCGTACTAACGCGTCTTCGGGGCACCTCGACAACACCATCTCATCGAACGTTCCTCCCTTCCCGGGAGCGAGAACAACGCCGAATGTCTTCAGCAAACCGCGGATCTGGTTCGACAGGGTTGTCCTGATGGATACCAGCTGACCGCGCGCCGTCAGAATTGCTCGTATGCGACAACTCGCCAGGCTCTTCACCGCAACGGCGCGATACCAACCCGAGCGCACGACCTGCGCAATGCCATGCGCGTCGTTGGCATCGGTTTTGTTCACCTGCAGCGACAGCGCAGCCGCGACCCGGCGAGCATGGATGCAGTCGACCTTGAGACCGAGCGCCCGCAGTTCGCGCCAAAGCCAGATTGAGAGTGGACCAGTCTCCATGCCGATCCTGACAGCGGCGTCAGCATGCTCTCTAAGTGCGACAGCGATGCTGTTCGGCTCCGTCCGGCACTTGCCTCGCCAAATCCGACGTCCCTCGACATCCACCACACAAATCTCAGTCTCTTTCTGCGAAACATCCAGGCCTACATATGTCGACATCGCGCTCGCCATGTCGTTCACGACATGGCCCAATCGCCGGAGCAGGACGTGCAGACGCCGATAGCCGAAGCGCCGGCGCTCGCGCGCGACCGGCCCGTCGAAGACGCAAGGCGCGACAAGCCGATCGCAGCGCAGGGCGCCGAGGAACGTCAGCGTGTGCCAGTGGCCATGCGGGGCGAAGCCGCGCAGGCGCTTGCCCTTCGGCCCCCAGCCGCGCAGCGGCGCCATGTTGGTCTTGATCCAGGTCTCATCGATGAAAACCAGCCGTCGAGGATCGAGCCCGGCCTGCCAGGATCGCCAGCGCTGTCGCCGGCGCGGGCCTGCTCAAGGGCGAACAGTGTTTTTTTGAACCGCAGCCTCGCGCCGCAGGAACCGCCACACCATGTCTTGCGACACCTTCACCTCACGCGCCGCAAGTTCCGCCTTCAGCCCGTGCAGCGTCAGGTGCGGTGTCTGGGTGATGCGTTCCACGATGAATGTGCGATGTCGCTCCAGAACCCGCTTGCGGTGGCCGCCCATCTTGCCCGGCGCGACAGACCCGCGCGAACGGTAACGCTGAGACCACTTCACCGCCGAGGATATGGCAATGCCGAAACGAGCCGCGACCGACCGGCAACTCTCGCCGGCCAGAGAACCGCCCCCACAACGCGCTCACGAAGATCATTCGAAAGAGGTCGTGTCATCAGATGCTGGCCTCCTCTTCCAGCCAGCACCTTGAGTCACACCTTGGTCGTCAAGGGAATCCCACATCGATTCAGTCAATAGGAACCGCACTAGCCGACATATCGCCTAGCGAGCAGATGATGACGCGAATTGAATCCCGAATACAGCCCGCAGAAATTTACTCCGCCTAATACGCTCCCAGTGGAACGCGAATTCGTGCCATTTCGGATCCCGCGGAATCAACCGCTATAACATCAACGGAGTAATTATTGCCCCTGCCGCCGGAACACGGAGGCATGTAACCTGGCGTCAGCCAATCTCCAGAAGTTGCATTTGCAGTTACGATCCTTACACTTTCCGGTAGGTCATCAGTAGCACCCGGAACCGAAGGTAAGCTTACGGACCGCTCCCCCAATGATACTCTAAATCCGAGTACGCCATGCCCGCCATTATTCATGGCCTCATAGCTTTCGTCGTTAAATGATAGATGGATTTCTGCAGTACCATCAGGAAGATCGCTCACGTCAATCGGTGGAGTCGCCCCGTTTCCGCCTTGGCGCGAGCATTGCTGCCCAGAGGGCACAGCGACACCATCCCAAGCGGGATCTGAAAACGCGGCAGAGAACTGGCCCTGAGCCCATACAGAGCTCGAACATATCAGCATGCCGAATAATGCTGTGCCCTTTATGCCCTTGGTGATGCCACACATATACTGCTTCCTCCTGCCAAAACGCGAGAATGACGACAACTAAAATAACCTATCCGCGTCCAGGGGAATCCTGCACAAACTATCCTAAAACCGTTAAACTTATGTTAGGTAAGCAGTCGGATGGTTAATTTAGGTAGCAATGTGCAAAGTATATAAGCTGCGGTAGCTTTTGACTTTTTATGCTCGGCGTACTCCGGGTTGGCGAGTTGCGAAGTTGGGTAGCGATACGTTGTTGCCGTCGACAGCAGTCTGACCTGACGTGGCGGACGGTCTCCACTTCCGGCATCGCAATGTGCCAAAGTGTGGCTGACGAAAGTCACATGGGAGAGCCGTCATAGAGGTTTGCACAGTCAATCTGGATGTCGCCAAGCAGGCTTTCAGGTGCGCGGCCTTGACGCGGAGGGCACATTGGCTGTGCCCGGAAGTTGCGTCCCGACGCTGTCACATTCTTTACATCCTTGCTGGCGCCTGATCGGCATCGACTCATCACTGGGCTCGTGTCCTCACGGCTCTGGGCCATGAGGTTCCCCCGGCTGCCGGCAGTTACGTCTAGATTCCATGAGGAGAGACCGGCACCCTTAGCTCTGGAAAGATGAGGGCGCCCAACTTTCTCGATGGAGATCATTAAAGGGGCGAACCACGGGTCTGTGCGATTGTTTGCGTACCGACATCGGAAGAGGAGGATCGCCAGCGTGTCCGCCGGGAACTGAAGACTTTCATCGGAGAGCGCATCCGACATGTTGTGCGATGGTATTGCGAATGGGTCCGTCGGCTCCGGCGCGCACCACGAAAGTCACGAGCCGTCGCCGGGCGACTGCGGCCGACGATCGTCGCCGAGAAGGAAACTGATCAGGTCGATCTTCAAGCGCTGCGCCGGACCCGGGACCAGATGATCGGCTCGAGACGTGCCTGATCCATCAATGCGGGCCTTCTGATATTGGGGCAATTGCATTTTGACGATTTCGACGGTTGGTTCGTTGCTGCTTTGTAGCGCCGCTTTCCGCTTATCGTTCGCGCCAAGCCGACTGATCGCGTCAGCCAGGAAGAAGTGTTCGGTCCGTTCGTGACCGTCACCACTTTCGAAGATGACGAAGAAGCTTTGGCCATCGCCAATGGCGTTCAGTACGGTCTTGGCTCCGGTCTCTGGACGCAAAACCTCACCCGCGCGCATAAGTTTGCGCAGGATACCCATTCTCGTCGGCACGGACCGGAGTATCACCCGGCAGACCAACCATGCGGCGTGCGGTAGTGGGCTCAACGAAGTAGCCGTTTGCGAGATCATCACGTTCCGGCTGCTTGCCGCCAGTGATAACTTCGCCGCCTTCGTCCTTTGCAACCTGACAGAACTGCAGCACGCGCTCCTGGTGCATCTTGGAGGTCAGCGGCCCCATTTCGGTCTGCGGATCGAGCGGATCGCCGAGACGGATCGATTGCGCCAGCCTGGTGAAGCCATCGAGGAATTCCTCAGCAATCGACTTGTGCAGAATGAGACGGGAGCCGGCGATGCAGGCCTGGCCCTGATTATGAAAAATTGCGAACGCCGAACCGCCGATGGCCGCACGCACATTGAACCACTCACAACGGTCGTTACCGTGCTCAACGGGCAGAATGTATTCTTCCGAGGTCGGGCAGAAGAGGCTGTCCTTCACTACCGAACACACGGACGGATTCCAAGTCACGTCAGAGCGCGAGAGGTAGGCGAAGAGGTTGTAAGCCGAAACTTCGTGTTCAAAGCCCGGAGCGGCGTGAACTTCGGGCTCGTCCTGAGGAACGTCGGCAAACATGCGGTTGACCGGATACCCTTGACGCCCGGCTGGCCATTGGTGAGGGAAACAATCAGGGATTGTTTCACCCCAAACACAGCATCGCTCGTGAGGTACGTATCGCCCTCGATGAAGAGATGGGTGTCCTCGGCATCTTCATGGCGACTGGTCGTGGCGGCAATGGCAAGTGGCACCATTTTGTGTTCTTGATTTCTGGCCTGTTGCACGGTTTGGCTTATTCTCAGTCCATCATCGGCAGCGAAAACAATTCCCTCGCCGGCTATCTCATCGGCTTTGGCATCACCCAGACTCTTGTCGCTGGCACGGCAATGGTTGCCGCTTACTGGTTCTGGCATGGCGACCGGCTCTACGCCAACGCACGCGTCTTTGGCGGCATTCTGACCGGCATCGGTCTAACTGCGCTCTATCAGTCTAATGTGGCCAGTCTGCTTTAGGCCCCTTAGGCTCAAAGACTGATAGGTGGCGTTTTGCGACTGAGCAAACATAGTAACTATGCCGTCCGGGCGCTGATCTACTGCGCAGCCAATCCCTCGGGGCTGAGCCGAATTCGCGATATCGGCAAAGCCTTCGGCGTCTCAGAGATGTTCCTGTTCAAGATCCTCGTTCCCATCGGGCGCAGTGGCCTGCTCACGACCATCCGCGGCCGCAATGGCGGAGTGCGTCTCGGTGCGCCCGCCAACGAAATCACCATCATGGATGTGCTGCGCGTCACCGAAGACGATTTTGACTTAAGCGAATGCGCACGCGAGGAATGCGCGCATTGCCCACTGGGCTCACGCTGCCGCTACGAAAACGCTCTTGGCGAGGCACTTCAGGCTTTCACCAAGGTGCTTGAGAGTTACACCATCGCCGATCTCGTCTCCGATCGGGACGGCGTTGCCGTCACTCTTGGCTTTGCCGAGCTGTCCTCGCCGAGATGACGAGCTAGCAGCTTGCCTGCTTGCATAAATCGGCACACGCGGTGCCATATCGTGCAGGAAGAGGTCGGCGCTCAACGCTATACCTGTCACTGACTAAATGGCGGATAATTCGGATGATCAGGCAGGCCCTTCTCTGCGCCCCCTTGCTGCTCAGCCTCTCCACAGCGGTCGTTGCCACTGATTTCTCTGGCTCGGAAATTGGCGCGGCGATTGAAGCGCGTCGCGGCCTCATGCAGCAAACAGCCCTGCTCGCTGGCATGGTCGATATGCATCTCAACGGAGCCACTGAAGACCAGCTCTTCACGCTCTCCGATCTCGCTAATGCCACAGCCCAATCGCTCGATGCTTTTGCGCTTTTGTTTCCGCCGAAAAGCAATCTCCAAGGCGGCGCCGATCCGATCGAAGGCGTTGCGACGACCTCTGCGGCACACGTCTGGGACGACTTGCCGGCCTTCCAACAACTGATCCGCGATACCGCCGCAGACGCACGCGAGGCCGCGCGGGCCGAAACGATCGATGCCTTCGTTGCGTCCTGGGGGAAAGTCGCCCCGTCGTGTGCGTCCTGCCACGAAAATTTTGTTTCCTACGATCCTTTCGGCTCGCTCTAAGAGCAAAGATTCACAGGGTGCTCAAAACCTGGCCGTAATGTGCAGGATATGAGCACCTCTACTCCCCATGTTCGTAATCGCAAGAATATGCCAGGCATCTGGGGAGAGAGCCTATGGGTACCCATACCCATTCAAAACACCATCATCACGATCATGGCCATCATCACGACCACGATGATGATGGTCACAACCACCACGGCCACAGCCACTCCCATGCCTTCGGGCCCACGGAGGTTTTCCGTATTGGCCTGACCGGACTTTGTGCGCTGGCTCTCTGGCTACAGTTGCCGGACCACGTCTATCTCGATATAGGCGGACAGATCTTCCTGTCCTTCTCCTGGTATGGACTCGTCGGCCTCGGCATCGGTGGCTGGCCGCTCTTTGAAGAGGCCTGGGAGAGCATCAAGCGGCGCCGCATGACCATGGAACTGTCCATGTGTATCGCCGTGGTCGCTGCGGCTTACACGGGCTACTTCCTCGTTGCCCTCATGATCACCTTCTTCGTGCTCATCGCCGAAGTGCTTGAAGGTATGACACTGGAGCGCGGTCGCCGCGCGATCCGCGATCTTATGGCCCTTCTGCCGACAGAAGTGCAGATGCGACGCGATGGTCAGGTCGTAACCGCCTCCATCTACGACATCGAGCTTGGTTCGGTGGTGGTGGTCGCACCGGGCGCACGCGTTCCCGTCGACGGTCCAGTCATTTCGGGCAATTCCTTCATCGACGAGTCTCGCATCACCGGCGAATCGATGCCGGTGGAGAAGATGCCGGGGCACTTCGTCTACGCCGGCACCATTAACCAGTCAGGTGCTTTGGAAGTGCGTGCCGAACGCGTCGGTCGTGCCACAAGCTACGGCCAAATCCTTGATACTGTTGAAGAAGCAGAGCGGTCGCGTGCTCCAGTACAGCGCCTCGCCGACAAGCTAGCCGGCTATATTGTTTATGTCGCCCTTGGCTTTGCCGCCTTCGAATATTGGATTACCCAGGGCAATATCAGCGCCACCATTTCGGTAATTGTGGTAGCCGGCGCCTGTGGCGTTGCTGCGGGTACGCCTCTCGCCATCCTCGGCGGTATAGGCCGCGCCGCCCAGATGGGCGCGATTATCAAAGGCGGTGTGCACCTCGAAACACTGGGCAGGGTCGACACTGTCGTGCTTGACAAGACCGGCACGCTGACCTTCGGCCGTCCGGAAATCACCACTGTCCTCACGCATGGCGCCGCTTCCCCCAATGAAGTGCTACTGGCCGCAGCAACGGCGGAAGCTTTATCCGAACACCCGCTGGGCAAGGCAATCATCTCTCACGCGGCTAAGCTAAATCTCGTTCCCGGCGCTGCCAGCGACTTCCGGTACGAGCCGGGTCTGGGCATTTCCGCACGCGACGCTTCGGGCATGATCTATGTCGGCAACGAGCAGTGGATGCGTCAAAACAATATTGCGGTAAACGCAACTTCGGACACCTACGAGGGCACGCGTATTCTGGTCGGCCGCGACACAACTTTGATTGGTCAAATTCAGGTCGAAGATCAGGTCCGCCCTGAAGCGCGTCGGGCGATCGAAAAACTCAAGTCAATGAACATTGACGTCCAACTCCTCACCGGTGACTCAGCTGCAGTTGCCAACAAAGTGGCTAAGGAGCTTGGCATTCACGTGGTCGAGGCTAGCCTCCTGCCTACCGATAAGCTCAAACGCATACAGGCCATCAAGCGGTCCGGTCGTACCGTTGCCATGGTTGGCGACGGGGTTAACGATGCTCCAGCTCTCGCCACGGCCTCCGTTGGCGTAGCTATGGGCTCGGGCACAGAAGTCGCCCGTGAAAAGGCTGACATCGTGCTACTCGGCAACGACCTCATGCGCTTTGCTGAAACGGTCCACGTCGCCCGCCGCACCCGGAACGTAATCTGGTTTAACTTCGCCGGGACCGTAGCGGTCGACGTTCTGGGGATTGCCATAGCCATGCTCGGATGGATCGGGCCTGTGGAGGCCTCGCTGATTCACACGGGTTCGGAATTGGCTTTCATTCTTAACTCCGCGCGTCTCATCCCTGGCCAGACCATGATCAAGGGCATCCAGAGCGCAAAGAATGAAATGGCCACCTGGCTGCCCGCCCGCCAGCACTAGCCACTCAAAGTCAGACGCCCGTCAACCTTGTTTGGCGGGCGTTTGGTTTTAGGCAGAGCAGGATGTGATTGGGTTCGGTGGCCAGGGCGCGTGCTGGGCCTCAACTGGTTGTCCTCGGACCACGGTATTTTGGACGTCGGACTGCCGTTTGGGCGATACTAGTTGGGCCGCGAAAAGCTTCAGTTAGTCGCCAGCGAGCCTCCTATCGGTCGAATGGTCAGAGGAGCGGGATTGGATACGTCGCGTCGTGTGACAAGAGGTGCTTGCTTGGGGATCAGCGTTCGCCTAGTGCAGTTCGTAGCCCTGTCGGTCGTTGCATCCTGGCAGGCGTGGTCACAGCGTTCTGTGGCTCTATCGGGTTCATAGGTCTCGCTGCCCCTCACTTGGTACGCGGTATTCTCGGGCAGTCGGATCACTTCGCCGTCTTGCCGGGATCCGCTTTGGTTGGTGCGGTCCTTGTGCTGCTGGCGGAATACGTCGCCGGCGGTAACGGGCTGACCGATGTCACGTTGCCGCTCAACTCCGTGACGGCGTTCATCGGGGCACCTGTCGTGCTTTGGGTGCTCCTGCGCCGCCGGCGCGAAGCGGGCCAGGTGCCATCATGATCAGGGCGGAGTTCCCCACCGTATCTACGGAAAACCTCTGCGTTGGCTACAAGCGCCGAGGCGACAGCTCAATCATCCTGGAGAATTTTACCGCCCAGATATAGCCCCACTATCGGACATCGCCGCTGCCTCTATTGCCGACGACAGCCCCGCGCGCCTATCCTGAGCAGTCGCGCTTCTGACGCCGAGATAGATCATCAGGCGCGCAATGTGATCGCGACGTGTATCTTCCCGGCGGGCATCGATTGTAAACGCGGTGGGATCGGCGCCGATCTGGTCGGCCATAAAATTCAGCATCGCACGCGGCGGAATTTCGCCCGCCGACAGCACCCGGCCCGGATGTCGCATCGCGCAAAGCTGAACAGCGAAGCCGAGCTTATTGTGCTCACGCCTGCGCAGGTCAATTTCGAGTCGATCCGCTGCGGACAATGAATAGTGTCGGATCAGGCTGTTCTCATGAGCCGGAATATCGAAAAGCCCCGTCGATC
Organism: Mesorhizobium sp. KR2-14; assembly: GCF_040049255.1. Classification (NCBI taxonomy): domain Bacteria; kingdom Pseudomonadati; phylum Pseudomonadota; class Alphaproteobacteria; order Hyphomicrobiales; family Phyllobacteriaceae; genus Mesorhizobium; species Mesorhizobium sp. KR2-14. The sequence goes on along the minus strand of NZ_JBDZDR010000006.1, from coordinate 292,007 downwards.
CTGAGATCTGAGAATCTTGCGCCTGGCCACTGCTCAACTCCACACACAACACCAACTGCCGTTGAATGTTGACGAGCAGACGGGATGTGGAAAAATCGGCTTTCGTGCCGCCACGGTTTTCCACTGGGGTCAGACGCCGCGCGCCGGAAATCGGGAGACACAAGCAAATGCTGTCACGCTCCGTTCGGCCTTAGCGTACGATTTGAACAGTTCTTGTTCCGGCCCGGACTCCGTCCGCATTGTCGCGGACCGCTGCTCCCGCGAGCGATGGTAACACCCGATGCCGAGGGCGCGGTTGTCAGTGATGTCCACCTTGTCGGCCGCACGATCGTATGCCCAGGAACTGAGGCGGCCGGACGGTTTGTGCTACATCATCAAATACGGGTCCCGGCAGAACGCTTCCTTCAGGTCCGCTTCTCCAACAACGTGAAATCCGCCAAAATGCAATGAGAGATCAGGACAGAAACGCCGGCCTCACAAGCAAGCCACAGTCGTCAAGCGAGCCGTCGTCGAGAAGGTGTCAAGTCCAGCTTACTTTGCCTGCGCCGATCATGCGCCTAGAAGGGCCTGTCTGAGAGCGGTTTCTGGCAGACGCTATTCAGTGAAAAAGTTTCGTAGGATCGGTCGGTGCAATCCATTTTCATTGCCGGCAAATCAAGATAATGGCTATATTGCATCGATATACATGTTTACTTTTGTAGTAATCATTCCTTCCACAGGAAGTATGGGGATTGTTTCCATATAGTAATGGTTTTGTGGCTGCGAAGGGGAAGTCATATGAGTTACTTAATGAAAAATTAGTTATTCATTTCCATGCCGCTTGAAGGCGGTATGAAAAGCTGATTAGTGCGATCTCGCTGTGTGGAGTCGACAAGGGACACTGATGAGCGCGCGGGTTCTCGGCTTTTTCATTTTTTTGCTGTCGAGCAGCGCTGGCCAGGCGGCTGACTTGGACGGGCGAGCGGCGGTCGACTGGAGCGCTCCTTATTTTGGCATTTCGGGCGGTTATGGCTGGCTGCGGGATGTCGATCGCTCTTTTGCTCCGCCGCTCCGTTCATCGGGAGATGACGTCGTCTTTGGCGCGCACGCCGGCTATCTCCACCAATTCGGTGCCTTCGTAGTGGGAGGCGAAGCCGAATACATGCGGCTTGGTATCAATTTTGAGGGTTTTCCGATCGACGTCGAAGACGCGGTCTCGGCGAAGGCCCGCGCCGGCTTCACCTTCGACCGCCTGCTGCTCACCGGTCATGCCGGGGCCACCTATATCACCACCAATATCGGACTGAAGGATTGGGGCTGGGTGGCAGGCGCCGGTGCCGACTACCGCCTGAGCGAAAATGTCGCCGTCGGAGTGAACTGGGATCACATGCGGTTCAATCGGTTCGACGGCACGCTGATCGATGGCCAGATCGATCTCCTCAAGGCGCGAATAGATTTCAGATTCTAGGAATGGCCAAGGCGCTCGGCCCGCGAGCCTCATACCGACCAAGAGAGACCCGCTGTCAATGAAAGCAATACCCAAGGCTGCACTGTCCGGGAGTCTGAAGGACTATCGCACCTTGAAGAATAGCGGCCTCATGTCGCGTGCCGACAGCTTCTTCAGCTGGCAGGATCTTCGCCGACAGCATGGCTTGTGGCCCTATGCCCGTTCGACGTCTTCCGCACCCCGGCCGCGATCGGAGATCAGGTCCGACGCCGGAGAAGCCAGTTCAGGCGTCAATTTCGCCTCGCAGGACTATCTGAGCCTGGCCTCTCATCCAAGGATCAAGGCCGCGGCAACGGAGGCGATCGAAAAATATGGCGTTCACAGCGCCGGTTCGGCCGCCCTTCTCGGCAACACCACCTATTCGCTGCAGTTGTCGGCGACCTTTTCGGAGTTCCTCGGGGGCCGCGAGGTCGTGCTTTATCCGACCGGCTGGGCCGCCGGATATGGCGCCATTCAGGGCTTTGTCCGTTCCGATGACCACGTCGTAATGGACATACTGGCGCATTCCTGCCTACAGGCGGGAGCGGCGGCGGCAACCCAAAATGTGCATTACTTCCGGCATCTCGACACCGATGCGGTGGCGCGCAGGCTGGCAAACATTCGTGCGACAGACACGAAGAACGGCATTCTCGTCGTCACGGAAAGCCTCTTCTCGATGCACTCCGACACCCCTGACCTCAGGGCGCTTCGAAGTGTCTGCGACGACTACGGGGCCAGTCTGCTGGTCGACTGCGCTCATGACTTCGGCTGCATGGGCGAGGATGGTCTTGGCCACATCGGCCAGCAGGGTATGCTCGACGAGATCGACATCATCATCGGCAGCTTCTCCAAAACCTTCGCCTCCAACGGCGGCTTTGTGGCCGTCAAGACGCGGGCCGCCGCCGAATATCTGAAATATTACAGCGCGCCGCACACATTCTCGAATGCTCTGTCGCCAGTCCAGGCCGCAACTGTTCTGGAGGCGCTTTCGATCATCCGGGCGGACGAAGGGAAAGAGCTGCGGCACAGGTTGCGCGACAATGTGATTTATTTGCGCGAGGCCATGGCGCGTTCGGGGCGCGAAGTGCTGGGGGAGCCTTCCCCCATCGTGCCGGTTCGCGTCGGCGGCGAAGCCCTGGGACGGCTGGCCTCGAAATATCTCTCGATATTCGCGGGGCTCGCCAATCTGGTGGAATTTCCGGCCGTCCCATTGGGACAATCCCGGTTCCGATTCCAGGTCATGGCCGGCCATTCAGTAGAGGACGTCGATACCATGGTTGCCGCGTTCAATGGCGCGATGGACAGCGCCTCGGCGGAACTGGATCAGATACAGGCTGGAGCAGGCGCTCAAGAGCCTGCGGTCCCAGAGGCTGACTAAGACCTGACGACGCTGCAGTTCGCACACCTTATGCGGCCTACGGCGGGTCACGGTCCCCAATCGGCTCGACGACTGCCTCGCCGGCCGGCTTATCCAGTGGCCCATGGCCAAAAGGTCATGGGCCACTGGTATCACTCTTACGCGACTGCACGCCGCGCTGACGAAAGGGCTTCCATCTCGATCCCGATGTAAGGGGCAAGGTCGGCGCGCGCGGTCGCCATATGCAGGTTGGCAGACACGAAGCCGGCTGGCGAACCGCAATCGAAGGTGCGGCCGCAGAACTCGAAGGGCCGGATCTCCTGGGTTTCAATCAGCGTGATCATGGCGTCGGTGAGCTGGATTTCGCCGCCCGCTCCCGGCGCCTGCCTCTCAAGTATGTCGAAGATTTCGGGCTGCAGGATGTAGCGCCCGGAAATGAAGAGATTGCTGGGGGCCGTGCCGGGGGCAGGTTTCTCGACAAGACCGTTTACAACCGGGCCATCGGCCGTCGGCTTGAGCGAGACGATGCCGAACTTGTGGGTGTCTTCGGGCGCGCATCGCTCTACTGCGATCACGTTGCCGCCATGGCAACTATGGAGATTGACCATGGACTTCAGGCATGGCCTGTCGGAAATCATGAGCATGTCGGGCAAAAGCACTGCGAAGGGCTCGTTGCCGACGATGTGCCGGGCCGTCCATACCGCGTGGCCGAGGCCCCGTGCCTGCTGCTGGCGCACGAAGGAAATCGCCCCGGCGCCTGGCGTGTCCTGCTCGATCCGGTCGGCCAAACGCTGTTTCCCGGCATTGCGCAGGCAGACATCGAGTTCAAAGGCGTGGTCGAAATGGTCCTCGATCGCGCCCTTCATGCGCCCGGTGACAATGATCACATGTTCTATGCCCGAGGCGAAGGCCTCGGCGACGATGTAGTCCAGCACGGGCCGGTCGACGATCGTCAGAAGTTCCTTCGGGATGCTCTTGGTCGCCGGAAGCATGCGCGTTCCGAAACCGGCGGCGGGAATGATGGCCTTGCGTATCTTCTGGTGCATGATGGTTGCCCTCCGGTTCATGCGAATTTGCGGATTGAAGTGCCTTGGGTGTTGCCGGTGTCGATCATCCTGTGAGCGACGCCGTTTTCGGTGAGGAACTGGTGCATCTCGCCATAGATGTGGCGCCAGGAACGGTTATGCTTATCGAACAGGGACTGATCCCAGTATTCGTCCAACCGAAACTCTTTGCTGCTGAAGACGTCGAAGCTTGGAATCTGGAATGTTTCCGCAAACTCGACCGTTCTGCTGTCGTAAGTGAAATAGATTGACGGAACCCCGTTAGCGAGCGCCATGAGGTTGCCGTGCAGGCGATAGCCCAGGACCAGGTCCAGCGAGCGCACGAGCTCTTCGTAGTCGGCAACGACATCGGAATAGAACAGCCGTTCGCAATAGAGCCGCACCATCTCCTCGTCGAGATACCAGGAGGCGGCCCATGGATGCGCCCTCAAGGCATCCATTGCATCATCCCGCTGCGCGTAGGTTCCCAGCACGAGCTTCTTTTCCTCGACTTCCCCTTGTGCCATCAGCACCGCATCAAAGCGGCGGGCCATGGTTTTCACGAGGTCGCGGTGGAAGGTCAGGTATCGCTCTATGTCCTTGGCGTAGTCGGGAGAGACTTCGCGGCGGATGGTAACGCCGACCTTCCGGACGCTATCCAGCGGGGGGAGCTTGATGCGCAAGTCGGGGGCGTTGCTGCGAAAGGCCGTCGGGCAACCGATGATGCGGGTGTTGCGAATACCGATGTCCCGCAGCACCTGGGCTGTGTAGGCGCCGCGCACCCCGATGGACGTGGTTGAGCCAGCTATGAGATGGAGCAGCTCCTGCGTTTGGTCCGAGAGCCGGATCCTGCCCTTCGACGGTGCCTGGGCGCCAATGCCGAAGCCGATGATGGGAAGGCCAAGCCGCTTCAGGATCGGGACGGCCTGCTCCCAGTTCATCGAGTTGTGGATGTAGTTGGATCCACGCAGGAAAACATAGTCATACTCGTCGCGTAGCCGATCGACGAGGTCGGGTTTGAACTCCGAGATCTCGAGAACTCCGAGCTTGTCGTAGCTCAGAAGCTTCAGCGAAGAATCGAAGACAAACGCATCCCCGATATTGTGATAGCTGTTGATGCTGCTTTGCACGTCGTAGTGCTGGTACCAGCGGACATTGTCGCGCCCGTATACTTCGCCCGAGGGTATCATCACGAGGACGCGTGCCATGGCTGTCTAACCCGCCTTTGGAAGGAGTGTGGCCCGGCGGGCCGCGGCCCCGCCATGATCCTGACGCAACAGCCGACGGTAGAGCTCTACATGTTCGCGGGCGCAATCGATGTGGCTCGTCGGTTGCCTCATGGAGGCCCGCAGCCGCTCCCATGCCCGGGGATCGCCCAACACCGCGGCCATGCGGTCGGCAAGATCCTGCGCGCTGCCTGCGCGGAAATGCAGTCCGTCCTTGCGGTCCCGTACTTTTTCGGCCATGCCGCCGATGTCCGAGCAGATGATGGGCCTGCGGTGGTGCAGCGCTTCCTGGATCACCAGCGGCGAGTTTTCCCACCAGGTGGACGGCATCACGACCCAATCCACCGAGCGGATCAGGCGCGGCATGTCGGCGTTCTGGTAAGCGCCGTAGAAGCGCACGCGGCGGCCCGCGTCGTCGATGAGCTTCTTCAGGCGCTCCTGGAAGTCGGGCGGCTGGCGCTCGAGATTGCCGCCGAAGATCATCAGGCAGGCGTCGTCACCCCAGATGTCCTCGGGCACCCGCGAGACCGCGTCGATCAGCACGTCGACGCCCTTGAACGGCGTCAATTGTCCGAAATAGGCGAAGCGGTTCCGGCGGGGGTTTTGGGACGGAACCTCGCGTGCGGGCGCGACGTCCCCCAGTGCGATCCCGTTCTCGATGACCGACAGCTTGTCCGCCTCGATCCCCCATCGCGCATAACGTTCGGCCAGAAACCTGCTCGGGGAAACGAAGGCGTCGGCCAGCCCGAGCATTCCGCGCGCAAACCGCTCGCGCTTCAGGAAATGCGACACGGGTATTTCGGGAAAACATCCGTGGCAGGCGACAGGGGATGCCTCCCTGCAGAGCTGGCCGGTCGGTCGTTTCACCATCTGGCCATGGTTGTGGCAGATCGACAGGTATTCATGGAACGTCACCAGGACGACCGACCGCGGCAAGGCCTCGCGCACCGCATAAAGCGCTTCCATCCCCAGGCCCAGCACATGATGGAAGTGGACGACATGGGGCCGGGCATCGCGGACGAAGCGCACCAGGTCGCGCTGGAGAGCCTCGGTATCGCCGTTCGAGAGGAAGAAGTGGTTGTAGTCGTCGGCGTGGAACAGCAGTTCGTCCTCGGTTGGACGAAGGCTCATGAGTGCCGAAGCACCATGCCGCGGAAAGGGGTGGCCGACGCGGGCCAGATAGACGGATTCCACATCGGGCAGTGAATTCAGGCCCTGGTGCAAGCTGTGGGACGCGATTTCGGCGCCACCCAGCGCGAGCGCCGGATGCCCGTGCGAGACCATGAGGACCCGAAGCTGCTCGGTCATGTGCGCGGCCCCTCCGATGGGTTTTCCTTGCCGGCAAGCTCAGCCGTGCCGCGGGCATCGAGGATCTTGCGATCGATGCTCTCCACGAGCGCGCCCATCGCCGATGTGCCCGTGCTCGACGTCTCGTCGGAACCAAGCATCTGCACGGATGGCAGCCAGTAGGAGGCAACGCCGCCGCGGCTGAGGCGAAGGCCAAGGTCCAATCCCTTTTCGCGAGAGCCGAGATATCCCCCTGCGAAGCCGCCGGCCTCGAGAAGCGCCTCGCGTGGCATCACGCAGCATTCGAGCGATGCGGCAGCAACGGCCGTCAACTCGAACCCGGTCACCGCGCTGATGGGGTAGCCTTCGTAGCGAAGCGCGGGCCAGGTCCCCGCCCAACGAACAGAACAGTCCTCATAGGCGAGGGTAGGGGAGACGATGCTATTCTTGAGCGCTGCCTGGGTGTCGACAAGCTTGCGATACCAGCCGGGCTTGTGCGGCACCAACGATGCTGAAAGCAGGACTACTGTGTCCGACGACAGTGCCCGCGCTCCGGCCTCGAGAAGGTCATAGGCATCGTTCGCCTCTCCGGCCGAGACCAGCCTGAGCGAGAGCCCGTAGAACGCGGCGAGCTTCCTTATGCGGTCCACCTGCCGATGAAAGCGTTCCGAGGGGACCACAAGGGCAATCGGCGCGTGCTTCGTTTCGGGGTCGATCGCCAGCAAGCCAAGAAGGGGGGCGATGCCGTCCTCGTCGTTTTCGCCGACGCTGATGACGATCGGCGGGCCGGCAGCCGCCTCGAACGGACCCGGATCGACAACGGCTTCGACCGTTGGCGACACCCGTTGGGAGGTGCAGAGAAGTGGGACAATCTGGCGGTCCATGACCTCTGGCAACGCCCATTCGGATGGGTCGATGGCGCGCAACTGGCGCACCGCCGCAAGGCGGGCCGAGGTCCGCAAGGGCGAGAGCGGCATGAAGGCGCGGCGGGTGTCGCGCAATGTAAGTTCCAGGTAGAGGGCCGAAGACGGATCGCCCCCCGGTAGCCGCGCATGGGCGACGAAGCCATGCCTGTGGCCGCCGTGGCCGAATGCGCGCGAGAAGGCGGGGTGCTCTGCGAAGGCATCGGTCACATCGGTTCGGTCGAGCCGGCTCCAGCTGTCGTCGAACCGTGCTTCCCGGTTGTGACGGCGCAACTTCACGCTTTGGACATGACCGTCGGGGTCAAGCAGCCAGCCGGAGACAAGAAATCCCGCGCCGTCGACCTGGAATACGCCGTCTACACCCATGCGGACCGGAAGCGGCAGGCTCGACACCGTCTCGGTGCCGTCGAAACTGTTGGCTGCCGCGCGCAGACGGAGCAGAGCTTGCGGGGTGCTGTTTGCCCGCAGCAGCACCGAGCGGACGTGGCCAGGTGTTTCCAGCGGTCCTGCAATCAGCTTGCGCTCGTGGACGGCCACATGACGCCAGCCGTGGCGGCCGCGCCAGACGAGGCCCTCGATGCCGCCAGGACTGATCGCGCCGTCGGCATTGAGAAGTCCGGCGAAGGCCGAGGCTCCCTGGGGAAGGTCCTGCCGTGCGTAGACGGCAATTGCGCTCTCCGCGACGGAAGGCCTCTCGCCGTCGGCCACCGCGGGGCCCATGCCAGGCATGACGTCGTGGGCCCAGCCCTGGATGAAGGTTTCCCCGTGCTGGCCTTCGCCGAGCAACTCGATGAAGCCGTTGCTCCCATGCGCCGCCTTGACCAGGGTGACGATGGCCGACAGCCTGTGAGGGTCGGACGGAGCCGCGATGAGCAAATCCGCCAGGGCGTCGATGGTCGCCGCCAGTCGGCTGCCGCAAAGCTCGGCCAGCAGCGCGGCAGCTTCGTTCACCGAGACTGTTCGAGGCGTGAAGACGTAGCGCTTGGGCGCGCCTTCCAGCTCGAACTGCACGGTCGCGAAGGCGATATCGGCGCTGTTCGTGGGCAGAAGGGCCGCGAAGCCGTGCGTGGCGGTCGGCAAGGACATCCCCAATCGCCAGCTGACGACGGCGGCAGACGAGATCCCGGCGGGATCGTCATTGAGTGTTGCAGGTGCCGCGCTTGGCATCGGGCCGCCCGTGCCGATCACGAGCAGGGTGGAACCGCCGATCGGGCAACCGGTTACCCTTCCGGCCCTGGGGATCCTGCCGGTACGCCGGGGCGCGGCGGTCAGGGATGGGGGAGGTCCATTTTCCACGGCTAGCATGTCACATCCTGGCAAGGAGCGTCATGGCAGCACCCGCCGCAAAACCCACCAGGACGAAAAGCAACAGCAGCATCGGCTTCAACTCCCCGTTGGAGCGCTTCTGCAGTCCGCTCAGGGTCTTTTCCATCCCCGCGACCACGCCGTCGAGCCGCATCAGATGCACGTCGAGATCGCTCAGCCGCTGCGTGATCTCGATGCGGAGGCCGGCAACGGCGGTGCTGATGTCGATGAGCCCGACCGTCTCGGCCTCGCCGGTGTCGTCGATCTGCTGCGTCCGCATGACGGAGCGCTGGGAGATCTGCAGCTGCCGCTGCGCCGCCATCAGAACGTCCAGCTTGTCGAGGACCTTGGTGAGCGGCGCGGCGATTAGGGCTTCAGCGGCCTGCTCGTCGGGGAGGGGGACGCGCAGCGCCTGCTCATTGTCCGGCCCGTTCACCGCCACCACGACGAGATCGGAAGCGCGCGAGGCCGCTGGCTCCGGCAGCGCGATCTCAAAGGCGTGCTTGCCATCGCCGATGCCGTTGCGCCGCAAGTCGGGACGATCGCGGTCGGCAGCCGCCTCGGCTATCGTCTTGCCGTCCAGGACAACGCGGATCGCCACCCGTCTGTCCGGCTCGGCGGGGTCGAAGGCCCAGCCGAAGACGCGGCCCTGGTCGATGGCGTCGACGCGGCCATTCACCGGCTTGGTGTTGTTCTGCTCGGCCATTGCACTTGGTTTCTCGGCACCAACAGGCATTCAGCTGTTCCTCATGCTGCTTGGACACGTGCGGGCTCGATCGCCTCGATCAATTCGAGGTAGCGCCGAGCGGTCGTGTCGATGTCGTCGGGCCGGCGTGCGTTGCTGGAAAGCCGACGCCGCAGTTCCGGCTCTTCAGCGATGCGGCGCATCGCCGAGGCGAGCGCGCGCGGATCGTTGGGCGAAACCCCCAGGCCATTGACCCCATCTTCGACCAGTTCGGCCATGCCGCCGATGTTGCTGGCGATGACGGGCCGCCCTTGTGCCTGGGCCTCCTGGATGACGAGCGGTGCATTCTCCCACCATATCGACGGCACAATCGTGCAGTCGACGTCGGCAACGAACTCGGCGACGTCCTCGCGCCGATAGGGCCCGCGCCTCTGCACCGTCGGCGCGGTGTCGCTGAAAAGGCGGTCGATCTCGGCGACAAAGGCGTCGCTTTGGAACGGTGTTCCGCCGTGGACGCGCAATTCGAACTCGAGCCCTTCGGCGATGAGCAGCCGGGCGGCCTCGAGCAGAACGGTTGCCCCCTTCCAGGGATTGAGATTGCCGAAATAACCAAACACCGTCGGACGTCCGGCGCCGTCTGGCGCGGCCGCAGGCGTGGGCCGAAGCGGCAGGCCATTGGGGATCACGCTTATGGCCTCCTCGGCAAGCTCCCAGTCGACAAAGCGCTGCCGCAGGAACCGGCTCGGCGCGACGAAGTGGTCGACCGTGCTCAGCAGGGCCTTCAGATGGCGCTCCCGCAACGCAAAACGATCGAGAGGGATGTCCTTGAAGCAGGCGTGGCAGCGGTCCGGGCTCGCGGCGTGGCAGAGCTCCTTGCCGCTGGTGCGGACCATCAGGCCGTCATGGTGGCAGATCGGATAGTAATCATGGAGCGTCATGACGATGCGGCAATCCGGCAGCGTTCGCCGGACGATATGCGGGAACTCGGCGCCGATCAGCAGCAGGTGATGGATATGCACCACGTCCGGCCGAAAGTCGGACAGCAGCTCCACCAGATCCGGAACGACCCCGTAGAGATCGATCTGGCTCATGTAGAAACGGTCGAAGTGGCCCGACCACAGCAGCACTTCGTCTGCCGCATCGCCGAGCCCTTGGAAACTCGTGCCGGGCCGGATCTGGCGATGGACCTGGTTCGTCGCGCCGAGGAAGAGCGCTTCGTGGCCGGCGCGCTGGTAGGCGCGGAAAAGGTCGTGCGCGAAAATCTCGGTACCGCCAGGATGGAGGGCCGGATGGTTGTGCGCCGCTACAAGGATGCGCATGCTTACCGCTGGGCTCCCCGGCATTCGGCCACATAGAGGTCCTGGTAGTGGTCCGCGTCCTGGCCGCGCCAGTGGCCGAAGGATTTGAGTGTGATCACCAGCCCGGCCCTTTCCAGGGCCTGATCCAGGAAGCCGTCGTCGAACCCGACGGCGGCGAGCGGCGGCATGTCGGGAACAAACCAGCAGGGCCCGTCGCCATCGCGCACGAAGCCAAGCCTGGGATCGCGCCTGCCGGATGTGTTCTCGGCAGCGATGCCGTCGACCACAAAGGCGGTCATGAACAAGCGCCCGCCCGGTTTGAGCAGCCTGGCGACCTCGCTCAGGTGAACGAGAACCTCGTCGGGCGGCAGGTGCGTGACGACGGAGGTCATGATCACGAAATCGAATTGCCGCTCGGCGTAGGGGAGTTTCAGCGCCTCGCCGCTGATCTTGCCCTGGGGGTTGTAGAGCTTGTGCGCAATGTCGAGCCGCTGGAACGTGAAGTTGGGATAGGCAGTGGTGATGAAACGCCGGCACCAGGCTATGCCGCCCTCGACCGGGTCGAACCCGCTGTAGCGTCCCTTCTCCACATCCAGATACTGGGTGAGCGGAACGGCCATGCGGCCAATGCCGCAGCCGATGTCGAGCACGCGGTGTTCCGGCCGCAGGCCGCCCAGGCGGATGAAATGGCCCAGAAACTCCGCGCCGACGGCCCGGAAATCTCCGTCCCCGACGAACACGCTGCCCGCATCCGGCTGCGGCAGAAAGCGATTGCGCAGGACCGCCTCCATCAGCCAGGCTACGCGATCCTCCTGGACCGTCGCTGCCGGCCCGATTTCATGGCGGAGAACCGCTTCGCTCATGCGGCGTTCCTTTCCCTCGCTTGGATTTCGATGGAGACGCCCGCCCCGTGTGCGCCGTCGCAGTAGGCAGGCATCAGCGCGGCGATGTCGTCTTCCCAGCGCTGGGTGTGCAGCCAGGAATTGTATTGGCTGGCGACGCCGCGCATGTAGTCCTGGCTGCGGCGGATCGACCGGCGCTCGAAATGATAGAGGCAGGCCGCCGGTTCATAGGCGATCTGCAGACCCAGCCGCCGGATCTTGAGGCAGAGGTCGCTGTCTTCGTAGTCGCCTATGACATAGTCCTCCGTATATCCGCCGACCCGCTCGTAAGTTTCCCTGCGCGTCACAAGGCATGCGCCCGTGACGCCAGGAACGGTGCGGGCGACCTGCGCCGGCGGATAGCGTCCCGGCATCCCCTTATAGAAATGGTGGTTGAGCCAGATGCTGCGCTGGTCGCGGCCGAAATAGAGCCCGGCATGCTGCAGCGAGCCGTCCTCGAAAATCAGCTTGGGGCCGATGGCACCGAGCTTCCGTTGTTTGATCAGCGGTCGCGCCAGTAACTGGAGCCAGCCCGGTTCGCGTGGCACGACATCGGAGTTGAGCATCACGAGAACCGTGCCGCGCGCAAAGCGCGCGCCCGCGTTGCAGGCCCGGGCATAGCCGCCATTGCGGTTCATCACGACGAGCTTCATCGGCAGGCCGTGCAGGATGTGAAGCCCGCCCAGCATGTGCTTCGTCTCGTCCTCGATCTCGGGGGAATCCAGGACAAAGATGATCTCGGCATTTTCCGCCAGCCAGGGATCGGTGGCCATGCCGGACAGTTGAAAACGGAGGAAGTCGAGGACCCGATAGAGAGGCACCACGATCGAGACGAGCGGCGCCTTTCGAGGCTGGCCGTAGTCCTTCGTGTGGTCGACCCCTATTGTCTTGCCCAGTTCACGTTCGGCACACTCGAGGGCCGGGGCAAGAATGGTCCGGAACGCTTCGTCCACGGCATGCTGTGGGGGTACGGCGCGCAGGATGCGGTTGCGCTGCGCTACTGGCTCGAAGGGCTGCGGCTTCGGTACGAGCGGTTTCACCGCGCCTGAGGCGAGCCGTATCTGGAAGCGAGGCTGGAGCAGTGGGCCAAGCGGCTCGTCCAGCGGAAGCCAGGCGATGAAGCCGGTCACGTCGGTCTTTGCTTTGGTCCTCGCGTCACGGCTCCAGGCCGGGAACTCGTACCAGTTGCCGTCGAGGGGCAGGACCGTACCGTCCTCCCTGAGATAGTCGATGCCGGCAAGGGTGACGGTCGGATCCTTGGTCCAGCCACCCGCGAGCAGGCCGCCTTGCAGCGAGAGGGCGAGATCGATCTCGGCAGCGGCATGCGTCTGCGAGCTGGCGACCCGCCGGGCCGGAAGCGGAGCCCGCAGCTGGAGGTCGATTGCAGCTGCCGGGCCGCTGCCGGGCAGGTTTGACAGTTGCCGCACGACGAAATCGCGCAGGCCAGAGTCGCCGCGCTGCTCAGCCCACCATTTCTGAAGACCGGGGAAGCGCGGATTGCAGTTCGGCAGATTCCGGACTGCGATGCCCCTTTTGCCCAGGAACATGATGTGAAGCGGCCGGGCAGGCTGCGGCGAGTCGAGAATGAAATGGCAGGACTGCCACCCCCGCCCCGAACTGTTGCCGATGACAAATTGCGACGGCAGCGGCAGAACGGAACTGGCGCCGATGGCATAGATGCCGCTGATCTCCAACTCAGGACTGATGTCGGTCTCGACGAGATAGCGCCGCGGAGCGATCTGGCAGACGGAATTGGCAAGTCGCGGCGCCGGCACAAGGGTGAAGACGGCATCCTCGACGACAGTGCTGAAAAGCTCGTCGCGGGACAGCCGGAAGGCACTGCGCCATACGGTCAGAAGATTGTTCAGGAACTTGACGCGGCCCTCGGGCGAGAGGTTGCCCAGCAGGGCCTCCACGTCGAGGAGCGGCAGCCGTGCGGTCGGTTGGAGCGCGAATGCCTGCAGCGTGTTTCCGTCCGCCGCGGCAATCTGCGCGTCTTCCGCCTCGCTTCCCGGCTTCATTGCCCACAGCACGCACTGCCCGCCATCGGCCCGCGGTAGAGTCATGCTGACAAGCGGGACCGGCTGGGATTGCATGGCCAGGGTGAATTTGCCCAGGGCTGGTAGCTGCGGGGGCATGTCCCAGACCACGACAGCCACCTCCGAGCAAAGCTGGAAGGCCTGCGCAAAGCTGGAACCGCCGCCGGCGACCTTCGAACAGTCGGACGTCACGCGTTGGTCCTTTGGATCGTCTGGAGGGGATACGGCGCGCCTCGCCCGGGGGGGGGGAGGGGGGGAGGGCGGGGCGCGCCGTCTCAGGCTCAATGAACCGTGAAATATTGGTCCGGATGAGCCTGCATGTCTTTGGCGTCGACGTTGATCAACGTCAGGGTGTCGCCATGACCGAGATCGATCACGACATTGCCGCCGACCTTGATGATCCGCGCAGCCAGATCTTCCGGGGAGGAAATGTCGAGGCCATTGATGTTCTTCGCTATCTGCAGCATGTCTTCGCCGGGGGTGAAATCGAGGATGACGTCGTTGCCGCCGCCGCCTTCGAAGACAAACAGGTCACTGCCCTTGCCGCCGACCAGGATGTCGTCGCCCGCGCCGCCATTGAGGATGTCGTTTCCGTCGCCGCCGAACAGGAAGTCGCTACCCTTGCCGCCCATCAGGATGTCGTTTCCGGCGCCCCCGATCAGGATGTCGTCGCCGTTTTCGCCGTAAAGTATGTCGTCGCCGGCACCGCCGATCAGGATGTCCTTGCCGTTTCCGCCATAGAGGATGTCGTTTCCGGCACCACCGGTCAGGATGTCGTCGCCGTTTCCGCCAAAGAGGAGGTCGTCGCCGGGCCCACCGTTCAGGATGTCGTCGCCATTTCCACCATATAGGATGTCATTGCCGTCGCCGCCGAACAGAATGTCGTTTCCATTGTCGCCGAACAGCACGTCGTCGCCGCCGTTCCCGAAAATGATGTCGTTCCCGTTGTCTCCTTTGATGAGATCATCGCCGCCGAGGCCGCGAATGATGTCGTCAAAGCGAGTGCCAAACAGGACGTCGTCATATGCGCCGCCTTCCAATGTGGCCATTTGCTTTTCCTCTTCGCCGTTTGAATGCGTGCATCGTCGGTGGGATCCGAGGATTACGCGAGACCATTGTGCAGTGCAAAGAAGATAAGTGCAACACGTTCAAAAGCATAAAATGATGTTTTTTGATAAAAGATTGCACCATAGAAGTAAATGCATCTAATATGAAAAGAAAGCATAGAAACAATACAAAGACTATAATTGTGAATTGCACGCAAAGCACTTCAAAATTCAAACTAAATTCCTGGCGCGTTCGTTGATCGGCCACGCGCCGCCAGCCCGCGTGGGGAGCCGCCAGAAGGCCCCCAGGCTGGGGTGGATTTGGCCGGCGACCCGCAAGCCCAACTCACGCAGCGGTGGGGCTAGTCTTCCCTGAATGCGCGATTGAAGCTGTCGGCGATAGGAGAAACCAGGTAGTCGATCGCCCGGCGCGGCTTGTGCACGATCAGCACTTCCGCCGGCATGCCGGGATAGAGGCGCATATCCGGATTCGCGGCCAGCGAGTCCGGGTCGACCTGGGCTCGCGCGACGAAGTAGGCCACATTCGATTTTTCATCGACCGACTGGTCGGCAGCCACATAGATAACCTTGCCGGCCACGGGCAGGTGCGAGCGCTGGTTGTATGCCGTCAGCCTGATCTGGGCCTGCGAGCCGACCGCGATGCTGTCGATATCGCGCGTGCTGACATGCATCTCGATGAGGAGCGGCTCGCTTTCCGGCACGATGTCGAGCAGCGGTTCGCCGGGCGTCACGGCACTTCCCGGCGTGCGCACGCGGATGTTGGTGACGATGCCAGCCTGGGGGGAGCGGATCTCGAGGCGGCGCAATACATCCTTCGCTGCGACGATCCTCTCCTCGGCATCTGCGAGTTCGAGGCGGGCTGTGGTGATCTCGCCGGCGATTTCCGACTGAAAGTCGCGTTCGATTCCCGTCAGCGCAAGTTCGGCGCCTGCCTTGGCTTTCACAGCTTGTGCTCTTTGGCCGGCGAGCTCGCCGCGCGAGGCCGCGAGTTGGCTGAGCCTTGAGTCAATCTCTATGAGCTTGGCGCGCTGGGCAAAGCCTTTTTCCACCAAGGTTGCGATGGCAGTTCTCTGTTCGTTGACGAGGCCGATCTGCCGGTCGACGGCGTCGATCTGGATCGTCAGGAACTTCGACCGCTCGGCAAACTCCTCGATCGTCGTCCGCTGGATGCCGCTGCGCCCGGTCTTGGACTCGCGGCGCTTCTCGAAGTATGCATGTTCAGCCGCCATGGCGTCATGGATCGCAGCGTCGCCGCCGCCGCCAAATTCGTCGGGAAAGCTTATCGCCTCGGTGCCGGCCTGCTCCGCCCTTAGTCGCGCCAGCTTGGCAATCAGGCCGATACGCCGGCTTTCCAGGCCTTGGAGGTCGGCGCGGGCCCGCGTGTCCTCGAGTTTTATCAGTGGCTGTCCGGCGGCGACCTGATCGCCCTCCTGCACCAATACGCGGCTCAGGACGCCGCCCTCGAAATGGCTCACCGTCTTGCGCTTCGAATCGACAACGACCGTGCCGCTGGCTACCGAGGCGCTGCTGAGGTCGGCGAAGAACGCCCAGCCGAGAAATCCGCCGAACGACACCATGATTGTCGTGAACCCCGCTACGACAAGGCGCCGGAGCGGCGAACGGCCTCTGCCCTCGGCTATCTCCAGTTCCTCGGCGGTTGCAAGTCGCGGCGCCCGCGGGTGGTGGTCCGGGGCATCGGGCCTGCGGGCAGGCTGAACCTCGGTCCGTGCCGACTGAATCGACTTGCGCATCATGATGCCACAACCTCGCGCGACGATTGAGCGGACGCCATCGAAGCCACCACGTCCGTGCGTTCCCCGAACTGGGTGATGCGCCCGTTTTCCAGGACCAGCAGCTTGTCCGCGACCTCCATGATTGTCGGCCTATGGGCGATCATCACGACAATGGCGCCATCGTCTCGGGCCTTTTCGACCGCGCGGACAAGCGCACGCTCGCCTACGGCATCGAGATTGGCGTTCGGCTCGTCCAGCACGATCAGGCGGGGACGGTCGTAGAGGCAGCGGGCCAGTGCGATGCGCTGCTTCTGTCCGCCCGAAAGCGTCAGGCGGCCGTCGCCGACCGGCGTGTCGTAGCCCAGGGGGAGGCGGCCGATCATGTCGTGGACATCCGCCAGCCGTGCGGCCTCGAGTACCCTGTGCGGATCGCCGTCTTCCATCCGCGAGATGTTGTCCCGGATCGTCCCTTCAAGCAGCGAAACCGATTGCGGAAGATAGCCGGCCACACGGCCGAAGGAGCCGCGTTCCCAGAGATAGACATTGTTGCCGTCCAGGAAGATGCCGCCCGACGTGGGCTTGAGGACGCCGACGAGCAGCCGCGCCAATGTCGATTTGCCCGCCGCGGAGGGGCCGACCAGGCCCAGCACCTCGCCGGGGGAAAGGGAAAAGGAAATGCCCTTGATGATCGGCACGTCCATGCCCGGCGCCGCGTAGACCAGCTTGTCGACGACGAGGTCGCCGTGTGCATGTGGCGTCGGCATGGCCTGGCGCACCGCCAGATCCTCGTTCAGGGTCGCCTCGAGCCGGCGCCAGCCGGCGATCGCCAGAACCCATTGCCGCCAGTTCTCGATGATGGAATCGAAGGGCACGAGCAGCCGGCCGACAAGGATGTTTGCCGCCATTATGGTGCCGGGGGTGACTTCCTGTTCCAGCACGAGCAGGACGCCGGCTGCGAGCGTAACCGCCTGGATGATGTAGCGGAGCACGCGGGTGATTGATGACATCGCCCTGCTCCTGCTGCCGCTGCTTTCAAGCGCTTCCAGCGAATGCATCTGTGCGCCGCGCCACCGGTGCGCCAGCGCCGGCAGCATGCCCATCGCCTCGATCGCCTCCGCGTGGCGTAGTGACGCAGCGATTTTCGACACTGATTCGATGTTGGCCTGGCTTGCCTCTTTCATGAGCTGGCGCGTGAGCAGGTCTGTAACGACACCGCAGCACAGAAGCAGTGCCACCGAAATCGCGCCGACTACGCCGAACAAGGGGTGCAGCAGGAACAGGGCGCCCAGGAAGATCGGCGACCAGGCGGCATCGAGAGGGGCGCTGACCGCTGGTGAGGTGAGGAAACTGCGCAGTTCCATCAGGTCCCGCAGGGATTGCGTTGCCCGGGAAACCCCCTGGTTGACGGAGGCCTGAACCGCGGCCGTCAGAAGCGGCAGGTTCAGCCCCCGCGTCACGGCGCTGCCCATGGCCTGAAACGAAAGGGCACGGATGAAATCGAGCACGCCGTAGACCACCAGGGCGCCGACCGCCAGGATCGTTAGCATGACGAGGGAATCTATGCTCTGGCTGTTCAGCACCCGGTCGTATACCTGCAGCATGAACAGGGGCATCGTCAGCTGCAGCAGGTTGATACAGGCACTCAGCAAGGCTGCATAAAGGAGCGTCACGGCAAACACACGCCTTGCCTGCAAAACGAGCAACCTCGGATTGAGCGTCCCGTTTTGGGCGACAGCCGACCCATTTTGGCCCTTGCCAACTGGGTTTTTTCGAACAGTATCAAGCATGGGCGATTTGGCCTGGGGCAACCGTGTTTAGTGATTTGAGGGTGTTATCCGCGTAGCATGCAGAACATATTGCAGTATCGCTGTCGTCAGTGTGACACAACAATGATGGCATTCTCAAGAGCGGGAATTATGGGTGGGGCGTTATTGAATTTTACTTCAAATTTTGAAGTAAATTACTGAAATGGAGAGAGGGATGACACAAGGACTTCTCCACCCATCCATGGGTTTGGAAGATGCAGTACTACTACGGAACGGGAGCGATAGACTGCATGTCGCCCCTGACGAGCCGCGCCGGGACGAGAACAGCGATGGCCCGCAGGTGTCATGTTTCGACCTGGCTCGTCTGCTCGAACGGTCCAGCCGGCGCTTCTCAGGCCTGATAGGCGCGGAGCTTACGCGGCGCGGCGTCGACGACATCGGGCCGGCCCAGGTGATGGTTCTGTTGGCCATTGGCGATACCGAGGTCTCTGTCGGCGAACTGCTCGATCGCGGCAACTATGTGGGCTCGAACATCTCGTACTACCTGAAGCAACTGACCGATGGCGACTACATCGAGCGCGTCACCTCCCAGCGTGACAGGCGCTCGGCCCGAATCAGGCTGACCGAGAGGGGCAGGCAGCTCTGTGCCGACCTGCGGGACGCGGCGAAGGCCTTCGAGCGCAGCTTTTGCGTGGAGCAGGACCTGCGGGATCTCGCAACCGCCTTCCAGGCGCTGCACCGGCTCGAACTGATGTGGGCCAATGCCGCACGCTACGGCGTCTGACGTGCGCCTCAAGGGCGGCTCCTTGTCGCGGGCTTGCCAGGCATGCATGTAGCATTCGTGCATCGGCGCGGTTTTGGCCAGTTCGCCGCCCTGGCTGCCCATCTGGCGCAGTCGGGGAACGAGGTGAGCCTTGTAGCCGAGACGGTGGACCAGCGGATCCCCTCGGTTCGTGTCGTGCGGCATCGGACGGAGGCGGGTCCGCGGGCGCATCCGCTGATGGCCCGCCATCTGGGCATACCCGACCACCATGTCCGGATCGGGCACCGAGTCGCCGAGACGTTCGACGCGATGACGGGTCAGGGTCAGAGCCCGGACATCGTCATCGGGCACATCGGCTGGGGCAGCATGATGTTCGTGAAGGACGTGCTGCCGCGTGTGCCTGCGCTCGGCTATTGCGAGTTCTTCTACCAGGCCGAGGGGGCAGATGTCGGATTTGCCCCTGATGATCAGCCTGATCTGGAGACACGCAAGCGGCTAAGGCTTCGCAATATGGCGCAGCTCATTTCGCTGGAGGCGCTGGAAGGCGGCATCAGCCCGACCCAGTGGCAAAGGAGCCTTTATCCGGCCGATGCGCGAGCGCGCATTGCTGTGTGCCACGAGGGGATAGACACGCGACGCTTCCGCCCGGATACGGCGGCTTCCTTGACGCTTCCGGACGGACGCGTGCTCAAGGCCGGCGATCCTCCCATCGTCACCTTTGTCGCACGCGACCTGGAGCCCTACCGCGGCTTCCCGCAGGCGCTGGAAGCTGCATCCAAGGTCATCCGGAAACATCCCGACGCCTTGTTCGTCTTTGTTGGCGGGGACGGCGTGAGCTATGGAACGCCACCACCTGGCGGGGGGCCATGGAAGGAGCACCTTCTCGCATCGCTGGATCTCCCAAGAGACAGGGTGCTTTTCCCCGGCGTGGTCCCACACCCGGTCTTGCGTCAGCTTTTCCAGATTTCCGCGGCTCACGTCTATCTGACCTACCCTTTCGTCCTTTCCTGGTCGGTCCTGGAGGCGATGGCCTGCGGCGCTCTCGTCATCGCCTCCGACACTGCTCCCGTCCGGGAAGTCATCTGCTCGGGCCGCAACGGCATCCTGGTGCCGTTCTTCGACGCGGACGCTCTTGCCGAGTCCATCCTGGAAGCGTTGAAAAGCCCGGACAGCTTCGCCGAACTGCGGATCGCCGCACGTCGGACGATCGAGCAGCGCTTCGGGCTGGACGAGTGCATCGCGAGCCAAGCTGCCCTGATCGGAAAAATGATGGGCGCGGATTGAATTCCCGCCGGTCAAGCGCAGATTGCGCGAATATTACTTCAAATTTTTAAGTATAGTTGGCCGAATTTATTTCGGCGCTTTTGTTGTTGTCTCGCGATATATTTATTGATACGTGTCCATTGGAGTGGATTTCCAAGGCATTATCGCGATCGATTGCCAACTAATAGTTTCAACGTGTAATGCTGTTTCAAGGATTTGCGTGAAAATGTTGATGTCTTCTGGCGGGAAGCAGTCGACGACAAGTATAAAGCTGATTGCCGCGTCAGATATTGACCGGGCCAATATTGAAAAGGCCGGAATTGAACATCTGGTCGTCTTTCTTGGCGGCGGCGCACGTTCGCAACCGACCCTGAAGAACAGCTTTCCTCTCCTTGGCGTCGCCTTTTCGGAGGAAGCTGAAGCTGATTTGAGGGATTCTCTCGTCTCGCTCCGACGGCTTGCCACGGTGCCGGAAGTCCCCGTCCAGCGGCTCGATGCGCGAAACGGCGCCGAGATGTGCGCGCTCATCCGTACGCTTGCCGAGGGCGGCCTGGAGCGGCTGTCCCGGTTCGCCACCTCGATGACCTCGGAACTGGCCATGCTTCGCCGGGAGCGCGAAGTGCTGTTCGAAAACTACCGCGCGCTCGAAGACGCGTTTCAGACGCACAACTGGGAGCCCGTGGCGGAAGTTTTCGGGCACGATCCCCATGTCGACCCAAAGGACGAGGGCATCGGACAGTTGCTGTCGAGCGCCTATGTCGAGCAGCTTCTGCCGGTCTCCAGCCGGGGCGTGGCCGGCGTCGCCCTCCATCTCAATTCGGTTCCGAAGGACGGCGCCGTGCTCGTCGTCACGCTGAGCTATGTCGAGAGTCGCGAGGGCGTCGCCGAGTGGAGCGTCCCCGCTTCAAAGCTCGTCTCGAACTGGAATTTCTTCTCGCTGCCGCGGGCATGCGGATCTGGGGCGAAGACATTGCGGCTGCGGGTGTCGACCACGGGTCCCGAGACGGTGGGGCTGTCGCTCGGCTTCCCGATTGCCAGCGAGCGCTACACGGCGCGGTCGGAAGTCTCGCATCCCGACCTGGATCTCAGGCCGCTGGCATTCCGCGTGTTTACGGGACTGCCCGGCGTCAGGCCAACCCGAATACCCAACATGATCGCGCCCACCGAGCTGCTCGACGGCCAGTTCATCGAAGACTACCGCCTGGCGCCGGACCTGCTGAGCCGAATCGTCGATGTTTCTGTCTCGCCGGTCGTGCCCGAGTTCCAGACCGTCCGCTTCCTCGAGCACGAGCACGCGGTGGTGTGTCATCCGCTGCAGAGCGGAATTTCCGCCGGCGCCGTCAGCCGCGCAGTCGAGCCCGGAACCATTTCGTTCTCGGCGAGCGCCGTGATCGACCATCCGGAAGGAGCTCCGGCGGCTGTCAGTTTCCTGCTCGCCCCGGCCAATTCCAACGCACGGTCCGAGGTGGCGGAGTTGGTGCGCACGGGCTCGGCAAAACCGTCGGCCTTCTTCAGCGGCTGGCGTGAGGTCGGCCCCGATCGGGCGATCAACATCAATATCCAGATGGACGAGCCGGTGCGCGCGCCCATGGATCTCATGATCCTGAGCCGTGCCGTCACCGATTCAGTCGATTTCTCCTGGCTCAAGGTGTCGGGCTTCCGACTGGTCAAGCAGTCGGGGGAGGCGGCCAATGTCCGCCAGTAAAGACGATCTGATCGCGGTGGCGATGCCGCTTTACGGCCATGCGGCGCTGGCCCTGGAAGCGCTGGAATCCGTCCTTGCTTCGACGGCTTCCAACTGCAGGATTGCCATTGTCGTGTCCGTCGACGGCGACCCGCGGCACGAGGCCTTCGACCTGCTGCTGCTTTATGCCGCCAGGTATCCTGACCTGCATGTGGTGTTCGGCCCGAATGCCGGACCGGGCGGGGCGCGCAATCGCGCGATCGACTACGTGCTCGAAAACCTGCCGGAGGCCAAGGCAGTCTATCTGCTCGATGCCGACAACAGGGTCCTGCCGGGCACCATCGAAACCCTGTACCAGCAGCTTCTCTCGAGCGGCTGCGGCTGGGTCTACACCAATATCGACACCTTCTCGGTGAACTGGCGCGCGCACTACGGCAACCGCTATTCGCGGCTTGTCCACTGCATCACCGACAACATTTGCGACACCGGCTCGATGATCTCCATCGACGTCTTCCGGGACGGCGTGCGCTTCAACGACGACCGGCAGAACGGGTTCGAGGACTGGGAGTTCTGGCTTTCCTGCATCGAGCAGGGCTTCGTCGGCGTCCCATCGCACGACACGACCTTCGAATATCGGCTGCGGGCGGAAAGCCGCTTCAAGGAAGCCAATCGCGAACGTGCCACGTCCGTCAGCTTCCTCAGGAAGCGCCACAAGGCCTTGTTCCAGCGCCCGATGCTTGTCGAGTTCGAGCATGAGGAGTGCCCGCGCTATCTCTTCGCGCGGACCGAAGATGCCGCCATCTCGTTCTTCACCGACCCCACCAAGCCGCCGAAGATGCTTCGCCTCGATGACATCATCCCGGATTTCTGGGCCAGCATCGGTGAGCCGGACAATGTCCACTTCCCGCCTTTCCTGATGGCGGGCAGCGGCGCGACGCTCGACCTCTTGCGGCGGTCGCGCATGCTGCCCAACGTGCTTTGCCACCTGGAGCGCCTGAGCGAGAAGGCGAATATCGTTTTCGTCCAGCTCGGCAACGACGCGACGCAGCGCAAGATCGAACCAATGTTGCTGGAGTCGGGGGCATCGCAAGCCGCGTCGGCAGACCTCATCTTCATTCCCACGTCGCTTGTTCGCGAGGTGATCCAGAACAATGCCCTGGACTGGTTCGCCTCGATCGGCAACGAGCAGATCTGGCCTACTTCGGCCATCCTGAAGGTGCGGTTCCCATTCCCGCGGAACCTGCCGCGGCGGTCGCGGATCACGCCCCAGCAGGTGATGATAAACTGCATCAACGCCATTGCCACGAGCCCGCTGCGCCGGACTGCGGGCGGGCGCTGGACGTGGCGGCCAGCCCGGCTCGTGCCTTTTGCGGATCTGTACAAGTCGCTGCGGCAGGAGATCGGCGGCTCGCCCGTCCTGCCGCTTGGCCACAGCGACGGCAAGCGCACGGCGGCCCTGCTCGTCCCCAATGCTTCGTTCGGCGGCGCCGAGAAGGTGGTCTATGCGGCCGCGCGCGAGCTGAAGAGGGCCGGGTACGAGACCCACCTCTTCGTGCTCGGCACGCAGCGCATGGACGTCATCGACGAATTCGATGCGAGCTTCGATCACATCCATTTCTGGAGCGAGGGCATTCCGGCCTGGGGAGGCTCGGGCCAGTTTCTCGGCCAGGACTTCATCGCCGAGCACCACGAGGCCGACTGGGGCGCTCTGAAGGGGCAGCTCTCGGGCTTCGACCTGATCATCAACAACCACGTGATGTCGGTCCATCCGCTGATTGCACGGCTGCGCTCGGAGGGCGCGCGCACGGTCTGCTATCTCCACGTCGTCGACAACACCTCATTCAAACGGCCGGCCGGCCAACCTTTCGCGGCAATCGCCCATGAGCATTGCTACGACGCGTTCCTGACCTGCTCGGAGCAGCTCAAGATCTACCTGCGAAGCTTCGGTGTCCCCCTCGAAAAGGTCTTCGCCGTGCCCAATGGCGCGAGTTTTACGGTGCCCCCCAAGGCGCTTGCCGAAGTGCTGTCCGCACGGAGGATGGAACGGAAGGACGACCGGCTGCGGCTCCTCTACATGGGACGGTTCGACCAGCAGAAGGGCATCGACCGCCTGGCCGCGACAATCGCCGAGCTGCACGCCGGGCACGTCCCTGTCGACATACGGGCGATCGGAGGCGAGATCCTTGCCGATTCCGCCGTTTCCTGGACGGAGCAGCTGAAGGACCTCGGCGTCGACGTGCATCCCCCGGTCTTTGCCAGCAAGGAACTGATCAAGGCGCTGGGCTGGGCGGACGTGCTGGTCATGCCCTCGCGCTGGGAAGGCGCTCCATTGATGATCGCAGAAGCGCAGCAGCTCGGCTGCGTTCCCATCGCCACCGGCGTTGGCGCCGTGGGCGAACTCATCACCCATGGCGAAGACGGCATCCTCATCGATGCCGAGGTCGATTCCCAGGTGGTGCGGCAGATGGCCGGTGTCATCGAAGAGGTCGCCCGCGATCGCCGCAAGCTCGCTCCGCTCATGGAAGGCTGCCTCGACTCGGCGGCGCGCCGATCGTGGACGAGCTCGTTTTCGGAATTCCTCGGCTGGTGCGATGGCGCGGTGAGCAATTCATCGCTGTCGCGTGCCGCGGTCATGCGCCGGCGCGAGGCGTCCGACGCAGAGGTCGCGGCGGCCGGCTGAAGGGCTTCCACCAGTTCTAGCAAGCAGAAAGGTCTAGTTGTATGCGTCCAAGGATCCTCGTGACGGGCATTCCTGGCCACTACGCGCGTCTTGCGAACGGCGCCAACGGATTGGCCGTCTCCTATTCGGAACGGCAGAAGCAACCCGAGACGAAGGACGAGTTCCTCCAGGAACTGCGAAACATCAGCAATACCGGCAATTATCTGATCGGCGAGGGGGCCTTGCGTGCGCTTGCGCCCCACGCACAGCAGATCCCCTTCTGGCATCTCTACAATTGCAGCCGCAACGGGGATGGGTTCGAGCAGTTCAATTCCAACTTCGACATCTGCGTCTTCACCTGCGCAAACCTGTTGCGCAAGGGGCTCTCCGCCGATGCGGAAGCCGATGTGCTGGGCAAGCTCAAGATGCCGATCGTCATGCTTGGCATCGGTCAGCAGAACCGCAAGGATCTCGAAAATGCGCTGCCGGAGGGCACGAAGCGGCTCTTGGGCATCCTCAAGGAGCGCGAGCACTATTTCCTGACGCGCGGTTTCGAGACCAGCGGCTTCCTCAAGGACCAGGGCTTTTCGTCCGTGCAGCCGACCGGCTGCCCGTCGGTGTATTTCATGCCGGACAACATGCGCCGGGCGCTGAAGAAGCTACCCTCCGTACAGGTCGGCAAGGCGCGGACCATCTTCTCCGGCTATCTCGGCGGCAACCAGGATGCGATTCTCGACGCCAATGCCCTGAACCCGCAGGATTTAGTGCCCCAATATGTCGTCCAGGACGAGTTCCTTCACTTCGACATGCGGGTGGAGCCGAATGCCGAAGGGCGCGTCTATGACTCAGCCTCCGGAACGATGATCGGCGACGTCGCCTATCCGGGCACCGAGCGGCTCAAGAACCCGTTCGAAGTGCGCACCTTCTTCGACACGAACCAGTGGCGCGCCTGGGCCTCGTCGATGGACTTCAATTTCGGGCGGCGTTTCCACGGCTCGATCATTGCCATGCAGGCGGGGGTGCCGAGCCTCATGGTCGCGGTGGACGACCGCATGCGCGAGATGCTGGGCTTCACCGGCTTGCCGGCTGTCGACGCGACCGACCTCGACAAGGCCGAGAACCGGGCCGAGTTCGTTGCGGATCATCTGGCCGGCCTCAACGCGTCCGAATTGGTCGACCGCTACTCCGATCGCGAGCGGAACTTCCGCACGGCGCTGCGCGAGATCGGCATCGGGCAGTAGCCGCTCGCCGACATCCAAGGTCTCAGGCAAAAATTCAAGGAATATCATGCGCATCCTGCTTACGGGCATTCCGTCATATCTGCAGCGAACCGTGGCGAGCGTATCCGGGACGGAGGTTCGCCACAGGCCCTATTTCGACGACATCCACACCAAGGCGGAGCTGATCGAGCAGGTCAGGAAGATAGCCAACACCGGCAACTACCTGATCGGGGAGGGCGCGGCCTACAGCCTGAAGGCGCATGACGTCACTTACGTGCCATTCTGGCACCTTGCCCGCAGCTGCGGTTCGGAGGACGTCTACGAGCGCCTGAACCAGGAGTTCGACATCTGCGTCTTCGCCTCGGCCAATCTGCTGCGGCCCGGCTATTCCGCCGACCTGGAAGCGGAAGTGTTCGAGAAGCTGAACATGCCGGTCGTGGTCATGGGCATCGGTATCCAGCGCAAGGAAGGCCTCAGGGAGAACCTGCCCGCCGGCACCCTCAAATTCCTCGATGTCCTGAGGCGCAAGGAGAGCTTCTTCCTGACCCGCGGCTATTTCACTGCCGAGTTCCTGAGGGAGCAGGGCATGAAGTTTGTGAAGCCGACCGGCTGTCCGTCGCTCTATTTCAACCCGGCGGGGATGCAGCGCTCCCTCACGGCCCTCGCCAACCCTGAGCTGGCGCACGCGCAGAAGATCGCCTTCGGAGGGTATCTCGGCAGCGTTGCCGATACGATTGTTGACGCTCATGCGCTTCTGAAGCCGACGAGCGTCGCAAGCTATGTCGTGCAGGACGAGGTGATCGCCTACAACCTGTCCTTGACCGCCGACGATCATGCGCCTGTCTATGACAAGGCCAGCGGCCGCATCACCGGAGCGACCTCCTACAAGCATTCCGAAAAGTGGCAGAGGGACCATGAGCTCGTGGTCTTCTTCGACACGAACCAGTGGCGAAGCTGGATCGCCTCCCGTGAGCTCTGCTTCGGCCGCCGGTTCCATGGCTGCATCATCGGCATGCAGGCTGGCGTGCCGGCACTCATGATAGCTGTCGACGACCGCATGCGGGAAATGCTGGAATTCGTCGGCTTCCCTTACATGGAAGCGGCGACGTGGAACCGCGAGGCCGACAAGAAGGCCTATCTTGCCAACTTCCTGTCCAAGATCGACACGCAAGCCGTCACCGACCGGTACTCGGCCTGCGAAGCCAACTTCCGCAGCGCACTCAGCCATGTCGGCCTCTAGCTTCAGGGCCAGGAGGACAAGGCCAGGCAGGCTTCTGCCCGGCATGTTGCTGGCGCTCTTGGGCTTCGCCCAGGCGCCGCTCGCTCATGCCGCTGAGATCAGGGCCGCCCGCATCGGGATCAACCGCCTGAACCTTGCCTGGCTCTCGCGAAGCGACCAGGACAGGGTGCTCGGGGAGATGGCGGCGAACGGCATCACGCACGCCCGTCTTTCGCTGTCGCGGCCGGTCGACAAGAGCATCGAGGGCCTCGAGATCGCAAGCCGCCTGGGCATCCGGATCCTTCTCGAGGTCCAGCTCACGAACAAGAGCTACTTTCCCGAGACGGCTCGTCCCCGGACCGGCTTCGGCCGTATCTGGGATGTCCACCGGCTTTCGGAACTCGATCTCGACCGGTACCGCATGGGGTTGCGCGACGCACTGCGCCGCATCGATGCCCTGGGCATTCGGCTGGAGGCGATCGAGCCCGGAAACGAGATCAACTTCAGCGCCTATAACGGCGATCTCCTTGTCTATCGCCAGCCTGGCGAACGGACCCCGCGCAGCATCGCCGACCTGGCCGGCCGGGCGGCCTTCGAGCAAGGCCTCGACAAATATGTGGAGGCCCTGAAGATCACCCGCGAGGAGGTGCGGCGCACCGTTCACAGCAGCGACGCCGCCATCGTGTCGGCCGGCCTGTCCGACCTGAGTGCCGACTGGGCCGACGGGCGAGGCATGGAGCGCCTCGATCCGGGCGAGGTCATTGCGCTGCTGCGCAAACGGGGCATCGACAGCCTGGTCGATGCCTATGGCATCCACGTCTATCCGGGACAGAAACGCGCTTCAGCCCTCGCCGACCGGGTGAAGGGTGTTCTCGACTTCTGCCAGGCGGACAATGCGGGCCGGCCCTGCTGGGTGACGGAATGGGGGATAGCGAACACGGCACGCGACTGCCCCGTCGACGACCGGAAGCGGGAAGACGCAGTGCGCACCGTGCGCGCCGTCTTCCAGCAACTGATGGATGAAGGGCGGGTGACGGCAGCCTTCTACTACGATTGGGACACCGAGCAGTCATACAGCCTATGGCGTTGCGGCCGGTTAAGTCCTGCCGGAGCGCTCGCCGTCACGCCGGCCGGAACCGAGTAGGCAGGGGCAGTGTTGCCTTGCGCGAGGCACTCTTCCTGCAGACGGAAAATATAGTGAAGCGGCAACCGGTATTGCCGGAGTATTTCCAATATTCGGGAGTTGGACTTGCTGATCTATTCCGACGAAAACCTAGAGGTATTTCATAGGCCGGGATCGTCTACCTATGTTCTGGCAACCTTCAACGAAATGGAGATGCAGGCAAACGGCAGCCGCTTCTGGGGGCAGCGGTTTTGCGAAAAGGCGGACATCACCGCCCTCGGTTTCATCAGCCGGCGTCCAAACTGGTTCCCGGCGACAAGCATGGCGAAGGCCAGTATCGCGGCAGCGCCGATCCTGCGGATGGCATCCGAACGCATCCTCTACGGCCACTCCCAGGGTGGCTACGCGGCACTGCGCTACCGCCGGGCCCTTGATGCCGATGTTGCAATCGCCTTCTGTCCGCAGATCTCCATCGATCCCAGGACGGTCCCCTTCGACGGCCGCTTCAAGAGCCACTTCACGCCCTCGCTTCATGAAGACATGGAGATCGCGCCCGAGCACGCAGCCGGCCGCGCCTATGTCTTCCATGATCCATTCCATGCCGTCGACCGCGAGCACGCGGAGCGGATCGCGGTGCTGCAGCAGGGGACACGTCTCGTCCCGGTGCACATGACCGGCCATGGCACTGTCCGGGCCTTCGCCGGAACCGCGCGCGGGCTGGCGCTTATCGAGGCCTGCCGCGCAGACGACTTGCCAGGCCTCTGCACGCTCGCCCGCGCGGTTCGCGTTGGAGACCCCATGCGGGCCTACCAGGTTGCACTCACCGCGATCGCTCGCCATCCCGCCTGGGCCGACCGGCTCTACACGCGCCTTGGCAATGGCTTTTCGTCCGTGCAGCGAGCCAACTTCCTCTACCACCGGGCCAACCGACACATCCGCGATGGAGAGTTGGCGACCGCGCGCGAGATGCTTGTCGAGGCCATAGCCCTTCAAACAGGCAATGCCGGGCCTGCTCGGCGCCTGCAGGAACTCGACGCGCGCATCGCCGGCACGATCCGGACGGAATTCCTTGAGCAGTACCCGGGATGCTTGGGCTCGCTTAGCGTCCATGCCACATCAAAGTACCCGGTCCAAAATCACAGTCCATGCTGATGATGGGCCGAGCAAGAAGCAAAGCAGGGGAAGGAGCCCTCCGTGAAGGGTATAATTCTAGCCGGCGGTAGTGGGACAAGGCTTTACCCCGCTACACTCGCAGTATCGAAGCAGATACTGCCGATCTACGACAAGCCGATGATCTACTATCCGCTGAGCGTCTTGATGCTGGCGGGCATACGGGAGATTCTTGTCATCTCAACGCCGCAGGATCTGCCGCAGTTTCAGCGTCTTTTAGGCGATGGTTCCGCGTTCGGCATTGCGCTGTCTTATGCCGAGCAGCCTACGCCGAACGGATTGGCCGAAGCCTTCATCATCGGAAGCGAATTTATCGGCGATGATCCAGTGGCGCTCATACTTGGCGACAACATCTTTTATGGCGATGGCCTTTCACAGCACTGTCGGGCAGCTGTGAGGCGAACCAGCGGAGCCTCTGTCTTCGCCTATCAGGTCGAGGATCCGCAGCGCTATGGCGTGGTGTATTTCGACCGTGAAACCCAGCGGGCGCTCTCCATCGAAGAAAAGCCGGCTCAACCACGTTCCAACTGGGCCGTCACCGGACTCTATTTCTATGACAACTCGGTCGTCGAGATCGCTTCGTCAGTCAGGCCTTCGGCAAGAGGCGAGCGCGAGATCACGGATGTCAACAGAGCCTATCTCGACCAGGGCAAGCTGCATGTCATGCGGCTTGGCCGAGGCTACGCCTGGCTGGACACGGGGACGCACGACAGCTTGCACGATGCGTCGTCGTTTGTTCGTACTATAGAGCTTCGTCAAGGCATCAAAATCATGTGCCCCGAGGAGATCGGCTTCGAACTGGGCTGGTTGAGCGAAGCCGAAGTGCTGGCGAGAGCCGCCTCCTTGGGCAAGACCGACTATGCACGCTATCTTGAGCGCCGGGTTCGGGAACTCGCCCATGGTTGATGTGCTGAGCCTTGGGTTGGAAGGTGTTTTTGAGATTCGCCCTCCAAAGTTCGATGATGCGCGAGGCTTCTTCTCGGAAACCTGGAATGCTGCGAAACTTGCAAAAGCCGGCATCTCGATCGATTTCGTGCAGGACAATCACTCGTTTTCGCGCACGCGAGGCGTAATGCGGGGCCTGCATTTTCAGATGCCGCCATTTGCGCAGGACAAACTCGTGCGCGTTCTTCGCGGCTCCGTGTTCGATGTCGCAGTCGATATTCGCCGAGGCTCGCCGACATTCGGAAAATGGATCGCCGTCACGCTTTCAGGTCGGCAATGGAACCAGGTCCTTGTGCCCAAGGGCTTTGCGCACGGCTTCGTCACGCTCGAGCCCGACACAGAGGTCGTCTACAAGGTCTCGGCTCCCTATTCGGCTCCTCATGACAGGTCCATCCGCTTCGATGATCCCGATATCGCGATAGACTGGCCAGTCCCGGCGACCGACATGGTTCTCTCCGCCAAGGATGAAGCCGCGCCGTTCCTGGCCGATCTGGAAACCGGATTTGTTTACCAGTGAAGCACGCCTTGCCAACAGTCCTCGTTACGGGCGGTGCGGGTTTCATCGGCTCTGCCGTCTGCCGCCATCTGATCCACACCGAGCGCTATCGCGTCGTCAATCTCGACAAGCTGACCTATGCCGGCAGTCTCACATCGCTACGCGACATCGAGGGGCATCCGAACTATGTCTTTCACCGCGCAGATATTTGCGACACCAGGTCCGTGAGGCGGATTCTGGCTGCCGAAAAGGTGGATCGGATCATGCATCTGGCGGCTGAAAGCCATGTCGACAGGTCCATCGACGGGCCCATGGTTTTCGTGAACACCAATGTCGCGGGAACGGTAAGCATGCTTGCCGCCGCGGCCGATCATTGGCGTAAGCTTGGTGATGACGCCCGCATGGGCTTTCGCTTCC
The DNA here is from genome assembly GCF_040049255.1 of Mesorhizobium sp. KR2-14. Taxonomy (NCBI): domain Bacteria; kingdom Pseudomonadati; phylum Pseudomonadota; class Alphaproteobacteria; order Hyphomicrobiales; family Phyllobacteriaceae; genus Mesorhizobium; species Mesorhizobium sp. KR2-14. The sequence continues at coordinate 260,973 of NZ_JBDZDR010000006.1, read as the reverse complement.
ACCATGTTTCCACGGACGAAGTATTCGGAGACCTGCCCTTCGATTCCGGTGTCTTTACCGAGCAGACCCCTTACAAGCCGTCCTCGCCCTATTCTGCGTCGAAGGCGGCGTCGGACCATTTTGTCCGCGCATGGCGCGAAACCTATGGGCTGCCGGTCGTCATCTCGAATTGCTCGAACAACTACGGCCCGTTTCATTATCCGGAAAAGCTTATACCGCTCATGATCACAAACGCCCTCGATGAGCGTCCTCTGCCCGTGTACGGACGGGGCGCCAATGTGCGCGATTGGCTGTACGTCGAGGACCACGCTCGCGCGCTTGAAGCGGTAATGAGCAAGGGGCGGGACGGCGAAAGTTACAATATCGGCGGCCGGGCGGAGCGGACCAATCTTGAGGTGGTCCGAACCATTTGCGCGCTGCTCGACGCAAGGCGCCCGCGAATGGGAGGAGGTTCATATACGGATCTTATAACTTTCGTCGCCGACCGACCGGGGCACGACCGGCGTTATGCCATCGATCCGGCCAAGAGCGAGCGCGAATTGGCTTGGCGTCCGCTTGAAACCTTCGAAACGGGACTCGCCCGTACGGTCGACTGGTTTCTGGACAATAGCTGGTGGTGGAGACCAATCCGTGAGCAGTTGTTCGACGGGACTCGTCTGGGACTGGCGAGCGCTGGATGAAAATCCTCGTCACCGGAAAGAATGGGCAGTTGGCTCGTTCACTGGCGGTCCGGGCGCAGGGCCGAGGCATCGAAATCGTGCTCGCCGGCCGGCCGGAGTTGGATCTTGAGAACCCTTCGGCGTTCGCCTCGGTGCTGAAGTCCGTCGCGCCTGATATGGTCATCAATGCAGCCGCGCATACCGGAGTTGATCAGCAGGAAGATGAGCCTCAGCGAGCATTCAGGATAAACGCCGAAGCCCCCGCCGAATTGGCGCGACTGACTCGAATGGCGGCTATTCCCATCATCCAGGTTTCGACTGACTATGTGTTCGATGGCAAATCTGGTGAACCGTATGTCGAGTCGGATGGGCCCAATCCACAAACAGTCTACGGGTGCAGCAAGCTCGCGGGCGAACTGGCAGTCCGCTCGCAGAACCCGGATCATCTGGTTGTTCGAACGGCATGGGTCTTCAGCCAATATGGTCGAAACTTCGTCAAGACCATTTTGTCGGCGGCGCAAACGCGGAAGAGGCTTCAGGTGGTCGCGGACCAATTCGGGAACCCCACTGCAGCGCACGATCTAGCTGACGGTTTGCTGGCGGCAGCACGCTTCCGGCGCGACCACCAAGGCTTTCCGCAAGGTCTGTATCACCTTGCCGGGCAGGGCAGGGCGAGCTGGTATGAGTTGGCAAGGCAAATCCTTGAGATTAGCAAGGCAGTGGGTGGCCCGATCGCCGATGTCGAGCCAATAGCCAGTGATCAGTGGGTGGCCATGGCCTTGAGGCCGGCGAATTCCGAGCTGAATTCAGAGCGCTTCGCCAACGATTTCGGCTACCGCGCTGGAGACTGGCGGGATCGTGTCTCTTCCGTGGTGGGAAATATTATAAAAGACTCAGTGACTGGCCAGGATAGTCGATGAGACCTGCTGCGCCGGTCAGTCGTCGGCTCGCCGGTCGGCTCGGGACGATTTCGTCGAGAACATAGCCGTCCTGATCGACGCGCGCCACGGCCGGTCTTCCTTACGCCAGTCGTTAAACCGGCTCATTCGAATGCCACACATCGCGGAGGCTCGGTGGCGCATAGCCGTCGGTGAGCGGTCTCGCTCGTCCTCGAATTCTACCGGGGCACCTATACTGCGAGCCTGTTCCAGCTTCGGCACTGCTCAAGGTCAGCACGGCGCCTGCTAGCCGCCCGGCTATCCCCGTCGGCTCACATCGCGCGGCGAGGCGCCGTATTTGCGGCGGAAGATCGTGGAGAAATGCGCCGAACTGCTGAAGCCGTGGTCGAAGGCGACGGAGGTGATCGACCGCGAGTCGCCGCGCGCTAGGCAGTCATATGCAAGCTGCAGGCGGCGGTTCCATATCCATTCCGACGCAGACATCTCGCAACCTTCGAAAAGGACGTGCAGATAGCGCAGCGATACGCCGTTGGCGGCCGCCACCTTCTCCAGTGACAAGTTGGGATCGTCGACATGTTTCTCGATCCAAAGCTGGATCGACCTCAGGCGCGCTTTCTTTATCGAACCTTCCGCCTCTGCCATGTTGCCTTCGGAGCTCAGCATGGTGAAGGCCAGCATGTCCATCAACTGGTTACCGAGGCTCGCCCGCACGTCTTCGTCGAGCCTGGAGCCTTCGGTGGCCAATGTCGCGCAGAACTCCGTCGCGATGCGGCCCAATCCCTGGGTCGTGTTGATTATCGCCGACACGGGGATGCGCTCGCGCGGGAAACGCTGGGCAAAATCGTCGCTCGGAATCTCGAGATAGAACGAGCGTACCTCGCCGTGGCCGTAAAGCACATATTGCTCGGTGGCCGAAAAGATGGCGCCGCGGGCGGCGTTCGAATTATGCGTCTCCCCCCGCTGGAGCACGCTGATGCGCCCCTTCAGCAATAGCTGCAGATAATAGCAATCCTTGTCGAGCCGCGCGATGTGCCTGTTGTTGCGCTGAATACGCTGTTCGGACAGCAGGATGTCGGTCAGCACGATCTCGCCGAACTTCGCCTCGCGGATAAAACCGCGATAGCGTTCGGGATCCGCCGCCTTGACGTCGACATTGACATAGACATCGCATATCGCGTCGCGCCAGGCACGATAGCGATCCGACGACGGAAGACTTTCCGTCGAGAAAACAAGGTCCATGGGTCCCCCCAACCCGTGGCAACGCTTCCGCCTGCTCGAGGCGAACCTTCCCCTTCGCATTCCCACATTTGGATGGATGATAGTGGCCGCGCAGCTGGTCGTCCAGCGCCGCCTCGCCGACTGCGCTCTCAGGGAAAAGCTGTGCATCCTCACGCAAGAAACAGGCGGCCGCCGTCGCTAGTTTCAGGTTGCGGGGCGGTCGCATGGGAGGGAGGCCGGTATGCCGTTTTGGGGACGCATGAGCCAGGAGCAGATTGTCTTCGGTCTCGCCTTGCTGCTGTGCCTTGGTTTCGCGCTGGCCCTCCCGGGCTTTCTCACCGCGAACAATCTGGTCAATCTTGTGCGCAGCGTCTCTGTCCTCGGAATACTCGGCGTTGCGATGGGCATCGTGGTGATCGGTCGCGGCATCGACCTGTCGCTGGTCGCGCTTATGGCCATCTCCGTCGCGTGGACACTCAGCCTGATCTCGGGCGGCATGCCCATGCCGCAGGCGCTCGCACTCGGACTGGCTTTCGCCCTTGCGATCGGGGTGCTCAACGGCTGGCTCGTCGCCTATGCGGAAATTCCGGCCATCTTCGCCACGCTCGCCATGGGAACCCTCGTCTACGGGATAGGCCGCTATTTCCTCTTCAATATGGAGGTTGCCTATATGCCCAAGGCGGCGGACACGCTGCTGTGGGCCGGGCAGGGTTCGCTGTTCGGGGTTCCTGTGCCGATCTTCCTGTTTGCCGCGGTATGCCTCGCCGGCCATCTCTTCCTGCGTTATGCGAAGTCGGGCCGGTACCTGCGGGCAGTGGGCGACAACATCCTCGCCGCGCGGATAACCGGGATCGCTGTTCGGCCTGTGATCGTGCAGCAATACGTCATTTCGGCGCTGATAGGCTATGTAGCCGGCATCATAACCGCCGCGTCCGTGGCGAGCATGAACACGCGGCTTGCGCTGTCCACCTATATCTACGACGTGATCCTGGTGGTCGTTCTCGGGGGAATAGGTCTCTCGGGCGGAAGTGGCGGTATCCGCAACGTCATAGTCGGCACCCTGCTGATCGGCGTCCTGCTCAACGGCATGACGATCATGGACATCCAGTACACCGTCCAGAACGTCATCAAGGGCGTTCTACTTCTCACGGCGATCGTGATCGACACGGTCCTCAACCCGCGCGACGAGCAGACCGCGCAGCAGGGTGACATCTAGCCATTTTCTCAAGGGAGGAGAGATATGAAACTGTTCAAGACCGGCATCATCGCCGCAGCATTTGCCCTCTGTGCCGGCGCTGCCGTGGCGCAGGAGGGCATCGATGATCCGACCCGGTCGTATTACGATTCGTTCAAGGGCAAGCGCATCGCCTTTCTGCCCGTAGCCATGGGCATCGACCTTACGGAAGGCTGGGCCGCGGGTCTCAAGGAGGCCTTCGCGCCGCTCGGCGTGACGTTCGACATTCGCGACCCGAACTTCAACACGGACGCGGGCGCGCAGGCGCTCACCGCGCTTATCACCGAGAAGCCGGACGTCATCGTCGTGCACAATCCCGACGTCCAGTCCTATGCACGTCTGCTCAAGAAGGCTGAGGAAGCGGGCATCTACGTCGTGCAGGTGAACATGCGTTCCGCCTACTCGACCGACGTGTTCGTGGGCGCCGACTATGTCGCTATGGGCGAGCAGATCGGCCAGCGCCTTTTGGACAAATGTTCCCCGGCCAATGGCGGAAGCGGCAAGGTGGCGATCACGCAGGGCGTGCTGACGGCCGCGGCAAGCGTCTACCAGATGCAGGGCATCAACAACGTCCTGTCGCAGCATCCCGACATGCAGATCGTCTCGAACCAGGCGGCGGACTGGGATTCGACGAAGGCGAGGAACATCACCGCGACCGTCATCCAGCAGCACCCTGATCTCTGCGGCGTCACCGGGTTCTGGGATGTTATGGACATCGGCACGGCGGCGGCCATCAAGGAATCCGGCAAGGACGTCTACATGCTGACTCAAGGTGGCGGCAGCCGCCTGGCCTGCGACGGGCTCACCGACGGAAGCTATTCCGAGGTCGCCGTCTTCTTCGTGCCGGGACAGGCGCGCGACATGGCGACCATGATCAAGCACCTGCTGCAGCAGGGCCAGGCGCCCGGCAGCACCAGGACGACGCTTTTCACGCCGCTGACCTTCCTGACGAAGGACAACATGACGCCGGCTTCCTGCTGGGACATGCCTGAAAAGGGCTGACCTTTGACAGCGGCACTGGCAGCGACAGGCTGTCGGTGCCGCATTTTTCAATCCGAGCATAGACCATGGCCCTTTCAGACAGCGTGGTGCGCTGGCGCTACCGCCTCGTGCCCGATCACCTTCTCGGCGAGATACTCACCAAGCGTTGGGTCGACAACGCGATCCCGCTCCTGATCCTGACGGCGGTGGTGGCCGTCTTCGGATCGCTGATCCCGGATTTCTTCGACGCCGCCAGCATTTCGAACCTGATGCGGCAGTGGGGCGAATTCGGGCTCATCGTGCTGGCGCTGACGATCGTGATCGTGGCCGGGGGGATCGACCTGAGCGTTGGTTCGACCTTCGCACTCGGCAACATCGTCGCGCTCGCGCTGTTCAGCGTGGCGGGGTGGCCTGTCGCGGCGGTGGTGGCGGCGACACTTGCCTGCGGCGCGGCCGTCGGTCTGGTGAACGGGCTGCTCGTCGGTTATCTGCGACTGCGCGCGTTTCTCACCACGCTCGTCACGCTGATCATCGTGCGTGCGGTGGTCGACATGCTGCTCCTGAAATATGCGGTGGCGATCGCGACGGCGTTTCCGGATTCCGACCTCTGGTACTGGTTCGGCGAAGGTTACCTGCTCGGCCTGCCGTTCAGCGTCGTCGTCGCCCTGGTCGTCGCCTTTGCCGCCCATCTTGTGCTGAGCCGATCCAGCGCTGGCTGGCATGTGCTCGCGGTCGGCGGGTCGCGGCGCTCGGCGCACAATGTCGGCATTCCGGTGCGCAGGGTCGTCTGCGCGACTTACGTGGTGTCCGGCACGCTGGCCGCTCTCGCCGGCGTGCTCTTCGCTTCGCGGCTGGGCGCTGCCGGCTCCGACATCGGCAACGGCCTCGAGATTGCGGCGCTGACTGCGGCCGTGCTCGGCGGCAACAGCCTCGGTGGAGGCCGCGGCTCCGCTGCCAAGGCGATCATCGGCTCCATCACCGTCATGATCATGGTCAACAGCCTGGTGCGAATGGGTGTCACCAGCGGCGCGAACTCGTTGCTGCTCGGCATGGTGCTGCTGGCCGCAGTGGCGGTCGACGTGCGCTTGCTGAAGAACCGCCACAAGTTCCTGTCGAAAGTCTACGTGTCCCCCACCTATGCCGAGTTGCCTCCCGCGCCGGCAACGGACGGCGCGTCGCCCTATGCTCTGAACGATCGGCTACGCCCGGTCGAAGCGATCGGGCTCGGCCGTATCGACGGGCCGGAAGACGTCATCCTGGACGAGGACGACAACATCTATGTCGGCAACCGAACGGGCGACATCGTTCGTTTCCTGGCGCCGGATTACGAGCGGCAGGAGGTCTTCGCCCATGTTGGAGGAAGGCCGCTGGGCCTGGCCATGGCGCGTGACGGCTCGCTGATCTGCTGCATCGGCGGCATGGGCCTCTACCGCGTCACTCGGGACCGGAAGATCGAAAGGCTCACCGACGAGACCAACCGCTCCTGGTTCTCGGTCGTTGACGATTCCCGCCTGCGGCTGGCCGACGATCTCGACATCGCGCCGGACGGACGGGTCTTCTTCAGCGAGGCCACCGTTCGCTACGACATGCACGAATGGCCGGTCGACTGCCTGGAATCGCGAGGCAACGGACGCATCATCTGCTTCGATCCGAACACGGGCAGGACGCGCACGGTGCTGAAGAACCTGGTGTTCCCGAACGGCATCTGCATGACCCATGACGGGCAGTCCTTCCTGTTCGCCGAGACCTGGGCCTGCCGTATCAGCCGCTACTGGTTCGACGGACCGAAGAAAGGAACCGTCGAGCCCGTGATCTCCGATTTGCCGGGCTATCCCGACAACATCAACCGAGCTTCGGACGGCACATACTGGCTGGCGCTGGTCGGTATACGGACACCCGCGTTCGACCTTGCACTGAAGATGCCCGGCTTCCGCCGGCGCATGGCCCGGCGCGTCGCACCCGACGAATGGCTCTATCCCAACATCAACACCGGCTGCGTGTTGCGTTTCGATGAAGCGGGCCGCGTCATCGAGGCGCTGTGGGATCGCGGCGGCGAGAACCATCCGATGATCACCTCCATGCGCGAGCACAAGGGCCACCTTTATATCGGCGGCATCGTCAACAACCGGGTCGGGCGGCTGAAGCTCGAAGGCGTCGACCCGAACTGGACGGCGCAGCAATCCTACTGGGGGAAGGCATGATCCGCGGTCTGACACGTGCATTGGACAACCTGTTCGGTCGCGGCGACGCAGCGGTCACAGTACCGCCCCTCGACGGTGCGCTTCGTCCCAACCGTGTGCTGGACGAGGCGACCTCGCGCATGGCGCTCGATGGTGCGGACTGCCTCGCAGTGCGCGGCGAAACGCTGTTCGCCTCGGCGGGAGACAGCCTGTTCGCGCTCGGTCCCGACGGCACCTGGGAGCAACGCTCTTCCCATCGCGAGACGATAGCGGGTCTGTGCCCGGTTGGTGAAGACGGCCTGGCGATCGCGCTGGCCGACGGCAGGATTCTCATCGAAGGCGGCCGCTTCGACGGTCGCAGCTATCGCGCCGGCGAGGGGACCGCCTGCATCACCGCGCTGGCCGCAAATGGTTCGAAACTCTACGTCGCCAACGGCTCCGCAACAAATGCAGCGGATGACTGGCAGCGTGACCTGCTCGAACGCAATGCCTCGGGAAGTGTATGGTGCATCGACCTGGCAGGCGGAGCAATTACCCGGATTGCGGACGGCCTCGCCTGGCCCGCGGGTCTGGTCGTCGACGGCAACGGGCTCGTCGTTTCGGAAGCCTGGAAACACCGGCTGGTGAGGATCGATCCCTCGCGGCCAGGCAGCAATGCGGTTCTGCATGGCGATTTGCCGGGCTACCCCGGCCGGATCGGGCCTGCGCAAGACGGCTATTGGCTGGCGCTGTTCGCGCCGCGCAGCCAGCTGGTCGAGTTCGTGCTGCGCGAAGACGCCTATCGCAAGCGCATGATGGCGGAAGTGCCGCAGCAATTTTGGGTTGCGCCCAAGCTCCGATCCGGCCGCAGCTTCTATGAGTCGCTCCAGGGCGGCGGTGTGAAGCAGCTCGGCATGCTGAAGCCATGGGCGCCAACCATGTCGGCGGGCTTGTGCGTCAAGCTCGACCGTGGATTTCAGCCGCGTTTCAGCCTGCAAAGCCGCGCGGACGGTCGGACGCACGGAGTGACATGCGTAGCCGAGTACAGGGAACAGGTCTTTGTGACCGCGCGTGGCGACGGGGTGATTGTCTCGCTTCCAATCGCGGATCCGACGAGGGCCGGAGGAGACACGCAATGAGGCCGATCGTTGAACTGCGCAACGCGACCAAGCAGTATCGTGGTATTCCCGCTGTCAAGGAGGTCTCGTTCAGCCTTCGTCGCGGTGAGGTGCACGCGCTTCTCGGCGAGAACGGTGCCGGCAAGTCGACGCTGACGAAGATGATCGCCGGTGTCGTTGAGCCGACATCCGGCGAAGTCTGGATCGACGGGGCCAAGGTCGAACTGGCATCGCCGTCGGACGCGCTGCGTCGAGGAATTGCGATGGTCTACCAGGAAACCAGCCTGGTACCGTCCCTGACCGTGGCGCAGAACATCTATCTGACTGATGCGAAAAGGTTCCATCGGTTGCGCGGCATCTATATCGCCGGCCAGCAGTTCCTGCAGTCGCTCAACTTCCATGTCGATCCGACCGCGATGGTTTCGGGCCTCGGTGCGGGCCAGAAGCAGATGGTCGAGATCGCCAGGGCCGTGCATCACAACGCCCAAGTCATCATCTTTGACGAACCGACAGCGACGCTGACGCCCGAGGAGAAGCATCAGTTCTTTGCTCTCGTCGAGCGTCTGAAGCAGCGTAACGTCTCGATCATCTTCATCTCGCACGCGCTGGAGGAGGCGCTGGCGATCGCCGACCGCATCACCGTGATGCGCGACGGCGAACATGTCGTCACCGACGACGTGGAAAAATTCGATCGCGAGAAGATCGTGCGAGCCATGGTCGGCCGCACGCTGACAGGAGAGCTCTACGGCTCGTCCAGGAACCGCGCGGTGCGGGAGGCGGGGGAAAAGGTGCTGAGCGTGCAGAACCTGTCCATGGGCAGCCTCGTGCGCAACACGTCCTTCTCCATATTCGCCGGACAGATCACAGGCGTTTTCGGCCTGATCGGCTCCGGTCGCACCGAAGCCGCGAAGGTGGTCGCCGGCGTGCTGAAACGCGACATGTTCCATGGCGGACAGATCCGCCTGGGCGATCGCCCGGTGCGCTATCGGGTGCCGCGTTCGGCTGTCGGCGACGGCATCGTCTACGTGACCGAGGACCGCAAGGTCGAAGGCTTCTTCGAAACCATGTCGATCGCCGAGAACATCCACATTGCCGCGCTGGCCGGCGGGCGCACGAAATCGGCCACCGTGAGCATGAGCGAGATGCGGGCGCTGGCAAGCGAGTGGATCGAAGCGCTGAACGTGAAGGCGATCAACGCCGATGCCCGCGTCATCGAGCTGTCAGGCGGCAACCAGCAGAAGGTCGTCGTGGCCAAGGCGCTGGTACAAAAGCCCCGGCTGGTCATCTTCGATGAACCGACGCGTGGCGTGGACGTGGGCGCGATCGCGGAAATTCACCACCTCATCAACAGGCTGGCGGACGAGGGAATCGCCGTGATGGTCATCTCGTCCTACCTGCCGGAAGTCCTGCAACTGTCCGACCGGATCCTCGTATGCCGCCAGGGTCGCATCGTCGAGGAATTCGAGGGCAACAGAGCAGACGAGGAAACGATCATGTACGCGGCGGTGCACTGATGGAACGGCAATTGAAGACGACGCGCCCCGTTCGCGAGGTGCGGACCATCGAAGATGTCGTGGCCATCGAGCGCCAGCCCTATCAGGAGCTGGTGACCGCGCGCAATCTGTACGACCTGTTCCTCGCGACCGCCCGGCACGGTGGCGAGCGCAAGGCGCTGACGGTACTGCGATCGCCCGATCCCGCCGACGTCGGCGTCTCGTTCACGCACGGTCAGCTTCTGGAGGAAATCACACGCGCGGCGAATATGTTCAGGCGGCTTGGGCTGGCGCCGGGCCGGGGCGTCGCCGCCTTCCTGACGCCGACGCTGCCGGAGCTTCCGGCGCTCCTGCTTGGCGCGCAGGTGGCAGGCGTGGCCAGCACGCTGAACTATCTGCTGAGCCGCGAGGCCATCGTCGACCTGCTGAATGCGGAGAAGGCGACCATCCTCGTGCTGTCGGCGCGAGAGCTGGACGAAGACTGCTGGAGGAAGGCCGATCGCATTGTCGAGGAGGTGCCCAGCCTGAGCCATGTGATCGTCATCGGCGGCAACGGGCCGTTGGCAGCCGGATATTCGGCCTTGAGCGAGGTGCTGGCGGGGAACCGGGGCGACGGTCTCGATTTCGAGCCGACCAGCGATCCCGACACGGTCTGCGCCCTGTTCCACACCGGCGGCACGACGGGTCGCCCGAAGCTGGTGCAGCTTACCCACGGCAACCAGATTCATGCAGCCTTCGGCTTTGGCCAGGTGTTCGCCTATGACGAGAACGATACCGTCATCAACGGCTTTCCGTTCTTCCACGTCGGCGGCACGATGACGGTCGGCCTGTCGGTGCTCGCCGCCGGCGGGCACATGGTCGTGCCGTCGCCCTATGGGCTGCGGCCACCAGCGGTGGTGGAAAACTACTGGCGCATCGTGCAGCATTTCCGCGCTACCGTCATTGGCGGCGTGCCCACCTCGATCACGGCTCTGACCAGCAGCTTCGATCCCAAATACGACGTCTCGACCGTGCGCATGGCGGGCACGGGCGGCGCCGTGCTGCCGAGGGAGATCGGCGCAAGGTTCGAGGCGGCCACCGGTATCCGGCTGTTCGAAACCTACGGCATGACGGAGACGGCGGCGGCGATCGCCTTCAACCCCGGCCGCGGCGAGCCTCTGGCAGGCAGCGTCGGTTTTCGCGCCCCCTTCTCGCAAATCCGTATCCTGCGACTGGGCTCTGATGGGGAGCCGTGCGGGCCGGGTGAGAGCGGCTCGGTAGAGGTGCGCGGACCGCAGGTGTTCCCCGGTTATGTGGACCCGAAGCACAATCTCGGTACGCTCAGCGACGACGGCTGGCTGACGACGGGCGATGTCGGCTACCTGACGGCTGATGAGCGCCTGGTGCTGACCGGTCGCGAGAAGGACCTCATCGTGCGCAGCGGTCACAACATCGACCCGGCGGCGATTGAGGACGTGGCAAACAGGTTCCCCGGTGTGCAGATCAGCGCTGCCGTCGGCATGCCCGATCAATATGCCGGAGAGGTGCCGGCGCTGTTCGTCGTGCCGGCGCCGGGCGCACGGATCGATGTGGAGGCGCTGAAGGGGTATCTGGAGGCGAACGTCCATGAGCCCCCGGCGCGACCGCGCAGCGTGCTCGTCATCGACTCGCTGCCGGTGACGGCTGTGGGCAAGGTGTTCAAGCCGACCTTGCGCGACCTCGCGATCAAGGAGAAGGTGCGTCTTGAAGTGGAACGGATCTGCGGGCCGGGCGCTTCTGCGACCGTAGAGGTCTACCTCGACGGTCAGAAGCGCACGCTGGCCGAGATCGCGCTTTCAGGGGCCAGCACAGCGCAGGCGGCGCAAGTTGAGGCCGCGCTCAGGCCGCTGCCGCAGAGCTATGTGCTGCGACGTGTCGAAAAACAGGATGCCGAGCCCGTCCGTCTCGACGTCGAAGACGGCATAGCCACGCTTACATTCGACCGCCCCGAAAGCTTGAATGCTGCCTCGGAAGCATTGATGCAAGCGCTCGAACGGCGGCTTCGCGCCCTCAGCGAGCTTCCGGGATTGCGTGTGGTGATCCTGACCGGCGCGGGACGGGCCTTTTGCGCGGGCGGCGATCTCATCGAGTTCGAGGCGGCTCTGAAAGCTGGCGGCACCAGGCTGATCGATACGCTGAGATACAATCAGGACGTCATCCAGATGGTCGAGGACCTGCCTGTTCCGGTGGTCGCTGCGGTCAATGGCGTGGCGGTCGCGGGCGGGCTCGAGTTGTTGCTGGCCTGCGATGTCGTCATCGCCGCCGAGGACGCGAAGATCGGCGACGGACACGCGCGATATGGCATCGTTCCTGCCGGAGGCGCGACAGTGCGTCTGGCCGAAAAGATCGGGCCGCTACGCGCGTCGCAACTCTTCTTCACCGCGTCCTTGATCGACGCCAGGACCGCTGCCGCGTGGGGTCTCGTCAACGAAGCCGTGCCGAAGGAACGGCTGATGGAGCGGGCAAGAGAGCTTGCGCGCGAAATCTGCCGGTGCAGCCCGCAGGCGCTGAGGCACATCAAGCAGCTGACCCGCCCCGAAGCGGGCGACGAACGGCGTCACCGGCGACTGCGCGCCGAAATCGAGCATTTCGCAAGCCACGTCCATGGTGCCGATCTCGCCGAGGGACTTGCCGCCTTCGCGAGCAAGAGGCAGCCGGTGTATCGAGACGCTGGATGACGACAGGGCCATTTGGCGGGTTGCCGTTGGTTATCGTCTCGATGGATACTCCTGCATAAAATCAGTACAAACGTACAATTAATGTCGACACTGGCGAAGCGCTGCGCTATTGGGGGGGCATCTTCATTCAGGGGAGGCCGCCATGTCGATGGTCGTCGATCGGCGCGAACTGGACTTCGTCTTGTTTGAGCTGCTCGACATCGAGCGGCTGCAGTCCCACCCGCGATTTGCCTCCTACGATCGCAATGCGATGTGCCAGATTCTGGATGCGGCGCAGCGCATTGCCGAGACGGAGTTCCTTCCGATAGCTGCCAGGGTGGACGCCGACGAGCCTCGCTTTGTCGACGGCGGCGTCGTGCTGCCCGCAGGCATCGACCAGGCGCTCGGCGCCTATGCGCAGGCGGGCTTTTTTGCTCTGCCTTTCAAGGCGGAGCTCGGCGGCCTGCAGGCGCCGTGGGTGCTTCACACCGCCGCCAGCGGCATGTTCACCTGTGCCAACACGGCCGTCACGAACTACGCCTTCCTGACGATCGCCGCCGCGAACCTTTTGAGCGCATTCGGATCGGAGGAGCTGAAGGCTCGCTTCCTGCCGCCGATGCTCGAAGGCCGATGGTTTGGCACCATGTGCCTTTCGGAGCCGCAGGCCGGCTCGTCGCTTGGCGACATCCGCACCACCGCCATGCTAGGCGACGACGGCCTATATCGCATCCGCGGCAGCAAGATGTGGATTTCGGGTGGCGAGCAGGAGATCTCGGAAAACATCGTCCACATGGTGCTCGCCAAAATTCCCGGCGGCCCCGCCGGCAGCAAGGGCATCTCACTGTTCCTCGTGCCGAAGCGACGCGTGCTGGCCGACGGCTGCATCGTGGAGGCGAACAACATCGCTCTCGCCGGTCTCAACCACAAGATGGGTCAGCGCGGCACCACCAACTGCCTCCTCAATTTCGGCGAAGCCGGAGAAACGCTCGGATACCTCATAGGCGAACCGCATCGCGGCCTCGAATATATGTTCCATATGATGAACGAGGCGCGCATCGGCGTCGGCCATGCCTCGGTCATGGCTGCTCTCGGCGGCTACCTCTACGCATCGGACTACGCAAAGACCCGGGCGCAGGGACGGCGAATCGACCAGAAGGACCCGCTTGCAGCGCCGGTACCGATCATCGAGCATGCCGACATACGTCGCATGCTGATGGCGCAGAAAGCGGCGGTGGAGGGCGCGCAGGCATTGTGCCTCTATTGCGCGACGCTCGTCGACGAACTGGCGGTGGCCGAGGATGCTGAAACCGCCGAATGGCTGGCCGCGCTGCTGGGGCTGCTCACCCCCGTCGTCAAATCATGGCCGTCTGAACATTGCCTCGAGGCCAACAAATGGGCGATCCAGGTGCTCGGCGGCTACGGCTACACGCGCGACTATCCGCTGGAGCGGCTCTATCGCGACAACCGGCTCAACCACATCCACGAAGGCACCTTCGGCATCCAGGGCATGGACCTGGTCGGGCGCAAGGTCAGCGCCGACAAGGGTCGGACGATGCGGCGCTTTGTCAATCTTGCGCACGAGACCGTCACGGCGGCCGGCAAGATCGAGCGACTTGCCGAGGAAGCCGCAATTCTGTCGGAGTGCCTTGGCGTTCTTTCCGAGACGACCGACACCCTGCTCGGCTGCAGCGACCTGGCGGCCCGGCTTGCCAACGCTACCCTCTACCTCGATGCGTTCGGCCATGTTGTCGTAGGGTGGATGTGGCTGAGGCAGGCAATCGTGGCGGCCGAGGCCATCGCGGCGGGTGACGGTTCGGAAGCGGGACGAGAATTCTACGAAGGCAAGATGGCGGCATACCGATACTTCAGCCGCTACGAGTTGCCACTGGCGATCACGCGACTGAGGCTATGCAGCGCGCTCGACAGGACCTGTCTCGACGCGCCGCCGACCATGTTCGGCTGCTAGACCATCGTACCGAGAAATGAAATCCGGCTTTCGGAAAATTGGACGCTCAAGCAAGGGGATGGATTGCCCAACCGCGTCCGTCAGGACGCATGGTGATCTAGGCTTGTCCGCCCGACTGCGCTATCCAGTCGGTCGATGGAGATCGCGAGGCCAGCAACGAAAGACATGCGCGACAGCGGCACGGTGATGAAGCGCGCGGTGCAGGAAAGGACCCTGAGAACGCGCCGGAAGATCGCGGAAGGCGCGATAAAGGTGCTGGCATCGCGCGGCGTCTCCGGTCTGACCCACCGGGCGGTCGCCCACGCCGGCGGGGTGAGCCTGGCCGCGACGACCTATCACTTCGGGACCAAGCAGGACATTCTTGCGGAAACCTCGCGAACCCTCATGGAGGGCTATCTCGACGCTTTCCGGCGTCTGCAGCAACGTCTGCGCGCGAATGAGGAAACCGAGATCCGTTCGCTGGACGATCTTGTCGTCCGCGTTGCCGCCACTGCCCTCGGCCGCGAGCGAACGCGTTCCCTGGCCTGGTGCGAGCTGATGCTGCATGGCGGCCGCAACAGCGAGGGGCGGGCGATGGCGCAGCGCTGGTATTCGGAGCTGGATGCGATCTGGGCCGGAATCGCCGACGCCTTCCCGGGCGCTTCATCGCTGCGTCCCGGCGCCGCGATCGACATCACCGTCGGCTTCACGGTCCTGCTGCACCCCCTGATGCTGGATCAGGAAACTGTCTTCGACTTGCTCTACGGTCGTGTCGGCCTCGATCAATTGCCGGCGATCGAAGCTTTGGCCGCGAAAGGACGTTTACCTCGGGCGCCATCGCTTGAGGCGCTTCGACCGCGGCAGTTGGAGACGCGAAACCGGTTGATCGAGGCGGCAATCGACGTGCTCGTCGCCGACGGGGCGGCGGCCGTCTCCCATGCCAGCATAGCCGAACGGGCCGGAATGGTCCGCAGCGGCCCCAGTTATTATTTCCCGACGATCAGCAGCCTGCTGGAAGCCGCCCAGACGACCATGTTCGAACGCGCCAAGGCCCGCTACCGGGAAGGCATCGGGGCCGTCGCGGTGGCGGACATGGATCGGGCCCGGCTCGTCGACCTCACCACGACGATCTTCTTTCGCGAGCTGCTCGAGTTCGCGCGTGAAAATGTCGGCTACTACTCGGTCTGGATGGGCGCCGCCCAGGATGCGGAGCTTCGCGGGGCAGTGAGCAGCGCCCTTCTCGACCAGCAAAATGCATGGATGCGACGGCTGGCCGCGATCTCCGCCGGCGGTGCCGTCGTGGCTGGAGCTCCCCTGCAATTGCAGGCCCTGTTTGTCGGAAAGCTGATCCGCGGCACCGTCGCCCAGCTCGACACGACCAATCTTTCCCATTCCCGGCAGGATTTTGCCGCTGCCATCGGCAAGAGCATCGCCGAACCAGGTTAATAACAGTACATTCGTACAAATTCTCTTGTCATCGTGGCCGCCTCGGCGTAACAGGCGGCAAGCGATCCATGGAGTTGGGGGACATTCATGCTGGACATCGCATCACTCTTTTCGCTGGAAGGGCGCGTCGCGCTGATCACCGGCGGATCACGCGGCATCGGCAGGATGATCGCGGAGGGTTTCCTGGCGCAGGGCGCGCGCGTCTATATCTCGGCCAGAAAAGCCGACCAGTGCGAGGCGGCTGCCGGGGAAATGGGGCCGCGCTGCATTGCGCTGCCTGCCGACGTCTCCACGGTCGCCGGTGCACAGGCGCTGGCCGCCGCACTCATGGAGCGTGAGCCTGCGCTCGACATCCTTGTGAACAATGCAGGGGCAGCCTGGGGCTCCGAATTCGAGACCTTCCCGGAAGGCGGCTGGGACAAGGTCTTCAACATCAACGTCAAGGCGCCGTTCTTCCTGGCACAGGCGCTTTACCCGGCGCTCAAGGCGGCCGCCCGGCCGGATCGGCCGTCGAAGATGATCTCCATCGGATCGATCGACGGCCTGCGCATCAGTCCCTGGGAGACCTACAGCTACCAGGCCTCGAAGGCGGCCGTGCATCATCTGGTGCGCCGGATGGCCGCCCGGTTGATCCGCGACCACATCGTCGCGACGGCGATCGCGCCCGGCGCCTTCCCGTCGGAGATGAACAGGGCGGCCCGCGATCATGGCGAGGACTATCTCGTCTCGATACCGGCGGGGCGTGTGGGTCGGCCGGAGGATATTGCGGCGGCGGCGGTCTACCTGGCCAGCCGCGCCGGTGACTATGTCGTCGGCGAGGTGCTGACGGTCGACGGCGGCGTGGTGCATGCCTGCCCGCCAGACATGATCGACCCGTGACGGACATTTCCGCAGGAACCCAAGAGCAACATAACGAGAGTTGAAGGCAAGATGATCGATCTTTCAGGCAAGGTGGCCATTGTAACCGGTGCGGGCTCGGGACTGGGGCGCGACCATGCGCTGCTTCTGGCCACGCGCGGGGCGAAGGTCGTCGTCAACGATCTGTCCGAGGCCGCCGCGGAAGGGGTGGCAGAGGAAATCCGCCAGGCTGGTGGGGAAGCGATGGCCGTCGGCGCCTCGGTGACAGATTTCGACGCCGTGCAGGCGATGGTCGACCGCACGGTGGAGCGTTGGTCCAGGGTCGACATATTGGTCAACAATGCCGGCATCCTGCGCGACAAGACGTTTGCCAAGATGGATCTGGCGGACTTCCGGTTGATCATCGACGTGCATCTCATGGGTTCGGTCAATTGCACCAAGGCCGTGTGGGAGCACATGCGGGCGCAGAACTACGGGCGTATCGTCATGACCACGTCGTCGTCCGGCCTCTACGGCAATTTCGGCCAGTCCAACTACGGCGCAGCAAAGATGGCGTTGGTCGGACTGATGCAGACGCTCGCGCTGGAAGGCGCGCGCAACAATATCCGCGTCAACTGCATCGCGCCGACTGCGGCTACGCAGATGCTCGAAGGCCTGTTGCCGCAGGCGGAACTGGATCTGTTGCAGCCTGCCCACGTCAGCCCGGCCGTGCTGGCTCTCGTGCACGAGGATGCGCAGACGCGGACGATCCTGTGCGCGGGTGCCGGCTCGTTCGAAACGGCCCATGTCACGCTGACTTCCGGCATCTACCTTGGAGGCGGCGCCGATGTGGCCGACGAGATCGTCGAGAGATGGAGCGAGATAACCGATCGCCAGGGCGAAACGGTGCCGGATGCCGGCGAGCAGCAGGGCAGGCTCGAACTCGCCAAAGCCGGCTACCAGCGGGCACCGAAAGGCTGAGGGCCGACGTGGCTGCGACAGATCCGATACCTGGGGCGGCGGGAACGCTGCCGGATTGGAAGCTTTCCATCGGGCGCTTTCTGCTCCCACTCAACCGTTGCAATAGAACCCTGGAAAGGCATGCCATATGAGAGAAGCTGTTATCGTTTCGACGGCTCGGACGCCGATCGGCAAGGCGTATCGGGGCGCCTTCAACGACACGCAGGCCCAGGAACTGGCCGGCCACGCGATCGCGAAGGCGGTGGAGCGGGCCGGCGTCGAGCCGGGGGAAGTGGACGACGTCGTGGTCGGCGCTGCCATGCAGCAGGGCTCCACGCACATGAACGTCGCGCGGCAGGCGCTGGTAAGGGCGGGGCTGCCGACCAGCGTGGCCGGCATGACGCTCGACCGCCAGTGCGCCTCGGGCCTGATGGCCATCGCAACCGCAGCCAAGCAGATCATGCATGACGGCATGACGGTGACAGTGGGCGGTGGAGTGGAATCTATCTCGCTGGTGCAGACGCCGAAGATGAACCTCGACCGGTTCGAGGACCCATGGCTGGTCGCGCATCAGCCGGACCTCTATATGTCGATGCTCGAAACCGCCGAGGTGGTGGCAGCCCGCTATGGCATTTCGCGTGAGGCGCAGGACGAGTATGCCCTGTCTTCCCAGATGCGCACAGCAAAAGCCCAGGCCGAAGGCCGCTTCGACGCGGAGATCGTTCCGCTGAAGAGCGTCATGAAGGTCAAGGACAAGGCGACCGGCGAGGAAAAGAGCGTCGAGGTGACGCTGGAACGAGACGAGGGCAATCGCCCCGAGACCACGCTCGAGGGGCTGTCGAGCCTCAAGCCGGTGTTCGCCGGAGGCAAGTCGATCGCAGCGGGCGGCTACATCACGGCGGGCAACGCTTCACAGCTTTCGGACGGCGCCTCGGCGAGCCTCCTCATGGAGGCGCGAGAGGCGGAGAAGCGAGGCCTTCAACCGCTGGGCATCTATCGCGGCATGGCGGTGGCAGGCTGCGATCCCGACGAGATGGGGATTGGCCCGGTGTTTGCGGTTCCGAAGCTGCTGAAGGCGCATGGGCTGTCGGTCGACGACATCGGCCTGTGGGAACTCAACGAGGCGTTCGCAGTGCAGGTCCTCTATTGCCGGGAACGGCTCGGAATCGACCCGGACAAACTGAACGTCAATGGCGGCGCGATTTCCGTCGGCCATCCTTACGGCATGTCGGGGGCCCGCCTGGTCGGGCATGCACTGATCGAGGGCAAACGCCGCGGCGCCCGCTACGTCGTAGTCACCATGTGCGTCGGCGGTGGCATGGGCGCTGCCGGCCTGTTTGAGGTCAACTGAGCGGCGCGATGGGAAGCGGGTTCATCGGTTTGCCCTTCGCCGAGCGCCCGCCGGGCACCGCAAAGTCAACTTGGCTTCCTCGAGAGAGGAGCAAGAAGACCGTGAGCGCTTGAGCGGGCCCGCACCGTCAAGCGCAAGTCACACAGGGTGATGAAAGGCTCTGCCCCACGCCAGGATGGGAAGATTTTGTCGGTTCTGACCATGTGCTGTCCCCCGACCGGGCCCGCCCCGCAGAGGATGTTGACGGGAACATTCGGCTTGCCGACTCTCGTCGGCGGGCGGAAGCCGGCCGGGCGCGCATGTTTACCTGGAGCGCCGTTCGAACCGTAGTCGTGGCACTTGAAGAGGCGCGTCTGGCCAGGCAACGCGTGCCAGCATGCCGCCTCTGGCGTAGCAGGCGCGGCCCATCTTGATGCAGTCATGGCCGTAGCGATGGCCCATGGAACTAGCGTGCAGAGCCTCTTTCAGTGAGGAACAACACGACAGACAGTTCCAGCCCGATCGTGCCGAGCCGGTACCAAAATGCCGAGAACATATTAACGCACACGATAGTGAATGTTGACTTGTTTGTCGCACCGAGCCATTGATGTCAGCTCTGTCGGGGGAGTGCCGAGCCTGATCATGGTAGCGGAACGCTGCGTTCATGAGGGTAACGGCCTGGGAGGAGCTTTGATGTGTCCTGTTGGTGATGGGTCTGTTGGTCCGGGCTACCGGTGCCGCTCGCGATGAACGACGGAGCCATGCAATTCCATGCGCTGACGCTAGACAAATTTCTCGAGCATGCAGCGAAATGGCATCCCGACACGGAAGTGGTGACTGCGCGGGCGGATGGCGTCAGTGCACGGATCGGCTATTCCGCTTTGGCGCAACGGGCGCGGCGCATATCCGGCGTGTTGGCTGGTTTCGGCGTGCGGCATGGTCGGCGTGTCGCCACGCTCGCCTGGAACAGCCAGTCTCATCTCGAAGCCTGGTTCGCAATAATGGGCATGGGAGCGACCTGCCACACGCTCAACCCCCGCCTTACAGCCGAGCAGACGGCGGCGATGTTGCGGCAGTCTCAGGCGCAGATCCTGATCGTGAGCGCCGATCTCCTGCCGCTGGCGCGCGAAATCGCCGCCGAAGCCCCGGTGCAGCATATCCTCGTCATCGACGGCGATGCCAAGGAAAGGGCCGGCGAACCCGCCATTCAAGCGCTCGAAGGCTTGCTTGCTGACGCGCAGGATTTCGCCTGGGGTGGCTTTGACGAGAACACGGCGTGCGGCCTCTGCTTTACGTCCGGCACCACCGGCCAACCAAAGGGCGTGACCTACACGCATCGGTCGAGCTATCTGCACACGCTGAGGCTCCTGATGGCCGATGTGATGGGCATCACGGCCAAGGACGCGATCCTTCCCGTCGTGCCGATGTTCCACGCCAATGCCTGGGGAATGCCTTTTGCCGCCGCTGCAGCCGGTGCGAAGCTGGTTCTTCCCGGTCGCCATGCGGACGGCAAGAGCTTGGCCCGCTTGATCGCGTCAGAAGAGGTGACGATCGCAGCGGCGGTCCCGACAGTCTGGCTGGGGCTGGTCGAGCATCTCGAGGCAGAGGGCGGCGAACTGCCATCATTGAAGCGTGTCATCGTCGGCGGGTCGCCCATGCCTCCGGCGCTCATGAAGCGTATAGAACGGCGTCTCGGGGTAGCAGTGCAGACCAGTTGGGGCATGACCGAGCTTTCCCCACTCGGAACCATGGCGCCGCCGGATCTGGAGGATCGCGATGCGGGGCTGTCGGGACGCCCGGCCTTCGGAATAGACCTGCTTCTTACCGATGCCGACGGGCGCGCCCTCGCGCAGCAACGAGACACGGAAGGGCATCTGCATGTGCGCGGTCCGGCGGTGGTCGAGCGCTATCTGGGGCAGGCCAGCCCAGCCACGGATGCCGACGGCTGGTTCGACACGGGCGATCTTGCCCGCATCGACAGCAAAGGCAATCTCGTCATCACTGGCCGGGCCAAGGACTTGATCAAATCGGGCGGCGAATGGATCAATCCGGCTCAGATCGAAGTGGTGGTCAGCACGTTGCCTCAGGTTTCGCTTGCCGCCGTGGTCGGGCGCGCAGATCCGAAGTGGGGTGAACGCCCGCTTCTTTTGGTGGAGTTGCGCAAAGGCGAGGAACTTTCTGACCAGCAGTTGCTAGAGCCCTTGCAGGGGCGGGTGGCGCCTTGGTGGATACCCGACGAAATTGTGCGTTTGCCGAAAATGCCGACTGCGGCAACGGGCAAGGTTGATAAGATGCTCTTGCGATCACAATACGGTCAGGCCGAATTGCGGGCCGAATAGTATCGACCGGTTGGATTGGCGCGCAGGCGGCATATCACCATGCGCGTTGGCGGCGGCATGGGGCGCGACCGGGCTTTTCGAGGTGAACGCTTAGGTAGTATGGGCAGTCGCCGGTTCCGTCAGTGAATTCAGAAGGGCTCAGAAGTTGATCGAGAACAAGACGTCCCGCCGTAAAGGTTCCACCAAGGCCGAACGGCGCGCCGAGATGACCGAGCAGATACTCGATGCCGCCGAGTATCTTTTTTCGCGGCACGGACTCTATGGAGTTACGCTCAAGGACGTGGCGAAACAGGTCGGCGTGCACCACACGCTGATGAACTACTATTTCCAGGACAAGAAGGCATTGTTCGACGCGGTGTTCGCACGCCGTGCTGTCGTGACCAGCGAGCGACGTATGCGCATGCTGGAGGAATATGAAAAGTCTTCCAATGGAAAGCCCACTGTGGAGGGCGCGCTGCGTGCCTTTCTCGACACCGACCTCGATCTCTATACGGAGGGCGGTGAAGGCTGGAAGAACTATGCTGCGCTTGGCGCCCAGGTGGCGAACACACCCGAATGGGGTGCGGAACTGATGGATCAGCATTTCGATCCGGTGGTTCTGCGCCTGATCGGTATACTCAAGAAAGCTCTGCCGGACTGTGCCGAAGAGGACATCTTCTGGGGTTATCATTTCGTGACCGGCGCGCTGATGCTGACGTTGGCGCGAACCGGCCGCATCGACAAGCTTTCCAACGGAATCTGCCGCTCCGACGATTTTCTGGCGGTCAAGCAACGCATGGCGACATTCATGTCGGCCGGCTTCCTGGCGTTGTGCCGAAGGGAGCGGCCGACCTAGGCCTGGCGAGGCCGCGATTCCGCCCCTTCGAGGACTATCGGCATGCCAGTTGATGGAAAGAAAGGCTTGCGGGAATCTAATTAATTATCTAGTGAGTGAATAGAGTGGGAAATGTAGCCGAAGAGGCCGCTTCGATGCTGGGAGGGCGCATCGCGATCGTGACCGGAGCCGGCGGCGGGCTGGGGCGTTCGCACGCTCTGCAGCTAGCCAGGTTGGGTACGAAGATCCTTGTCAACGACATTGGTGTCGCCTTGGCGAAACAGGTTGCCCGTGAGATCGAATTGGCCGGCGGCGAGGCGATCGCCTTTGCAGCATCCGTCAGGGATGAAGCTCGTATCGAGGACATGGTCGCCCGCGCCATGGACGCTGGGGTCGTGTGGCTGGACTGCGCCGGCGAGGTCGTGCCTGACTACGGTTTCATGCCGATGGAGCGCGAGCTGGCCGGTGGGCCGGGCGCGGAGTTGAAAGCCGCCAACAGCTAGGCGGCAGGATGGCATGGCGGCATTCGTAGGGAAGCCGCCGCGCCGCAACTGAAGCGCTGGGAGCGCAGCGGTTGAAGGAGGAGGGCGTGTCGGTATC
Source organism: Mesorhizobium sp. KR2-14 (assembly GCF_040049255.1). Classification (NCBI taxonomy): domain Bacteria; kingdom Pseudomonadati; phylum Pseudomonadota; class Alphaproteobacteria; order Hyphomicrobiales; family Phyllobacteriaceae; genus Mesorhizobium; species Mesorhizobium sp. KR2-14. The sequence goes on along the minus strand of NZ_JBDZDR010000006.1, from coordinate 238,266 downwards.
CGCAGCATGGCGGAGCCGTCAGCAGCAAGCGGAGCCGGATCGACCGGCCTGTCGAAGGGGAGGGGATGTCAATGAGCAGACTGATCGGATCACTCGCCTTGCCCGCATGACGAGGCGGGGGCGGAACATGTTCACGGCAAGGACGGCCGCGCGGTATGCGGACGAGAGCCTTCATTATGCGTGGCTTGCAGCGTGGAGGTCACCGGAACAATGACATCGAGCGGGGCAATCCAGATCGAGGGAGCGGCGCCGCTTGTGCGGAATGCCGGCAGGAAGAACATGCTGGAGCGCGTGGTGGCTCTGGCAGCGCTCGTCTTGGCGGTTGTGTTCTCTTTCACCATCGACGGCTTTGCGACGCTCGGAAACCTGCGCGTCATCCTGTCGAACAGTTCGTCTCTGGCGATACTCAGCTGTGGCATGGCGGTGGTCATCATTTCGCGCGGGCTCGATCTTTCGCTGATTGCGCAGATGATCGCAGGGGCCACCATATTCGGCATCCTGATCGGTAACGGGGTGGCCGCTCCCGCCGCGCTTGCCGTTGCCATCTTAGCCATGGTCATCATCGGCGCGCTGAACGCCTGGCTTATCGCCTATGCCGAAATCCCGGCCATGCTGGCGACGCTGGCGTCGTCGATGTTCCTGGTCGGTACACTGCGCTTCGCGGTCCTGCGCGGAGAGTTCCTGCTGCTGCTGCCGAAGTCGGATCCTACCGTGGCATTTTTGGCCGGCGAGATTGTGCCTGGCCTGTCGGTGCCGGTCCTGCTCATGGCCGCGACGCTTCTGGCGTGCTGGTTCCTGCTCAATCGCCTCACTGCCGGGCGCATCATCTACGCCATGGGCGACAACTTCCAGGCCGCACGCCTTGCCGGACTGCCGGTGCGCACGACGACCATCGTCGTCTACGTGTTCGCCGGCCTGACTGCGCTCGTAGCCGGCCTGATCATGGCGGCCGCCAGCGGCGCGGTCGACTTCCGAACTGTCACCAACGGCACGCTGCTCTTCGACGTCATTCTTGTCGTGGTGTTGGGCGGCATCCCGTTGCGCGGCGGGCGGGGCGGCGTCCGCAATATAATCGTCGGCATCGCGCTGATCGCGATCATGCGCAACGGCATGACGTTGATGAACTTTTCGACGCAGACACAGGACATGCTCAAGGGGCTCGTCCTGCTGACCGCCATCGTCACCGACAACTATCTCAACCCCAGGGACGCTGAAACGGACACCGTGGGCGATCTCTGACCATCGCATCAAACCAGGGAGGGAAGCATGTTCTACAAAATGGGAAGCGCATTTCGAACCACGGTCGCTTGTATGCTGATGGGGGCCTGTGCCCTCATGGGCGCCACGGCGAGCGCGCAGGCAGACAGCAACATCGCCGGCAAGAAAGTGATCTTCATACCGATCTCGATGGGCATTTCGCTGACCGAGGGCTGGGCCCGGCGTATGAACGAGCATGCTGCGATCTACGGCTACTCGTTGGATGTGCGCGACGCCGCCTTCAATACCGGCGTCATGTCGGAGCTTGTGGCCAAGGCCATCAGCGACAAGCCGGATGTGCTGGTGGTTCACAATCCGACCGTGCAGTTACTGTCGCGCCAGATCAAGCAGGCGGAAGCGGAAGGCATCAAGGTGCTGCAGATCAACCTGCAGTCGAACCAGCCTTCGTCCGGCTTCGTCGGAGCCAACTGGGAGCGCATCGGGCGCGAGATCGCCGAAGACATCGTCAAGGAATGCGGCGCTGGAGCCGGCAAATCCGGCAAGGTGGCGATCATTCCCGGCCAGCTGACCGCCGCCGACAGCGTGATCATGAACGAAGCCGCGTTCAAGGTCTTCGAGCAGCATAAGGAGATTCAGGTCGTCTCCAATCAGGCCTCGGACTGGGAGCCGGAAAAGGCTCGCCAGATTACCGCGACCGTGCTGCAGCAGCATCCCGATCTCTGCGCCATCTTCGGCCATTGGGACGTCCACACGATGGGCGCCGGCAACGCAGTGAAGGACGCCGGCAAGGCGGACGACGTGCTGGTCTACGCGACCGGTGGCGGCGACAGCGTGGCGTGCAAGGCAATCGAGGACAAGGTCTTGGACCGTATGTGGAGTTATGATGCCGACGGCCAGGGCCGCGACGCCGGCACGATGATCGACCTTCTGCTGCAGGGGGCCGCGACTGCGGACGGTTCGATGATGATGGTGGAATCTCCGATGAAGATCATCAAGGCCGGCGACAGCTACGACGCCTCGCTCTGCTGGAAGATGTAACGGCCGAGCCTGTTCGTGAACCGCACAGCAATCTGATGCGGGGCTCCGAGGAGCCCCGCTTCCACTCCTCCTTGGAAAGTCGTGATGGCCGCTGAGATCGATTTTGACAGCCTGCCCAGGCAGCGTGTGCCACGCCTCGTGCTTTCGCCGCGCCGCGTCCTGGCTGATATATTGTCGAAGGGCTGGGTGGAGAGCCTGATCCCATTCGTCGCGCTCCTGTGCGTCGTGGTGGGCCTGCTTATGCTGACGAGCGGCTATTTCTCCGCGTCGAACATGCGGAACCTGACGCAATATGCGGCCGATGGCGGGCTGGTTGTGCTGGCGTTGCTGATCGTCGTGGCGGTCGGCGGGATCGATCTGTCGGTTGGCTCCAACTTCGCCATGTCGGCCTTTGTGGCGCTGTTCTGCTTCCATATACTCGGTTTGCCGGTCCCCGCGGCGCTGGTTCTGACTCTGGCGGCGGGAGCCCTCATTGGCACGGTCAACGGCGTCATCGCCGGCCTGCTCGGCTGCGGTGCCCTTCTGACCACCTTGGGCACGATGATCACCGTGCGTGGCCTCTACACGCTCGCCTCGCAGGCACAGCTCGTGGAGATTTCAACGTCCGCGCGCGTGGACGACCTTTGGGACTGGATCGGTTTCGAGAAGGTGCTGACCTTGCCGATCGGGTTCTGGACGCTTTTGGTCATCGCGGCCTTCGTCCTGATCATGTTTCGCCAGACGCGGTTTGGCTGGCATGTCCTCGCCGTCGGCGGCAACCGCAAGGCGGCGCGTCATGGCGGCATCCGCGTCAAGTCCACGATCTTCTTTGCCTATGTCCTCGCAGGCCTGATCGTGGGTCTCGCCGGCTTCCTGTTCGCCGCACGTCAGAACAGCGCCGGCTCCGATACGGCGATAGGCATGGAATTCTTCGCCCTCACGGCGCTTGTCGTCGGGTTGGGCGGTTTCGTGCCGGGGCGCGGCGCTGTGGTATCGGTGCTGATCGGCTTCACGACCATCTACCTGCTCAACAATGCGATGGTGAACGCCGGATTCCGCGGCGATTTCGTCCAGCTCAGCATGGGCGCAATCATCATCCTCATCCTCGTCATCGATGTAAAATTCCGCAAGAACCGACATCGGCTGCTTGCCTCGACCTATCTTGATCCGGTCGCTTTCGACACGGGAAGGGTGCAGGGCATGCAGGGCCTGATGCCCGACGAGATCGCGCCGAAACTGAAGGCTGCCGAAATCCTGGTCGCGGGACAGATCGACGGGCCGGAAGACGTCCTCTTGGACGAGGCCGGCAATGTCTATTGCGGCAGCCGTGACGGTTATCTCTTCAGGATCCCCGCGCCGGATCATGCAAAGGCCGAGGTTCTGGCCAAGATCGGCGGCCGCCCGCTCGGCCTCGCGCTGGATCGCGAGGGGCGCATCGTCGTTTGCGTCGCCGGTATGGGGCTTGTCCGCGTGACGATGGACGGCAAGGTCGAGCTCCTGACCGACCAGACCGAGCGCAGCCTGTTCAGCGTACAGGACGACACGACCATCCGCATGGCGGACGATCTCGATATCGCGCCGGACGGCACCATCTATTTCACCGACGCGACCAAACGCTATGACATCGAAAACTGGGGTCTCGACCTGCTGGAGGGTCGCCCGAACGGACGCCTGCTCTCCTATGACCCCGCTACGGGCAGGACGCGCACAGTCTGCGACAATCTTCGCTTCCCCAATGGCGTCTGCCTCACCCATGACGGAAAGCATCTTCTGGTGGCGAGCACCTGGGAGTGCTCGGTCATGATCTTCGATCTGGCGCGTCTCTCCGACGGGCCCCGCGTTTTCGCCAGCGGCCTGCCGGGCTATCCCGACAACATCAACCGCGCCTCGGATGGCGGGTACTGGGTCGCACTGGCGGGCATGCGCAACCCTGTCTTCGATATGGCCATGCGCCATCCCAACCTGCGCAGGCGCATGACGAAACGCGTGCCGCCGACCAACTGGCTTTTCGGCAATCTCAACATCGGCGGAGTGCTGAAGATCGATGGCAATGGTCATGTCGTCGATGCGCTGTGGGACGCACCGGACGGCCCGCTCTACATGATCACGTCCATGCGCGAGCATGAAGGCTCGCTGTATCTCGGAGGTGTCACCAACAACAGGATCGGACGCCTCAAGCTCGACGGCGAAAACGAGAACTGGCGCGGCCCGGAGAGCTACTGGGGGAAGGCGCGATGATGTCATTCTTCGGGGCACGGCGGCGGGAAACGCCTGCAATGACGCTGGAAGGTGTGCTCGGCCCGAACGGCAGGCTGGATGAGGCCCTGGGCATGAAGGTGGAGGCACCCGACGCGTTGTGCGTCGCAAGCGATGGCCGGCTTCTTTGCAGTTCCGGTTCACACATTCTGGCGCTTTCCGGTTGGGGCGGCACGTTCGAGCGGTGGGCCAAATTCGACGCGCCGGTCACGGCTTTGTGCGCCGGACCGGGCGGCCTCGTCGCGGTTGGCCTCGCGGGCGGGAGCGTCGCTGTCCTCGATCCTTCGGGCGCCCCGACAACGGACTGGTCACAGCCGCCCGGACGGCTCACGTCTGTGGTTGACTGCGTGTTTCGGTCCCCGGATGAACTGCTGTTGGTTGACTGCGGCTATGGCGCGAACGACAACGTGCTGGCACTGGCGGCGTGGGACGACGAGGCGCGCGGGCAACTCGTGGCGCTGAACCGATCTGGCGGCGCAAGCGTCGTAGCTTCCGGACTGCATTGTCCGATGGGTATCAGCCTGGACGGCCAAGGCGGTGCGATGGTGTCGTTGCTCGAGCACGCGGCGATCGTCGATGCCACCGGAAAAGTCAGGCAGTCGGGCTATCCCGGCTATCTGGGGCGCCTGCGCCGGATTGCGGGCGGCTACGCCCTGGCGTGTCTCTCGCGGCGCGACCCGCTGATCGAGTTCTTGAAGACGGAGCATGCCTTTAAAACGGAAATGAAGGCGAAGATCGCGCCTCGCCACTGGATCGCCCCGCGCTCGAACCCGGAGTTCAGCCATGATCTTCCCATCGAACTTGGCGCGACGCGCCTGTTTGGCGAGGTGAAGCCCTGGGCTCCATCCTTCTCATATGGCCTGCTCATCCGGATGGACGAGAACATGATGCCGGTCGGGTCGGCGCAGTCGCGGGCCAATGGCCAGCGCCATGCGATAAGCGATGTTGCGGTGTGGAACGGCGATCTGATCGCGATCAGCAAGGCCAGCGGCGAGATCGTCAACCTTGGCAGGGGGGCGTGACGGAGATGACAGTACAGCCCGTTGTGAGTCTTCAGAATGCCACCAAGACCTATGGTGGCATCGCGGCGCTGGCCGAGGCGAATTTTCAGCTCTATCCCGGCGAGATCCATGCACTCGTCGGCGAGAACGGGGCGGGCAAGTCCACGCTTTGCAAGCTGATCGCCGGCGTCATCGCCCCTTCGGAAGGCGAGGTCCGCGTCGACGGGGAAGTGGTGGCCTTCTCCGCGCCGAAAGATGCCAATGCGCGCGGCATCTCCATGGTCTATCAGGAGACCAGTCTCGTCCCGCAGCTCACCGTGGCGCAGAACATAGTGCTCGGCCGCGAACGCGCCTTCAATTCGGTGCGCAAGGTGCGCAATGCCGCACGGCAGGTGCTGCAGCGCCTGAACTTCAAGGTCGATCCCGCGCAACTCGCCGGCTCCCTGTCCGCAGCCAAGCGGCAGATGGTCGAGATCGCGCGCGCCGTGCTCAACGAGGCGCGCATCATCATCCTCGACGAGCCGACTGCGGCGCTTACGCCGGAGGAGACGGACCATCTGTTCGATTTGATGAGGTCGCTGCGGCGCAGCGGTGTTGCGATAATCTTCATCTCGCATGCGCTGGAAGAGGCGCTCAGCCACGCCGATCGCATTTCGGTCCTGCGCAACGGGCGCATGATTGTGACCGGGCCTGCTTCCGATTTCGACCGAGGCCGCCTGATAAGGCACATGATCGGCGAGGAACTGAATGAGCGGGTTCCAGCCCCAACGGTCGCGCACAAGCCGGCCTCGGCCCTACCGGTGCTGCGGGTGGAGAACATCCGAATGGGCAGCATGGTCAACAACATGTCCTTCTCCATCTTTCCGGGCGAGATCACTGGTATCGCCGGCCTGATCGGCTCTGGCCGCAGCGAAGTGGCCAAGGTAATCATGGGCCACACCAAGCGCAATTTCAGTGGTGGCCGCATCTGGCTTGACGGCAGGGAGGTGCGCTACGCCATCCCTGCCCACGCGGTGGCTGACGGCATCGCCTATGTCAGCGAGGACAGAAAGCTCGACGGGTTCTTCGACACGCTGAGCGTGTCGGACAATATCGGGCTTGGATGGCTGGCAAAGTTCGGACGACGCACGTTGCTCGCTCCGCTCGGCCGCATGCGCCGCATCGCGCGCGAATGGGAAGAGAGGCTGACGATCCGCAGGATCGGCGAGCACCAGCCGGTGCTTTATCTGTCGGGCGGCAATCAGCAGAAAGTGGTAATAGCCAAATCGCTCGCTCAGCAGCCAAGGCTGGTCATTTTCGATGAGCCGACGCGGGGCGTCGACGTCGGAGCCATCGCCGAGATCAGGCAAATCATCAGGGACATCGCCGACAGCGGTGCTGGCGTGATCCTGATCTCCTCCTATCTGCCGGAGATACTTGACCTTTCCGATCGGATACTGGTGGCCAAGGGCGGCACCATCGCCGCCGAATTTTCCCGCGCAGAAGCGACCGCAGAGCGAATTCTGCACGCAGCCGTTCACTAGGGTAGGCAGTCTGCGACACCGATTTCCTTGACGTGCACGGGCGTTATCCTGTGGTCATCGGAATTGAGCAGCCGTTCGAATTGTCGGTCTGGCCTGACTCTACGAAAGCGTTCGTCATTTCGGCAACGATATGATCGAGCTCGTCTCACGAGTTCGATTGAGGCACGCGGGAACGCCGTCTTGGCTATCGTCGGCAGGAAAAAAGTTTCAAATTTAATTAATAAAATGCAAATAAGCTACTATAGACTAAGTTAATATATGTAACGCATGTGTACTAAATATAATAACTTTCGAATTTTGCATTAAGTTTTGACTTATTTTGGAATGACTATTTCTAGCATGGCGTTCTGGCCATCTCGGCCTCCGATTTTTGGGTTTGGCGGGCAAAATCGTTTCCGCATCAGAGATTTGCGTCGAGTGATCGCGTCCCGCAAGCGGCGAGCCGGCGGGCAAACAGTCGGTTCTTTCGGCGAAGGGAGCGACGTCTGGCCGCGACGGTCGATACGCAATGCGTGATGCGGCCGACGCTATCATCGCGCACCACGCAGAACCCGACATTGCCGCCAGTTCTCGAGATGGTCGTGACGCGCTCGATTTCATTCCGGTGTGCTCAGGGCCCCGTCTGGCGACCTTCAGGGGCGGTGCCGTCCATCTTGATCGTCCGGCGGGATCGATGGCCTTCGTCGCCGAAAGCCACTATGCGACAGTCTTTCTTTCCCCGCTCCTGGGCGCGCTTTCGGCCGTTGGGAGCAGTAAATTGCGTGTATTTGATGCTCCCGTGGGGATGCTCGGCATCGTGCCGGCGGGCGTTGATGGGTCCACAATCTGGCCCACGGCACGCGAAAGCGTCTCCATTGCCATAACCCCCGCCAGCCTGCTCGAGCTCGCCGAGCACGAACTTGATGCGGGGGGCGTCGACCTGCAAGCGCTGAACTCGGTTGTGGTTGATCCGACTGCGCATCGAATTGCGGAGCTGTTGAAGGCGGAACTTAGAGACAAGCCGGCGGCGAACGAGCTCTATGTCGATTCTTTGATCACGCTGTTCGGCGTGCATCTGCTCAGAAACTATTCAGGGATAGACAGGCCGCAGTCGCCCATTCGGGGCGGATTATCACCCCACAACGCCCGTCGAGTGCGCGACTATCTGGTCGAGCATTTGTCCGACAAATTGTCCATTGCCGAGCTCGCTGCACTTTGCGGGCTGTCACCCAGCCATTTCATCAAGGCGTTCGCGCAAACCTTCGGCCAGCGGCCCTACCAATATCTGACCAATCTGCGCCTGGATCACGCCGTGCGTCTGCTGGAAGAACAAGGCATGACGATTGCGGAAATTGCGCATCTCAGCGGCTTTTCCAGCCAAAGCCATCTGACCTCGACGCTCAGGAAGCACCGCGGCCTGACCCCGGCGCAGTTGCGCCGGCGCAGCTAGCAGCAGGTCCTGGAGCCGATGAAGTTTAGACGTCGATTTTCCCAGTATTCTGACACTGCCGACATATCCTGAAAGATCGGCCGGTCCAATTGTGATCTCTCTCTAGCTACGGGTGACCGGTCTGCGTGGGCCGGTTGCCCGAGGCGTGCTGCTGGTGCCCGGGCAGGAGAGGTTTTGGGCGCTTCGCAAAACGTTCTTGGCATGTGCAGGCCCTTCTTCGATCGCATCCGCCTTGGCGGGTGCCAATGGGGCATCGCGTGATCGATCGGGGGCGAATATGCGATTTTGCGAGCGCGTCAGGTTTCTGAAGCTGGTCTCGGCCCACTTTCGCAAGACCATGCAGGCGGCGCTTTCGGTGCTTCTTGTGCTCAGCGCGCAGATCGCCGTCTCGGCCGGCGTCTTTTTGAGCGGTGGCGTCGCGCCCGCAAATGCCCAGTTCAGCGGTTGCGATTCCCGCATGTGGCTGGTCCAGTACGGCACGCTCTATAACGTATCGACCACCACCAACCCGTTCACCTTTTCGCCGGTCGGCACCGCCGCACCCACCAACTATAACGGTGCCGACTATAATCCCGCCGACAATTTCATCTATGCGATGAGCTTTGAGAGCGGGAAGACGAACCACGTCTTGCGCGTTCGTCCCAACGGCACCGTGCAAGATATCGGCGCGGTCAACAATCTGCCCCTTGCCGGCAATTACCGTAGCGGCGCGTTCAGCCCGGCCGGCAATTTCCTTTATGTCGTCGGAGCCAATTCGTCCAACGTCCTGCACCGCATAAATATCGCAAACATGAATGCGATCGCGGTGTCGTTGAGCCGCAGCATCGATATTGCCGACCTGGCGTGGGTCGGCGGTCTTCTTTATTCGGTCGAGCAGAACGGCCAGCTGGTTTCCATCCATCCGACGACTGGCGTGGTGCAGAACATCGGTGCGCCCGGTCCCTCCGGATATATCGGCGCAATGTTCGGCGCCCCGAACGGGCTGTTCGGTTCTCGCAACAGTGGCGGTTTCTACCAGTTCGACCTGACCACCGGCGCAAGGACGCTGCTGTCTGGATCGCCGGCCGCCGACAGCAATGACGGCATGCATTGCCCGGCCGCCAATCTGGCTTTCGGGGCCGAGCTTGCGGTGACCAAGACCGACGGTTCGCCCACCTACACGCCGGGCGCAAAGAGCGTCTACACGATAGAGGTCACCAATTCCGGTCCGTTCGGAGTCCAAGGCGTGACCGTCTCGGATCCGCCGCCGGCCGGTATCCCCGCCTCTGCGATCAACTGGACGTGCTCCGCCTCCGCCGGGGCAAGCTGTGCGCCGAGCGGTACGGGCGGAATTGCCGACAAAGTGAATGTGCCTGTCGGCGGGAAGGTGACCTATCAACTGACCATCGATGTTCCGTTGAACTTCGCCGGGCCATTGACCAACACCGTCACGATCACGCTGCCCGATACAGTGATCGGTGATAATCCCAGCAACAACGTGGCCACCGACATCAACGTTTCGGTGCCCCGCCTGACCTTGCAAAAGCAGGTGTTGAACGACCATGGGGGAACCCGAACTCCCCCGGATTTCGTTCTTCGCGCCAGCGGGCCAACGTCGATTTCCGGAGCCCACAACAGCGCCGCAGTCACCTCCGCCCCCGTGGTCGCAGGCACCTATACGCTGAGCGAAACCGGGCCGAGCGGCTACACCGGTTCAGACTATGTCTGTTCGATCGATGGCGGGCCGCAGGTGACCGGCAACACCATCTCGCTGCTCAACGAGCAGGTGGCCGTCTGTACCGTCGTCAATCGCGACCAGCCGGCGACACTGACGCTCGCGAAGGTCGTCCAGAACAACCATGGCGGCACCGCCGTGCCGACCGACTTTACGCTGTCGGCCGCCGGTCCGACTCCGATCTCCGGTGTATCGGGAAGCCCCCAGCTAACCGCCGCGACGGTCCACGCGGGCGTCTACACGCTGTCGGAAACGAGCCTTGCCGGCTACTCCCAAGGCACCTTCATGTGCGCGATCAACGGCGGCGCTGCGGTTGCAGGCAACATGCTGACTGTCGCCAATGGCGACGCTGTGGTCTGCACCGTTACCAACAGGGACCAGCCGGCGCGGCTTACGCTGGTCAAGGAAATCGTCAACGACTACGGCGGTACGGCGACACTCTCGGATTTCACCCTGTCGGCTACGGGTCCCACGTCCATTTCCGGCACCTCCGGCAGCGCGGCGGTGACGTCTGCGGCGGTTGCGTCGGGCACCTATACGCTCAGCGAAACCAGTTTCCCCGGTTATGTGGACGGAGATTACAGCTGCTCGATCAACGGCGCCGCCGCCGTCCCGGGCAACAGCGTGACCCTCGCCAATGGTGACGATGTGGTCTGCACCGTCACCAACACCGTTCAGCCAGCCCGGCTGACGCTGGTGAAGTCCGTCACCAACAGCCGTGGCGGTACGGCGTCGCCTGCCAATTTCACCCTGACGGCCACCGGCCCAGTGGTCATTTCAGGCGTTACCGGAGCCCCGGCGATCACCGATGCATCGGTGCCCGCCGGCAGCTATGTGCTGCGCGAGACCAGCATCCCCGGCTACTCCGGCGGGGACTATTCCTGCGTGGTGAATGGCGGCGCGGCCATATCGAGCAACACACTGAACCTGGCCAATGGCGACGAGGCGGTCTGCACCATCGCCAATCAGGATCAGCCGGCAACGCTGACACTGGTCAAGACGCTCGACAACAGCCATGGCGGCATCGCCGCGGCAACCGATTTCACGCTTTCGGCCACCGGTCCGGTGACGGTCTCGGGTCCAACAGGCTCGGCCCAGGTGACCCGCGTGTCGGTTCCGGCTGGCGTCTATGCGCTGTCCGAAACCAACCTGCCCGGCTACGCGGCCGGCAGCTACAGCTGCGTAATCAACGGTGCGGCTCCGGTGCCGGGCAATTCGGTAACGCCGGTCAATGGCGATGCGGCGGTGTGCACCATCGTCAACAGCGACATCCCGCCGGCCGTGACGATCAAGAAGGAACTGATCGACGAGGACATCGCGCGCGACGAGGCTCCGCAGCCGGGCGAGCTGCTGACCTATCGCATTACGCTCACCAACACCGGCGGCACCGCCTCCAATTATTCGCTGACCGACGTGCTGGATGCCAATGTCAGCTTCGTTGCGGCAGATCATGGCGGTGTGTTCAGCGGTCAGGAGGTTATCTGGAATGGCCTGACCGTAGCGGCTCAGGACGGCGCCACCCCCGGAAAGCTGGAGCTGACGATTCGGGTGCAGGTGGATGACCCGCTCGCGCCGGGCGTGACGACCATCACCAACATCGCCAAGAAGACGGGGAACAGCAATCCCGGTTGCCCGTCCGACCAATGCGTGCAGATCCCGGCACCGGCGAAGATCACGCTCAGGAAGGAACTGACCGGCGAGAGCATGGTCGAGGACCGCTCGCCGCAGCCAGGGGAGGTGCTGATCTACCAGATCACGCTGACCAACACCGGCGGCGCGGCCATCAACTACTCCGTCACCGACAAGCTGGACGAGCACGTCACTTTCGTCTCCGCCGACAATGGCGGCGTCGCGGGCGGGGAGGGCGTCGTATGGAACGGCCTCGCCGTTCCGGCCCAGGTCGGCGCGACGCCGGGCACGCTTGTGCTGACCGTCGAGGTGCAGGTCGACGACCCGCTCACGCCAGGGGCGATCGTGACCAACCTGGTCAAGGAGACCGGCGACCCCGACCCGTCCTGCCCCTCCGACCAGTGCGTGCGGATTCCTGATCCGGCGCATATCAGCGTCAGCAAGAAGCTGGTCGGCGAGGATGGCGCGTTGCCGGGCATTGCCGAACCCGGCGAGACGCTGACCTACAGGATCACCCTGACCAACACTGGCGGCGCGACAAACAGCTATGGCGTCACCGACAAGCTGGATGCCAACACCATTTTCGTCAGCGCCGACAATGGCGGCGTCCACGCTGGCGGTGTGGTCGAATGGACCAACCTGACGGTGCCTGCCTACAACAACGGCGCGCCGGGCATGCTGGAGCTCACCGTCGAGGTGCGCGTTGCCGCATCCCTGCCGGCAGGCACGACCAAGGTGTCGAACATCGCCTTCGAAACCGGACAGACCGAGCCATCCTGCCCGTCGGCCCAGTGCGCCGAGCTGCCGACCCCGCCCGTCATCGCGATCGACAAGAAGCTGGTCGGCGAAAGCGGCGCCAAAGCCGGTGTAGCAGAACCGGGCGAAACGCTGACCTACCAGATCACGCTGACCAATACGGGTGGTGCAGCGACTGGCTACGCCGTCACCGACCGGCTCGATCCCAATGTGTCCTTCGTCAGCGCCAGCGACGGCGGCGCCCCGAGCGGCAGCGATGTCAATTGGACCAGCCTGTCGGTTCCGGCCCAGGTGGGCGCGGTGCCGGGCACCCGCGTGCTCACGGTGCGCACCAAGGTGGCGAGCCCGCTGCCGGCCGGCGTGACCGGCATTGCCAACGTCGCCTTCGAGACCGGCCAGCCCGAGCCGCCCTGTCCTTCGGCGCAGTGCGCCGAAATGCCGACGCCTCCAAACGTGAAGATCAAGAAGGAGCTGATCGGCGAAAACGGCACGCAGGCCGGCATCGCCGAGCCTGGCGAGACGCTGACCTATCAGATCACGCTGACCAACACTGGCGGCCCCGCGACCAACTTTGCGGTCGTAGACAAGCTCGATCCAAATGTCGGCTTCGCAAGCGCCGATCACGGCGGCGCACCTGTCGGCAGCAATGTCGAGTGGAGCGGGCTTGCCGTTCCACAGCAGATGGGGGCGACGCCGGGCGAACTCGTGCTGACCGTCATCACCATCGTGAACGATCCGCTCCCGGCTGGCGTGACGAAGATCGGCAACCTCGCCTATGAAAAGGGCGAGGCTGAGCCGTCCTGCCCGTCCGACCAATGCGCGTCGCTGCCGACGCCGCCCGCGATCACCATCGAGAAGAAGCTGACCGGCGAAAGCGGCAGCCGCGCCGGCGTTGCCGAGCCGGGCGAGACGCTCACCTATACGATCACGCTGACCAATGTCGGCGGTCCGGCGACCAACTATGCCGTCACCGACGTGCTCGACCCCAACGTGACCTTCGCCAATGCAAGCGATGGCGGCACGCAGAGCGGCGGCAACGTCAACTGGACCGGCCTTTCGGTGCCTGGCCAACTGGGCGCAGTGCCCGGGACGCGCACGCTGGTGGTGCGCACCAGGGTCAAGGATCCGTTGCCGGTGGGGGCAACCAAGGTCTCCAACGTAGCCCTAAGGACCGGCGATCCGCTGCCGCCATGCCCTTCGGCAACATGTGTGGAAACGCCGACGCCGGCCGAGGTGACCGTGCAGAAGACGCTCACCGGCGAGAGCAAGACCGTAGACGGCATCGCCGAGCCGGGCGAGACGCTGACCTATACGATCACGCTGACCAATGCCGGCGGCACCGACTTTGCCGATTTCAGGCTGACCGAGCACGTACCTGCGGGCGCGACGCTGACCGCGGTCATCGGGGCAGACGGCCTTGCCGGGCCGATATCCGGCGCCGGCACGCTCGACCTCACGGTGCCCGTGGTGCCGGCCAACGGCGCGACTACCGTCACCGTCTCGTTCCAGATCGCGGATCCGCTGCCGGCGGGGGTCACCAGCATCGTCAATGCGGTTTCCGGAGGCGACGTGCCCCCCGATTGCACCACCTGCTCGGTGACGACGTCGACGCCGGCCAAGGTGACTCTAGACAAGAAGCTCACTGGCGAGAGCCTTGCCGTTGACGGCATTGCCCAGCCGCGCGAGGTGCTGACCTATACGCTCACATTGACCAACTCCGGCGGCAGCGACTTCGCCAATTTCCGCTTCACGGAGAATGTGCCTGCCGGAGCCACGCTGACGGCCGTCACAGGGGCGACCGGCTTCACCGCTCCGGTCGCGGGGCCGGCCACGCTTGACCTGTCGGTGCTCAGTGTGCCCGCCGGTGACATTGCCACTGTGACGGTTGCCTTCACGGTGGATGAAATTCTGGCCGATGGGCTCACCAGCATCGTCAACACGGTGTCGGGCGGGGACACGGACCCCGGCTGCACGACCTGCTCGGTCACCACACCGACTGCGCCTAAGGTGACCCTCGAAAAGACGCTCACCGGCGAGAGCATTGCTGCAGACAACATCGCCCAGCCCGGCGAGGTGCTGACCTATGCGCTGACGCTGACCAACAGCGGCGGCAGCCCCTTCGCCAATTTCCGCCTCACGGAGAATGTGCCGGCAGGAGTGAGGCTGACTTCGGTCAGCGGTGCCAGCGGCTTCGGTTCGGCGGTTGCGGGGCCGGGTGCCGTGAACCTTACGGTCGCTACTGTTCCGGCCAATGGAACGGCCACGGTAACCGTCCAGTTCACCGTCGACGCTCCCGTTGCCGACGGTGTGGACAGCATCGTCAACACGGTCTCTGGGGGTGATGTCGATCCCGATTGCAGCACCTGCTCGGTGACGGTGCCGAGCGCACCCAAGGTGCGGGTTGCCAAGGCCTTGACCGGCGAGAGCATGACCGTCGACCAGGTCGCGGAGCCAGGCGAGGTGCTGACCTATACGCTGACGCTGACCAACAACGGCGGCAGCGACTTCAACGATTTCGAGTTCACCGAGAACATTCCCGCCGGTGCGACGCTGACAGCTGTCGCAGGGGCGACTGGCTTCACCACGCCGGTTGCCGGTCCGGGCTCGCTCGACCTTGCCGTGGCTACGGTCCCTGCCGACAGCTCGGTCACGGTCACCGTCGAGTTCACCGTCGATGACCCGCTGCCGGCCGGCGTTTCCGAAATTGCCAACACGCTATCGGGCAGGGACATCGATCCCGGATGCACGACCTGCTCGGTCACGACGCCTGTCGCCAAGCCTGAACTCGCCATCTCGAAATCAGGCAAGTTCGAGGATGCCGACGGCAGCGGCGGGCCGACGCCGGGTGACAGGCTGACCTATAGCTTCGTCGTCACCAACACCGGCAACCTGCCGCTCGACAGCGTCAGCCCGGTCGATGCTGGCCCGACCTTCAACGGCCATCCGGCGACCAACAGCCTCTCCGCGATCACGCCAGCGGCGCTGGCGCTCGCCCCCGGCGAGGAAGCGACCTTCACCGCGACCTACCCGCTCAGCCAGGCGGATATCGACAACGCTGCGGGTATCGTCGACGGCATCAACAACACCGCCAAGGCCCAAGGCTACCGGGGCGGTGTCATGATCCCTTCGAACCTGGTCGAATCCAACGAGAGCGTGGCGTTGATCGCGCTGCCGTCGGCGGCGCCTTCGGACGTCACCGTCATCAAGCAGGCCGGCTTGCGCTACATCCGGATCGGCGAGAAGGCGCCCTACACCATCACGGTCGTCAACAACGGCCCGTCCAATGTCTCGGGCATCAGCGTAACTGACGTGGCGCCGTCCGGCTTCCGCTATGTGGACGGCTCGGCGACGGTCGACGGGGTGGCCGTGGCCCCGGTCGTCAACGGTCGCAACATCGTCTTCAAGGATCTGGCGGTGCCGGGCAACGGTAAGCTGGTCATCCGCCTGCAGCTGATGGCACTGAGTTCGGCCGGGCCGGGCAAGCACGTCAACACGGCGATTGCCGCGGATGAAGACGGCAACAGGATCGCGCCGGACGCCAAGGCGACGGTCGAGATACTGGCCGAGCCGGTCTTCGACTGCGGCGACGTCATCGGCAAGGTGTTCGACGACAAGAACGGCAACGGCTACCAGGACGAGGGCGAGCCCGGCCTGCCAGGCGTGCGGCTGGCAACCGTCGACGGCGTGCTGGTGACGACCGACGCGCATGGTCGCTTCCACATCGCCTGCGCGGACCTGCCCGAACAGCGCATCGGCTCGAACTTCATCCTGAAGCTCGACCCGCGAACGCTGCCATCCGGCTACAGCCTGACCACTGAGAACCCACGTGTCGTCCGGCTCACCGCTGGCAAGATGACCAAGCTCAACTTCGGCGCCTCGATCGGCCGCGTCGTCCGGCTCGACCTCAAGGATGAGGCTTTCGTTGCTGGCCGCATTGAGCTCAAGGGCGAGTGGCAGCGAGGGCTCGACCAGCTGGTCGAACTGCTCGGCAAGGAGAAGTCGGTGCTGCGCGTCAGCTATGTCGGCGCCGGGAAGGAACTTGCCGCCCACCGCATGCGCGCGCTGGAGGCGGAAATCGCCGAACGCTGGCGCAAGGCAGGCCACCGCACCCCGCTGGACATCGAAACGCGCGTGGAGGCAGGCAAATGAGGACCATCTTGGAGGCCGCTCGCCTGCGCGCGGGCTCGTCGTCAGTTGCGCGAACCGGTCGCTCGGCGTTGCTGCTTGCCGGCACGGCGTTTGCCCTGTTGGCCTGGTCGGGGGCCGCCTGGTCTGACGATGGCGCAATTCCCTTCTCGATCTCCGTCGACGGCGCACCGGTGGCGGAAGGCGCCACGCCGATGGCGGAAGATGAAGCGCGCAAGACCGACGTTGGTCTTGCCGCAGTCGACATCCAGGTGAAGTTCGACGGGCTCGATGCCAAGCCGTTGCTCAACGTGGCGACCATGCCGCTGCGCCGCGCCTACAAGACGGGTGAGGTTGTCGGTTTCGTTGCGAGGGCCAACTATCCGGCCTTCATCGAGCGGGCCGAGGTCCGTATCTATCCAGCGGACAAGCCGGAGGCTTCGAGGCCGGTCGCCGTGGTGCCGGTTGCCATCAATGGCGAGGCGGCCTGGACGTTACCATCGCCCGCGGAAACGGCGGGCGATTTCAGCTATGTGCTTCGCGTCTACGACGCCCAGGGCCGCTACGACGAGACCTTGCCGCTGACCCTTGCGCGGACGGACATGGCCGTCACCGAGGGCCTGACCGATGTCGCCAGCGCACCCGACATGGGCGAGGTCCGTACTGCGCTGCGCAACATTCCGGTCAGCGGCGGCGCCGTCACCATTTATGGGCGCAACGTGCCCGAAGGCCATCGCGTGCGCGCACTCGGCGAGGACATCCCCGTCGATCCCAACCGGGCCTTCGTCGTCCAGCGCATCCTGCCGCCCGGCGACCATGAGGTCGATGTCGCCGTGCAGGGCGTCTCCACGGCAAGCGCGCTCGATTTCAACCGCCAGATAACCATTCCCGACAACGACTGGTTCTATGTCGCGCTGGCCGATCTTACGATCGGCAAGCGCATGGGCGATGCCGGGATCGAGGCGGTGCGGCCGGGCGAATACGACGACATCTACACCAACGGCCGACTGGCCTTCTATGTGAAGGGCAAGATCAAGGGCGCGTACCTGCTCACCGCCGCCGCCGACACCGGCGAGGACAGAATCGAGAACCTGTTCCGCGGCCTCGACGGCAAGGATCCGCGCCAGCTTCTGCGCAGGCTCGATCCGGACGACTACTATCCGGTCTATGGCGACGATTCGACCATGGTCGAAGACGCGCCCACCAACGGCAAGTTCTACGTCCGGCTCGAACGCGGCGACAGCCATGTGATGTGGGGCAACTACAAGACCCGCATCACCGGCACCGAGTTCATGCGCTCGGACCGCGCACTTTATGGGGCGAACGTCGTATATCGCTCCGAGGAGGCAACCTCCTTCGGCGAACGCAAGAGCGAGGTCACCCTCTATGCTGCCCAGCCCGACACGCTGCCGCAGCGCGATGAGTTCCTTGGCACCGGCGGTTCTGCCTATTTCCTGAAGCGACAGGACATCACCATCGGCTCGGAGACGGTGGCGGTCGAGGTCCGTGACAGCGTCACCGGCCGCGTCATCGAGCGGCGCACGCTGGTCTATGGCGACGACTACAGCTTCGACTACATGCAGGGCGTCCTGATCCTCAAGAGCCCACTGTCGTCGGCTACTGGAGCCACCGGGCCGGTGCGCAACGGCGCGCTCGGCGGCAACAAGATCTACCTGGTCGCCCAGTACGAATACACGCCCGTTGCCACCGACGTCGACGGCTATGTCTATGGCGGCCGGGCCCAGCAATGGCTGGACGACAAGGTGCGCGTCGGCGTCACCGGCATGAGCGAGACCACCGGCGAGGCCGACCAGCAGGCCTATGGCGCCGACATCCAGTTCCGCCATTCCGAGAAGACCTTCATCGAGGCCGAGGTCTCGCGGTCCAGGGGCCCGGGCTTCAGCACCGCTCGCTCGACCGACGGCGGCCTGACGATGAGCGAGATCGGCACTGCGGGCCGGCGCGACCGCGCCGCCGCGGCCTGGCGCGTGCGCGGGCAGGTCGACCTCGAAGAGATCGCCGAAGGCGGTGTGAAGGGCACGGTCGGCGGCTACTACGAGGAGGTGCAGGCCGGCTTCGCCACGCTTTCGAAACAGGCCCTGATCGGCCGCCGCATCTGGGGCGCGCATGCCGATCTCGCGATCACCGAGCGCACCGGCCTCACGCTCCTCTATGACGATTTCAAGGACGCGGAAGGGCAGCTCAAGCGCGAGGGCAACGCCAGTCTCGGCTACCAGCTCGATGAATATTGGAAGGTTGCCTTCGGCATCGGCTACACAGACATCCTCTCGCCGAGGGCGATCGGCTCGGGCAAGAGCGGCTATGACGGCTCGCGCCTGGACGCCGGCGTCCGGCTCGAATACCGGCCCGACGCGGACCGCATGGCCTACGTCTTCGGCCAGGGCACGCTCGACCGCTCCGGAGACATCAGGCGCAATGACCGCGCCGGCGTCGGCGGCGAGATCAGGCTCACCGAGACGATCGGCGCGACCGGTGAAATCTCCTACGGCAACAGCGGCCTCGGCGCGCTGGCCGGGCTGACCTACGACCCGACGGCCGACGCGCATTATTACATCGGCTACCGTCTCGATCCCGACCGCGCCTTCGATGTCGACCGCTCCTACGATCTGGTCGGCACCGACCGCGGCGCGATCGTCGGCGGCGTGCGGCGCAAGCTGGGCGAAACCGCCTCCGCCTATGTCGAGAACAGCTACGACATGTTCGGACGCCGACAGTCGCTGACCCAGACCTACGGCGTCGTCTACACCCCCAACGCCGTCTGGACTGTCGACACCGGCTTCGAAGCGGGCCTCGTGCGCGACCGCACGATCGATCCGGCCACCGGGCTGGAGCGCGCGGACTTCGACCGCAAGGCGGTGTCGCTGTCGGTCGGCTACAACGACGAAGAGGAGGGCATCAACGCCCGTACGCGCGGCGAGGCGCGCTTCGATGAGAGCGAGGACGGCAGCCGCAATCTCAACAGCTATCTCTTCGCTTCGGGCCTGTCGTGGAAGACGAGCGAGGACTGGCGCCTGATGGCGCATGTCGACGCGGTTCTGTCCGACAGTTCCGCCGGTGCCTTCCGCGCCGGCGACTATGTCGAGGCTTCGCTGGGCTACGCCTATCGCCCCGTCGACAATGATCGGCTCAACGCGTTGTTCAGATACACCTGGCTCTACGATCTGCCCGGGCCCGACCAGGTGGGCTTCAATGGCCGGCTGGCCAGCCCGCGCCAGCGCAGCCACATCCTGTCGGCCGACCTCATCTACGACCTGTTTCCCTGGCTATCGGTTGGCGGCAAGTACGGCTTCCGCATCGGCGACGTCCAGCAGCGCTTCCTCGACGGCTCTGACGGCCTCTCGCCTTGGGAGCGCTCATCGGCGCATCTCGGCGTCCTTCGTGCCGACCTGCACATCGTCAAGGAATGGGACATTCTGCTGGAGGGCAGGGTGCTGGCCATGCCGTCAGCCAAGACAACCGACTACGGCGCGCTGGCGGCGGTCTATCGCCACGTCGGCAACAACTTCAAGGTTGGCGTCGGCTACAACTTCGGCGTCTTCTCCGACGACTTGCGCGATCTGACGCTGGACGACAGGGGAATCTTCCTCAACGTCGTGGGAAAGTTCTAATTGCATAGGCTGAGACATTGCGCTGTGAGCTCGCGAAGCTGAACAGCGCAGATCACCTCCCGCCTCACGCTGTCGTGAGGAGAACGGCCACATTGCGGACAGATTGGGCGGCTGCCCTGATGCAAGTCCGCCGGCGGCCGCGTGCACCGGCGGCATTGTAAATGTGCTGATCACCGAAGCGCTCACTCGACCCGGAGGCGCTGATGCCTGCACCTACGTCTCGCCTGCCAAAGCAATCCGACCCGCCCGGCACATCGGCGGCTATCCTGCAGCTATCGGCGTCGGCGTCGCGCGCCGGCTGGCTGGCAGCCTATGAGGCCGTTCGGGCCGAGACCGAGCGGCGCGCCGCGCCGCTTTCCGCCGAGGACCAGCTCGTTCAGTCGATGCCCGATGCAAGCCCGATCAAATGGCATCGCGCGCATGTCACCTGGTTCTTCGAGCAGTTTCTGCTGATGCCATACGCGGCCAACTACCGCGTTTTCGATGAGCGCTTCCCGTTCCTGTTCAATTCCTATTACGTCAGCGCCGGGCCGCGCCACGAGCGGCCGAGACGGGGACTGATCACCCGCCCGGATGTCGAGACGGTCACCGCTTACCGACAGCATGTCGACGCGGCCGTCCGCACCCTCATCACCGCGGCCGACGATGAGCTGTTTGCAACAATATGTCCGATTCTGGAGATCGGGCTTCATCATGAGCAGCAGCATCAGGAACTGATGCTGACCGACATCCTGCATGCCTTCGCGCAAAATCCGGTGCTGCCGGCATATGATTCCGGCTGGCGCTGGCCGGTGACTGCAGGCAAGGCCGGGGCGTTCGCCGAGCTCGCGGAAGGCGTCCACACGATCGGATACGGCGGCGACGGCTTTTGCTATGACAATGAAGGTCCCGCGCACCGGGTCTTGGTGGGTCCGATGCGGATCGCCCGCCGGCTTGTCACGAATGGCGAGTGGATGAACTTCATGGCCGATGGCGGCTATGAGACGACGACGCTCTGGCTCTCGGACGGCTGGACAACCGTCCAGGCGGAAGGGTGGAAGGCGCCTGGCTACTGGCGCGAGGTCGACGGCGCCTGGTTCAGATTGACGTTCGCCGGTCTCGAGCCCGTCGATCCCGACCTGCCGGTCTGCCACGTCAGCTATTATGAAGCTGATGCATTTGCCCGCTGGGCCGGCAAGCATCTCCCGAGCGAAGCGGAATGGGAAGTGGCGGCGAAGAGCGGCGTGCTCGACGACGCCTTCGGCCAGGTGTGGCAGTGGACGCGCAGCGCCTATCTGCCCTATCCCGGCTATCGTGCGGCGCCCGGTGCGCTCGGTGAATATAACGGCAAGTTCATGGTCAACCAGATGGTGCTGCGTGGCAGTTCGCTTGCCACGCCGGAAGGTCATGCCCGGTATAGCTATCGCAACTTCTTCGTCCCCCAGGCGCGCTGGCAATTCACCGGACTGCGCCTTGTCGATCACCCCTGACAATGTCGCGATGATGGCGCTCCCCCCACAAAACGCCCACCCTGCCGAAATGGAGGTCGGGGCGACCTTTGATTTCGCGGCCGATGTGGTGGCGGGCCTCCGGGCAAGGCCGAAGCGCATCCCCTCGAAATATTTCTATGACACCCCCGGCTCGCTTCTTTTCGAGGAGATCACGCAACTCCCGGAGTATTACCCGACCCGGGTGGAGCGCGGCATCCTCGCCGAGAACGCCCAGGCGATCGCCGAGCTGTTGCCGGCAGGCAGGGCGCTGGTTGAATTCGGCAATGGTTCGAGTGCCAAGACGCGCATTGTCCTGCGTGCGGCAAGAGAGCTCTCAACCTATGTGCCGGTCGATATCGCCGCCGAGTTTCTGGAGGAACAGGCCCAAGCCTTGCGGCTCGAATTCCCGTCCCTGAATGTGCTGCCGGTCGCCGCCGACTTCACGAGAGTTTTCGACCTGCCGACGAGCGTTCGGACGATGCCGCGGGTCGGCTTCTTTCCAGGCTCCACGATCGGCAATCTCGATCCGCCGGACGCCGCCGGATTCCTTCATCATGCCGGCCTGAGCCTCGGCACGGACGCGGTGATGGTTGTCGGGGTTGACCTCGTAAAGAACGAGGCCGTCCTCCACGCCGCCTATAACGACGCTGCCGGCGTGACCGCCCGCTTCAACCTCAACCTGCTTGCCCGTATCAACCGGGAGCTCGGCGGCGATTTCGATCTGGGTTCTTTCGAGCATCGGGCGTTTTTCGACCGCGGGCATTCGCGCATCGAGATGCATCTCGTAAGCCGCGCAGCCCAGCGCGTGGCGGTGGACGGTCATTCGTTTGATTTCGCGGAGGGCGAGACAATCCACACCGAGAACAGCTATAAATACACCGTGGAGGCCTTTTGGGCGCTCGCCCGCGGGGCCGGTTGGAGGCCCATCAAAGTCTGGACAGACAGCGATGGCTGGTTCTCGATCCATGTTCTCGCGAACGAGGCCGATGCCGGCAACCAGCCAGAGCCCCGGCGCCTGTAACGCCCAGCATCGCTATCGTGGCCCCTTCGGTTCGGTAGATTGATCGGAAGGCCACCTGCCGGCGGCGGCCGCGTCACTGTCAGCCGCGCCGGGCGGCCTCAATCGCGGCGACGTCGATTTTCTTCATGTCCATCATGGCAACAAACGCGCGCTTTGCTTCATCGCCACCAGCAGCCAGCGCCTCTGTCAGCACGCGCGGCGTGATTTGCCAGGAGATACCCCATTTGTCCCTGCACCAACCGCAGGCGCTTTCCTCGCCGCCATTGTCGACAATGGCGTTCCAGTAGCGGTCGGTCTCTTGCTGATCGTCGGTGGCGATCTGGAATGAGAAGGCCTCGTTGTGTTTGAACGCGGGCCCGCCATTGAGACCCAGACAGGGGATGCCGGCAACTGTGAATTCGACCGTCAGCACGTCGCCCGCCTTGCCGGAAGGGTAGTCGCTGGGAGCGCGGTGGACGGCGCTCACCGAGCTGTCGGGAAATGTCTCGGCATAGAAGCGTGCTGCAGCCTCGGCGTCCTTGTCATACCAGAGGCAGATCGTGTTCTTGGCAACGGCCATTGCTCGTCCTCCCGTTGAAGCCAGTTCCGGCGCGATCTCCCACGCGCTCGCGCCATCCTGCCAGCAATTCCCGAAAGCTCATAGCCTCCATCGGAAGCAGCCGGGCCCCCGGTTCAAGTTCGGCCACTCACCGGGTGCGGCGCGAGCCAGGTCACTTCTGCTTGCACGCAATCCCGTTCGTGTCATCGCTCCTCAGGTCGGTCAGCGTAGCGTTGCCGCCCTTGTCCCAGAATTCGTACTGGCCGCCTGCATAGCGCGCCCCGGAGCCTGAAAGCACATTGGCCATCACCACCTTCTGGCCGTCCCAATCCATGATGGCGAGGCTGTTGGTGCCCACATTGATGAACTCGATGTCGAGCTCTCTGGCGCCCTCACACAAATAGCTGGCGCTTATCCGTTGCGCCTCACCGGGCAAGTCCAATTCCACGGCAGCGACAGGCGCAGTCGTAGCAACAAGCACCGCGACGGGGAGGCTGAACCAAAGGGCTGACATGAATGGTCTCCAATTATGAACGTGCACGAACCATATGCCGGACCGGAATGCGATTGTCGCGGCATCATTCATTCTATCCAGGTTTTCGGAAACCGCGACACCGCGGCGCCGACAGGCTAAGCACATCTGGTGGATGTAGAGAGGCAGGGAGAGCCGCATGCGTTTTCTGATCGACGGCGCGGACGGCGCCTTCGCTACCATTTTGCTCGCGCACGGTGCCGGCGCGCCGATGGACTCTCCTGCCATGGACGCAGCCGCCCGGGCGCTGGCGAATGCAGGTTTTCGCGTTGCGCGGTTCGAGTTTTCGTACATGGCCGCCCGGCGGCAGGGGGGCCGCAAACCGCCTCCCAGGGCGGAACTTCTCCAGGGCGAGTATCGCGAGGCGGTGAGGGAGCTTGGCGCATCCGGGCCGCTGATCATCGGCGGCAAGTCGATGGGCGGCCGGGTCGCGTCCATGGTCGCGGATGGTCTGCACGCCAGCGGCAGCATCGTCGGGCTTCTCTGCCTCGGCTATCCGTTCCATCCGCCTGCGAAGCCTGAACAGTTGCGAACCGCGCACCTGGCCGAGCTGAAGGCACCGACACTGATCTGCCAGGGCACGCGCGACCCATTCGGAACCCCAGAGGATGTCATGTCGTACGATCTCTCCGGCCAGATCGAGATCCTCTGGCTCGAGGACGGCGACCACGATCTCAAGCCGCGCAAGAAGGTCTCCGGCTTCTCCGCCGAGGACCATCTCGCCACCGTCGCACGCACGGCCGAGGCCTGGGCACGGCGGGTGATCGGTTAATGCGTAACCGGTTTCGAACAGTGGGCCTTCGACAGACCGCTCACATCGAAGTGAATGCCGGACCGGAATAAGCGCATGGCTGGGTTTGTCTTCTGCTCGAACGACACACGTTCGAAAGGAGCAAGACAATGCCCAAGCAAGAAAAAGAAACCGGCACCGGGTTTGTGCTGACGCGCAGGCATGCGCTTGAATGCATGGTCTGGGCGGGAACCGGTGTGCTGTGGACCGTTGCGGGCGGCATCCCCAAGTCGCTCAGCCTGCTCGACGCGGCACAGGCCGCCGAAGCTGCGCAGGGCGCGATGACCTTCCTGCAGATCTCGGACAGCCATGTCGGCTTCGACAAGGAAGCCAAGGTGACCGCTGTCGACACGCTGACCGAGGCGATCGACAAGGTGAACGCGCTTCCGGTGAAGCCCGCCTTCATGATCCATACCGGCGACATCACCCATCTTTCCAAGGATGGCGAGTTCGACGACGCTGCACGCATCATCGGCAGCACCGGCCTGGATGTTTTCTACGTCCCTGGCGAGCACGACGTGATCGATCCGGGGCAGGGCAGGGCCTATCTCGATCGCTACGGCAAGGGCACGCTCGGCGCCGGCTGGCACTCATTCGACCTCGGCGGGGTCCACTTCATCGGCCTTGTGAACGTCGTCGACCTCAAGGCCGGCGGGCTTGGCAATCTCGGCGCCGAACAGCTCGCCTGGCTCAAGAAGGATCTCGACGGCCGTTCGGCCTCGACGCCCATCGTCGTCTTTGCCCATATCCCGCTCTGGTCGATCTATCCGGAATGGGGTTGGGGAACGGACGATGCCGCACAGGCGCTCGCGCTCCTGAAGCGTTTCGGTTCCGTGACCGTGCTCAACGGGCACATCCACCAGATCGTGCAGAAGGTGGAGGGCAACATGACCTTTCACACGGCGCGCTCGACGGCCTTTCCGCAGCCGAAGCCCGGCACGGCCGACAAACCCGGCCCCGTGATCGTTCCCGCCGACCAGTTGCGATCGATGCTGGGCCTGACCTCGGTCGACTTCACCGTCGGCCAGGAGAGGCTCGCGATCACCGACACCACCCTTGCATGAGGAGGTTCGCATGAACACGCAAGAAAGGAGGAATTGCCATGCCTGCCATGCTGCTGAAGGGGCCCCGAGCGGGTCTTGCCGCGATGTTCGTCGCCCTTCTTGCCCAGCCGATTGCCCCGGCTGCCGCAACGGAGGCACGGGTGACTATCTCGAATTTCTCCTTCGAGCCGCAGACGTTGACGATCGAGCGTGGCGACACGGTGCGGTTCGTCAATTCCGATGACATGGTCCACACGATCGTGGCGGCCGACGGCAGCTTCCGCTCCGAGCCGCTCGATACCGGCGGCAGTTTTGTCAGGACTTTCACTCAATCCGGCAATATTGCCTATTTCTGTGGCCTGCACACCTTCATGAAGGGTAGCATAGTCGTCAAATGACCTTCCGCGATGGCCCGTCGACCGGCGCAGCAGCAAGGACGTGAGTGCTTTGAGTGGAGATCAGCCGACGATCCGGTTCCGGGAACTGGTCGTGCCGCATCTTGAGGATGCGCTGGTCTTTGCGCGCTGGCTGACGGGCAATCGCGATGATGCGGAGGACGTCGTGCAGGAGGCCTGCCTCAGGGCGTTCGCCTCGCTCGGGGAAGGTGCGATCCTGCGCCCACGTGCCTGGCTTCTGGCGATCGTCCGCAATACCGCCTTCACCTGGATGGCGAAGAACCGGCGGAAAGGGCTGCTGGTGCTCGGCGATCAAAACGAGCTGGATCGGCTGGCCGAGACGGGGGAGGGGGACTTTTCCGACCCTCCAGCCCTGACGCCCGAGGCTGAACTTATCCGCAAGGCCGACGCCGCTGCCGTCCAGAAGGCCGTCGGCGCATTGCCCGCCCCGCTGCGGGAGGTGCTCGTGCTGCGCGAATTCAATGATCTGAGCTATCGCGAGATCGCCGATCTGCTGTCTGTACCGATCGGCACGGTGATGTCACGCCTGTCGCGCGCGCGCCTGTTGCTCGCGGCTTCGATTGCGGAGGACCATCGTGGCTGAAGCCAGGACACCGCTGGAAACGGACCTTCTGTTGCTGAACGCGCTTGTCGACGGTGAGCTCGACGCGGCTTCGGCCGCCGCACTCGAACGCCGCATTGCCGATGAGCCGGCGCTGCGCAAGGCCTATGATGCCATTGCCGCCACGCACGCGGCGCTCGGCAGGCTCGAACGCCCGCAACTCGACGCGAAACTGCTCGACAGGATCGAAGCCGCTGTCGGTGCTTCTGGCAAGCCTGCCGGGTCCCCACGGCGGCGACCAGGCTGGCAGGCGGACTGGCGCGCCCTTGCCGCATCCCTTCTCATCGCCGTGATCGCGGCCGGGAGCGGCGGCTATTGGCTGGGTGCGCAAGGCCCGCGCGAAACCACCGCCGATCTCGTGGCGAGCAGCCATCGCCGAAGCCTGCTTGCCGCAAGCCCCGTCGACATCGCCTCGTCTGATCGCCATACGGTGAAGCCCTGGCTCGACGGCCGCATCGGTATCTCGCCGCCGGCCCCCGACCTTGCAGCGAAAGGCTTCGCGCTTGTCGGCGGGCGCGTCGATGTCATTGGCGGTCGCACCGTACCGACGCTCGTCTACCGCCACAACGAGCATCTGATCACGGTGGTGGCGCAGCCGGCAGGGACGGGGACCTCCGGCCCCGAAGACAGGGAAGCCGACGGCTACAATATGGTGAGCTGGAAGGGGAGCGGCTTCGATTACTGGGCGGTGTCCGATCTCGAGCGCGCCGAACTGGACAGCTTCGTCGCCGGTTACCGCACTGCCACCAAGGCCGGTGGAAGTAACGCCGGGAACGTGCCTGATTAGAATCCCGCCGAGATCGCGACTTGGGTTTGACAGGCCCTCGAAGTCGCGGAACGGCTGGTACTGCGTGATGGCGAGGCCCGCGTCGCGTGCCCTCCTGACGCCGGGACTATGCGGGGGAAGGGTCGTCTTTGGCAACGAAACGCAGCATCATCTCGACGGTGTTCTTCTTGAGACGTTCAAGCTGCTCCGGTGCGCCGAAGTCGCGTCCGAAAATCATCGAGAAAGTGGCCCGGTTGGAGACGTTGAAGAAGCAGAGTGCGCTGACCTGCCAGTGCAGTTCGACCGGGTCGAGCCCGGGGCGGAAGATCCCCTCGGCCACGCCGCGCGAGTAGATGCGCGAGATGTGGTCGATGGCCGTTACGTTGAGGTCGCGGATGGCGTCCGACTGCTTCAGGTACTGACCGTGGTGGATGTTCTCGATCATCACCATGCGGATGAAATCCTCGTGCTGGTGGTGATGCTCGAAGGTGAACTCGACAAGGCGCGTCAGGGCGGCCACCGGCGGCAGGCCTTCTATGTCGAGTTGCGCCTCGCCCTCGCGCACCTGCCTGTAGGCCTCCTCCAGCGCGCGCAGGTAGAGGCCCTCCTTGTCGCCGAAATAATAATAGATCATGCGCTTGCTGAAGCGCGTGCGTGCGGCGATCTCGTCGATGCGAGCTCCCGACAGGCCGTTGAGGGCGAACTCGCGCGAGGCGATCTCCAGTATGTTCCGCCGCGTTCCTTCCGGATCCGGCACGCGGCCCCCACCGGCTTCGGGTCTGGATTTCTCATCTTTCGCGACGGTCATGGGTTCTCGGATGCCTCTACGTAGGTCGGGTGATTGACTGTACTATCTAGTTCGTACATCATCCAGCCCGCAGGTGCCCCTGTCATAGCGGCGGCGCCCGCGCAAGCACAAGTGCGGCGCTGCAGCCGCCTGCGGCATGACCGGGAGGAGAGGACTGGAATGGCCGACAGCCTTGTCGACCGGCTCGGGCAGATTGCGGCCGGGCATCGTGGCACGCCTAGGCCGGGCGAGGACTGTGTCGTCGTGGGCCTGCTCGGCCGCGGCATCCAGTCCTCCCGCACGCCGGGCATGCACGAGCGTGAGGCAAGGCGCCTCGGCATCGACTACGCCTATCTCCTCCTCGACTTCGACATGCTGGCGCTGCCCGATGCGGCGGTCGGCGATGTTCTGGACGCGGCGCAAGCGGCCGGCTTCCAGGGCGTGAACGTCACCCACCCGTTCAAGCAGGCCATCATGCCTTCGCTGGATGATCTGTCACCGGAGGCGTTCGCCATCGGCGCGGTCAACACGGTCGTGTTCCGCGAAGGGCGCAAGGTCGGGCACAACACTGACGCCTGGGGGTTCAGGGAGAGCTTTCGAGAGACCATGGCCGGCTCGGCCATGCGGACGATCGCCCTGTTCGGCGCCGGCGGGGCGGGTGCGGCGGTCGCCTACGCGCTCGACGGGCTCGGCGCGGACGAGCTCGTCGTCATCGACACGGAGGCGGCGAGGGCCGAGGACCTCGCCCGGAGGATGGCATCCCGCGCGGCCGGTCGCATCATCGCCTCCCGTGACGCGGCGGCTGCGGTCGCCGCCGCCGGCGGCATCGTGAACACCACGCCGATCGGCATGGCCAAATATCCGGGTACGCCGTTCCCGGCCGACCTTCTTTCGCCGCGGCAATGGGTGGCCGAAATCGTCTATTTCCCGGAAGAGACCGAGCTTCTGCGCCGCGCCCGCGCGCTCGGCTGCCGCACGCTGGCCGGCACCGGCATGGCTGTCTACCAGGCCGTGCGCGCCTTCGAGCTCTTCACGGGCGTTGCGCCCGACCGCCAGGCAATGGCGGGCCATTTCGAGGCGGCGGCATGACCGGCTCAGTGTCTCCCGCCCGCGTCGCCACCGTCGAGACGCGCCTCGACAACAGGCTCAATCACGGGCGGCTCTGGATCGGCACCATGGACGCGTTTGCCTCGAGCGACGCCGAATACATCGGGCAGGAAGCCGAGCTGGTCGCTGCATTCAGCGCCTTATCGAATATCAATTATATGGAATCTCCGCTGTCGAAAGACTGGCCGGAAGGCATGCTGGAGAAAATCAACGCGCTCTGAGGGGGGCGCGTCGAAAGACGGGAACGGCAACAGGGAGGTATTGCCAATGACATTTGATATCACACGCCGCCAGGCGCTGGCAGGAGCCGCAGCCCTTGCCCTCGCGAGTGCCGTTCCGGCGCTCGCGCAGGACAAGCCCAAGTTGCGCTTCTCCGCCGTCTTCTCGGAGCAGGACATTCGCGCCGAGATGATGAAGATGTTCGACGACGCCATCAAGGACGACTTCGCCTTCGAGGGCTATTACGGCGGCAACCTGTTCAAGCAGGGCACGGAGCTCGTGGCGCTGCAGCGCGGCAATCTGGAAATGGGCAATATCGCGCCGCAGGATATCTCCAAGCAGATCCCGGCCTGGTCGATCCTGACTGCCGGCTATCTCTTCCGCGACGCGGCGCACCTGAAAGCCTTCTTCGCCAGCGAGGCGGGCGCGGAGATGAAGAAGATGGCCGAAGACCAGCTCGGCATCGTGATCCTGGGCCCGACCTATTTCGGTGTGCGCCAGGTCGGCCTGAAGCCCGAGAAAGAGATCAAGACGCCTGCCGACATGGCCGGCATCAAGCTGCGCATGCCCGGCGGCGACGCCTGGCAGTTCCTCGGCGAGGCGCTCGGCGCCAATCCGACGCCGATGGCTTATGCCGAGGTCTATACGGGCCTGCAGACCGGCGCCATCGACGGCCAGGACAACCCGCTGCCCAATGTCGAGAACATGAAGTTCTACGAGGTCATGTCGCAGATCGTGCTGACCTCGCATCTGGTCGGCTTCGACCTTCTCGTCGTCTCGAAGAAGGTCTGGGACGAGATGGGCGCGGAGAAGCAGGCGCGCTTCCAGGCCGCAGCCGACAAGGCCATCGACTTCTCGACCGAGAAGCATCTCGCCCATGAGAAGGAGCTGGTCGAGAATTTCAAGGCGAAGGGCCTGAAGATCTACGAGCCGGACGTCGCCGCCTTCCGCGAGAGTGTCCAGGAGAAGTACCTGGCCTCCGACCTCGCCAAGGAATGGCCGGAAGGCATGGTCGACAAGATCAACGCGCTCTAGAGCATCGGACCCGAAAGTGGACGCCGCTTTCGGGAAATCCGATGCGAAAACAAAGAGCTGGAGCGGGAGCACCGATTCCATCGGTGCTCCCGCCCGCTCTGATGTGCCAGGGCCGCCGGCATGCCGCCGGTGGCCATCCATCCGGTCCTGGGGGAGGGGATAAGTGGAAACAGGTTTCGCGGCGCTTGGCGCTTGGCTGTACCGGCGCGCGGAAGACATCTTGATGGCGATGCTGGCGACGATGTTCTTCGCCTTCCTGCTGCAGATCGTCTTCCGCTACGTGTTGAACTGGCCGACCGGCTGGACCAACGAGCTCAGCGCGATCCTCTGGATATGGATCGTGCTGTTCGGCGCTGCCTTCGTCGTGAAGGAAGAAGAGGAGATGCGGTTCGACCTCATCTACGCATCGGTCGGTGCCCGCACGCGCAGCGCGATGTTCCTCATCAGCGCCATTTCGCTGATTGCACTCTACGGCATCTCGTTCCCGGCCGTCCTCGACTATGTCGCCTTCATGCGCGTCGAGAAGACCGCCTACCTGAAGCTCCGTTTCGACTGGGTGTTCTCCATCTACGTCATCTTCGTGATCGCGATCATCGCGCGCTACATCTGGCTGTCCTGGCAGGTTCTGCGGGGCGAGGCTCCCGAAGAGTTCGACCCAACCAAGGCGCAGTCCGGCATATGAACCTCGCGAGCCCCTTTTCCCTCTCCATCGTTGCAATCACCGTGCTCGCGCTCAACGGCTTGCCGGTCGGCCACGCCATGATTGCCGGGTCGGTCCTCTATCTGCTGCTGGCGGGTCTCGACATGGGCACCGTCGCCGAGCAGTTCCTGAACGGGATGTATTCCAATTACATCATCCTGGCCGTTCCGCTCTTCATCCTCGCGGCGGAGCTGATGAACATCGGCTCGATGACCGATCGCCTGATGGTCTTCTGCAATGCCTTCGTCGGCCGGTTTCGGGGCGGTCTGGCGCAGGTGAACGTGCTGCAGTCGATCATCTTCGCCGGCATGTCGGGATCGGCCATCGCCGACGCTGCCGGATCCGGCAAGATCATGCAGAACATGATGACGGCGGACGGCAAATACCCCGCGAGCTACGCCGCCGCGCTGACGGCGGCTACAGCCGTGATCGGCCCGATCATCCCGCCCTCGATCCCGATGATCATCTACGCGCTCGTCTCCGACGCTTCGATCGGCTACCTGTTCCTGGCCGGGGTAGTGCCGGGACTTCTGATGGCCGGGTTCCAGATGCTTCTCGTTGCCATCCATTCGAGGACGCGGAACTTTCCGGTGGAGCCTCCGACGCCGGTGCGCGAGCTTCCGGGCATAACGGTGCGGGCCCTGCCGGCGCTCCTCATGCCGTTGGTCCTGCTCGGCGGCATCTATTCCGGCGTGACGACGCCGACCGAGGCGGCAGCCGTCGCGGCTGCCTATGCCCTGATTATCTCGGTGGTGCTGTATCGCAGCGTCAGCTTCGGCGACTTCTACAATTCGGTGCTCGCCAGCGCCCGTACCACGGCCTCCATCGGCATGCTGATCGCCGGCGCCCTGGTGTTCAACTATGTGGTCACGGTCGAAAACATCCCGCAGTCGCTGAGCGTCGTCCTGCAATCATGGGATCTGTCGCCCACCGGCTTCCTGATCCTCGTCAATATCATCCTGCTGCTGCTTGGCTGCGTCCTGGAAGGCACGACGATCATTCTGGTGATCCTTCCGGTGCTCATTCCGACGGCACAGGCGCTCGGGATCGACCTCGTCCATTTCGGTGTGATGTGCGTGGTCAACATCATGCTGGGGCTCGTCACGCCGCCCTACGGCCTGCTGCTGTTCATCATGGTCCACATCGCCAAGGTGCCGTTGCGGGACATCGTGCGCGACGTGCTGCCGTTCCTCTACACGATGATCGCATCGCTGATCATCATCACCTTCTTCCCCGAAACGGTGCTGTGGCTGCCGCGCCTGTTCGGCTACCAGGGCTGACCGGAAAGGATTTGCCGATGAAACCCGTCTTCGTCATCAACGGTCCCAATCTCAATCGGCTGGGCAAGCGCGAGCCCGAGATCTATGGGCGCACGACGCTCGCCGAGATCGAGGCGATGTGCCGGGAGGCAGCCGGCGCAGTGCCGCTGCGCTTCCATCAGTCGAATGCCGAGCACCAGCTCGTGGATTGGGTCCACGAGGCGATCGACGACGGCTGCGCCATACTCATCAACCCGGCCGGCCTGAGCTTCCGCTCGATCCCGCTGCTCGATGCGCTCAAGATGTTCCCGGGCCCGATCGTGGAGCTGCACATCTCCAACATCCACCGGCGCGAGGAGATCTACCACCACTCGCTTGTGTCGAAAGTGGCGACCGCGGTCATCGCCGGTCTCGGCGCCAGCGGGTATCCGCTGGCCGTCCGGTGGCTCCTGGACCACATCGACAGCTAGCCAGCCCCCTTATGGCGAAACCAGCTCGCTGCAGCTTGAGGCGAGCGAGGCTGCACGCCAGGGAGCGCTCGCCTGGTCAAGGGCGACTACCGCAATGATCGAACGATGTCAGCTATGCTGCGTGGTGGCGATGAACTTGCGGAAGCGCTCGGACTTGGGGTTGCTGAAGACCTCGTGAGCGGGGCCATCCTCTTCGATGCGGCCTTCGTGAAGGAATATGACCCGGCTGGCGACCTCGCGGGCGAAACCCATTTCATGGGTCACCACCAGCATCGTGCGTCCCTCTTCGGCAAGTGCGCGCATGACCTTCAGCACCTCGCCAACCCGTTCGGGATCGAGCGCGGAAGTGGGCTCGTCGAACAGCATGACGTCGGGATGCATCGCAAGCGCCCGGGCGATTGCCGCGCGTTGCTGCTGCCCTCCCGAAAGATGGGACGGGTAGGCACCGGCCTTGTCGCCGATGCCGACCTTGTCCAGAAGCGCTTCGGCCTCCTTGATGCATTCTTGTCGTGGGCGGCCCTGAACGTGGATCGGCGCCTCGATGAGATTTTCGAGGATCGTCATGTGGGACCAGAGATTGAAGCTCTGGAACACCATGGCGACACGGGAGCGAATCTTGTCGATCTGGCGCTGGTCGGCAATCGCCAGCCCGTCGCCTTGTCGCTTCAGCTTCACCGCTTCGCCGCCGATCACCACCTCGCCGGAACTTGGCAGTTCCAGCATGTTGATGCAGCGCAGCATGGTGCTCTTGCCCGATCCTGACGATCCCAGGATCGCAATGACTTCGCCCTTCCTCGCTTCCAATGAGATCCCCTTGAGGACTTCCAGGCCGCCAAAATTCTTGCGCAGATTGCGAAGGGAAATGACGGATTGCGTCGGTGCCCGGTCAACCATTCCTGTTCTCCATTTTTGCCGGCGAGGGCCCGCGAAGATGCGGCGTCAGCCACCAGTCAAGCAGGGAAATGGCACGCGTCAGCACGAAATTGATGATCAGATAGATCGCGCCCGCGGCGATAAAGACTTCGACCGGCCGATAGCTGGATGCGATGAGCCTGGCGGCAATTCCCGTCACTTCCATCAGCGTGATGGTGGAAGCAAGCGAGGTTGCCTTCACCATGAGGATAAGCTCGTTGCCATAGGCTGGAAGGGCCTGTCGAAGCGCGATCGGCATGATGATGCGGCGATAGAGCAAGAGGCCGGACATGCCGCAGGCGCGCGCCGCCTCGATTTCACGCATCGGGACGGAGCGCAGCCCGCCACGCAGGATTTCGCTGCCATAAGCCGCGCTGTTCAGCGACAGGGCCAGGATCGCGCACCAGTAGGGATCGCGGAAGAACTGCCACAGGCCGAGATATTGGAGGGTGGGCCGGAACTGCCCGAGGCCATAATAGATCAGGAATATCTGCACGAGCAGCGGCGTGCCGCGCAGCACGAAGACATATCCGCGCGCGAAGGCCTCCAGAGCCCTGATGCGCGACATCCGCATCAGGGCCATCAGGATGGCAATGACCGTTCCGAGCGCAAAGGCGACGAATGTCAGCTGCAGGGTTAGCGGAATGCCCGACAGCAGTTCCAGGAAGGTGTCGCGAATGAAGATCGGATCCATCACGAGGCCTCCTGCGGAAGGCTGCGGGACGCGCGTCTTTCAAGCCGTTCAAAGATATGCTGCGACACCCAGGTGATGAACAGGAAGATGGCGCCGGCGACGAGATAGAATTCGAAGGGTTTGCGCGTCGAGCCGGCGGCGATCTGCGATTGGCGCAGAAGTTCCACCAGGCCGGTCACCGAAATCAGGGCCGACTCCTTCAGCGCCATCTGCCAGACATTGCCGATGCCGGGCAGCGCGTGCTGCAGAACCTGCGGCGCGATGATCCGTCGAAAAAGCAGAAAGCGGCTCATGCCGACGGATTTTCCGGCCTCGATCTCACCTTTGGACAGGGCGCGGAATGCACCGCGGAAAACCTCGGCCTGATAGGCGCCGGAGACGACGCCGATGGCGCTTGCGCCCGCAACGAACGGGTGCACGCCCACGAAGCCCGCATGCCCCAGGGCATTGAATACGCTGGTGACCAGCAGGCTTCCGCCGAAATAGAAGAGATAGATCACCAGGAGGTCGGGCACGCCGCGAAGCACGGTTGTGTAAGCGTCGGCGCCGACCCGCAGCGTCACACCGCCCGCGAGCTTTGCCCAGGCGATGAACCCGCCGATGACGATGCCGATGAAAAAGCCGCAGGCTGCGACCGCAATGGTCACGAGCGAGGCGGAGAGCAGTGACAGGCCCCAACCCTCGGGGCCGAAGCTCAGCAGGCCTAGAAAGTCCATCATCTGCTCATCCTTGTCTCGCGTCGGCGCGTGGGAGACGGCTTACATGTTGAACTGGAAGCCGTCGACGGTCAGCGCCTGACCGGTCATGAAGCAGGGCTCCGACGTCGCGAGGAAGGTCACCAGCCGCGCCACGTCGTCCGCGCAGCCAAGCCGGCCAAGCGCAATGCCCTTGATGACTTCGTCGGCCCGGTCGGTCACGTTGGTGTCGATCTCCGTGCGGATGACGCCGGGGCAGATCGCGTTGACGGCAATATGCGGGCCCAATTCCTTTGCCAGCGCACGGGTCATGCCCAGGATGCCGGCCTTGGCGGCGGCATAGGCAAACTTGCTCACGGCCGCCGTCACGCCTCCGGAAAGCGCGTTCAGCGACGACATCGACACGATGCGTCCACCACCCTGCTTCAGCATGTGGGGTGCAGTGTGCTGGATGTAGTTGAAGCAGCTTTTCAGGTTGATCGCGATAGCGCGGTCGAAATCCTCTTCGGAAATATCGAGGATGCCGACAGGCGCGGAGCGCCCGGCATTGTTCAGCAGGAAGTCGACGCGGCCGAACTCGGCGACCGTCGCCTCGACCACTTCGCCGGCTCGCTTATAGCTTGAAACATCGGCCACGAATGTGAGCGTGCGAACGCCAAGGCTGGATATTTCGGCAGCAGTGTCGGACAGTTCCTGTTCAAGCAGATCGACCAGCGCGATATGATATCCGGCACGCGCCAGATCCAGCGCGCACGCCTTGCCAATGCCGCGCGCCGCGCCGGTGACAATGGCAACCTTATGTACTGCGTCCATGTGCAAATCTGCTCCTTTTCAACATAGCGGGAGCATGGTATGGCTGCCTAGGCATTCTTCAACAGGAATTTCGTTCACATATATGAACAGCCTAAATGACTCTGAAGTGAAATCCGCCGTCCGGGTCCTGGAGATTCTGGAGCTTCTGGCGCGCTCTTCGAAGCCGCTGACGCTGAAAACCATCGTTTCGGAACTCGGCTATCCCAAAAGCAGCACGTTCAATCTGC
This sequence comes from Mesorhizobium sp. KR2-14, assembly GCF_040049255.1. Lineage (NCBI taxonomy): Bacteria > Pseudomonadati > Pseudomonadota > Alphaproteobacteria > Hyphomicrobiales > Phyllobacteriaceae > Mesorhizobium > Mesorhizobium sp. KR2-14. The sequence continues at coordinate 201,875 of NZ_JBDZDR010000006.1, read as the reverse complement.
TGGCGACGCTCGTCTCGCGCGCTTACGTCACGCGGGACGAGGGGGAAGCATATCGCATCCATGACGCCTTTCGAAACGGGCCCGGCTGGTCCAGCGGCCGTGACGCGCAACTGATCGCCGCCGCGCAACCGATCATGGATGCCTTGCGTGACGGCGAAGGCGAGACGGTGTTCCTGGGCGCCCGCCGCAAGGACGGGCGCGTCAAGCTGCTCGCCAAGAGCGTCAGTCACCAGGCGGTGCGCTTCGATTCCGATCTGACGGGCTCCGATCCCGCCTTTTGCACCGCCATGGGCCGAGTTCTGCTGGCCCATTGGGCCCCGGAAAGGACCGCGTCCTATCTGTGCAAGGAACGCATCGTGCAGATCACCGACCGCACGATCATCGACCGCGTCCAGATCCGGAGGATCATCGAAAGCGCCCGCGTCGATGGCTATGCCATCAGCGACGAGGAAGCGGTCGCCGGTGGCTCCGGCGTTGCCGCCCCGGTGCGCGATTCCACCGGCGAGGTGATTGCCGCCCTCAATATCGCGACGATTTCGCCCCGCTTCGCCGCATCTCGCAGCCGGATGATCGACGCCGTGATCCGCAGCGCAGCCGAGCTCAGCTATCGCCTCGGCTACAAGCCCCCAGCAACGGAAAAGCAGTGAAATGGATATTCAGTTCGAAGGAAAGCGCGTCCTTGTGACCGGTGCCGCGCGTGGCATCGGCCGCGCGATCTGCGAAGCGTTCGCCGCGGATGGCGCGGCGGTGCTGGCAACCGACGTCAACGAGGCGGAACTGCAAAGGCTGGCCGACGAAACCCGTCCCGCCCGTGGCGGTTCGATTTCCACCGCCTGCCTGGATGTCACGGACGAGGCACAGATCACGCAGTTGATCGCAACTGAGGACGCGAAGGGCGGGTTCGATATATTTGTCCATGTCGCGGGCGGTGTGCTCGGCCAGACCAAGAAGCCGGTCGAGGACGTTCCGGCCGCCGATTGGGACAGCATCTACGACGTCAATGTGCGTGGTGCGTTCATGGTTGCGCGCGCCGTGGTGCCGGCGATGAAGAAGCGTCGTGCGGGCAAGCTCGTATTCATCTCCAGCGGAGCCGGCATCGGAGTGAGCCTGACCGGCATCCAGGCCTATGCAAGCGCCAAGGCCGCGCTCATCAGTCTCGCCCGCCAGCTCGGCCATGAGCTTGGACCCTTCGGCATCAACGTCAATGCCGTTGCGCCGGGCTTCCTGCGCACCAGTCCCGATTACGAGCGCCAGTGGGCTTCCTATGGCGACGAGGGCCAGCAGGCGATGATCGACGAAATCCCGCTTCGCCGCATCGGCCGCCCCGAGGACATTTCCAACGCCGTGCTTTTCCTGGCATCGCCCTTTGCAAGCTGGATCACCGGCCAGACCCTTTCCGTCAGCGGAGGCCCCGTGGCATGACGACCGATCCCAACGCGCCGCTTGCGACCTGGACCTGGCCCGAAGAGCGCCTGCAAACCATCATGAACCGAGCCCGGGCGGGGAGAACGCTGAAGCCCGCCTCCTGGCCGGGTGGCGCCCGGTGCGCGGTTGCATTGTCGTTCGATTCCGACCACGACACGTTCGAGCTGCGCGACGGCGGCCGGTCGATTTCGGCGCTTTCGCAAGGCCAGTTCGGTCCGCGACAGGGCATCCCGCGAATTCGCCAGATTCTGTCGCGCGAGGCCATCCCCGCCACGTTCTTCGTGCCGGCAATTTCGGCAATCCACTATCCGGACGAACAGCGGGCATTGATCGCCGAAGGGCATGAAATCGGGCTGCATGGCTGGATCCATGAGCGCAACACGCTGCTGGATGCGGCAACCGAACGCGACCTGCAGTTTCGCGCCGCCGACACGCTGGAGAAGATCACCGGCGTTCGCCCGGTCGGCATCCGCACGCCCTCGTGGGATTTCAGCGAGAATACGCTGCAGATCACAGCGGACATGGGGTTGCTTTACGATTCCTCACTGATGGCCGATGTGGACTGCTATGAGCTGTTGCTGAACGGCGAGCCTTGCGGCGTGATCGAACTGCCGGTCGAGTGGATTCGCGACGACGCCGCCTATCTGGTCATGGACCGCTGGGGCGGATTGCGGCCACAGATCGCTCCGCACGACATTCTGAAGATCTTCCTGCGGGAATTCGATGCCGCCTACGAGGAGGGAGGCATTTTCCAGCTCACCATGCATCCCGACATAATCGGCCACCGCTCGCGCATCTGGCTCCTGAGGGAACTCATTTCCCATATCCGCATACATAAGGATGTCTGGTTTGCAACGCATGCCGATGTGGTGCGCCACGCCAAGGCGTGCTGTCCGTAAGGGCGAGGCGCAGCTTTCGCCGGCCTGGGGGCTCGGCCCATCACGGAGAGGGTTACATTCCTGAATGTAGTTCACATACGTGAACGACTTTCCGCTTTGCAGCGCGGTGTGCCAGGTACAAGGTTAGGGTCAGTCAGGATTGCCGGCTATCCGTTTCCAACCGCGGACAAGCTGGATCGTGAGAAACCGTCTAGGAAGATGAGGTAACAATGTCCAAAAAAAGCGCTCTCGTAGCTGCCTGCGCCTTGTCCGCGCTCTCGGTGCTCTACAGTGGCACGGCTCTTGCCAAGGAATGGAAGACCGTAACCGTCGGCGTGGAAGGCGCTTTCCCGCCGTTCAACTCGACCACCGCCAGCGGCGAGCTTGAGGGCCTCGACCTCGATGTCATCAAGGAAGTGTGCAAGCGCGCTGAGCTCGACTGCAAGATCGTCGCCCAGGACTGGGACAGCCAGATCCCGTCGCTGCTGGCCGGAAAGTTTGACGTCGTGCTGACCATGGGCCCGAACCCCGAGCGGCGCAAGGTGATCGATTTCTCCGACCCCTACGTCATCACGCCCAACACCTTCCTCGTCGGCGCCGACAGCCCGATTGCCGACCTGCCGCATACTGGCGAAAGCCTTTCGACCGACACCGAAGAAGGCAAGAAGGCCGTGGCGGACCTCAAGCAGCCCCTGAAAGGCATGACGCTCGGTGCCTCGCTCTCCACCAGCCAGTTGCAGTTCGTCGAGGAGAACTTCGGCGATGTGGTCGAGGTGCGGACCTACAAATCCTCCGAGCAAGTGCAACTGGACCTGGAAGGCGGGCGCCTTGACGGCCAGTTCGACAACGTCGTGTTTGCCCGCGACCGCGCGGCCAGGAGCCAGGGGGCGCTGAAGACGACAGGGCCGCTGCTCGTCGGCGGCATCATGGCAACGAATGTCTGCCTGGGCATTCGCAAGGACGAGCCGGAGCTCAAGGCCATCCTCGATAAGGCAATTGCCGAGATGCGTGAAGACGGCACGCTGGCGAAGTTTTCGGAAAAGTGGTTCGAGATAGACCTCAGCCCGAAGCAGTAGCAATGGGTGGTCGGTGATTGACCGGAGTCACTGACCAGCTTCGTCCAATATGCATCAGAGCGCAGGCGTCCCCCGGGAAGCGCGGCGCTCTGATGTTTGGGGAGAGCAGGGCGCCGCTCCGGCATGTCGCTTCAGAGCAATTTGTCCGGCGTCACCGGCAGCTCGCGGATGCGCTTGCCGGTGGCGTGGAAGACAGCGTTGGTGATTGCCGATGCGACGCCCACAATGGCGATCTCGCCGACACCCTTGACCCCGAGCGGGTTCACGTGCGGATCGTTCTCCTCCAGGAGGATCACATCCATCACGGGCGGCGCGTCGGCGTGAACGGGCACCGCGTATTCGGCCAGGTTGGCGTTCGCAACGCGGCCGTTGCGCGGATCAACGACCGAGTGCTCCATCAGGGCCATGCCGATGCCGCCGATCATGCCGCCGATGCACTGGCTGTGGGTGGTTTTCGGGTTGACGATGCGGCCGGCACCATAGGCACCGACGATGCGCCGCACGCGCGTTTCACCCAGGTCCGGATCGACCGCGACCTCCGCGAAAACGGCGCCGAAGGCATGCATGGAGAACCGCTTGCCATCCGCGCCCGGCTTGGCCGAGGCCGTGCCCTCGATGGGCTGGCCAATGCGCTGCATGGCCTCGGTGAGGTCGTTGGATCCGCCGCGTGCCAGCGCCTGCTCGCGTATCTGGAGACAGGCGGCCTGTACGGCGCTGCCGACGCTCGCCATCGTCATCGAACCGCCATGGGGCGGCGTCTTGGGGAAGCGGCTGTCGCCGAGCATGAACTTCACGCGTTCGATCGGCAGGCCGAGAGCATCGGCCGCGACCTGGGTCATCGACGTCCAGGTGCCTGGCCCCATGTCGCTCGCCGCGCTCATGACTTCGGCGCTGCCGTCGGGCAGCAGGCGCGCCATGGCCGAAGCCGGCGCAAAGTTCATCGGATAGGTCGCGGTCGCCATGCCCCAGCCGATCAGCAGCCGCCCGTCTCGCATGGAGCGCGGCTCGGAGGTGCGCCGGCTCCAGCCGAAGCGTTCGGCGGCTACGCGGTAGCACTCCCGCGTCGAGCGGCTGGAGAACGGCAAGTTCTTGAACTCGTCGCGCGCCGGCTCGTTGCGCAGGCGCAGCTCCACCGGGTCCATGCCGAGCGCCACGGCCAGTTCGTCCATGGCGGATTCGAGCGCGAAGACGTTGCTCACCTCGCCTGGCGCACGCATGTATGTCGGCGTGTGCACATTCATCGGCGCGAGGCGGTGGCGTGTGTAGACGTTGGGGCAGGAATGGAGGAAGCGCGTCGCGCTGGTGAGCGCCTCGGAATATTCTTCGTAAGTCGAGGTCTCCTGCCAGGCGTCTTGAATGGTTGCGGTGAGACGCCCCTCGCGCGAGGCGCCAAGCGCGACCCGCTGGACCGTGTGCGGCCGGTAGCCGGTGCCATAATACATCTCGCGCCGCGACAGCATCACCTTCACGGGACGTCCCGCCACGCGAGCGCCGAGTGCCGCGAGCGTGACATGCGGCCATGTCCGAAGCGCCGAGCCGAAGGCGCCGCCGACGAAGGGCGAGATCACCTGGATGTTCCCTGCCGGAATGCCGAATACCGCGGCGATCTCCTCGGCAACGTTGCTCACCCACTGGGACTTGTCCCATAGGGTAAGGCGGTCGCCGTCCCAGGCTGCGATCGTCGCGTGCAGCTCCATCGGGTTGTGGTTCTCGCGCGGGATCACGTAGGTCCGATCGACACGAACCTCGGCGGTCGCCAGGGCGTGCTGGGCATCGCCGCGCCGGGACTCCGAGGGACGCCGCTCGCCCTGGTCGGTCTTCTGCACGGTGGGCCTGGCCGGATCGACGCGGGCGACGTCGACGATCGCAGGTTCGGCGGCATAGGTGACATCGACCAGGCTCGCGGCATGCACCGCCTGTTCCAGCGTGTCGGCGACCACCAGCCCGACCGGCTGGCCCTGGTGATCGATGCGATCGTCCTGCAGCACATGCAGGCGCTCGCCGACATCGGGGTCGGTGAAGCCCTTGTGCGGACGATAGGGCAGCTTCGGTGCGTTGACATGGGTAAGGACGGCAATGACGCCGGGAGCCGCTTCGGCTGCGGCACTGTCGATTGTGGTCACGCGGCCCTTCGGCACGGTACTCCTGACGATGACGCCATAAGCCTCGTCGGGCACTGCGAATTCGGCGGCATACGTGGCATGTCCTGTGACCTTCTTGTGTCCGTCGATCCGGCTGATGGGTTGACCGATGGTCGCGACGTTCATGTGCGTGCTCCCGCGATTTCGACCGCACGAACGATGGCGCGCTGCATGAGCTCGATCTTGAAGTCGTTATGCCCGTATCCCCGGGCGCCTTCGGCAGCGAGCGCGGCGGCCTCACGAAGCTTGGCCGGTTCCAGGACGGCCCCGGCCATTGCCGCCTCGACCCGGGGGACGCGCCAGGGCTTGGTCCCGACACCGCCAAGAGCGATGCGCGCCTGGCGGATGCCGCTGCCGTCCATGTCGAGCGCTACCGCCGCGGACACGACGGCGAACTCGAAGGAAGCGCGATCGCGGACCTTCAGGTAATGGGAGCGGAGCCCGCCCGCATCGGCCGGGATGGTGATGGCGGTGATCACCTCGCCCGGCTCGAGGATGGTTTCGAGGTGCGGCGTGTCCCCCGGCAGCCGGTGGAGGTCGGCAAGCGGTATCGAGCGCTCTCCCTCCGGCCCGCCAATCTCCACCACTGCATCCAGCGCAGCCAGCGCGACCGCCAGGTCGGAAGGATGGACCGCGATGCAGTTCTCGCTCGTGCCCAGCACGGCGTTCCAGCGGTTCTCGCCGCCCAACGCCGCGCAGCCCGAGCCCGGCATGCGCTTGTTGCAGGATGCGTAGCCGACATCGCGGAAATAGGGGCAGCGGGTGCGCTGCAGGAGGTTGCCGCCCATTGTCGCCTGGTTGCGCACCTGCGGGCTCGCCGAAGCCAGCAAGGCCTGCGAAATGAGCGGAAACCGCTCGACCACGCCGGCGTGAACCGCGACCTCGGCCATCGTCGCGGCCGCGCCGAGCCTGAGGCCCTGGGGGCCGAGTTCGATGCCATTGTCCAGCAGGCCGGCGAGGCTGACCAGCTGCCGCGGCCGGCGCACGTTCTCCTGCAGGAGCTGCACCATGTCCGTGCCGCCGGCGATGTATTCGACGGGCGCATCATTGAGTCCGGCCTGGGCGCGAAACGCCAGGGCGGCATTGAGATCGCGCGGACGTTCCAGGGCGAAGGGATACATCGTTCAGCCTCCCTGCGTGGACCCGGTGACGGCAGCCGCATCCTGGATGGCCGCGACGATATTGTCGTATGCCCCGCAGCGGCAGATATTGCCGCTCATCCACTCGCGGATCTCTTCCGGCGAGCCGGCATGGCCCTCGTTGATGCACGCCACCCCGGCCATGATCTGCCCCGACGTGCAGTAGCCGCACTGGAACGCATCGCGTTCGATGAAGGCGGCCTGCAGCGGATGGAGTTCGTCCCCTTGGGCGAGGCCTTCGATCGTGGTGATCTCGCGGCCTTCCACCAGGGCGGCGAGCGACAGGCAGGATTTGAAGCGCTTGCCGTCCATCAGCACCGTGCAGGCGCCGCACTGGCCGAGGCCGCAGCCCTTCTTCGAGCCGGTGAGATGCAGGTGCTCGCGCAGGGCGTCCAGCAGCGTGGTGCGCGGGTCCAGGGTCAGCCGATGGTCGGCTCCGTTGACGCGCAGCACGACGTCGAGCGGAGCGGGCGCTACGCCATCGCCTTGGGCGGCGGCTGAAGAGATTGCTCCGGGCATCAGTTGTCCTCCTACAAGAGCGCCGCCGGTCACGGCAGCGATTTCCAGCAGCTCTCGTCGGGTGAGGTCAGTCATCGATATGCCTCTTCGTGGGTCTGGGCGCTGGGAAGCTGGCCATCAGGTCTAGGCACGGCCATTCCGTGCAGGCGCACCGGCCTCTACTCGCCGGTCATAATGGCGCATCCGAATGAAGCAGGCCCGACGCGCCCCATGACGATGATCTAATGCACGCACCCGCCGCGACTAGGGTCGGCACCCGGGCCGAGGCAATCCATTCGCCAGCAGCGCGTGGTGGCCTGATCCGGATTCAGAACGCTCCTGAGAGGAGCACGATCGCGCCGATCACGATCAGCAGAAGACCGGGCCAGGTTTGACCAAGGCCCAGGAAACGCAGGCCCCGATGCGACGGCTCCAGCGTGCGGCCCGCCACGGGATCGGTGTGGCTGTCGCTCAGCCGGCCGCGGTTGATCGCCGACCATGCCAGCTGCACTACGCCGCAAATGACCAGTAAGGCGCCGAACCACATGCCGGTTTGCTCCACCTGGGTGAACAGCGCGGGGATAACGCAGCGCCATCGACAGGGTTCCTGACGGGGCCACGCCAGCGTGAAGCGGGTTGAGCGCAGGGACAAAATTCGAGCAGCGTGGGGAAGCGGTCATGCCGCCTGGCTCATGGCCAGAGGCCGCCGGGCAAACTCCGGCCCGAGGTCAGTCCTCATGTCGCAGGTGCGCGACATGGCATTTCAAATGCGAGGGGTTAGATTGGGGAGAAAAGAAGAAAGGGATCGAGCCTTATGATCGAATTCGTCCGAAAGAGGCCTCTGTTGGCCTTCATAGCCGCTGTCGCGTTGGCTGCAGTGGTGGCAGCAGGTGCCACCATCGGGGTCATTCAGACAATCACCATCCTCGCGATAATTGCCACTGCGGCAGTCATGGGCGCTCTCGTAATATCGATCAGGGGGTAGGACAGTCGCGTAACGGCGCTGACAAGCTCTACCGCGGTCTACGCGCGCTCCAACCCTGCCGGAAGGCGGGGTTCCAACCGCCCGGGTGAAATGCATTTCGCAATCATGCTTCTGCTCTGGGTTGTCGCCGGCGTATATGTCGCGTCGGTATCCGCGCCTCGTGGCCTTGAGCAGCGAGCACTTCACGTGCTCCTCTGGCCAGTCTACCTGTGGCGGAAGCGCAGGTAGGTTCCGGCTCAGCGACTGAAAGTTGTACCCGGCAAAAGGCGGTCCAGCGGATCCCCTCGCGTCTGGCGGACGGAGGGGAGCGCAGGCACAATCCTCCGGGGTCGCACGACCGTTTCGGCCGGGCGATCCCCTAGGCAAGCCTCCAGCAAGCCCGCTACTTCACCGGAATCATGAGATGTGCATAGGGCGTGCCCGCCCACATCACATAGGGTTTGCTCGTGTCCGGTTTGGCCTGGGCGGGGTAGCCCTGCATCGAGTCCATAGCGTTGACGACCATGACATGGGGCCCCGTCGTCACCCAGTCGTTGCCCTGCTCGGGCTTGGTTGCATAGGGATCGGTGTTGCTGGCATCAGAGCCGCCGGCCAGCATGTACATGAAGCCGACCTTGCCCTTCGGAGGGGCCTTCTTCTCCATCAACGCCATCAGCCATTCCTTCGAGTTAGCGTCGCCACACATCGGATCCGGACCGGGTGATGCGGGGTTGTCCGGCATGCACCAGAAGCCGTTTGTGCCTTCCCGGACCGTGCGCAACGCGCCTTTCTCCATTGCGTAGACTGCCGCGCCGCCTGCCACGGCGGCGGGGGCTGCCGATTCAGCGCTCTTGATCAACGCAGCATCGTCGGCTGCTGCGGCCTGCATTGCAATCAAACTACCCGCCGCCAATAAGGCAGCGACCGTCAGAAGCCGTTTCATGGCATCCTCCCGGAGCGAGTTCATTTTTGCGCATGGTGCCCGCGCGGCATTCCTGGCCGACCTGACGGGCATCGATCAACATAGCAGAACGCACGCATCCGGGCAATTCCTGCCAATGTGAGCCGGGCCAGATTGGCCCGGGGAATGCGAGTTACTGCGGCGCAAGGTTGCCGAAGACGCTGACGAGCGCCACCACGCAAACGCCCAGGGCCAACTCAACCAAAGTGGATAGCCGCAGGCCCCGCAAGGCGCCCTCGCTGTTTTCCAGATTGGGGACCAGCACGTAACGGTTGACGATTGCGAGCCCTACCATCATGGCAACCAACGCCATCTTCAAAAGCAGCAGCAGCTGGTATGGCGATGACGTGTCCGTCGGCCAGCGGTCGAGCACGAGCGCCACATTGACGAGGCCGGATGCGATGACCGCCGCGACGGCAAGGTGCCCCAGGCCAGAAAAGCGCTGAAGGGCGGACGAGATCTCCGACGCCAGATCGGGTTGGTCGAACCTCTCGAGGCATAGCTTCAAAGCGACAAGCGCGCCCAACCAGAACCCACCGGCAAGAAGATGGACGACGTGGCTTGCGCGGCTGACGCGGCCCGCGGCACCTTCCAGCATCGCGGCGTGTCCGATAAAGCCCAGGCTGCCAAGGTAAAAGGCGCTCAGAACCGCCATGAACCGCCAGTGACGTCCCCAGCCGCTCGCGAGAAAACTGACCAATGCGGCCGCCAGCAGCAGGTGGACCTGCCAGACCTTGCCGAACTCGGTCTCGGTAAGCACGGCAAACCACGTGGCCGGGTTCCACACGTCGCTCCAGCCCTCTCCCATTTCGCCAGATGCAATGAGCAGCCATGCAACAGCGCTTGCAAGGCCAATCAATGACGCCACGAAGACGACGCGCCCCAGCGCGGCGTCGAGCGAACGCGCCAGGTGCTGCGGAGCCAGCCAGCCTTGAAACGCGCTGATCCCAAACAGGAGCAGGGCGGATCCATAGTGCAGCACGCGGGAAAGGATGAGTATGTCGTCCACGTGGCCTCAATGCGTCGCTTCGAACCAATAGGTGCCCTTGGTCTTGTGGCCGTCCTTTGACAGCACGTGCCAGTCGACGGTGTATCTGCCGTCAGGAAGCGGCGACTTGAAGGGCACTATCAGCGTCGTATCGTCATTTGGGTCCAGCACGGCCGGCCCCGTTTCAATCACATCTTGCCTGGGCCCCATGACCTTGACGCCGGTGAACTTCAGCTCAAGGGCTTCGGAGAATTTGAGCCTGAGTTCGGCGGGCGCAGGCTTGGCCGTGGAATGAGCAGCGGGCGTTTCCGAGGCGAGCTTTGCATGGGCAAAGGCGTAATCAGCAAAGAACGTTGTGGCGAGTGAAGCCAACGCGAAAGGCAGGAACAAGGACTTTGACACAGGCATGGGGAACTCCTTTGCGGAATGCTTGCGGGAGTGGAATGCCAATCGAGAGCGTATCATGTGAAGTGTTGTTCCGAGACACCTTTCCAGGATCGGTTGCTGTGTGATGTTCGGGCACTGCTGCAACATGACACGATTTCAGAGCTGGGTCGAAGTCCAGCAATCCGGACGGGGCGCCGATCGAGCTGTTCACCGTCCCGCGGCGTGACTGGACTGCCGGCGAGAGGGCGCGGATTGAGGCGGTTCCATATGATTTGAATTGCAATGCAATCTATATTGCGCTAGCAATGGGGCATGATCTCCCAGTCTTCCTCACCTCGTTCCCGTTTCGGGATCCGCTTCTCGTTGCTCGCCCGGCGCTGGCGGCGGGCGCTGGATGCCCGGCTGGCGCAGGCCGGGCTGACCGACGCCACGTGGATGCCGCTCGTGCACCTTCAGGAAACCGGCGGCGGCATCACGCAGAAGGAACTGGCACTGCTGGTCGGCGTCGACGGCTCCAGCCTTGTCCGTGTGCTCGATATCCTGTGCCGACAAGGTCTTGTCGAACGCCGCCCCGATGAAACCGACGGACGTGCCCGGCTTATCTGCCTCACTCCCACGGGCGAGCGGCGCGTGGCGGAAATCCGCAGGGAACTCGCCAGGGGAGAAGAGGAGTTTCTGGCTGATATTCCAGATGCCGAAATCGCCGGGATGCTCGAACTTTTTGACAGGATCGAGCAGCGCCTGACCGGCGCGGGAACACCGCCGCGACCGGAGCAGCAGCGATGAAGGGGCCGGAACAATCCTCCACCACATCGGCGCCGGAGGCGCGCCTTGCGACACGCCGGATAGACGCAGCGCGCTATCTTTTCCAGCCGCACCACGTCCGCGACAGTCTTGCCCTGGCGACACAGCCTTCATTGCGCAACTCGTCGCTGGCCGGTCTGCAAGCGGCGATCGCGGTCGCAATCGCGCTGCCCCTCGTCTATCTCTCGCCATGGCCGCAACTTATCGGCTTTGCTGCCCTGGGTGCCCTGGTGGCTCTCTTCGGCCGCTTCGCGCCGGCGGGGCGTCGCAATCGCATCGTGTTCTTCTGTGCGATCTGGCAGAGCATTGCCGTGTTCGGCATGTCCATGACCTCCTGGCTGGGAATGCCTGTCCCGATCCAGCTCGTGCTTCTGGCATTGTCTTGCGGCCTCTTCTTCTTTGTCACCGTCACCGGCCAGTTCGGAGCGCCAGGAGCACTGATATTCGTGTTTGCGGTCGGGGCTTCGATGGGGCCGGTCGGCTCGTTTCAGGAGGTCCTGGCGCGCACCGCCGCCACCGCCGGCGTTGCCGCATTGGCCTGGGCTATCTGCGCGCTGACGGAAGTCCTGCGCCATCGGGAGACGGCGGAGCGTCCCTTTCCCTCCGAGCCACTGCAGCCGTTCCGACATCGGCTGATCGCGGCGGCGCGCATATGCCTCGGCTGCGCAATCGCGGCCTTTTCCAGCCATGCCGCCGGAATTCATCATCCCGACTGGGCGGCGATGGGAACGCTGGCCGTGATGCAGGGCGCGCACCTCCATATCAGCATGAACCGGGCACTCCAGCGCATGATGGGCACGGTTGTCGGTGCCCTGCTGGCCTGGCTGATCCTGTCGCAGGATCCATCAGTCTGGATCATCATCGCAATTCTGGTCGTGCTCCAGTTTGCGACTGAAATCATCATTGGGGCCAACTATGGATTGGGGCAGGTTCTCGTCACGCCCATGGCACTTTTGATGACCTACCTGGCCGCGCCTCATATGGCGGGCGCGGACATGGTGCCCGAGCGCATACTGAACACGGTGTTGGGGGCGTGCATGGGCATTGTGTTCGCCGTCCTCTTTTCAACCCTGGACGACAGGCGGCATCTCGCCCGCCATCATGCCGGTCGGGGGAGGGCCGGGAAGGGGCCGTGAGGTCCATCCAGCGCAGACACGCGGCCCTCGCACCACTGGCCCGAAGCGGCCCAGCCGCTCCGGGCCGCGCCCGCCCGCTTCGGGCTGGTTGCCCCTGGAAGGGTGTCCGTCAGCTGCCGTCTACAGATATTCCGGCTGGCTCCAGGCACGCTTGCCGTCCGCTGCCGTCACCACCAGCCGGAACCAGGAGCCGGCGAATTTGGAGAGATCCAGCGTGGCGCTGGTGATGCCCTCGCCGTGAACGACTTCGGAGAAGGAGGCGCGGCCGGCCAGGACGATCGAACGCGCCGGCGTGGTCTCGACATGGAGCTTGCCGTCGCGGATGACCGCCGACAGGATTTCGGGGCCCTGGCTGGCATAATAATGACCGGCCTTGAGTGCCGCGAGCAGGGCTTCGGGCGTCAGCTCTTCGGCCTTGACCTGCACCCAGCCGCCGAAGCAGTCATCGGCCTTGAAGTGAGCGTCGTCGGCGGCAAAGCCGGTGAGCTTGCGGCCCTCGGTCAGCAGGTGGTCGAGCATCGCCACCCCGTCGGGGCGCGCCGACAGCATCTCGCAGGTGTGGTTGTAGATCTCCACCGCATGGGCGGCATCGATCGACAGCCCGTCCTCGGTGTTGAGCCCGTACCATTGCGGGTGCGCAATGCCGACGAAGGCGCCGGCCTCGGCTGCGCGCCGGGCCAGCTGCGGGCCGGTCTCGCCGGCTCCGGTGGCGGCAAAGTCGAGCGGCAGCCCCACGGCCAGGATGTGCCAGAGCTCGCCCAGATGGGTGTTGGGCGCGTGCAGCTCGGCGCCGATGATGGTGGTGAAGGTTTCGTCGCGGAACGGACGGGTGTCGGTCAGCGGGAAGTCGAAGCTTTCGAGGAAATGGTCCGTTAGGCAGAGGAAGTCGTACCCGGCCTCCTTGTAGCGACGGCAGACTTCCTGCGGCTCCAGCGCGCCGTCCGAGCGGTTGGAATGGGTGTGCAGATTGCCCCGGTAGAATTTCCCGGGCGCGGCGAAGGTGGCGAGCATGGTGTCTCCTGTCATGCGTCAGTTCATCAGGACGAAATGGTCGGGCGCTACCTGGTCGTAGGCCGGCGCCTCGAAGGCGTGGCTGACCGGCCGGATGGGCGAAGGAAGCCGGGTCGCCGGCAGCGCGGCTGTGCGGCGCCGGGATGGGTCGGGATAGGGAACCGCCGACAGCAGCGTCCTGGTGTATTCATGGCGCGGATCGCCGAAGATGGCTGCCCGCGGGCCGATCTCGACGATCCGCCCCAGGCGCATCACCGCCACGCGGTGGCTCACGCGCTCGACCACCGCCATGTCGTGCGAGATGAAGAGGTACGACAGTCCCAGCTCTTCCTGCAGCTCGATCATCAGGTTGACGACCTGCGCCTGGATCGAGACGTCCAGCTCCGAAACCGGCTCGTCGGCGATGATGATCTTGGGCGAGAGCGTCAGCGCCCGAGCGATGCAGAGCCGCTGGCGCTGGCCACCGGAGAATTCGTGCGGATAGCGCTCCATCTGCTCTTCGGTCAGGCCCACGCGCTGGATCAGCGACAGCACGCGATCGCGCAGGGCCGAGCCCGTTGCTATGCCGTGGATGAGGAGCGGCTCGGCCACCTGCTCGAAGGCGGTCAGCCGCGGGTTGAGAGCCGCATAGGGATCCTGGAAAATGATCTGCATGTCGCGGCGCTTGGCGCGGAGCCTTTCCTTGCCAAGGGTGAGCAGGTTGTCGCCGTCGAGCTCGACCGCACCCGAAGTGGGTTCGACCAGCCGCAGGATCGAGCGGCCCGTGGTGGATTTGCCGCAGCCGGATTCGCCCACCAGCGCCAAAGTCTCGCCCTTGCCAAGCTCGAAAGAGACGCTGTCGACGGCATGCACATTGGCGACGTGGCGCTTGAGCGCACCGCTGCGAACCGGAAAGCGGGTCACCAGGTCGCGCACGGTCAGCAGCGGCTTGCCCGGCTTCGGCGCCGCTGCATCCGGCGTCTCGTCGCCGAAGCGGCGCGGCCCGGCGAACGGTTTCATGCTGCCGAGCCGCGGCACGGCCGCCAGCAGCCTGCGTGTATAGGGCTCGGCCGGCGAGGCGAACAACGCCGCCGTGGCGTTCTCCTCGACCTTGCGGCCGCGATGCATCACCACCACGCGGTCGGCGGTCTCGGCGACCACTCCCATGTCGTGGGTGATGAACAGCACCGCCATGTCCGATTCAGCCGTCAGCTCGCGCAGCAGGTCGAGGATCTGCGCCTGGATGGTCACGTCGAGGGCGGTGGTCGGCTCGTCGGCGATCAGCAGGCGCGGCTCGCAGGCCAGCGCCATGGCGATGACGACGCGCTGGCGCATGCCGCCCGAGAGCTCGTGAGGATATTGTGCGAACCGCCGCTCAGGCTCCGCAATGCGCACCCGCCGCAAAAGGTCGACGGCCCTGCGGTCGGCCTCGGCGGCATCGAGCCGGCGGTGCTGGCGGATGACCTCGGCGATCTGCTCGCCGACCGTGAACACCGGGTTGAGGCTGGTCATCGGCTCCTGGAAGACCATCGCGATCTCGTCGCCGCGCAGCTGTTGCATGGCCTTCTCGGACAGTTGCGTCAGGTCGCAGCCGGTTCCGTCGCGGCGCTGGAAGCGGATGGCGCCGCCGTCGATGTGCCCGCCATTGAAGGCGGTCAGGCCGAGAATGGACATCGCCGTCACCGACTTTCCCGAGCCGGATTCGCCGACGATGGCGACGCATTCGCCCGCCGCAATGGCGAAGGAAAGGTCATCGACGGCAACGAACTGGCCGCGCTCGGTCGCAAAGCTGATGCGCAGGTTCTCGACGCTGAGCAGCATGGGGGCGGTCATGGCAGGTTCCTCGGGGAGGGCAGACAAGGGTAGCCGCCGGCGAGTGAACTCGCCGGCGGCCGATGCTGGATCACTTGGTGACGGTGACGTTGCCGGCGCGGAAATCGAGCACGTAGGGGATGTGACCCGGCAGCGGCTTCCACTCGACGTTCTTGCTCAGGCCGTAGGACTCGTATGGCTGGTAAAGCAGCACGAACGGCGCCTCTTCCTTCACATATTCCATGATCTCGGCGTACGCGGCCTTGCGCTCCGAGACGTCGGTCGAATAGCGGAAGCGCTCCCACATCGCGGTGTACTCTTCGCTCGGCTTCCACGAACCGCTGGTGATGCGGGCGCCGGTCGGGCTCCACATCGTGCCGTAGGAACCGGCCGGGTCGGCGAAGTACATCGGGTTCGACCAGTTGCGGGTTTCCATGTCGGCGTCGTTGCCGGTCCACTTCGGATCGACGTTGAGGTTCAGCTCGACGCCGATGGCGCCCCACATCTCCTTGATCGCCTGGGCGGCGAGCAGGCCGTTGGTGTAGTAGACCGCGTCGGTGTCGAAGCGGATCGGCTTGCCGTCGTAGTTCGACTCGGCGAGCAGGGCCTTGGCCTTCTCCAGGTCGTACTCGAAGGTCTTCAGCTCAGGCATGAAGAGCTCGCCATACTGCGGATAGGTATGGGTCGAGGGCACAACCGCCTTGCCCAGCCACAGCGACTCGTTGAGCAGGTCGCGGTCGATGGCGTGGCTCAGCGCCTGGCGCAGCTTCTTGTCGGCCAGGCGCGGGTTCTCGGTATTGAAGAACACCAGGTGGAACAGCGGCGTGACATTGCCTTCGACCTTGAGGGCCGGGTTGGACTCGATGGTGGCGAGCTGGTCCGGCGGCACGTTGGTGATGATGTCGACTTCGCCATTGGCCAGCGCCGTCATGCGGGTGGCCATTTCGGCGATGCGGCGCACTTCGACGCGGTCGAGCGGGGCGGCTTCGCCAAAGTGCTCGGCGAACTTCTCGTAGACGACCGTCTCGCCCGGCTGGAAGGAGGTGATGCGGTAGGGGCCGGTGCCGACCGGCTTCAGGCCGAAGGCCTCGTAGTCGGACACTTCGGCCACCTGCGGATCACCGGTCAGGCCCATCACATAGGCCTTCGGGACGATGTAGCCCTGCTGGGCGTTGAGAAGGGTCTCGAACAGCGGCTCCGGCTTGAAGGTGGTGAAGCGCACGGTCTTGGCGTCGATGGCCTCGACCTTCTCGAAGTTGGAGAAGAACTGCTTCTTGATCGAGCCGAATTCCGGCGTGACCTCGTCGATGATGCGCTGGAAGGAGAACACCACGTCATCGGCAGTCATGGTGCTGCCGTCGTGGAACTTCACGCCCTCGCGCAGCGTGACCACCATCTCGGTGGGAGAGGTCTGCTCCCACTTGGTTGCGAGGCCCGGCGAGAAGGACGGGGTGGCCTTGGTGTAGTCCTTCTGGATAAGCGGGTCGAAGGCATTGACCTGCACCTGCGAGCCGGAGTTGGAGTGATCCTTGCCCGGATCGATGTAGGCAGGCAGGTTCTGCGTGGCCACGACCAGTTCCGTGGCCATGGCGGAGGTCGTCGTCAGCAACGCTGCCGACAGCAGCAAAAGCAATTTCGATTTCATGTCAGGAGTCCTGTTCTAGGGTGGAGTCATCCCGTCCGGCCGGGAGGGAGGACCCCGGCCGAGGCTGGATAGGTGGAACTTGGGGAGCCCGGCGGCCGGAGCCGCCGGGGTTTACTTGAGCTTGACGTCGAGCGCGTCGCGCAGCCAGTCGCCGATCAGCAGCACCAGGAGCGAAACGAACATGATGGCCAGCGACGGCACCACCGCGATCCAGGGGCTCGAGGCGAGATAGTCGCGCCCCAGCCCGACCATCGAGCCGAGCGTCGCGGTGGGCGGCTGTACCCCGAGGCCGAGGAAGGACAGCGTGGATTCGAGCAGGATCACCGCCGAGAAGGTCATCGTCCAAACCACGATGATCGGCGAGGCAACGTTGGGCAGCACATGCTTGAGCAGGATGCGGCTGTGCGAGGCCCCGGCGGCGATCGCGGCTTCCACGAAAGGCTGGCGCGACACGGAGAGCACCTGCGCCCGCACGATCCGCGCATAGACTTCCCACCCCGACATGCCGATCACGCCGATCAGCACCGGCAGGGAATTGCCGAAGATGGCGATGACGAGGAGGGCGATCAGCGTGAACGGTACGGCGATCTGGACATCGACCAGCGCCATGATCGCGCTGCCGAGCTTGCCGGGTGCGTAGCCCGCGATGACCCCGAGCGTAACGCCGATCACCAGGCTGATCAGGCTGCCGATCAGCGCGATGATCATCGTCAGTTGCAGGCCGTGGAGCGTGCGCGAAAGGATGTCGCGCCCCAGCTGGTCGGTTCCCAGCGGATGCGCCGGCATGGCGCGCTCGAACCCGAGTGGCGGACGCAGCCGCGCCAGCAGCGTCTGGGCGTCCGGATGGAACGGGGCCAGCATCGGTCCGAATATGGTGACCAGGAGCACCAGGGCGAACAGCGACAGGCAGATGCGGGTGGAAAAGTCAGCCTTGTGCCAGAGCCGGGCAACGCTGCCCGTGCGCCGCAGGCCGGGGCGCCGCTCGAGACGCGGCACGGCGGAGACGATATCAGTCATGACGATGTCACCTTCACGCGGGGATCGATAAGGGCGTAGAGCAGATCGACGATGAGCGAGACGGTGACCACCAGCGCGGCGATGAGGATCACGCCGAACTGCAGCACCGGATAGTCCCGGCCGATCGCCGCGAACACGACCAGGTCGCCAATGCCCTTGGTGGCGAACACAGCCTCCACCAGGACGCAGCGCGCCACCATGCCGGCGACTTGCAGGCCGATGACGGTGACCACGGGGATGGCGGCGTTGCGCAGCGCATGCTTGCCGATGACCAGGCGCTCGGGTAGCCCCTTGGCGCGCGCCGTGCGCAGATAGTCCTGGCTCATGACGTCCAGAAGGGCATTGCGGGAGAAGCGGATGATCTCGGCAAGCATCGGCGCCGCCAGGACGATCGCCGGCATCAGAAGATGCAGCGGCGTCGCCGAACCTGAACTGGGCAGCCAGTGCAGCTTGAACGAGAACACCAGGATCATCACGATGGCGAGCACGAAATTGGGCGTCGCATAGCCAAGGAAGGCCACCCCCATGATCGCCGAGCCGATGGTGTTCTTGCGCTGCAATGCTGCGGCGACGCCGAGCGGCAGCCCGACGACCACAGACAGCGTCAGCGCATAGGCAAACAGTTCCAGCGTGTTGGGCAGTCGCTCGGCATAGATTGCGGTCACCGGGCGACGCTCATAGAGGCTCAGTCCCATGTCGCCCTGGAACAGGCCGCCGATGAAATTGCCGAACTGCACCCACAGCGGCTGGTCCAGTCCGAACCGCGCCACCATTGCCGCCTTGGTTTCAAGGTCGATGCCGGGCGGCAGCAGGTAGTCCATCGCGTTGCCGGAAAGGCGGGTGGCGAAGAACACCGCCGCCACGACAGTAGCCAGGGTTGCGGCAGCGCCCAGGATGCGTCTGGCCAGATAGTCAAGCACCGCTCGCCTCCAGTTCGGAGGCGGCGGACGGCGCTTCGAGAGAGCCCAGCGGGCGCATCCAGGGCCGCACGCCCGAGGCGCGGAACGGCAGCCTGGCGTGGAACGGGTCCTCGCCATGGACAGTGATCGAGAATTGGCCGTCGGCGATTTCGAGATCGGCGAAGGCGCCGGCCGGTTCGGGCATGGTGGTGAAGCGCTCGCTCAGCGACTGGATGGTGACATGCTGGACACCACCGACATTGGTCACGGTGTTCCAGTGCACGTGGCCGGACAGCCACAGAGCGGCGCGCCCGGTGGCCTCGACAGCCTGGCGGACCAGGGCATGATCCGGATAGGTCGAATGAAGCGGGCTGCGCTGGAAATAATAGTTGCCGATCTGGGAATGGCCGGACAGCGGCACATGGGTGGCAATGATGGCCGGGCGTTCGTCCTCCATCAGCGCATTGACCAGCCAGCCGAGGCCTGGAGCCGCCGCCGGAAAGCCGGTCTGACGGCTGAGCTCGACGCCCGGCTGCCACACCAGCAGCCGCGTTTCGCCCAGGTCGACGACCCGGCTGCGCATGGACTGGCCGTAAATGGCCTCGTTGTCCTCGATCGAGAGATTGGCGACGTCGTGATTGCCCAGCACGTGGACGCGCGGCCCGTCGTAGCCGGCGAATACCGCCGCCACTTCCGAGGCGACGCGGTAATCGTTCTCGTGGCTGGTGTCGGAGATATGGTCGCCCAGATCGAGCACCAGATCGACATTGTCGTCCCTTGCCCGTTCGAGGAACCGCTCCAGCACCGGCAAGCCGTTCCAGCCCGGCTTCTTGGTGTGGGACTGCGGCCCGTGATGGATGTCGGTGACGATGGCGATCTTCATGGCGGCCCCCGGTGGAAGTTCGTGGGTCCAGGGGTAGCGCCACTCTGTGACACTACGATGAAAGGTTCTCAGTCATAATTTCATTGACATTGAGCTGTTCTCAATCCATTCCAGCGCCACGGAGGATTTCGGATTTGCCTGAACTTGACCTGGACGCCGACGGCTATCTCATCGATCTCGACGGCACGCTGATTGCGGGCCGCAACCTGCTTCCCGACGCGCAATGGCTGCTCGAGCAGGTGCGCGGCCGGTTCGTCATCGTGTCGAACAATGCCGAGCACACGCCGGGCCAGTTGGCCCGCGCCCTGCGCGGCATGGGGCTGGAAGTCGACAAGGAGCAACTGCTGCTGGCCGGCACCGCCGCCATCGACACCATGGCAGAGGAGTATCCCGGAGCCGCCGTCCTGCTCCTGGGCAGCGCATCGCTGCGGACCTATGCCCGCCGCAAGGGGCTGCGTCTCGATGCGCCGCGCCCGGATCTCGTGCTCGTGGCGCGCGACCGCCATTTCTCCTATGCGCGGCTGGCTGCCGCAGCGGAAGCGCTCAGCGACGGCGCCCGGTTCTTCGTGGCGGCGCCCGATCGCAACCATCCGGGCGCCAATGGCAAGCCGGTGCCCGAAACCGGGGCGCTGGCGGCGGCGATCCTGTCCTGCGTCGGGCCTATCCCGCACCGTGTGATCGGCAAGCCCGAGCCGGCGCTTTTCGAGATGGGCTGTGCCCGGCTCGGCGTGTCCGCCCGCCACGCCCTCATGATCGGCGACAATCCGGAGACGGACGGGCTCGGATCCCAGCGCATCGGCATGCGGTTCCTGCGGGTGGAGCGCGGATTGATCCGCACTGCCAGAGCGGTGCTCCCGCCGCGTTGCCAGCTGACGCCGGATCGCGCAGAAGCGCGGGAATAGGCTGGAGAACAGGGTTGGTCACGGTTCGCGAAAAAATGGACGCCGGGCAAGGGTTTGCCGGAGTGCTCGACAGGATCCGGGCGATCCGACCGAGCCTGCCGCCGACGGCGAGGCGCATTGCCGATTTCATCAGCGATAACGCCGCCGAAGTCGTCCACATGTCCGTGACGGAGGTCGCCGAACGGGCCGAAGCGAGCGAGGGCAGCGTCATCGGACTATGCCAGATGCTGGGGGCCCGGGGGTTCCAGCAGATCAAGATCTCGCTTGCACGCGATCTCGTGCAACCGGTCCAGTTCATCCACGAAGATCTGGCGCCCGATGACGATACGGCGACGGTGATCGAGAAAGTCTTCCGCTCCGACCTTCAGGCGCTGCAGGACACCCAGAAGGCGCTGGACGTTGCGGCATTGGCGAGGGCGGTAGAAGCCATCCGCAAGGCCCGGCGCGTGGAGGTGTTCGGCATCGGCAGTGCGGCCACCATCGCCGAGGACACCAATTACCGCCTGTTGCGCATCGGCATTGCCTCACGGGTGAGTGTCGATAGCCACATCCAGGCAATAACCGCATCGCTGGCCGATCCGTCGGTGGCGGTGATTACCATTTCCCATTCCGGCAGCACGGTCGAGACGCTGACCGCCACGCGACTGGCCAAGGAGGCGGGAGCGACCACCATCGCCATCACCAATTTCGGCAAGTCGCCGCTGCTGGCCCATGTCGACATCGTCCTGAACACGCTTGCGCGCGAAACCCAGTTCCGCACCGAGGCGATGACGAGCCGCATCGCCCAACTCGCCATCGTCGACGCGCTGATCGCATGCCTGGCACTGGCCGACTACGAACGCTCGGTCGCCACCATCGGCAAGACCTTCGAGGTTCTCTCGGCAAAGCGCGTCTAGCCCGGCGAGCTGCTGAGCGGCATCGAATGTTCCGGCAGTGCAGACATTCAGCCACCCCAGCGCTCATACGGCAAATCTGACCGCTATCCCGATCGCGTAACGCGACCCAGGCACTTGCAGCCAGAACGGGTCCGTACCATGCTGGCTGCGGTTTCTTGACCGAAGCAGCGGAGGAACTGACGCATGAAACTGGTTCGTCTTGGCCTGTCGCTCCTTTTTGCCGTCTTGGCCATCGATGCGGCGATGGCGCTGTCGCCGTCCGAACAACGCGGCCTGGTGTTCGCGCGCAAGAATTGCTCTCAATGTCATTCGATCGACCCGGCGGGCCCGAGCCCCCTGTCTGTGGCCCCGCCCTTTCGCGATCTTCACAAGCGCTACCCGGTCGAGAGCCTCGAAGAGTCGCTCGCGGAGGGAATTCTAACGGGCCATCCGAGCATGCCGGAATTCCGTCTTGAACCCGATCAGATCCAAGACCTCATTGCCTTCCTGAAGACGCTGCACTGACGCTATTGTCCGGCCTCCATGATCCTGAGGCGTCGAAACACCGGAACCTTCAGTTGATCGAGCACGAAGGCGAAGGCCAGGGCGGCGGCAAGAGCCCCGGCTACAGCGGCGGCAGGCAAGGGTGCCATCGCGAAACCAAAGATGGCTAGGACAGAAGCGATGGTGATGTCGGCTGCGGAAGAGACCACAAGCCAGATGCTCGGGCGCGAAACCCACAAGCGACGGTGGCGCTGGCGAATTGCATAGATGGTCGCCTGACTGCCGAACACCAGTGAAACGAAGGCCAGGGTCCTGAGAGCCTCAAGGTCTGCGCCGTAGGCAAGTTTTCCTACGGCCACCGTGGCGGTGCAGAAAACAAGCAGGCAGAAGCCCAGGATCACGCCGGCCCGCGTCAGGTTGCCGATGTGCCAGGCATTTGGCATCGGCGATGGCCGGACGGTATCGGTCGTCAAGGCCATCGTCAGGAAATCCCCTGTGATCATCACGATGACCATCAGCGACGGCGTCAGGATCGCGTGACCCGTCATGACGAGCCCGGCCACCAGGAACAGCACCGCCACGATCTTCTTGATGATCGAGTTCAGCGTGTAGGTCAGGACGCGCTGGAACGTTAGCCGGCCTTCCTTCACCGCAGCGACGATGCCGCCGAGACCAGGCTCGGTCAGCACCATTCCGGCGGCCGATTTGGCAACGTCGGTCGCGGTCGATACCGCAATCCCGATCTGCGCCTGCCGCAGCGCCGGCGCGTCATTCGCGCCGTCGCCGCACATGCCGATCGTATGGCCGCCTTTCTGGAAGGCCTTGACGAGCCTGTATTTGTCTTCGGGCAGGACGCCGGCAAAAACCGCGAACTGCTCCGGACGGATGTCGTCGGGGATCGGAACCGACGTGCAGACCTCGCCATGGATCCCGACCTTATGGGCAACCGTCGCCGCGGTCGCCGGAGCGTCGCCGGTTACCATGACCGTTCGCACGCCGAGATCGCGCAATTCGGTAATGAGCGCCGGCGAGTCAGCTCGCGGCGGATCGCTGAGCGCGATGAGGCCGATCAGTTTCATGGCTCCTGCGGGACCTGCCGCAACGGCCAGCACCCTGTGGCCCTGCTGCTCAAGCTTCACCGAGGCGGCGACAGCCGTCGGGGAGGGCTCCGCTATGTCGCGCACCGCTGCGAAGGCCCCCTTGACGACGCGGCAGGTTTCGCCTGCCGGGTTGCGGACGGTGGCCTGGGACATCTTGATCGCAGGATCGAACGGCACAAACTCGGTCACCCGCTCTGCCGAAGCTGACACGGCGGAAGCTGCCGAGCGAATGGCCTTGTCGACGGGGTCCTGTCCCCCGTCGGAACTCGCCAGCGCGGCAAGTGCCAGGACACGCGCCTCGTCGAAACCCGGCATCGGCTGGACGACAGTGACCGTCAGGGCGTTTTGCGTAAGCGTGCCGGTCTTGTCTGAACACAGGACATTCACCGTGGCCGCTTCATCGACGGCGGACAGGCGGGTGAGCAGGACGCCGCGTTTGGCCAGATTCTGCGCGGCGAGTGCCGAGGCAAGGGTGAAAGTTGCCGGCAGCGCGACCGGGATCGACGCCAGGACGGCCGTCAGGACCAGTTGGATCGTTTCTTCGCGCTGAATGTCCAGATGCCAGGCATAGGCAACCAGCAGCACGACAACGGCGCAGTTGAAGAAGGCAAGATTGCGCACCACCCGCAGAACCGCCTTCTGCTGCGTGCTCACCACATGAGCCGTACGCACCAGCTCGGCCGTGCGCCCGAACTTGGTATTTGCGCCCGTGGCGGTTACCTCGCCCTCCGCTTCTCCACGCCGCACCAATGAGCTTGCATAGGTGTCCTTTCCGGCGCCGGCTTCGACGGGCATCGACTCGCCGGTAAGCATCGACTGGTCGAGCAGCACGTTGCCGCCGACGAGGCGCACATCTGCGGCAACCACATCGCCGAGCGAGAGCTTCACCAGGTCTCCCGGCACAAGCTCCACCGCAGGCACGATTTTCCAGATACCGTCGCGACGGACCGACGCGTTGAGCGCGAGGCGCGACTTCAGCGCGGCCAGGGTCGATTGCGATCGTCTTTCCTGAACCAGCCCGATCACCGCGTTGAAAAGCAGGAGCGCAAAGATGATCGCGGCTTCCAGATACCTGCCCCGCAGGAGCTGAAGGAGGATCGCCAGTTCGAGCATCCATGGAACAGGCGCCCAGAACTTTTCAAGGACCAGGCGAAGCAGCGGCACGTCGGCTTCCGGCATTGCGTTCGGACCGAACTTCTCCAGCCGGGCGCGGGCCTCGCTGCTGCTGAGGCCTCGGTGTGCGTCGACTTCAGCTTTGCTTGCTACGGGAGGGGATGGGTCTGCTGCTGATGGACGGTCCTTGGCCATGGCGTCCTTAGATTAGCACGCGCGGCCTTCCTTGTGCTCGTCGTCTGGCCGAAACGAGCAGGACCGGATTGCGATGGGCTGGCGAGTTTCGCGGGCGTATAGCGCGCCAAAAAGAAAAAAGCGGGCCGTGATGCCCGCTTCCCCTTCAGTCCTGAGACATATGTGCCGCCGGTACCTTCGTGGTCGACACACCATCAATCAGGGCAAATACAGTCTCTGAACAGGGAAACCCGAGACCGTATCTCGGCGAGCGGTTCCCGGCCGTTCTGCGACCGATGTCCCTCATATGGGACTTCCCAGACAACAAAGCAAGCGATTTCGGTCACCGGGTCCCGCCTCGCTTGCGCTGCGGTCGTGAGTGGCCTGCGATAACAGGTCAGGGCCTCTTCCGATTGGCCGGATTTGATCGTGGCTTCGCGACTGCTGGCTCCGCAGCCGCGTTCGCCAAACGGGCCAGCCGCAACCGTTCGGTTTTCGCCTCACGGGCAAGCCTCTCCCCCTCCATGATCTGCCGCGCAGCGCTTGTGGTTGTATCGTCCTTGAATTCGCGGGTTGTCGGCTTCGGCTTGAATATGCCGTCAGGTATCTTTTTCATCCATCGTCCTTCCACAAATGAAAAAGGCCGGGCATTGCCCGACCTTTTCCTGTTCGCGCCTCGTCGGCCGGTGCCAGTACATCCGCGGTCAAAGACCGGGGATACCGACTTACGCGGCCTGAAGGTTTTCTGCCGCGCTTTTTCCCTTGCGGGGGTCGCGCACCACATCGAACGAGAGCTTCTGGCCCTCGACGATGGTGTGCATGCCGGCGCGCTCGACGGCGGAAATATGGACGAAAACGTCCGCGCCGCCCTCATCCGGGGCGATGAAGCCGAAGCCTTTGGTCGAATTGAAGAACTTTACCGTTCCGATGGTCATGACGATTTCCTTTCACTCGGCATAGATGTTTGCCCGCTTGGCGGAAGGCCAAACGTTGTAGTCTTCGAAATTGAGAGGAAGATCGGTAGAGCTCAGGGGCTCAGAAACAAAGTTCGTCAACAAGATCGATCGGGCCAATGTATACGGCAATTGGGTTCCTTACAAGGCAGCCCTCAAGCTTGTTCTTCGATAGGCCCTGTCGCTCGGGCATATCGTGGGCCCAAATAGGGGTTTTGCCGCGCCTGCTGGAGCGCTGCGGCGGCCGTGGCGAGGTCGAAGCCAATTTGCCACAGCGGTTTTACTAGCCATTGCATCGGCTACGCCTTAATGACAGACGGCGCGACACGTGCGCCAATCGATAACAAGAAGGTCAAAGCCCGAATGAACCAGCTGATGCCGTCCAGCGAGGGCGGTCGGATTCCTGCAGACGGAGTCTCTCCCGTAGTCGATGATGCCGCCGAAAAGGCACTCGTTCGTCGGCTGATGTCACATTGCCAGCGCTTTCGCGATCCCGACAACGGCCGCGCGACGGTCGAGTTGGCCCTCACGCTCGTCCCCTTCTTCACGATCGGCGCAGCACTGGTCTGGCTGGCCGCCCACGCCGAGCCGTTGCTGGGCGGCTGGCGGTGGGCCCTGGTGGCGCTGCTCGCACCGGTGTGCGCGGGATTTCTGGTCCGGCTCTTCGCGATCCAGCACGATTGCGGCCATGGCTCCTTCACCAGTTCGCGCCTGGCGAACCGCTTGATCGGGCGCGCGCTTAGCGTGCTTACCTTTACCCCCTACACGCTTTGGCAGAAGGCCCATGCGGTCCACCACGGCTCTTCGGGGAACCTCGACAAGCGCGGCATCGGCGACATCACAACCAGGACGGTCGCCGAATACGAGGCGATGAACGCCCGGCAACGGCTGATGTATCGCATCTACCGCAATCCGGCGGTCCTCATCGTTCTCGGTGTTCCGCTCTATTTTCTCATAGTGCATCGGCTTCCATACAACGAAGCCATACCGCGCGCTGACGCATGGCGCAGCGCGGGCGGGCTCAATCTGGCGCTGGTTGCCTTCTATGGCGCGCTGGTCTTCCTGTCGGGCTGGGCGGCCATGCTTGCGGTGTTGCCGGTGGTGGTCATGGGCGCATGGGCCGGCGGCTGGCTGTTCTACATCCAGCACCAGTTCGAGGAGACGCGCTGGGACAAGGGCGACGCGTGGGATTTGCATGTCGCCGCGTTTGGCGGCAGCTCCTGGTATGTGTTGCCTCGCGCCGCCCAGTGGCTCACCGGCTCGATCGGCCTGCACCACATCCATCATCTCTGCAGCCGCGTTCCGTTCTATCGATTGCAGGCGTGCTTCAATGACAGCGCAGAGTTGCGCGCGGCAAGCGAGAGCGTCAAGCTCACATTCGGCAAGAGCCTGGCCTGCATCAATCTCGCGCTATGGGACGAAAAGCGCCGCCGCCTCGTCTCTTTCGCGGAGGCGAGATCATAGGGACCGGGGGCAAATATACCCGCCCCGAGTCTCAATTTCCGCCAGTATTCTTCCCGGAAAATCCAGAGAACTCCACGAAGTTCCATTTGGCACACATTGTCGGTGGCGAGCCCCGCATTACGATCCTCCAGTAAATGGAGATTGAAAATGAAAGCTGTGCTCGCTGCAATCCTCGTCATGTCAATGTTCGGCTTGTCTCGACAGGCGAATGCGGAAACGCTCATGGACGTCCTTTTCCCGAAGGCGGAATCGGATGTTACCGAACGTCCCACCCTGGACAATGCGCCGACGGGATCGCTCGTGAAACCAGCAAATCTCGTCAAGACCCCAGCGGATCGGCGCCCTGAGAAGCCGAGCTACCCGGATGCGATGTTCTGGAGTTTCCAATAGCTGTAGCCGGCCCGCATAGCTGGTAACGGCCAGCAGCGGTCCTCGTCAGCGAGTGAGCTGCCGACGGGCCCATCAGCCCGTTCGCTCAGCTCATCCCGATCAAGGCGGCCGCCTTGCGGTAGCGCGCGCTGATGTCGGGAGCGAACCGGAAAGTGTCGAGGAAGTTGTCGATCCGGTAGCCCGAACTCTGGAGACGAATCCGGGACGCGTAGTTCCGGGCATCTTCGATGCGCCCGGCGAGCGCAAGGCAAAGGGCGGCTATGGCGACGATGTGGACATGGGCGTTCGGCCTCGCCGCCGCCTTCACGCCCCACTGCGCGGCCTCCTCGAAGGCGCCGAGGCTGACCAGCGCCAGCGCCCGGGAGCCCAGCATGCCGAAGAGCAGCGGGTCGCATGGGCTGAGTAGCCGCGAATGATCCGACGACGCAATCGCTGCTGCCGGATCGCCGGACTGCGAGTGGACGAAGGCCAGCGCATAGTGGCCGAGCGCGAAGTTCGGGCTGAGGCGGACGGATTGTTCCAGCTCGCGCACCGCCTCGTCGTGGTCTCCGCAGAGCCAGAGCGCGCGCCCCATGGACCAGTGCGCCGCGGGGTTCTGATCGTCGACAAGCAGGCTTTGCCCGGCTGTCTCCAACGCATTCCGGGTTTCGGCTTCGCGGTCGTTCCAGCGCTGGAAGGCCCTTTGCCAGTGGGTGAAGGACAGGCCGGCATGGGCGCGCGAAAAGGTGGGGTCAAGGCGTGTCGACAGGCGGAAGAACTCGGCTGCGCGCGTGTTCTCCTCAGGGGTGAAACGATACATGTGCCAGAGGCCGCGATGGTAAGCTTCCCAGGCGTCCAGCGAATCCGGCGGCTTCAGGATCGCGCGGTTCCGTTCCTCGTTCTCGATCTCGGCCGCAATCGAGGACACGATCCCGTCGCCGATCTCATCGAGAATGGCCAGGCGCTCGGCAGAGCGCGCTTCGAACTCCCCTGTCCAGATGATGCGCGCGGTAGGCGCTTCTGCGACTTCCACGATAACGCAGACGCCGTGACCGTGCTGTTCCATGAAACCGGTCGCCACGTAGTCGACGCCAAGCCGGCGGCCGATTTCCGGCAGTCCCAGCCCCTCCTCGGCAACCGCAAACACCGAACCGCGGGCGATCACGAAAAGGCTGCGCAACCGCGCCAACCGGCTGATGACGTCATGTGTCACGGCCGAGCCGAGACCGTGCCGTCCCTGCGGTCCTGCACCCAGTTCGCGGAAGGGCATGACGGCGATGGAGGCGCGGCGGGACGCGGCTGGATGAATGGCCTGCGCAGCTTCCCGAACCGGTTCCGAGGCCGCCACCACCGCCGGCTGCGCAGCGGCGCGCCTGAGTTGCTCCCATGCAGCGCGCACCGGCGCGAAATCCAGCCCCTCATCCGCAAACAGCCTGGCGGCCGTAGCGAGATGCCGGTTGCATTCGTCCAGCATCCGCCTGTGCAGCAGTTCCGAGAGGAAGCGGATGTTTGCGCCGGTGTCCAGCCCGGCAAGATCGATCCACCGGCGCGCGGCCGGCAAACCCTCCGCGCTGCCCACGGGCGTCCTGCGCCCGATTTCCGCAACTATCTCCAACTGGCAAGAGCGAAACTCGGATCTGCGGCCGCCGAGCCAGTGCTCGAACGCGGGAGAGTTGTGGATGACGATACCCTCGAGGAAATCGCCGTCGCATCGCGATGCGATTGCCACCAACTCCTGCAGGTCGAGCCTGTCGAGACCGCCCCGCACCGCCTCCAGCAGACGCAACGCGTCGACATCGCAGCCGTCGAGATCGACCGAGATACGGTCGTCAACCGCGCTCACCCGCCTGCGGTCATTTGTGTCCAGCACGACGCGCAGCCTGCTCAGGCACCATCGCAGTTCGCCACGCGGGTCGCTCGGCCCATCCCAGAGCAGGTCGCAAAGCTTCTCGCGGGATACTGGCCCCCTCGCGACGGCCAGATAAGCCAGCAACGCGCGGACCTTGCGCGACGCGGGAAGCGGCAACGGGACACCCCCGCGCGACACCTGCACCGGCCCAAGGAGGCGCAGTTCAAGCTCCTGCATTGAATCAGGCACGTCGTGGACGTCCGTTTCCATGCGCGTTCCCACGCCGGCTCACACGCCGGACAGCTGGCGGGTACTTTAGCATTCCTCACCCAGACTGACATCCGGAAGCTTCTTGCCCGGGCAAACAGGACATGGACCGGGCGCTTTGCACAGCGAGGATCACATGCTCACAGATACAGGACTGAGAACCACGAAAGGCCGCGGACGGCTCTTCAACAGCGTACTGGAGACGATCGGCGACACGCCGGCGATCCGCATCAACAATCTCGGCGTCGAGAATGCCACGATCTACGTCAAGGCGGAATTCTTCAATCCGGCCTCGTCCGTGAAGGACAGGCTGGCGGTTGCCATAATCGAGCAGGCCGAGCGCAGCGGCGCGCTGAAGCCCGGCCAGACCGTGGTCGAGGCGACCAGCGGCAACACCGGGATCGGGCTCGCCATGGTCTGCGCGCAGAAGGGCTACCCGCTCGTCGTCACCATGGCCGACAGCTTCTCCATCGAGCGGCGCAGGCTGATGCGCATGCTGGGCGCCAAGGTGGTGCTGACGCCGCGCGCCGAAAAAGGCTTCGGCATGTACCGCAAGGCGGTGGAACTCGCCGAGAGGAACGGCTGGTTCCTCGCGCGCCAGTTCGAGACCAAGGCAAATGCCGCCATCCATGAAGCGACGACCGGCCGGGAAATCGTCAACGACTTCGCGGGGTCTCGCCTGGATTACTTCGTCACCGGCTACGGCACCGGCGGCACCATCGTGGGCGTCTCGCGCGTGCTTCGCCGAGAACGACCGGAAACGAAGATCGTGCTCAGCGAACCGGCCAACGCCCAGCTGATCGCCAGCGGCCAGGTGCAGGAGCGGGGCGCCGACGGGGCGCCGGCCGCGAGCCACCCCGCCTTCGAGCCGCACCCGATCCAGGGCTGGACACCGGATTTCATACCCGATGTCATGCAGGAGGCGATCGACGAGCACTACTGTGACGAGGTGATGCCGATTGCCGGGCCCAAGGCGATGGAATGGGCGAGGGCTCTTGCGCAGAAGGAAGGCATCTTCACGGGTGTGTCGGGCGGCGCGAGTTTCGCCGTCGCACGCCAGATCGCGGAACGTGCGCCGGCGGGCTCGGTCATCCTGTGCATGCTTCCCGACACGGGCGAGCGCTACCTGTCGACCCCGCTTTTCGAGACGATCCCGGCAGAGATGGACGCCGAGGAAATGGAGCTCTCGCGCTCCACCCCCGGCTTCCAGCTCGCCGCCGAATAGATCGGGAGAGAGTGTGATGCAGGCTCACCCCTTGAAACTGCCAGGCCCGGCCGAGGGATTGCTCGACCGGGGGGAAAGCCTCGACCCTCCAGACTGGGGCTCCCTTGCGGCACTGGCACACCGGATCGTGGACGATGCGGTAGAGCACGTCGCCCGGGTGCGCGAGCGGCCAGTGTGGCGGCCCATGCCCGAGAAAGTGGAAGCCACGTTCCGGGCTCCGCCTCCCGACGGGCCACTGCCGGTGGAGGACGTGTACAGGCTGGTGCGGGACAATGTGCTTTCCTATCCGATGGGCAATACCCATCCCCGGTTCTGGTCCTGGTACATGGGCTCCAGCAACTTCACCGGTGCCCTGGGCGACTTTATTGCCGCGATCCAGGGCTCCAACCTCGGGGGCGGCAGCCATGCCGCCGCCCTCGTCGACCAGCAGGTCGTGGGCTGGCTGCGGGACATGATCGGCTTTCCCGCCACGGCCAGCGGAACGCTGGTCAGCGGCGGTTCGATGGCGAACCTCATCGGCCTGACGGTCGCCCGCAACGCCATGGCCGGGATCGACCTGCGTGAAGAGGGCCTTGCCGCGCTGGACCGGCCCTTGCGCTTCTACGCGTCCGACCAGGTCCATTCCTGCCATCGCAAGGCTGTCGAGACGCTGGGCCTCGGCAACAAGGCGCTGCGCAGGATTGCGACCGACACCCGCTACCGGATCGACATCGCGGCCCTTCGCACGGCCGTTGCCGAGGACCGGGAGCGTGGCTGGAAGCCCGCTTGCATCATCGGCACGGCCGGTACGGTCAATTCGGGAGCGGTGGACGATCTGGCGGCACTTGCCGAGATCGCCGCCGAGGAGGGCCTCTGGTTCCATGTGGACGGATGCATCGGCGCCCTGCTGGCGATCGCGCCCGACAATGCCTGGCGCGTAAAGGGCATGGAATGCGCCGATTCCGTCGCCCTCGACCCGCACAAGTGGCTGCACGCTCCATTCGAGGTCGGTTGCGCGCTCGTCAGGGACCACATGAAACACCGGCAGACCTTCGCGGTATCGCCCGAATATCTCCAGGGCATGTCGCGCGGCATCGCTTCCGGCCAATGGCTCTACGAGTTCGGCCTGCAGACCAGTCGCGGTTTCGGAGCGCTGAAGGTCTGGATGGCCCTGATGGAACACGGCGTTGCGAAATTCGGCCGATTGATCGACCGGAACGTCGCCCAGGCCGCCTTCCTCGCGGATCTCGTCCGATCGCATCCGCCCCTGGAACTGGTCACCGAACCGGAGATCAACATCGTCTGCTTCCGCTACGCAGCCGAGGGCCAGGACGAGGAAAAACTGAAGCAGATCAATGTCGAGATCATGCTGCGCCTGCAGGAAACCGGCGTGGCGGCGCTGTCCGACACGACGATAGGCGGGCGGCATTGCCTGCGCGCAGCGATCTGCAACCACCGCACGCGGCTGGATGACCTCACCTTGCTCGTCTCGGAAGTGCTGCGGATTGGAAGGGAGATATCAGCATGACTTCACCGGCTAAGCGCAGTGGAACGGCCATGCTCTTCGCACTGCTCACTCGATCGGGATCAGGTCCGAAACGACACGGTCGCTTTCATGGCTGCTGGCGGCAAGCCCCTGCTTGACGCCCCTGCGATCGGCCTCGGGCCGGTTCTGGCTCATCTTGCGCTTCCCCTCCAGGGACACGATCGGCATGCGCACACCGACGATGCCGCGCAGTTGAGCGGTGACATAAGCTTGCGGCGCGTCGGTTACCGCCCAGGGCGCCTGGCGGGTGCCCTCATGAAGATTGGTGAGGCGGGTTACGACGTCGAGCAGCCGTTCGGCATCACTGAAGAATTCGACTGGTCCGCTTGCTTGCACGGCCATGTAATTCCAGGTGGGGACCACCTTTCCATGTTCAGCCTTGGATGCGTACCAGGAAGGCGAGACATAGGCGTCCGGGCCCATGAAAACCGCCAGCCCATGACCGATGACATCAGCCTGCCACTGCGGGTTCGGCCGCGCGAGATGCGCGTAGAGGACGCCGCTTTCTCCCTCATTCGCATCGAGAAGCATCGGCAGCGGAGTGGCCATCGGGCCCTCTGGCGTTGCGGTGATGAAGCTTGCGAGCGGACATTGCCGGATCATTCCGTAAAGTTCGGCCGCGTCGGTCACAGCGAAGGCAGGCGGGGTATACATTTGCGCTCCTTGATTTGAACGCATCATTCCAGTCAACCGCCACAAAAGATGCAGCCAGTTTCGGAGGGTTTCGTTGGGCCACTTCGAGCGGCGCATCTGCCTGTCTTGGCGCTACATGGCGCGAAGCTCCCGTCCAGCCGGCCGAGGCAGAGTGTTGGCGGCGGCTGGCCTTGAGCCGGTCCTGGCCTATTTTTCCGGGTCAACCATGGACGCGACCGGAGGCAAGTCATGAACGGGAAGCAAATGGCAATCCTGGCTGCCCTTGCAGCAACAACGATGGTCCTGCCGGTGGTGCCCGCCGAGGCGGCCCGGGCAGTCGTTACACGCAGTGTCGATGTCCGCTCCGGACCCGGCCCCAAGTACCGTGTCGTCGGGCGTCTGCGCAGCGGGGAGAGAGTGAACGTTACCCGATGTGCCTCCTCGCGCCGCTGGTGTCATGTCGAGTCCCGGCGCACCCGCGATGGCTGGGTCAATTCGCGGTTCCTGGACCGTGTGCGTGGCGCCCCTAGGCGCTCCGGTGGCATTTGCTTCTTCGGCGCGCATGGGCAAATCTGCCTCGGCCGATAGCACCGCCGGGCGTTCGGAACTTCATCTGTCGCATCCGCGCTTCGGCGAGCGGCTGCCGGCCGTCTCAAAGCTGCAAGATCGCTCTGCCGGCAATATCGGGCGCTGGCCACCTTTCCGCGCCGGGCGGCTCCCCTAGTTTTAACTGAACATCACCGCGAGCCCGTTGGCCGCCTACGTTGGATCAAACTCCAACCAATCCAAGCTTCACATGGCGGAGGAGACCCGAGGATGGATCCTATTCACGCCCAAACCGGTGTAGCTCAGCCGAGCGCGAAAAGAGGCCGCCGGGCAGGCGCGGGCACTGGGGCTCCAAACCTGGCGATGGAAGGCGAGCCGAGCGCCAGGTCCATCGAACTGCTTTGCATCAACACCATCCGCACATTGTCGATGGATGCCGTGCAGCAGGCCAATTCCGGTCATCCCGGCACGCCGATGGCCCTGGCGCCGCTGGTCTACACGATCTGGCAGCACTTCCTGCGCTTCGATCCGCAAGACCCGATCTGGCCGAACCGCGACCGCTTCGTGCTCTCCAACGGGCATGCCTCGATGCTGCTCTATTCGATGCTGTTCCTGACCGGCGTGAAGGCCGTGGATGCGGAATATGAAGAGCTCGGCCGGCCCTCGGTTTCGCTCGAGGACATCGAGCGGTTTCGCGAGATCGGCAGCAAGTGTCCCGGACATCCCGAATATCACCTGACCACGGGCGTCGAGACCACGACGGGCCCGCTGGGGCAGGGCTGCGCCAACAGCGTGGGCATGGCGATCGCGGGGGACTGGCTGGCAAAGCATTTCAACCGGCCCGACTTCACCATGTTCGACTACGACGTCTACACGGTCTGCGGCGACGGCGACATGATGGAAGGCGTCTCCAGCGAGGCCGCCTCGCTGGCGGGGCACCTGATGCTGGGAAACCTGTGCTGGATCTATGACAGCAACCGGGTGACGATCGAGGGCCACACCGACCTCGCCTTCACCGAAGACGTGGCGGCGCGCTTCCTCGCCTATGGCTGGAACGTGCGCCGGGTGGGAGACGCCAACGACACGGAGCGCATCGCCCAGGCGCTCGAGGCGTTCCGGCACACCAAGGACGTGCCTACGCTGATCATCCTGGAAAGCCATATCGGCTACGGCGCCCCGCACAAGCAGGACACCGCCGCCGCCCATGGCGAGCCGCTCGGCGTGGAAGAGATGCGTCTCGCCAAGCGAACCTATGGCTGGCCGGAGGACGCCCATTTCCTGGTGCCAGACGGCGTGCGCGAGCATTTCCGCGCCGGCATCGGCAGGCGGGGCAAGGAGCTCCGCAAGGCGTGGCAGGAGAGGTTCAAGGCGTATCGCGAACACTATCCGCAGCTGGCCGACGAGCTCGACCGGATGCAGAAGCGCAAGCTTCCCGAGGGGTGGGACGCCGACCTCCCCGTCTTTCCGGCCGATGCCAAGGGTCTCGCCACCCGCGACTCTTCGGGCAAGGCGCTCAACGCCATCGCGCCGCGCTATCCCTGGCTGATCGGCGGCTCGGCCGACCTCGCGCCATCCACCAAGACGCTTCTCAAATTCGAACAGGCGGGAGACTTCGAGGCGCACGAATATGGCGGCCGCAACTTCCACTTCGGCATTCGCGAGCATGTCATGGGCGCGGTGCTCAACGGGCTGGCGCAGTGCAAGCTGCGTCCCTACGGATCCACCTTCCTCATCTTTTCCGACTACATGAAGCCGCCGATCCGGCTGAGCGCGCTCATGCAGCTGCCGGTGATCTTCATTTTCACGCATGACTCGATCGGCGTCGGCCAGGATGGCCCGACGCATCAGCCGATCGAGCAACTCGTCGCCTTGCGCAGCATTCCCGGCCTGATCACGCTGCGGCCGGCCGACGCCAACGAGGTCGTCGAGGCCTGGCGCGTCATTATCGCGCAGAAGCATCAGCCCGCCAGCCTCGTGCTGACCCGTCAGGCGGTGCCGACTTTCGACCGTACCCGCTACGCCTCGGCCAAGGGCGTCGCGCGCGGCGCCTATGTCATGGCAGACGCCGGGAAGGGCAAGCCGGACGTGATCCTCATGGGCACGGGCAGCGAGGTCGCGCTCTGCATCCAGGCCTACGAAAAGCTGAGGCAGGAGGGCGTTGCGGCGCGCGTCGTCAGCATGCCGTCATGGGAACTCTTCGAGCAGCAGGATCAGGCCTACCGCGACAGCGTGCTGCCGCCCGACGTCAAGGCGCGCGTGTCGGTGGAGGCGGGCTCCAAGATCGGCTGGGACCGCTATGTCGGCGAAACAGGGACCAAGATCGGCATGCACACATTCGGGTCTTCGGCGCCGCTAAAGGACTTGCTCAAGAAGTTCGGCTTCACGCCCGACGAGGTGCTTGCCGCCGCCAGGGAGCAGATGGAGGGCCGAGGAGACAGAGACCATGAATAACCCGCTCATCCAACTCGAAGCTTGCGGCCAGTCGCCATGGCTGGACTACATGAAACGCAGCCTGATCGACAAAGGCAAGCTGGCAGCGCTCATCCGGAAGGACGGGCTGAAGGGCGTCACCTCCAATCCCACCATCTTCGAGAAGGCGATCGGCGAAACCGACGAATATGCCGACTCGCTCAAGCGGTTCCTGGCCAATTCCGACCACAGCGTTTCCGCCATCTACGAGCATCTGGCGGTGGCCGACATACGCGCCGGCGCGGATGTGCTGCGCCCGGTCTACGACCAGACGCGGGGCCGGGACGGCTATATCAGTCTGGAGTGCTCGCCCTACCTTGCCAATGACACCGAGGCGACCATCGAGGAAGCCATGCGGCTGTGGGCGGCGGTGAACCGCCCCAACCTGATGATCAAGGTGCCGGCGACCCCGGCGGGCATTCCGGCCATCCGGACCCTGACCGGCAGGGGCCTGAACATCAACATCACCCTGCTGTTTTCGGTGAAGGTCTATGAGCAGGTGGCCGAGGCCTATATTTCGGGGCTCGAGGACCTGCAGCGCGCCGGTGGCGATATTTCCAGGATAGGTTCGGTCGCCAGCTTCTTCGTCAGCCGCATCGACACCGCGGTGGACAAGCGGCTGGACGGGCTGGCGGACAAGGAAGCGGCTCAGCGCCTGCACGGCAAGGTGGCAATCGCCAACGCCAAGCTCGCCTATTCCCTCTACAAGTCGATTTTTGCCGAAGAGCGCTGGCGCCGCCTGGCTTCGGCCGGGGCCATGACGCAACGCCTGCTCTGGGCGTCGACCAGCACCAAGAACCCGGCCTATCCGGACACCATGTATGTCGAAGCGCTCGTGGGCCGCGATACGGTGGACACCATCCCGCCCGCGACCATGACCGCCTTCCGCGACCACGGCAAGGTGACGCCCGACGCCATCGAGCAGGACGTTGCCGGCGCCCGCGCAATGCTCGCCAGGCTGGAGGCGCTCGGCATTTCGCTGGACGAGGTCACGTCGGAACTGGTCAAGGACGGCGTCCAGCAGTTCGCCGATTCCTTCGACAAGCTGTTTGGCACCATCGCACGCCGTCGTCGCATGCTTCTGGAGGGCGACACGCCAAGCCTGGAGATCACGGCGGGTTCGGCAGAGATGACTGCCGCCTTGCGGGAGGAGACCGAAAAGTGGCGCAAGTCCGGGCGCATGCGCAAGCTCTGGGCCGGCGACAAGTCGCTGTGGGACAATACCGACGAGGACCGATGGGTCGGCTGGCTGCATGTCGCCGAGCGCGAACTGGCAGGCATCAAGCGGCTGCAGGATTTCGCGGACGGGGTGAAGCGGCGCGGGTTCAGCGACGTCGTTCTGCTGGGCATGGGCGGCTCGAGCCTTGGGCCGGAGGTTCTTGCCCAGACATTCGGGCCGCAGCCCGGCTGGCCGCGCTTCCACATGCTCGACAGCACCGACCCCGCGCAGATCAAGGCGGTGGAGCGCGCGATCGATCTCGGGAAAACGCTGTTCATCGTCTCGTCCAAGTCCGGCAGCACGCTGGAGCCCAACATCTTCCTCGATTATTTCCTCGACCGCGTCGCGGCGCTTCGCGGCATGGACAGGGCGGGCGAGCACTTCGTCGCCGTGACCGACCCGCGTTCGCCTCTGGAACGTCGCGCCAGGCGCATGAATTTCGCCCACATCTTCCACGGCGTGACCTCCATCGGCGGGCGCTATTCGGTGCTGTCGAAGTTCGGGCTGGTGCCGGCAGCCGCGATGGGTCTCGACATCAGGCGCCTGCTCGAGACGGCGTTGCACATGGAGCGGGCTTGCGGTGCCGACGTGCCGCCGGCGGAGAACCCAGGCGCACGGCTGGGCATCGCCATGGGCGTCGCCGCCACCCGCTTCGGGCGCGACAAGGTGACCATCATCGCGTCACCTCAGATCGACGGTCTCGGCGCCTGGCTGGAGCAGCTTCTGGCGGAGAGCACCGGCAAGCACGACCGTGGGCTGATCCCGGTGGCCGACGAGCCCCTGGCCGAGCCGCGGCGTTATGGGCGCGATCGCTTCTTCGTGCATATCGAACTGGAGGCGCAGGCCGATCCGGCCCAGCGCGAGATGATGAGGGCGCTGGAGCGGGCGGGCCATCCCGTCGTGCGCATCAGGCTGAAGGATCGCTGGCATGTCGCCCAGGAGTTCTTCCGCTGGGAGGTCGCGACCGCCGTGGCCGGCGCGATCATCGGCATCGACCCGTTCGACCAGCCGGACGTGGAGTCGAGCAAGAAGAAGACGAGCGAGCTAACCGCGGCCTACGAGAAATCACACCGTCTGCCGGAGCAGGAGCCTGTGTTCCGCCAGAACGGTGTGGCCATCTATGCCGACCCGCGCGACGCCAGGGAAATCGGCACGCACCGGACGCTGTCCGGCTATCTGCGCAGCCACTTCCGGCGGGCGCGCTCGGGCGCGAAGGCCGGCGACTACATCGCGCTGCTGGCCTACATGCAGCGCAACGAAGCACACAAGCAGGCATTGACGGCGATGCGCACGCGCATTCGCGACAGGACCCACGCCGCCACCTGCCTCGGCTTCGGTCCGCGGTTCCAGCATTCCACCGGCCAGGCCTACAAGGGCGGGCCGAATTCCGGCGTGTTCCTGCAGATCACCTGCGACGATCCCGCCGACATCGAGGTGCCCGGCCATGCCTACAGCTTCGGCGTTGTGAAGGCCGCCCAGGCGCGGGGCGACCTCGAGGCGATGGTGGAGCGCGGCCGCCGCGCATTGCGCGTTCACCTGAAAGACGTCGACACCGGGCTGGCGGAACTGAAGCACGCAATGGAGTCGGCGCTCAGATAAGGAGCGAGACGGATGCAGATCGGCGTAGTGGGACTTGGCCGCATGGGCGGCAACATTTCGCGCCGCCTCATGCGGGCGGGGCATCGCTGCGTGGTGTTCGACACCAATGCTCAGCCGCGCGAGGCGCTGGCGAGGGAAGGGGCGACCGCCGCGGGCTCGCTGCCGGAACTGGTGCAGGCACTGAAGGAGAGGCCGCGCGCGGTCTGGCTCATGCTGCCCGCCGGCCAGATCACGGAGGAGACGGTGACCGCGCTGGGCGGTCTGCTGGGGGCCGGCGACATCGTGGTCGACGGCGGCAACTCGTTCTACAAGGACGACATCCGCCGTGCGAAGCAGCTGGCGAGCAAGCATATCCAGTATGTCGACTGCGGCACCTCCGGCGGCATCTGGGGCATCGATCGCGGCTATTGCATGATGATCGGCGGCCCGAAGGAGGCCGTGGATCATCTCGATCCGATCTTCTCGGCGCTGGCCCCGGGCCTGGGCGACATTCCGCGCACCCCCGGGCGCGGCGAGCGCGATAGCCGCGCCGAGCGCGGCTATATCCATGCCGGTCCCTGCGGCGCCGGGCATTTCGTCAAGATGGTGCATAACGGCATCGAATACGGCCTGATGCAGGCCTATGCCGAAGGTTTCGACATATTGCGCGGCAAGGATTCGGCCGACCTGCCGGAGGACGAACGCTACGAGCTGAACGTGGCAGATATCGCCGAGGTCTGGCGGCGCGGCAGCGTGATTTCCTCGTGGCTCCTGGATCTCAGTGCGGCGGCGCTGGCGAAGGATCCTCAACTTGGCAAGTTCTCCGGCTATGTCCAGGATTCCGGCGAGGGCCGCTGGACGCTGGATGCAGCCATCGAGGAAGCGGTGCCGGCCAGCGTGCTCAGCGCCGCGCTGTTTGCCCGCTTCCGCTCGCGGGAGAAGCACACTTTCGGAGAGAAGCTGCTCTCGGCCATGCGATTCGGTTTCGGCGGGCATGTCGAGGGCGCCGAGCCCATCGACCCCGAACCTCGCGCGGCGGAGTAGGGGCGTGGCCAACCACCGGCCGGCGCCGGAAAGCGCGCCCGCATTTGCGGTCGAAGCCGGGCCGCGCCGCTCGCCGAAACCCGCAGACCCATGCGCCATGGTGATCTTCGGGGCCAGCGGCGACCTCACCAAGCGCCTGATGGTGCCGGCGCTGTACAATCTCTCCCGCACCGGCCTGCTGCCGCAGCACTTCGCGCTGATCGGCGTGGACAGGGCGCAGGGAACCGCTGAAAGCTGGCGTGCGCATCTGCTCGACATGCTCAAGAGCTTCGTCGGCAATGCCGATGCCGGGTTCGAGATAGACCGGATCGACGAGGAAGCCTGGACCCGGCTTGCCGACAGGATGTCCTATGTCCAGGGCGACCTGACCACGGCCGATGTGTACCAGAAGGTCCGCGCCTCGCTTGATGAGGCCGAAAGCTCCCAGGGCACGCAGGGCAACGCGATGTTCTATCTCGCCGTCGCCAGCCAGCTGTTCGGGACCGTGGTCGATCGGCTGGGCGAGGCAGGGCTCACCGACGAGGAAGTTGGCGAGGGAAAGCGTTCCCATTGGCGCCGCGTGGTTATCGAAAAGCCGTTCGGCCATGACCTGGAGTCCGCACGCGAACTCAACGCCCGCATCCTGCGCACCCTGACGGAGGACCAGATCTACCGGATCGACCATTTCCTGGGCAAGGATACGGTGCAGAGCATCATGGCGTTCCGCTTCGCCAATGGGCTGTTCGAGCCGATCTGGAACCGCGACCGGATCGATCATGTGCAGATCACCGTTGCCGAGACGGTGGGCGTGGAGCGGCGGGGCAAATTCTACGAGCAGACCGGAGCGCTGCGCGACATGGTGCCGAACCATGTCTTCGCGCTGCTTTCGATGGTGGCAATGGAACCGCCGACCGGCTTCGGCGCCGCGTCGGTCCGCGACAAGAAGGCGGAGGTCTTTGCCGCCATGCCGGCCGCCAGTCCGGAATGGGCGGTGCGTGGCCAGTATCGCGCCGGGACGGTGCTGAGCAAGCCGGTGAGGGCCTATCGCGACGAGCCGGACGTGGCGCCGGGCTCCAACGTCGAAACCTATGTCGCCATGCGGCTCGAGATCGACAACTGGCGCTGGGCCGGCGTGCCTTTCTATCTGCGGACGGGCAAGCACATGCCGCAGCGGATCACCGAAATCGCGCTGCGCTTCAAGCAGGCGCCCTCGGCGGTGTTCCAGGACACGCCGATCACCTCGCTGCGCCCCAACTGGCTGGTGCTGAGCATCGCGCCAGAGGAGGGGATTTCGCTGCAGTTCGAAGTGAAGTGCCCCGGTCCGGTGGTGGATCTCGCCGCCGTGAAGATGGACTTCCGCTACAACGACTGGTTCCCGAAGGAGCCGAATGTCGGATACGAGACGCTGATCTATGACGTCATGATCGGCGACCAGACCTTGTTCGTGCGGGCCGACACGGTGGAGCAGACATGGCGCATCGTGCAGCCGGTGCTCGACGCCTGGGCGGCGCAGAAGCCCGATTTCCCGAACTACGATTCCGGCGATGAGGGGCCGAAGGCAGCTGACGAATTGCTGAGGCGTGACGGGAACTGCGTCTGGCGGCCGGTGAAGTCATCACCTGCCCGCAAGGCGTGAAGGATGAGCGGGGCTGCCCGTTGTCGCGGGCCCTTTTGGAAAC
Source organism: Mesorhizobium sp. KR2-14 (assembly GCF_040049255.1). Classification (NCBI taxonomy): domain Bacteria; kingdom Pseudomonadati; phylum Pseudomonadota; class Alphaproteobacteria; order Hyphomicrobiales; family Phyllobacteriaceae; genus Mesorhizobium; species Mesorhizobium sp. KR2-14. The sequence continues at coordinate 160,765 of NZ_JBDZDR010000006.1, read as the reverse complement.
GCCCGGCAGGCACTGGCACTGCCGGGCGTCGTAGTTCTGCAACCGGGCCAAAACCCGGCGGCCGCTTACCAGGACGGGATCAGCGCGCCCTTGAACTCTTCGTTGATGAAGGCCTTGATGGTGTCGTCGTTATAGGATTCGACAAGCGTCTTGGCCCACGGCGCATCCTTGTCGGCGCTGCGCACGACGATCACGTTGGCGTAGGGCGATTCCTGGCCTTCGATGGCGATGGCGTCGGTCTTCGGATGCAGGCCGGCTTCCAGCGCGTAGTTGGTGTTGATGACCGCCGCATCGACGTCGTCGAGCGAGCGGGGAAGCTGGGCGGCGTCGAGTTCGGAGAACTGGATGTTCTTCGGGTTCTCGGTGACGTCGGCGGGACCCGCCTTCAGACCGGCTTCCGGATTGACCTTGATGAGGCCTTCCTTGGCCAGCACCAGAAGCGCGCGGCCGCCATTGGTCGGGTCGTTCGGGATGGCGACGGTGGCGCCTTCGGCGAGTTCGCCGAGGTTCTTCACCTTCTTCGAATAGACGCCCATCGGCGTGGTGATGGTCTTGCCGATGCTGACGAGATCGAAACCGCGATCGGCGATCTGGTTGTCGAGATAGGGCTGGTGCTGGAAGGAGTTGGCGTTGAGGTCGCCGTCGGCGAGCGCCTGGTTGGGCACCACATAGTCGGAGAATTCCATGATCTCGATGTTGAGGCCCTTGGTGGCGGCGATCTCCTTGACCTTTTCCATGATCTGCGCGTGCTCGCCCGGCGTGACGCCGACCTTGATGTCTTCGGCCAGCGCCGGAACGCTGATGAGGGCGGCGAGTGCCACTGAGGCGAGGAACTTCATCATGTGTATCTCCTTGATGTTACACGACTTGGGAGGGAGGGTTTGAAATCAGCTCTTGCGGTTGCGCTTGTCGAAGCGGCGGGCAAGCGCATCGCCCGCGCTCTGGACCAACTGCACGAGAACGATCAGCACGATCACCACGGCCAGCATCACTTCCGGCATGAAGCGCTGATAGCCATAGCGGATGCCCAGATCGCCGAGACCGCCGCCGCCGACCGCGCCGACCATGGCCGAATAGCCGATCAGGCTGACGATGGTCATGGTGAAGGCAAGCAGGATGGCCGGCCGGGCCTCGGCCAGCAGCACCTTGAACACGATCTGCATCGGCGTCGCGCCCATGGCGCGGGCAGCCTCGATCAGCCCCTTGTCGATCTCGCGGATCGCCGCTTCAACCAGGCGGGCAAAGAAGGGAATGGTGGCGATGGTCAGCGGCACGATGGCCGCCGTGGTGCCGATCGAAGTGCCGGTCAGAAGCCGGGTGAACGGGATGATTGCCACGACCAGGATGATGAACGGCGTTGACCGCGCGGCGTTGACGACAAGCCCGATCACGTAATTGAGCTTTGGTGCCGGGAAAAGCTCGTCCTTGCCGCTGGTGGCCAGGAAGATGCCGATCGGCAGGCCGATCAGCGCCCCGACCAGGCCGGACACGGCCACCATGTGCAGCGTCTGCAGCAGCGACTTCCACAGCAGGCCGAAAAGCATTTCAGGCGACATAGCCGAGCACCTCCGTGGACAGGCCGGTTGCGGCATAGAAGCGGTTGGCGCGGTCGAGAATCTCGGGCGCAGCCGGATAGGCGACGACGAGGGTGCCGAAAGGCTCGCCGGCGATCTCCTCGATGGACCCGGCGAGAATGTTGACCTCGCCGCCGATCTCGGTGACCAGCCGCGCCGTGAGCGGCTGGAAGGCCGTCGCGCCGAAGAAGGTGAGCCGCACGAGGATGCGGTCGCCGGCGGAAGGCTCGGCCCTCAGGCCGGAGCGCAGCCATTCCGGCAGGCTGGTGCCCAGCGTGGACGACAGCAGGATCTTCGTCGTCTCGTGTTGCGGGGCGGTGAAGACGTCGAATGTGCGCCCCTGCTCGACGATGCGGCCGCGGTCGATGACCGCGACATGCGAGGCGATGGCCTTCACCACTTCCATCTCATGCGTGATCAGCAGGACCGTCAGGCCGAGTTCGGCATTGATCTGCTTCAGCAGCGCCAGGATCGACTGCGTCGTTTCCGGGTCGAGCGCCGAGGTGGCCTCGTCGGAGAGCAGCAGCTTCGGCGACGTGGCGAGCGCCCGGGCGATGCCGACGCGCTGCTTCTGCCCGCCCGACAGTTCGGACGGATATCGCGCCGCCTTGTCGCCGAGGCCGACGAGATCGAGAAGCGGCTCGACCTTCTTCCTGATCGCGGTGCGATCAAGACCGGCAATCTCCAGCGGCAGCGCGACATTGTCGAATGCGGTGCGCGAGGACAGCAGGTTGAAATGCTGGAAGATCATCCCGACCTGCCGCCGCAGGCCGCGAAGCCCCGCCTCGGTCAGCCCGCCGACCTCGGTGCCGTCGACGACGACCCGGCCCGAGCTTGCCTTTTCGAGCCCGTTGACGAGCCGGACGAGGGTGGACTTGCCGGCGCCGGAGCGGCCGATGATGCCGGTGATCTCGCCGCGGCCGACGGCCATGTCGACGCCATCAAGCGCGGTGAAGGATTTCGCGTCATTGCCGAAGCGTTTGGTCACGCGCTCGAACGTGACCATGGGGGAGGCTTCCGCGGGCTCGTGCCGGACGGCATCGGCCGCGACAGTGGGGAGTATCATTTTCAGCTCAAGGGTTCAGTCAGGTCACCATGGCGAATAGCATCGCCGCCGCGTCATGCGAAGACGCTGCACATTCGTTGAGCCGTGACTTTCCGTAGCATGCTGTCGCCCTTGGTCTGGTCGGGGTGGTTCCTATGGGATGCACCATTGCCCCGCCGCGCCGGGATTTGACAGGAATGAAATTTCCAAAACCGACAAATTGGGGAAATGTTTTCTCGGAGGCCTCGAAATCGGGCGGGTTGCGATGCCGCAGCGGTCCGACGTGGGCAACAGCCCACGGGGACCGCGAAATCGCTGACGTGCGATTATTCCCTGCCGGCCGACACCGCCTCGAACGTCTCCTCCAGGATCGCGACCAGATGGTCGGCATTGGCGCGCGTGAAGATCATGGGCGGGCGCATCTTCAGCACGTTGTCATGCGGCCCTTCGGTGCCGATCAGCGCGCCGCGCCGACGCACGCCATCGCAGATCTTCTTGGCCAGCGCGGTCGCAGGAACCTTGCTGCGCCGGTCCTCCACCAGTTCGATGCCGAGGAACAGGCCCATGCCGCGCACGTCGCCGATGGCCTCATGGCGTGCCTGCATGTCGCGGAAGCGTTCGAGCAGATAGGCGCCGATCTCCGCCGCGTTGCGGCGCAGGTCGCCCTGCTCGATGACGTCGAGCACCGCCAGGCCGGCGGCGCAGGACACCGGATTGCCGCCGAAGGTGTTGAAATATTCCATGCCGTTGTTGAACGACGCCGCCACCTCGCGCGTCGTCACCAGTGCTGCCATCGGATGGCCATTGCCGATCGGCTTGCCCATGGTGACGATGTCGGGCACCACGCCTTGCGTCTCGAACGCCCACCAGTGGCTGCCGACGCGGCCGAAGCCGACCTGCACCTCGTCGGCCACGCACAGGCCGCCGGCCGCGCGCACCATGGCGTAGACTTCCTTCAGATAGCCCTGCGGCAGGAAGACCTGGCCGGCCACGCTGGGGATGGATTCGGCAAGGAACAGCGCCGGCGCGCGGCCCTGGCCGCGCATCGCCTCGATCTGCTCGGCCACGCTCGCGGCAAAGCGCCTGGCGTGCTCCTCGACCGGCCAGTCGGCCGGGGCGCGGTAGCTGTCGGGAATGGCCGCCTCGAACACATGCGGCATGCGGCCATTGCCGCCCTTGCGCTTGTACTTGTAGGGGCTGAGATCGATCAGCTCCTGGGTGGTGCCGTGATAGGCCCAGTCGAGCACGATCGCTTCTTCGCGGCCGGTGTGGTTGCGCGCCATGCGCAGCATCAGGCTGTTGGCCTCGCTGCCGGAACAGGCGAAGGAAGCGACGCACAATTCCGGCGGCAAGGTCGCCGTCAGCCGCTCGGCATAGGCGACGATGTTATCGTGCAGATAGCGCGTGTTGGTGTTTAGCCTGGCGGCTTGCGTGGCGATCGCCTCGACCACATGCGGATGCGCATGGCCGACATGGCAGACATTGTTGAAGCAGTCGAGATAGGCGCGGCCGCGGTCGTCTATCAGCCAGGCGCCGTCGCCGCGCACGAACTTGATCGGCTCGGAATAGGAGATGGAGAGGTTGGGCAGCAGGCTGGCCTTGCGCGCAGCCACGATTTCCGGGCGGCTGCGGCCCGTCTGCGCGAATGTCTCGGGCGGCAGGCCGGCGAGTGTTGCGGCATCGGGGAACAGGCTGCGCCAGACGTCGAGATAGCGCGCCTCGCCCACACCCAGTATGTCGCGTGCGGCAAGCTCCGGATCGGCCGAAATCTGCAGGTGCAGGTGCGGCGCCCAGCCGCCGTTTTCGGCATGGTTGCCCATTTCGCCCACCAGCGCGCCCGCCTCCAGCCTGTCGCCGGGCTTCAGCCTTGCCGCCGCTTCATGGGCAAGATGCCCCCACAGGGTGACGAAGGGCGGGCAGCCTTCAGGCTCGTGCAGCAAGGCCACCAGCCCGCCATAGCCGAGCGGGTCCTCTTCGATCTCGACGCTTTTGACCACAGCGGCCAGCGGCGTGTGGAGCTTCGTGCCGGCCGGCATGAACAGGTCGAGACCGAGATGGTGGATGCGCCGCTCGCCCTCCACGAAGCGCGAACGGAACATGTCGCCCGAATAGACGGTGCGCGCCTCGCCCCAGGGGCCGATGCCCAGCGTTATGCCATGTTCGGCCGCATGGGCGTCCCACCACGCCGAGGCCGCTTGCGGCTCGGCCGCGGCGGAGGCCACCGTCATGGGATGATCCGCCTCGCCATAGGGCACCAGCGCCTTGGCCAGCGTGGCCGGGTGCGGGCGGACTATCGGCGCGAAATTCCTGGCATTGCGGTCGATCCAATCGATGATCGCGCCTGCGCCGACTGCTGCGTCGAAGCCGCAGGCCTGGCGCAGGATTGCGGTCGCGAAGCGCGGATTCATCGCGTCCAGCCGCCGAAGCAGCCGCCAGGCCGGCGCCTCGCTGATCGCCAGGTAGGGATTGTCGGCAGTCCGCTCCCGGCGCTGCGCCGAAAGCGTGACGCTGATCGCCAGCCGCGCGGCGATCAGGTCGAACAGCAGGTCGACCTCCTCCTCGCGCAGCGGATATTCGGCATGGAAGCCGGCTGCGATGCTTGCCGCAGCGCCAATCGGGTCGTCCTGGTCGAGCATCGCATAGGCGCAGGCCACGGCGACCTCGGCGATGACGACCGTGTGCAGCGCGTCGCCGAAATCGATCACGCCCGCCACCTCGCCGGGCTGCTGCGGATCCACCAGCACGTTCCAGTCGTTGGCGTCGTTGTGGATCACCTGCGCGCGCAGCGCCGGCAAGCGTGGCGCCACGGTCGCGTCGAACCGGTCGAGGAAGCGCGCCAGCAGCGCCCGATCGGCGGCATCGGCGACATGATGCAGCCGCGCGCGGGATTGGTCGGCGCGGCGCACGTCCCAGTCGAGCACCCGCAGGGCGCCGGGATGGATGAAGCCCTGCAGGGCGCGGTCCATGCGGCCGAGCATGCGGCCAAGCGAATGAAGCACCTCGGACGTGCGCTCGCTTTCGGCCAGGGGGCTGCCGGGAAGCCACGAGACCATGCGCAGCGCGTGGCGGGTACCTGCCGCCGTGGTGACGGTGGCAAGTGCTGCACCCGAAGCGGCCTTGCGCAGGCGCGGCAGGGCAAGCTGCGGCGCGACCGCTCCGAGATGCTCGAGCAATGCGGCCTGGAACTCGCTCTCGACGGCGGGCTCGCTGGCGTTGATGATCTTGAGCGTCCACTCCCCCGCATCTGAGACGAGCCGGAAATTCTGGTCGCGTTCGCTGTCGAGGCGGCTCAGCTCGCCCGCGAGGCCAAAGTGCTCGCTGGCCAGCCGGCCGGCCTGTTCGCGCGAAAATTCGGGTGCCGGATGGTCGAGATCGGTCATGGAAGCCTGAATCAAAGTGAGGATGTCGGATAGTTTGGCACGGGCGTGCAAATCAGTCAGGTAAAACCCTTCAGGCCACGGGCGCCAGCCGCACGCAATGGTCGCCGGCCATCGTCATGAGTCGCGAGGGCTGCGGCGCGCTGTAGACGTCTTGCCTGTCGAATTCCTTCGGATAATAGTCGTAGCCCGAAGGCGGCCGGGGCGCCTGCGCCTCGTCGACCAGGTTCTTGCCGGAAAGCTCGGCGAAGGGGTCGGGAATGGCCCCGAGCAAACGTCGCGTATAGGGATGCATCGGGTTGGCGAAGATGCTCTCCCAGCGCCCAGTCTCGACGATCTGGCCGAAATACATCACCGCCACGCGGTCGCTCATATGCTCGACCACGCTGAGATCGTGGCTGATCATGATGTAGGAAAGCTCCAGCCGCTCCTTCAGCTCCAAGAGCAGGTTGATGATCTGCGCGCGGATCGACACGTCGAGCGCCGAGACCGGCTCGTCGAGAACGACCACCTTGGGATTGAGTATGAGCGCCCGAGCAATTCCGATACGCTGGCGCTGGCCGCCGGAAAACTCGTGCGGAAAGCGCTTGGCCTGATCCGGCTTCAGGCCGACCAGCCGCATCATCTCCTCCACGCGGCCCTCGACCTCGCTTCCACCCATGCCGTGCAGCCGGAGCGGCGCGGCAAGCGAGGTGAAAACCGTCTGGCGCGGATTGAGCGAGGCATAGGGATCCTGGAAAACGATCTGCGCCATGCGCGCACGCTCGATGCGGGAGGGCTGCACCTTGCCGGTGATCGGGCTGCTCTCGAAATGGATGCTTCCCGACGTCGGCGCCTGCAGGCCGACGATGGACAGCGCCAGCGTGGACTTGCCGCAGCCGGATTCCCCCACCACAGACAGGCACTCGCCCTTGTTCAGCGTCAGGCTGACATTGTTGACCGCTCGAACAAGCCTGCCAGAGCGGCTGAAGACGCCGCCCTGTACCGGGAAATGGACGCTGAGGTCCTCGACCCGCAGCAGCGGTTCTGGCGCGCTATTCATGATGGAAGCACCTGACGAAACCGTTGTTCCCGAGATCGACCTGGGCCGGCTGGGTGCTGGCGCAGATCGCGGTGGCCCGCTCGCAGCGCGGTTCGAAGCGGCAGCCCTTTGGGAAATCAGCGATGGAGGGCACGACGCCCTCGATCTCCTGCAGGCGCTTGCGGCCATGGGCGCCGCGCGAGCCGAGCCGCGGCAAGGAGCCGAGCAGGCCCCTCGTATAGGGATGCGCCGGCGTGCGGAACAGATCCGCCACCGCCCGCTCCTCGGCCATGTGGCCGGCATACATGACGCCCACGCGCCTGCACATCTTCGCAATGACGCCGAGATCGTGGCTGATCATCAGCACGGCGGTGCCGCGCGCATCGCAAAGCTCCTGCATCAGTTTCAAGATTTCGGCCTGCACCGTCACGTCGAGTGCGGTGGTCGGCTCGTCGGCGATCAGCAGATCGGGATCGCAGGCGAGCGCAATGGCGATCATCACGCGCTGGCGCATGCCGCCCGACATCTGGTGCGGATAGTTCTTCACCCGCTGGTCGGGCGCGGGCACCTGCACGCTCGCCAGCGCCTCGACGGCCTTTTTCTCGGCCTCATGCCAGGTCGCGCCCTGATGCAGCACGAACATTTCCGCTATCTGCCGGCCAACCGGAGAGAGCGGGTTCAGCGCGGTCATCGGCTCCTGGAAGATCATGGCGATGCGGTTGCCCCTGAGCTTGCGCATCTCGCGCGCCGAAAGGCTGCGCAGATCCTGACCCTTGAACCGGATCGAGCCGCCGGTGACGGCCAGCGGCCGCCGCAGCAGGCCGATAACGGCAAGCGCGGTGATGCTCTTGCCGCAGCCGGATTCGCCCACCAGCCCGAAGGTCTCGCCCCGGTCGATCGAGAAGGAGACATCTTCCACCGCATTGTGCCGGCTGTCGCCCGACCCGATGTCGATCCGGAGGTCCTGTACTTCCAGCAATGCCCCGCTCATGCCCGCCTCGTCCTCATCTGCGGGTCCAGCCAGTCGCGCAGGCCGTCGCCTAGAAGATTGAGCCCAAGCACGGTGAGGAAGATTGCGACGCCGGGGAAGACGGCCGCCCATGGCGCGATCACGATCAGCTCGCGCGCATCGGTCAGCATGTTGCCCCAGCTCGGTTGCGGCGGGCGGATGCCGAGGCCGAGATAGGAAAGCGCCGCCTCGGCGAGGATGGCGTCGCCCATGCCCAGCGTGGCGATGACCAGCACAGGTCCGATCAGGTTGGGCAGTATCTGGGTGGCCATGATGCGGGCATCGCCATAGCCAAGCGTCTTGGCCGCCTGCACATAGCCCTGGCTTTTCAGCGACAGCGTCGAGCTCCTTGCAATGCGACAGGTCCATGACCAGTTGGTAAGGCCGAGCGCGATCAGCAGGCTGACCAGACCGGGGCCGAGGATCGCCATGATCGCCAGCGCGAAGATCAGCGAGGGGATCGACAGCATCAGATTGGTCAGGCCATTGACGAGATCGTCCCACCAGCCGCCGAAATAGCCGGCCGAAATGCCGAATATCAGTCCGATCATGGTGTTGATGAGCTGCGAGCCGATGCCGACGGTGAGCGACACCTGCGCGCCGTAGAGAATGCGGGTGAAGACGTCGCGCCCTTGCGCATCGGTGCCGAACCAGAACTGCGCATCGGGCGGCAGTTCCGCATTCATCAGGTCCGCGTCCATGACCGGGTTGTAGCTCGCCAGCCACGGGGCCAGCACCGCCGCGGTGATGATGAGGGCGCACAGCACGCCGCCGATGACGAGATTGAGTCTCAGGCCCATCGCGCTCACCCGTGGCTGATGCGCGGATCGATGACCGCATAGAGGACGTCGACCAGCGTGTTGACGAGAAGGAAGCAGAGCACCAGCACGAGGATGCTGCCCTGCACCACCGGTATGTCGCGCAGGCTCACGCTGTCGATCAGCAGCGAGCCGAGGCCGGGCCACGAGAACAGTTTCTCCACCACCACGGCCTGGCCCATCATCGAGCCGAACTGCAGGCCGAGCGTGGTGATGACCAGCACCAGCGCATTGCGCACCACATGCCATTTCACCAGCCGGAAGCTGTTCATGCCCTTGGAGCGCGCGGTGCGGATGAAGTCGGCGTTCATCACCTCCAGCACGGCCGCCCGCGTGGTGCGCGCCAGCAGCGCCAGCGGCGCCACGCCGAGCGTAAGGGCGGGCAGGATGAGATTGCGCAAACCTCCATCGCCATAGCCGAAGCTGGGCAGCCAGCCGAGCGTCAGCGCAAACAGGTACATGAGCAGAAGGCCAAGCCAGAACTGCGGCAGGGACAGGCCCGAGATCGCCCCCACCATGGTGACGCTGTCGAGGACGGAGCCGGGCCGGAGTGCGGCGATGAAGCCGAGCGGCAGGCCGATGAAGATCGCCACGCACATGGCGGCGAAGGCAAGCTTGAGCGTCGGCCACAGCCGCTCGCCGATCATCGCCGATACCGGCTGGCGCGTGCGGAAGGAGGTGCCGAGATCGAACTTGGCGAGGCTCCACGCATAGTTGCCGAACCGCACATGGACAGGCTGGTCGAGGCCGAATTCCTGATTGATCCGTTCGACCAGCTTGGGGTCGTTTCTGCCGCGCCCGTCTGCGAACATGCTGGAAGCGATGCTTCCGGGCACAATGCTGAAAATCACGAATATCAGCAGCGACACCGCGATAATCGTCGGGATCATCTGCAGCAGGCGGCGCAAGGCGAAACGTAGCACCGGTATTGTTCTCCTCCACCTGCGATGCGGCGGGCGCGAACCCTGGCGGGAATCCGGGCCGTCGCATCGGGGGTTTCATGGGCACCGAAGTATGGCGCCCTGACCCGCCGCGCGCGGCGGGTGCGAGGCGGCGAAAGCCGGCAATGGATCTTGCCGGCCCCGCCAGTTCAGCCGCGCTTACCGGGCCGGCGCGGTGTCATCGACCCAGAGCTTTTCATAGGACTGGATCGCCATTTCCATCGCATTGGGCTGCACGCCATGCAGCCAGGGCTGATAGGCCATGACTGCCTTGTTGTAGTTGAAGAACCACACCGGCGCCTCTTCCTGCAGAAGGTTGTTGGCCTTGCGCAGAAGTTCGTTCTTCTCGTCTTCCGTCGCAGCCTGACGCGCGGCCTCGATCAGCTTGTCGTAGTCCGGGTTGTTGAACTTCGTGTAGTTGCAGGAAGCCTGCGGCATCTTGGAATAGAAGCAGCGCAGCGCCGTAAGCGAATCCGGCCCACTTTCAGACGACCACATATAGGCCTGGAAATCGCCGCCCGGCACGGCTTCCGACAGAACCGAGCTTTCCACCGGCTTGGCCTTCACCTTGATGCCAACCTTGTCGAGCATCGGAATGATGGCTTCCACGATGGTCAGGCCCCAGCTTTCGTTCTGGGTGGCGGTCAGCTCGAACTCGAAGCCGTCCGGATAGCCGGCCTCGGCCAGCAGCGCCTTGGCCTTTTCGGGATTATACGGATAGGGCTTGGCATCCTTGTCGTAGGCCGGCGAGGACACAGGCAACCAGCCCGAAGCCCGGTAGGCCTTGTCCTTGGCCAGCCGCTTGATGATCAGGTCGGAATCGATGGCGTAGTTGATCGCCTGGCGCACCCGCTTGTCCTGGAACGGCTTGAAGTCGGGATTGAAGCCGACATGGCGCGTATAGACTTCCGCCACCTCGATGATGTTCTTGGCCAGTTCCGGGTCGGCCTTGTAGGCGACATACTGCGCCGGCCCGAGAACCGAAACGTCGACCTCCTTGTTGCGGAAGGCCACGTCGCGCGCCGAGGCGTCGCCCATGATCATGATGTTGATCTTGTCGGCATAGGGCTTGCCCGCGTCGTAATACTTGTCGTTCTTCACGACGGTAAGGCGCGAACCCGGCACATATTCGGAGAACTTGTAGGGCCCGAGGCCGACCGGATTGGTGAAGTAACCTTCCTTCTCCGCCGCGCCGGCCGGATAGATGGCGGTGTAGTTGGTCATGAGCGCGTAGCCCGGGTCGATCGGGTCGGTCAGCGTGATCGCCAGCGTGAAATCGTCGATCTTCTTGAGGCCGGAAATCTCCTTGGCCTTGCCTTCGTTGTATTCGGTCGCGCCAGCGATGTTGCTGACGTATTGCGCGGCCGGATAGGCCTTCGCAGGGTCCATGATCCGGGTGTAGGTGTAGATGATGTCGTCGGCGGTCAGCTGCTTGCCGTCGTGGAAAAAGGCATCCTGGCGCAGCTTGTAGGTGTAGGTAAGCCTGTCGTCGGAAACCGAGGCGTCGGTCGCCAGCCCCAGCACAGGCTTGCTGTCATTGGCGTCCCAGTCGTAGAGCGAGCGATGGATGGCCTTGGTCCAGAATTCGTCCTGAACCTGCGCCGACGCATGGATGTCCAGCGACGAGAAGCTGGAGCCATAGGGCGCGACGAAGTTGATGACCCCGCCCGAACGCGGTTCTTCGGCCGTCGCAAAGGATGCGGCTCCGGCGAGCAAGGATGCCGAGAGCGTCGAAATGATTGCCAGTTTCTTGAGCATGTTCCCTCCTTTGTTTTTCTTCACGCGGGCGGCTTCTGCCGGCGCGCGATTCTCCCTTCCCATGCGGCGCATCTTTCTCCCTTCGATGCGCCGGCATTCCTGCGGCCATTCGGCCCTGTCGCTATTGTCTTTCGAAAACCACCTCGCCGCCGCGCAGCGTCATCACGCACTGCGTATCGTTCAATATTTCCTCCGGCTTGGCGGTCAGCATGTTGCGTGAGAACACGGCGATATCCGCCACCTGCCCGGACACGAGCCTGCCCTTCACATGCTCCAGCTTCTGCGAGAAGGCGCCGTATTCGGTATAGACCTGCAACGCTTCCTCGATGGAGACGCGCTCGCGCGCATCCATCACCGTGCCCTTCCAGGTTTCGCGCGTCACCATGCTGTAGATGTTGGGGAACGGGTTGGGGTGGCAGACGGGCGAGTCGCTGCCCGTGGCCGGCTTGAAGCCGAGATCCTTCCAGGTCTTGAGCGGGTAGCTCGACAGTGCCCGCTCTTCGCCCAGCACCGAGACATAGGCATCGCCGAAATCGTAGATGAACACCTGTTGCGGGCAGGGATATATGCCCGCCGTCAGCATGCGCCGGTGCTGCTCGTCGGTGGAAAAGCCGCAATGCTCGATGCGATGGCGGCGATCCGGATCGGGCCTAGCTGCCAGCGCCTTCTCATAGGCCGTGATGAGCTGGCCGATCGCCGCGTCGCCGATGGCGTGGCAGGCAAGCTGGTAGCCCTTGGCATGCGCATCCATGACCAGTTCTTCCAGATGCTCGTCGGTGAGGATCTGCACGCCGGTGTTGTCGTCGTCGCCGAGATAGGGCCTGCTCATCCAGGCGGTGCGGCCGCCGGCTGAACCGTCGAGGAAGATTTTCACGGCACCGACCTTGAGCATGTCGTCGCCGACCCCCGACACCAGCCCCGCTTCGTAGCACTGAGGCACGATCGAGGTGCCCGGGTCGCCCAGCAGCACCAGCCAGGTACGCACCGGCAGCCGGCCGTTCAGCTTGGCGAGATTGTAGGCCCTGATCTCGTCGAAGCCGCCGACATGGCCGACTGCCGCATCCATGACGCTGGTTATGCCGTAGGAAAGCAGCATGTTGCCGGCCGCCTCGATGGCGTCGATCATCTCCTCGGTGGTGGCCTGCGGGATCGCCTTGCGGATCAGCCCTTGCGCGTTTTCGGCAACCATGCCGGTCAGCACGCCGTTCTTCTGTTCCAGCAGCCCGCCTTCGGGCACCGGCGTGCTCTCATCCACGCCGGCAAGCTCGAAAGCCCGTGAATTGAAGATCGAGACATGGCCGCAGGCGCGCACCAGCATGACCGGATGGTCGGGTGCGGCCGCGTCCAGTTCCGATTTGTGCGGATGGCGGCCGACGTCGAGCTTGGTCTGGTCGTATCCGCGCGCGCGGATCCAGGTGCCGGGCGGAACAGTGGCGGCCCGCTCCCTGATCTGCTGCAGAAGGCTGTCCAGCGTCGGCGCCTTCTGCGGCGTGGCGTCGAGCCAGCCGAGCGTCAGGCCCACCGAGATCAGATGCAGATGCGCGTCGTTGAGGCCCGGCATGGCGAACCGGCCGTCGAGATCGATGAGGCGGGTGCCACTGCCCTTGAGCTTGAGGATTTCATCCGCCGGTCCGGCGGCAAGCACCTTGCCTTGCCAGATCGCCAGGGCCCCGACCACGCCCTCCTCATAGCCGCACCAGATCGAGCCATTGTGCAGAATTGTATCGGCCTGCAAAAACTGCGCTGCTGACATTCAGCAGTTCCCCCCGAAGTCATGCCGTGTTGTACGAAGAGCAACCTTCCATCATAACCAAATACAATCAAGCCGTTGAATCGCCCAAACTAGGGCAAAATTTTTCGGGACCGCGCCGCACGGTCCTGGTGCGGCGCAGCCGCCCCTGCCATCAAACGACGAACCTGATCGCGCGCTGGATGTCGAAGAAGTTGGTTGCTCCGAAGCGAAGCGTGCGCGGCGCCGGATGCTCCATTCCCGGATACCAGCTTCCCCGATAGGCTTCGACGGGATTGGTGTACTCGACGACGAGTTCGAAGCTTTCCGCCAGTTTTGGCAGGCACTTCGACAGGTCTCGCGACAGGGCGGCCTCGACGCCTTCGCGAATGGCCTTCACCGCAGCCTGCGGCGAGAGGGAGGACGTGGCGGGGCCGAAACCTTGGCTCGTGGCGACTGTAGCTATGGCCGGCACCAGCGCCTTCGCTTCCTCGCACATGCCTGCATCGCCGGCGAGGAACACCGAAGGCACGCCATAGCGCGCCGCGCAAAGCGCGTTCAGCGTGTATTCGGACGCGACCTCGCCATTGATCAGGAGCCTGGAGACAGTTCCGGTCATCGTGTGCGCGAGCGGATTGGTGTCGGTACCTGCCTTGTTGTGATAGCCGGTATAGAGAGCCGCATCGAAACTCTCATCGATGCCGAACATCATGGAATCCGGATGCCCGCTCCAGCCGCGGACAATGCGCACATAGTCAGGTAGCCTTGAAAGAATGAGGTTGCGCGCGGTCGAATGGGCATCCTTGACCACCACCTCGGAAGCGCCCGCCGCCCTGGCCCCCTCGCAGGCCGCGACCAGCTCGTCGGTCATGTATTCCCGGAACTCGGCATATTCGGGATGCCCCTTCTTCGCTTCGTCCCAGTTGGTGATGCCTGCCGTGCCCTCAATATCGGCACTGATGAAAACCTTCATGATATTGCTTTCCCTAATCTCAAATAGATGCCCGCCCCTTGATCACAGCAGCCTGTCGACCCTCTGCGGCGTGACCTTCACAATGGTGACGTGTTGGTGGAATTCAGCACGGATTCGCTTCGCGTGAAATGGGTAATCGATTGGCACTGACTCCGGGGGCACGACCGATCGGAGTCCGAAGCTAAATCCGTTGGCGGGCCGCACTAATCCTCCTGGCGGGGCATATCGGCTGACCCTGTGCCGGCTTCAGGTTCCGGGGGCGCTGTCTCCTGTGGCTCCACTTCGATGGTCGCGGTCATGCCTATGACAAGGCGCACGTCCGGCGGAATGTCGTCGATATGCACGCGCACCGGCACCCTCTGGGCCAGGCGAACCCAGGTGAAGATCGGATTGACCGTGGCAAGTCCGCTCTTGCCGGGCGTCGCGTTCGACACGACGATGCCGTGCGCCACGCTGTCGACATGGCCGCGCAGCATCTCCTTGTATCCGAGCAGCCAGATATTTGCCGGATCGCCGTTCCGGATGAGCGGAATTGCCGTTTCCTCGAAATAGCCGTCGACCCAGAACGAATCCGCGTCGACGATCGAAAGAGCTGTCTGGCCCGTGGTGGCGTAGTCCCCCTGCCGGACCAGCAGGTTGGTGACCCATCCGTTCACCGGCGAGCGAATTTCCGTGCGCGCCAGATTGAGCTTGGCGCGGTCCAGGTCGGCCTTCGCCTTTTCGATGTTTGCCGAGGCCATGTTGGCGCTGGCGACAAAGGTTTGCTTCTCCTCGGCCGTCGCTGCCAGATCGCTCAGTTTGAGCCGGCGGGCGGCCTGTGCCTTCTTGTTTTCGAAATCTGCCTGCGCCTGATCAACGGCCGCATTGCCCATTTCAACGGCCAGCTGATAGTCGCGCGGATCGATCTTCATCAGCAGGTCGCCCTTCCAGACCCGCTGGTTGTCCTTCACGGCAAGCTCGGTGATGTTGCCCGACACCTCCGGCGCCAGCGTGACCACATAGGCTCTGACCGTTCCGTCCCGCGTCCACGGGCTCTCCATATAGTTCTGCCATAGAAGCCACACGGCTACGGCCGCGACTGCCGCAACGGCCAGGGTTGCCAGTATGGGCAGCAGCCGCAGCCGGCGGCGCAACGACTTGCGTTCGTCGGCAACAGGCGGCGACGGTTCCAGGCGCAGCGATTGCGCTGGTCGTTCGGAAGGTGATGGGGAGCCGTGCAACATGCCATTGCGCCTCAAGCATAAACCTTCAGATTGCCCAGGATCAGCACGGCCGCCGTCAGCAAGATGAGGAAGATGGAGAATTCGAAAAGGGCCGGGTGCCAGATGCGGCGCATCAATCCGGCCTCGGTCATGATGATGCGCAATGCGATCGTAACGGCGGCGGCGAGCGCCATCAGCGGCACCAGCGGCGATATCAGAACGCCGAACACGTCGATTTCCACGAAGCTCACGACAGTCGGTCCCAATGATATTCGCGCTGGCGATCGACGGCCTCGACGATCGCAAGCAGCGCCGCCCGCACCCGCATCCGCCCCGCTGCCCCCGGCTGCGTGTCCGGAATGGCCGCCAGCTCTGCATCCGTCCTTTCGATGACGGCTCGCAGCTTCGCCAGGTCGTCGGCGGCAACGCATATCTGCACGTCCGACAGCTCGACACCGATGCGGCCATGCCGCGAAAGCCGCTGCAGCCGGATGAGCTGCAACCCCGCCGACAGCATCGAGACGAGGTAGGAGCGCAGGACCGGCTCGGCGTCGCCCGGCATCGCCGTCAAGCGCGTATAGACGCGGTTCTGCCACTGGCTGAGCGTCCATTTGCGGCGGCCCATCGCAAGGCGCCTCAGGTCGCGGATGGTGAGGTCGCACAGCCGTTGCGCTCTCAGACGCGTGGAAACGGGCGGAACGAGCGCCAGCGCCAGCACGCCGAAGCCGCAGCCGCCCAGCAGGCCCATCGCGTTGTTGAGATAGGCGATCGTGTCGTAAGAGGTCTGGTTCGTCGGCGCCAGCAGCGGAATGAAGTTCAGCGTGGCCGGCATGAAATAGGGCGAGAGGGTCGGCACGGTCGACAGGGCGCCGAGAGGCGCGAGGCCCAGCGACATGGCGAGGACGAGGCCAGGAAAGGTTTCCAGGCCCGGCAGCACCGAAAACTTGATGATCGCGGCGATAACGGCAGCCATCAGCGTGCCGATGCCCTGGCCCATGGCTGCCCTCCGGGACCGCTCCTGCATCGGCGAAAACACCATGATCGTGATCGCCGCGAAGGTTATGGCCTGCGGCCCGTTGGGCCACTCGGAAAAGATCCAGAACAGAACCGCGGCGCCGACGCCCAGAAAAACGCGAAACGCATTGACCAGGGCGGGAAGATAATCGGGCACGACGAAGCCGGAGGGCAGCCGGTCCCGAGCGCGGGCCGGATCGTTCAGCAGCGCAAGGCCGTTGTTGGCGGCCGCGAGGCCTGTGGCCGCGTCGGCGGTGCCGCGGGCGGTGAGGTAGAGCGAAAGGTCGTCGGCCCCGAGCCGAAGCAGGTTGCGCACCACCGGAACGCTGCCGTCGGCGCCGAGGCCCCCGCGCGCAGTACTCGTTCCCTCTTGCGGGCCCGCTCGCCAGCTTGGGGGCAATTGATCGAGCACGATGCGCGCGCTTCGGCGAGCTACGGCCTCGGGCGCGCTGCGCAGGTGCGTCTCCACGATCCGCACGCCTGAAAGCGCCTCGAACAGGCCGTTAAGCGCCGACCGCAGAACGGATCTTCTCTGCAGCAGCTCCGGCGCTTCCCCGACCGCCTGTTCGATGATGGGGTCGAGGGCCGCCGCGCGTCGGATCAGAGCACGCCTGGTCTCCACGCCGCGGCTATTCCGGGTGCCGGCCGAGCCAAGCACATCGGCAAGATGGCCGGCCGTTTCCGCGATCAGCTGCGAGAGCATGGCGGCTAGGCGCCGCGGTGCATCGCCGGGAGTCGTCAGAGCCACGACCAGGGTTCCGGAGACAATCCCGATGCTGATCTCGGAGGCGCGGCTCAGCGCGATCTCGAACACCCGGTCGGGCGCGGCGATAGACGTGCCGGCGATAATTATGAGCGTATAGCCGGCCAGCATGGCGGCATAAGCGGCATAGTTGCGCAACATCGTGGACAGGAAGGAGCAGGCCGCCACCCACAGCAGCATCGCAAACAGGAACGCGCTCCTTTCCTGCGGGAAAACCGCCGTCAATGCCACGGCGGCGACGGCGCCGACGGCCGTGCCGACCATGCGGAACAGGCCCTTGCGCAGCGTCGAGCCCAGAACTGGCTGGCAGACGATGCAGGCAGAGGTGCCGGCCCAGTAAGGCGTCTCCAGTTCGAGATAGAACGCCAGGTAAAGCGCCAGCGAGACCGCGACCGTCAGCCGGGCGGCCTGCAGCAACGCGGGGCCGCTCCTTGCAACCAGTCCTGCGAAGGGAGCCTGTGCGCGTGCGGCTGAGGCCACGGTGAGCATCGAACAGTCCAGGCCACGGTACAACGAGGATCATAGTCGTCCCGGCGCTCCCCACTGTCCAGCAACAAATTGGTGCTTCGGCACCGCGAGCCGAGGCGCTGCGAAGGGCGGTGTGCAGCGCCTGAGCGTCGGACGCCTGCAACTGGGCGCGACGTTCCGAAGGACAAAGATCATGACGAATTTGCATGGACTAATCCGATTGTTTTCATTGCTCCACCTTGGCCATGCTCTTGACTCCTTAGCCTAATTGGGGATCGCTGGCTGGCTCAGGGGAAGAGGAGGACTACTTGAAAAAGCTCATCGCACGACTGGCCGTCGGGGCCGCATTCGTCGCCTTCGCGGCTTCCGCCCATGCCGGGCAGACGCTCGACCGCGTCATGGAAAAGAAGGCGATGGTCGTCGCCACCAACAGCGGCTGGCCGCCGCAGAGCTATCTCGACGACAATAACGAGATGGTCGGCTTCGACATCGACGTCTCGCGGGAGATCGGCAAGCGCCTCGGGGTTGAGGTGAGCTTCGAGACGCCCGAATGGGCGACGCTGACCGGCGGCCGCTGGCAGGGGCGCTACGATCTCGGCGTCGGTTCCGTGACGCCGACCAAATCCCGTGCCCAGGTGATCGATTTCGTCGGCATCTACTATTACAGCCCCTACGTCTATGCCGTGCACAAGGACAGCAAGGCGCAGTCGGTCGAGGACCTCAATGGAAAGGTCATCGGCGTCGAGACGGCAACGACGTCGGAAGACTTCATCAACCGCCGGCTCGAGATCGACGCGCCGGGCCAGCCGCCGATCGAGTACAAGCTCGAGCCGGGCGAGGTCCGCACGTTTGCCGATTCCATGCTGCCCTTCGACGATCTGCGCCTCGGCGACGGTGTGCGCCTCGATGCGGTGATCGCGCCCGAGCAGACGGCGCTCAACGCAATGAAGAACGGCTACCCGATCCGCGTGATCGAAGGCGAATACGCCTTCCGCGAGCCGCTCGTGGTCATCGCGGAGAAGGTCGATCCGGACTGGACGGCCAAGGTCGGCGGCCTCATCGAGGAGATGAAGAAGGACGGCACGCTCGCCGAGCTCACCATGAAGTGGTACGGAAAGGACTACAGCGCAGACTGAGTCGACAGGCACGGGCCGATTCTGTGCCCGTGCCGTTCCCTTTCAAGAGACCAGGCGCGCGATGACCTATCCAGACACATACTACAAGCGGACCATGTCCGATCCCAGGCAGCGCGCGGCGCTCGCCGGCCTGGAAGAGTGCGACACCGTGATCGTCGGCGGCGGCCTGGCAGGCCTCACGACGGCGCTGCAGCTTGCAAGGGCGGGGCAGGCGGTGACGGTTCTTGAGGCCGAGAGCGTCGGCTTCGGCGCTTCCGGCCGCAATGGCGGGTTCGTCGGCCCGGGCTACGCCACTGGCACCGAGCAGATTGCGCGGATCGCCGGAGAGGATGCCGCAAGGCGTCTCCACCTGATGTCGCTCGAGGGCGTGGATTTCGTGCGCGAAACCATCCGCGCGCTGTCGATCGACGAGGCGAAGCCGCAAACCGGGCTGATGAGCGTGCTGCGCCACGACGATGGCGCCAGCCTCAAGGCCTATGTCGAGCAGACCCGCCGGGCCTATGGCAATGAGCTGGAATTTCTGGACCGCGACCAGGTTCGGTCGGTCCTGAAATCGGACCGCTACTTCCAGGCGGTGCGCGACGGCCGGTCGTTCCACATGCATCCCCTCAATTACCTGCGCGGCGTCGCCCGCGAGATCGAGCGGCTTGGCGGCCGTATCTTCGAAGCCTCGCCCGCGAAAGCCATCGACCTGCAGGGCGCGCAGAAGCGCGTCACGACGCCCGGCGGCGAGGTGCGGGCACGCAATGTCGTCTTCACCACCGGCGGCTACACCGGCTCGCTGCATGGCAGGCTGAAGCGCTCCTTCCTGCCCATCGCAACCTATGTGATGGTCAGCGAGGAAGCGCCGGATCTGATCGCTTCCGCAATCGCGACGACCGATGCCATCGGCGACAATCGCCGCGCCGGCGACTATTACCGCGTCGTCGACGGCGGCAGGCGCCTGCTCTGGGGCGGACGCATCACCACGCGCGCCGCCTCCACGCAAGCGCTGGTGCGCGAGCTGCGTGCCGAGATGGTGGGAACCTATCCCCAGCTTGCCGGCCTCAAGACCGAGCTCGCCTGGTCCGGCCTCATGTCCTATGCGCGCCATCTCATGCCCCAGATCGGGCGCATGAGCCCCGGTGTCTGGTATTGCACCGCCTTTGGCGGACACGGGCTCAACACCACGGCAATCGGCGGCAAGGTGGTCGCGGAAGGCATTCTTGGAGAGACTGACCGCTACAGGCTGTTCGAGCCCTTCGGCCTGGTCTGGGCCGGTGGCCTTGCCGGCCTTGCAGTCGCGCAGCTCACCTATTGGAAACTCCAGGCCCAGGACTGGTGGCGCGAGCGCGCTGCCTAACAGGCGGAAAGATCGAAAGCCATGCTCGGCCGATTGATACTCACCTACCCGGAAGCGTCACGGCGGGCCGCCGGCCTGTTCGTTCTCGCCGTCGTGACGCTCGTGCTCTACCAGCTTGGCATCAGTGCCGCCTGGATCGGCCACGTGCTGCCCTCTGCCGAAGCCTGGCTCGGCGAAAATCCGGCCGCCGGCAGGCTCGTCTCGGCGCTTTTGATCGCGCTCATCGTCGCCGCCAACTGGAAGGCGCTGCGGCAGCTTTCGCGCCGCCAGCAGGTGGTGGCGGTGTGGGTTGAGCTCTTCGCGCTCTTGATGCTGTTCTTCTATTCGTTCGACCTGTCTTTTGCCTTCATCGCCAAGAAGATCGGCTTCCTGATCTCGCAGGGCGTGGTCACCACGCTCTACATTTCCGCCATCTCCATCGTGATCGCCACGATCATCGCGCTTGCCGGCGCCATCGCCAAGCTGTCGACCAACGGCGTCGTCTACGGACTTGCCACCTTCTACACGTCGCTGTTTCGCGGCCTGCCGCTGCTGATGCAGATCTACATCATCTATCTCGGGCTGCCGCAGGTGGGCTATGTCATCGGCGCCGTGCCGGCCGGCATCATGGCGCTTTCGCTGTGCTACGGCGCCTATATGACCGAGATCTTCCGCGCCGGGATCCAGAGCATCCCGCGCGGCCAGTCGGAGGGCGCGACGGCGCTCGGTCTCAGCCCGTCCCAGACGATGGCGCTGGTGATCCTGCCGCAGGCGATGCGTGTCATCATCCCGCCCACCGGCAACCAGTTCATCGCCATGCTGAAGGACTCTTCGCTGGTGTCGGTCGTCGGCGTATGGGAGATCATGTATCTCGCGCGCACCCAGGGCCAGACCGAGTTCCGCCACATCGAGATGCTGATTACGGCCTCCATGATCTACTGGATTCTCTCGATCTGCCTGGAATACGCCCAGTCGCTCATCGAAGAACGCTTCGGCCGCTTCAATGCCCGCTGAACTTGACCTCTGACGCCCAGGAGTTCGCGCCAGCGGCGGGCGAGACCCGTTCCCTGTAGCTGCTGCCCTCGCGGGTAGCGGACCAGAAGCCGATTATCGACTACAATGTCTTCGTAGGCTTCGCGCGGCGTCTGATCCGGACGCCCCAACACAGGAGCAGAAGGCCATGAGCAAGAAGATCTATTGCGCATTCGGCACCGACATCGACTCGGTGGCAGGCTGGATCGGGTCCTATGGCGGGGGCGACAGCCCCTCCGACATCCAGCGCGGCATCTTCGCGACCGAAGTCGGCGTGCCGCGCTTGCTGCGCCTGTTCAGGAAATACGACCTGCGCACGTCCTTCTTCATTCCGGGACATTCGCTGGAGACCTTTCCGAAGGAGATGCAGATGATTGTGGATGCCGGCCACGAGATCGGCGCGCACGGCTATCTTCACGAAAACCCCGTGGCCATGACACCCCAGCAGGAAGAGGACGTGCTGGTGAAGTCGATCGAGCTGATCGAGAAGCTGACCGGCAGGGCGCCGCGCGGCTATGTGGCGCCATGGTGGGAGATGTCCTCCTCGACCGCGGCGCTCCTCAAGAAATACGGTTTCAGCTACGATCACAGCCAGGGCTATCGCGACTTCCAGCCCTTCTATGCGCGCGTCGGCGACGAATGGAACGTCATCGATTACACCAAGAAGGCCAGGGACTGGATGCACCCGCTGAAGCACGGCAAGGAGATCGACCTCGTCGATATCGCGGCGAACTGGTACGTCGATGACCTGCCGCCGATGATGTTCATCAAGAAGTCCCCGAACAGCCACGGCTTCGTCAATCCGAGGGATATCGAGGAACTGTGGCGCGACCAGTTCGACTGGGTGTATCGTGAGATGGATTATGGTGTCTTCGCCTTCACCATCCATCCCGATGTGTCGGGCCGTCCGCAGGTGCTGCTGATGCTCGAACGGCTCATCGAGTACATCAACGGTCATGAAGGCGTCGAATGGGCGACCTTCGAGGAAATCGCCGATGATTTCCGCAAGCGCTATCCGTTCGAGAGCGACAAGCGTCCGGAGGTGATCTGATCCGTGTGCAGCGCCTGTGGTTTTCCATCGCTGCCGGGCCACTGGACCGATGCCGGGGCATTGCACCCCGGCAGTCGGCTGCGACTTCGCTTCACGCGTCTGGCCATCATCAACAGGCTGCTGGCGCCCTATCGGCTGACCGCCCATGACGATGGCGCGACGCCGGGGCTTCAACTGATGGCGCCCGGCGGCGAACGCGTGCTGGTGGCAGATCTCGAGGCACTGTGGATGGAGGCGGCGCGGCTGGCCGGAACCCCCATCGATCCGCTGTCAGTCCGCGCGCTCGGCGATGAATGAACAGCGACGCCGCGACGGCCGCCTGCCGCTGACCATCATCGGCGGATTTCTGGGTGCCGGCAAAAGCACCTGGCTGCGACATCAGTTGCATGAGGAGCGTTTCGGGACGGTGCACCTGATCGTCAACGAGGCGGCGGAAACCCCGGTCGACAATCTGCTGCTGGGAAAAGCCGAGCAGGTCGAGGTGCTGGCGGGAGGGTGTGCCTGTTGCGAAGGCCGCGAGGCGCTGATAGCCGCGCTTCGGAACATTTGCGGCAATCAGGATGCGCTCGACAGCCGGAGAATCGATCGCATCCTGCTCGAAACCAGCGGACTTGCCGATCCGGGCGCGATTGCCTTGGCCTTGTCCGAAGACCCGATCCTGGCACGCCGTCTGGCTGTCGACGGCGTGATCGTGCTGGTGGACGCCCTGCACGGGGCGCAGCAGCTTGCAGGAGAAGAACTCAGCCGGCGGCAGGTGGAGGCAGCCGAAAGGATCGTCATCACCAAGTCGCGTGGCATCCCGCCCGGGCAGGTTGCGCGGCTGACGCGCACGCTTCGTCTGATCAACCCGGCAGTCGCCGTGGAAGGCGCTGAGCTTGGCGTGCCGCTGGAGCTGCCCGCAGACCTCGATGCCCAGCCCTACGAACTCCCTGAAATAGCCGCGCGCGCGGAGCCGATAAAACCCTATCGCCTGAGCATTGCCGAGGGCGGCGGCTGGGCGAGCCTTTCGGTGTGGCTCTCGGCATTGCTGGCCGCACGCGGCAACGACATCGTACGGGTGAAGGGCGTGGTGACGAGCCCCGATGGTCGCCTGCTGCTGCAGTCGGTGCGCCGTGTCGTCCAGGCGCCGGAAATACTGCCCGAGCCGGAAGGCGCCGACAGGGGTCCCGCTCCACAAGACGATATCATCGTGTTGATCGGGCGCGGCATGGACGAAAAGCTGCTCGCGCGTTCATGGGAGAGGTTTGTGCTGGGGTAATCGTCCCGTCAGGCTGCCCATGAACACGGGGGGAACCTCGATGAGGGGTGTCTGGCTCGAACCCCGGTCGATGATGTCGAACACGGCATTGAGCATGCCCGGCACATCCTGGCGGACCATCTCGATGTCGTCGCCCAGCAGCGCGGCGAAAGGGTCCCAGTCGAAGCAGCCGATGATCGGCGGCCGGCCGTCATAGCGGCCCGATCGCCTGATCCAGCGCATTACCCCTTCCAGCGATATGGTCGAGTTGACGAACATGCCCGCTGGCAGGTGCCCCTCCCGACTTGCCAGGGCATCCAGAGCATTTTCCGCTTTTTCCGGCGCATAGCCGCAGGTCAGGATGTGGCTTTCGTCGACTTCGACGCCCGCTTCCGCATGGGCGGCGCGGAAGCCGCGCACGCGCTCGGCGGTGTTGTGGTCGCTGCCGCGCCCGCCGATGAACAGGAGCGGCGAGGCCTTGCCCAGCTTGCGCTCGCAATTGGCCAGAATGCGCCGGGTCAGTTCCCTGGCGCCGGCGAAATTGTCCGAGATCACCGAGGGCGCCCGCGATCCGGGCAGGTCGAGGTTGAGGCTTCTGGCGCCGGATGCGGTGCAGATATCGGTTATCCGGTCGGGGTCCGTGGCGCCGGTCGCGACCAGCCATTCGACCTGGTAGGAAAGCATGGTGCGCGCTGCCTCGATTTCGAGTTCCGGGTCGCGGCGCGTGCAGGTGATGATCGGAAACAGCCCCCGCTCGCGCGCCATGCTTTCGAAGGTCTCCACGATCGAGCCGAAATAGCGGTTGTCGTATTTGGGGACGATCATGCCGATGATCTTCGACTTCTCCCGTCGAAGCAGGCTCGCCTGCATGTTGATGGCATAGCCCTGTTCTTCCGCCAGCCGCGTGATCTTGTCTGCGAGCTGGCTGCTGATCCTGCGCTTCTTCCAGTTGCCGTTCAGAACTGCGCTGACTGCGCTGGCCGACGTGCCGGCCAGCGCGGCCAGGTCATAAATGGTCGTTTTCTTGGTCTGCTTGTCTCGATTCACGAATACCCGCCTCCGGTTCGAACGCTAGCTTGACATCATTGGGGGAAGGTGGCAATTTTTTGCTACATCGATTGAGCGGCGTAGCTCAATCGATGTAGTTGGTTGGCTGTTGAGGGTCGACCGGGAGGCGTTCAGGAAGAGTTCACGATCATGGCCTGGTCGGTAACGCGTCGACCTGGCCAGGTGGTCTGCGCTCTTTTCACCGATCGAAAGGTGGCCGAAGCTTGGGCACGAAACCGGAAAAGCCTCTCCCGACACGGGTTTTCGCTCTTTCAAGGAGGACATTATGAAATTTCGCACTTTGTTGATGGCAACGGCAGCCGCCGGCGTCATGTTCGCGGGCTCGGCCCAGGCTCAGGAAACGGCGACGGTCGCGTTCCTGATGCCCGACCAGGCATCGACGCGCTATGAGGAGCACGACTATCCGGGCTTCAAGGCCGAGATGGAAAAGCTCTGCGCCAGCTGCACCGTCATCTACCAGAACGCAAATGCCGATGCGTCCCTGCAGCAGCAGCAGTTCAACTCGGTGATCGCCCAGGGCGCCAAGGTCATCGTGCTCGATCCGGTCGATTCCGCGGCTGCCGCCGGCCTCGTCGAGATCGCCCATTCCCAGGACGTGAAGGTCATCGCCTATGACCGCCCGATCCCGGAAAAGGCCGCCGACTTCTACGTTTCCTTCGACAATGAAGGTCTCGGCTACGAGATCGCCAAGTCGCTGGTGGACCATCTTAAGGCAAGCGGCGTGGCCGAAGGTTCGGGCGTGCTGCAGATCAATGGTTCCCCGACCGACGCGGCCGCCGGCCTCATCCGCGACGGCATTCATCGCGGCCTGAAGGACTCGGGCTTCGAGACGCTCGCCGAGTTCGACACCCCGGAATGGGCCCCGCCGAAGGCACAGGAATGGACCGCCGGCCAGATCACCCGCTTCGGCGATCAGATCAAGGGCGTGGTCGCTGCCAACGACGGCACGGGCGGCGGCGCCATCGCGGCCTTCAAGGCAGCAGGCGTGCAGCCGCTTCCGCCGGTCACGGGCAATGACGCCACCATCGCCGCCCTGCAGCTGATCATCTCCGGCGACCAGTACAACACCATCTCCAAGCCGTCGGAGGTCGTTGCCGCTGCCGCCGCCAGGATTGCCGTGCAGCTGGTCAAGGGCGAAACGCCCGAGCCGAAGACCACCCTCTACGACACGCCGTCCGAGCTGTTCGTGCCGGCCGTGGTGACCGCCGAGAACATCAAGGCGGAGATCTTCGACAAGGGTATCCAGACCGCCGAGGAAGTCTGCACCGGCGAATACGCCGAGGGTTGCAAGAAACTCGGCATTATCCAGTAATATCCTCCCGAGAGTGTCCGGCCGGGCTTGTTCCGGCCGGGCACACCCAAACGTCCAGAAGAGCGTTCAGCCATGGTGCGAGAAGACACTGCACTGCCCGAAAAAGGCAGCCCCATTTTGCGGTTGAGCAATGTTTCCAAGAAGTTCGGAGCGGTGTCGGCGCTCACCGACATCGAGCTTGAAGTCCATGCGGGCGAGGTCGTGGCCCTGGTGGGCGACAACGGCGCCGGCAAGTCGACGCTGATCAAGATCCTCGCCGGCGTGCACCAGCCCACCTCGGGCAGCATCGAATTCTGCGGCCAGCAGGTTTCGCTCGACAGCCCCAGCCGCGCGCTCGAGCTCGGCATCGCCACGGTCTTCCAGGATCTCGCGCTGTGCGAAAACCTCGACGTCGTCGCCAATCTCTTCCTGGGCCATGAGCTGTCGCCGTGGAACCTCGACGAGGTGGCGATGGAAGTGCGGGCCTGGACCCTTTTGAAGGAACTCGCCGCGCGCATCCCGTCGGTACGCGAGCCCGTCGCCTCGCTGTCGGGCGGCCAGCGCCAGACGGTCGCGATCGCGCGGTCGCTGCTGCTCGATCCCAAGATCATCATGCTCGACGAGCCGACCGCCGCCCTTGGCGTCGCGCAGACGGCGGAGGTGCTGAACCTGATCGAGCGTGTGCGCGAACGCGGCCTCGGCGTCATCATCATCAGCCACAACATGGAGGATGTGCGCGCCGTTGCAGACCGCATCGTGGTCTTGCGACTCGGGCGCAACAACGGGGTCTTCAGCCCCGACGCCTCCAACCACGAGCTTGTCACCGCCATCACCGGCGCCACGGAAAACGCCGTCTCGCGCCGCCACCACCGCAAGACAAGCCAGAACAACGATTTGAGCGGGACCACCGCATGACACAGAAGATTTCCAACGATACGCCGCCCCAGGCCCTCGACCGCAGCGACGAGCGCGTCAAGCATGACGAGGGCATGTTCGACATGGTGCGTGGTTTCTTCGACCGCATACGTTCGGGCGATCTCGGCATGTTGCCGGTCGCCGTCGGGCTGGTGGTCATTTCGACCGTCTTCAGCCTCCTCAACCCGGTCTTCCTCGCGCCGAACAACTTGGTGAACCTGCTGTTCGATTGCGCCACGGTCGGGGTCATCTCGCTCGGCATCGTCTGTGTTCTGCTGCTCGGAGAAATCGACCTTTCCGTCGGCTCCATGAGCGGCCTCGCATCCGCCGTCGTCGGCGTGCTGTGGGTCAATTCCGGCTGGCCGATTGCCGGCGCCATCTTTGTGGCCTTGCTTGTGGGTGCGGCCGTCGGCGCGCTTTACGCGCTGCTTTACAATCGGCTCGGCATGCCGAGCTTCGTGGCGACCCTTGCCGGCCTGCTCGCGCTGCTGGGCCTGCAACTCTACATTCTGGGGCCGACCGGCAGCATCAACCTGCCCTACGCCTCGCCGCTGGTTCGTTTTGGCCAGGTCATGGTCATGCCCGATTGGGTGTCGCACACCCTGGCGCTCCTGCCCGGGCTTGTCATGATTGCGGTCGGCATCAAGAACCGTCGGCGCCGCAAGGCCGTCAACCTGTCGTCCCGGCCGCTCGGCGCCGTGGTCATAAAGGCTGTCGTGCTGACGGTCGCGCTCGAATTCGCCGTCTACTACCTCAATCTCGGCCGTGGCGTGCCGTGGATGTTCGGCCTGTTCGTCGCGCTGGTCATCGTCCTCAACTATGCGCTCACCAAGACCAAGTGGGGTCGCTCGATGTTCGCCGTCGGCGGCAATCGCGAGGCGGCCCGCCGCTCGGGCATCAATGTCCGCCGGATGTATATGAGCGCCTTCATGCTCTGCTCCACGCTTGCAGCCCTTGGCGGCATCCTGGCGGCCTCGCGTCTCGCTTCATCGAGCCAGCAGGCCGGCGCCGGCGACGTCAACCTGAACGCGATCGCGGCAGCCGTCATCGGCGGCACCAGCCTGTTCGGCGGCCGCGGCAGCGCCTATTCCGCGCTATTGGGCATCATTGTCATCCAGGCGATTTCCAACGGCCTCACGCTTCTCAATCTCAGCTCGTCCCTGCGCTACATGATCACGGGCGCGGTGCTTGCCATCGCCGTCATCGTCGACTCGCTCGCCCGCCAGTCCCGCGTCAGCCACGGCCGCGCCTAACAATTTCCAGGAGAGATTCGCCATGGCAGAACTCATGAAGGGCAAGGTCGCCGCAATTACAGGTGCTGCGTCGGGCATCGGTCTGGAATGCGCCCGCACGCTGCTTGCCGAAGGCGCGACCGTCGTGCTGATCGACCGCGCTGAGGACAGGCTCGAGGCCCTGTGCAAGGAACTCGGCGACCGCGCCAGGCCGCTGGTGGTAGACCTGCTCGCGCCCGAGCAGGTCTCCGGCATGCTGCCGCGCATCCTGGAAGTGGCGGGCGGCCTGGATATCTT
Source organism: Mesorhizobium sp. KR2-14 (assembly GCF_040049255.1). NCBI lineage: Bacteria > Pseudomonadati > Pseudomonadota > Alphaproteobacteria > Hyphomicrobiales > Phyllobacteriaceae > Mesorhizobium > Mesorhizobium sp. KR2-14. Next base: position 132,493 of record NZ_JBDZDR010000006.1, on the reverse strand, counting down.
CCACGCCAATGCCGGCGCCTATATCGGCGGTGCGGTCGCGGAAGGCGATCCCGACGCCTGGGACCGGATGCTGAACCTCAACATCAATGCCGCCTTCCGCTCGGTCCATGCGGTGCTGCCGCACATGATTGCGCAGAAGTCGGGCGACATTCTCTTCACCAGCTCCATCGCCGGCGTCGTGCCGGTCGTCTGGGAGCCGATCTATACGGCGTCCAAGTTCGCCGTTCAGGCCTTCGTGCATTCTACTCGCCGGCAGGTAGCGCAGCACGGCGTGCGCGTCGGCGCTGTGCTGCCGGGCCCGGTGGTCACCGCCCTGCTGGACGACTGGCCCAAGGCCAAGATGGAAGAGGCGCTCGCCAATGGCAGCCTGATGCAGCCGAAGGAAGTGGCCGAGGCGGTGCTGTTCATGCTTTCGCGGCCCCGCAACGTGACGATCCGCGACCTCGTGATCCTGCCCAACAGCGTGGATCTCTGAGAGCGGCTGCAAGCCGCCCTCGATATTTGAAGACCTTTTGAGAGCTTGGGACCCATGAGCAACACACCGGGCACGCCGGCGCCGGAGGGCGCAACCTACGTCATCGGCGTCGATGTCGGGACAGGAAGCGCGCGTGCCGGCCTGTTCGACCTCAGCGGCCGAATGCTGTCCACCGCCAAGCGCGACATCTCGCTGTTCCGCGAGCCGGGCGCCATGGTGGAGCAATCCAGCACGGAGATCTGGCAGGCCGTGTGCGCCATCGTGCGCGAAGCGGTGTCGTCTGCCGGTGTCGATCCGGCCTGCGTGGCCGGCCTCGGCTTCGACGCCACCTGCTCGCTCGTGGTGCTGGGGGAGGGCGGCAGCCCGCTCCCGGTCGGCCCTTCTGAGGACCCCGAACGCGACATCATCGTGTGGATGGATCACCGCGCCGTCGCGCAGGCCGAGCGTATCAACGCGCTTGGCCATGACGTGCTGCGCTATGTCGGCGGGCGCATCTCGCCCGAGATGGAGACGCCGAAGATCCTGTGGCTGAAGGAGAACCGCCCGCAGGTCTTCGATGCGGCCTGGCAGTTCTTCGACCTTGCCGATTTCCTCACCTGGCGGGCGACAGGCGACCTCGCCCGCTCGACCTGCACGGTCACCTGCAAATGGACCTATCTTGCCCATGAGCAGCGCTGGGACCCGACCTATTTCCGCAAGATCGGCCTCGACCAACTCGCGGATGAAAACTTTTCGCGCATCGGCACCCGGATCGTCGAACCCGGCTCCCCGCTGGGGCAGGGGCTGACGCAGGAGGCCGCGCAGGCCATGGGTCTCAGGCCCGGCACGTCTGTCGCCGCTGGCATGATCGACGCCCATGCGGGCGGCATCGGAACCGTCGGCATTGGCGGGCGGCCCGAGCGCAACCTCGCCTATGTCTTCGGCACCTCCTCCTGCACCATGACCTCCACGGCGGAGCCGGTTTTCGTGCCCGGCGTCTGGGGGCCCTATTACTCGGCCATGGTACCGGGCATGTGGCTGAACGAGGGCGGCCAGAGCGCGGCAGGCGCCGCCATCGACCAGCTTCTGCGCTTCCACCCGGCGGCTCAGGAAGCGGCAGCGAAGGCTGAAGCGAAAAGCGTGGCCCTGCCGGTCATGCTCGCCGACCTTGCGGCGGAACGGGCGGGCACGGCATCCGAGGCGGTGCGTTTGTCGACAGGCCTGCATGTGGTGCCGGAGTTCCTCGGCAACCGTGCGCCCTTTGCCGACCCTCACGCCCGGGCCGTCATCGCCGGCCTCGGAATGGAGCGCGACCTCGATAGCCTGGTGGCGCTCTATGTCGCCGGCATCTGTGGCATTGGCTACGGGCTGAAGCAGATCATCGACACCCAGGCCGCCGCCGGCGCGCATGTGGACCAGATCGTCATCAGCGGCGGCGCCGGCCAGCATGACTTCGTCCGCCAGATCCTTGCCGACGCCAGCGGCAAGCCGGTCGTCGCCCCGAATTCGGACGAACCCGTCCTGCTCGGGTCGGCCATATTGGGTGCGGTTGCTGCCGGCGCGTTCCCCGATGTTCGCGAGGCGATGGCGAGCCTTTCCGGCACCGCTCGCGTCTACCGCCCGGCCGAAGGGCCGCTGGGAGAAATTCACTCCGCACGCTTCGAAGCGTTCAGGGAACTGCAGGACACAGCCCGCCGGGTGCGCGACTGCTGAAGTATCTTGGCCCCGGACCTGGTGCTGGGCGGGCCTATCAGGCCCCGGCAGCCTTGGTAGCCTTGGCCCTGTCGCGCTGCCACATGACTAGTCCGGCGATCAGGATCGTGCCGATGATAAAGATGAAGGCGGCGGCGGCGATTGCCGGGCTGATGTTTTCGCGGATGGTGGAAAACATCTGACGGGCAAGGGTGCGCTGGTTCGGCCCGGCGACGAAGAGCGTCAGCACCACCTCGTCGAGCGAGGTGGCGAATGCGAGCACCGCGCCGGTAAGCACGCCAGGCATGGCAAGCGGCAATGTTACCCGCCGAAAGACGGTGAAAGGGCCGGCGCCGAGGCTTTCGGCGGCGCGTTCGACCCGGCGGTCGATGCCGGCAAGCGCCCCGGTGACGCTGACGATGACGAAGGGGATCGCCACCACCGTATGGGCGAAGATGACGCCGAGATAGGTGTTGGCGATGCCGAGGCGCACGAACAGCACCTGCATGCCGACCCCCAGCACCACCGCCGGCACCACCATGGGCAGCAGGAACAGCGTCTTCACCGTCGTCGGAAACGGGATGTCGCGGCCGCGAAGGCCGAGCGATGCCGCGGTGCCAAGGACCGTGGCGAGCACCGTCGTGCCGAGGCCGATGATCAGGCTGTTGACGATGGAGCGCCGCCAGGCGTCGGCCGCCACCAGTTCCTGGAACCACCGCGTCGAGAAGGCGGGGATCGGGTAGGTGAGGAAGGCGCTCGACGTGAAGGCGAGCGGCAGGATCGCCAGGAGCGGCGCAACCAGGAAGGTCACGACCGCGACGGCGAAGACGAGTTTCGCGCTTTTCAGCATGCTCAGCTCCTCCTCGCATCCTCGGCCGACAGCCGGCCGTAGACGGCGTAGAGCGCAATGGTGACGACGAGCAGGATGAGGCCGAGCGCGCCCGCCATGCCCCAGTTGGCCGAGCCGGTGGCGTAGAAGGCGATGACGGAACTGATCATCTGGTCGCTCGCGCCGCCGATCAGCGCCGGGGTGATGTAGTAGCCGATGGCCGACATGAAGACGAGCAAGGCGCCGGAGGCGAGCCCGCGGAAGCTGAGCGGCAGTAGCACCCGCAGGAACGCGCGCAAAGGGTTGGCGCCGAGCGAGGCGGCCGCCGGCATCAGGTTCTTCGGAATGGAGACAAGCACGCTGTAGACCGGCAGGACCATGAAGGGCAGCAGCACATGGGTCATGGCGATGACCACGCCGACCCTGTTGAAGATCAGCGGGACGGGCCCGCTGGTCAGATGCAGCGCCTGCAGCGCGTCGTTGATGAGCCCTTTCTCCTGAAGCAGGATGAACCATGCGGCTGTGCGCACCAGAAGCGAGGTCCAGAGCGGCAACAGCACGGCGGCGAGCAGCAGGTTGCGCTTCCAGCCGTCCATCGTCGCGACCAGCATAGCGTAGGGAAAACCGATGGCTGCGCAGGCGAGCGTGACCAGACCCGCGATCAGGAAGGTGCGCAGCATGATGACCCGGTTGGCCGAAGCATCGGCCGGCAGGGCAACGACGTTGCCGGAAGCGTCGCGGGTAAGATCGAGCGCGGCCAGCAGGTTCCGGTCCGTCGTGGGCGAGAGGGCATCGGAGATCGCCAGCCAGAATTCAGGCTTTTCCCAGCGCGGGTCGATTGCGGCGAGGTCCGGCGGGGTTTCGGAGCCCTGCACGGCGGAGATGGTCTTCCCCATCAGCGTGCGGAAGCCGGACTGGGCGCTGTTCAGCCGCCGCACCATGTCGCCCACGGCCTGCGTATCGGTTGCGGCCTTCAGGTCGGCCGCGATTGCGGCCTTCATTTCCGGCGTGGGCGGCGATGCCCGGTCCCAGCCCGCCATGGCGCCGGCCGTTTGCGGCAGGATGCGCAGCACTGCCGTGTCGGAAACGGCTTGCGACATCATCGTCACCAGCGGCCAGACGAAGAACAGCGCGATGAAGAGGAACAGCGGCAGGATGAGGGCAAGCGCGCCGGCGCTTCTGCGGCTAGGCCCTTTCATGGCGCGATCACCCGGCAATCGGCGGGCTTGAACTCGGCCACCACCTCGGCGCCGGGCTGCCACTCCCGCGACTTGCGGTCGAGCCGGACGACGAAGCCATGCGCGCTCCCGTCGAGCTGCACGCGCAGATGATCGCCCTGGTAGACGCAATCGGCGATCCTGGCGGCGATGCTGTTGCCGGCCGCCGCCGTGCCGTCCTTCAGCTCGATGCGTTCCGGCCGGATCGACAGAAGCACGTCCTGGCCGGGGCTCACAGTTTCGGAAAGCCCGGCGATGACATGCCCGCCTCTCTTCAGCGCGATGCGGGCTTGCGTGCCCGCCACGCTCTCGACCGTTCCTTCGGCCAGGTTGGTCTCGCCGATGAACTCGGCCACGAAACGGGTACGCGGTTCGTCATAGATCTCGCGCGGCGTGCCGATCTGCTCGATCTTGCCCTTGTTGAGCACGGCGATCCGGTCGGACATGGTGAGCGCTTCCGACTGGTCGTGGGTGACGAAGACGATGGTCAGGCCCAGCCGGTTATGCAGCGCGCGGATGTCGAGCTGCATCTGCTCGCGCAGCTGCTTGTCGAGCGCGCCGAGCGGCTCGTCCATCAGCACCACGCGCGGTTCGAAAACCAGCGCGCGCGCCAGCGCCACGCGCTGCTGCTGGCCGCCCGAAAGTTGCGACGGCCGCCTGTCGCGCAGCGCCGAAAGCTGCACCATGTCGAGCGCCCGCGCCACGCGCTCGGCGGTCTCGGCCTTGCCGATGCCGCGCATCTGCAGCGGAAAGGCGACGTTCTCGCCCACGCTCATATGGGGAAAGAGCGCATAGCTCTGGAACACCACGCCCATGTCGCGCTTGTAGGTTGGCAGGTGGTCGACCGGCTCGCCGTCGACCAGAACCCTGCCCTTGGTCGGGGCCTCGAAGCCCGCCAGCATCATCAGCAGCGTCGTCTTGCCGGAGCCAGACGGCCCGAGCAGGCTGACGAACTGGCCCTTGGCGATGTCGAGGTCGAGATTGTCGACGACGCACAAGGATCCGTACCATTTGCTGATGCCGTCGAAGCGGATGCGAATGTCAGTCAAAAGCCCTCTCCAGGATAGGGTCGCGGCAAGGGTCCGTTCCGGCAGGGGCGGACGGATGCCGGCATGTCAATTCTGGCAACGCTCGGCGCCTGCCGGCCTCGCACCGGCCTGCGCCCGGACGGCCAGGTGCAAAGCGGGCCGCAGCCCGCCTGGCACCTCGCCGGTTGGCGTGGGCCTGGCTACTGGGCCAGCCAGGCGTTGAAGCGCTGCGTCAGCGCCTCGGAGTTGTCGATCCAGAAGTTGACGTCGAGCGGAATGGCTTCGGCGAGGTTGTTGGTGTCGGTCGGCAGCTCGGCCGCATATTCCGGCGCGACCTTGCCGGCAGCCTCGAGGTTCGGAAGACCGTAGGCGACATAGGCCGGCAGCTTGACCTGGTGGTCGGGCTGGCTGGCGAAGGCGATGAAGTCCTGCCCGGCATCCTTGTTCTCGGCGTCCTTCAGCACGACCCAGCTGTCGATCGCGTAGATGCTGCCCGGCCAGACGACCTTGAACTGCTTGCCTTCGGTGCGGTTGATGCCGGTGATGCGGCCGTTATAGGCCGAGGCCATCGCCACTTCGCCGGAAGCCAGCAGCTGCAGCGGCTGGGCGCCGGCCTCCCACCAGACGATGTTGGGGCGAAGCTCGTCGAGCTTCTTGAAGGCGCGGTCGATGCCTTCCGGCGTCGACAGGACCTGGTAGACCTCGTCCTTCTTCACGCCATCGGCAAGAAGGGCGAACTCGAGCGTATATTTGGCGCCCTTGCGCAGCGAGCGCTTGCCGGGGAATTTTTCCACGTTCCAGAAGTCGGCCCAGGAAGCGGGCCCTTCCGCGAGCTTGGCACCGTCATAGGCAATCGCCGTGGACCACACGATGGCGCCGACGCCGCATTCGTCGACCGCGTCGGGCAGGAACTTGTCCTTGCCGCCCATCTTGTCCCAGTCGATCTTCTCGAACAGGCCGTCGGCGCAGCCAAGGGCCAGTTCCTCGGCCTCCACCTGCACCACGTCCCAGTTGGGCGTGCCGGCCTTGACCTTCGCCTGCAGAACGCCGAAGCCGCCGTCCCAGGCTTCGTCCAGCAGCGGCTTGCCGGTCTTTTCGGCATAGGGCTTGAAATAGATCTCGCGCTGCGCGTCCTGGTAGTTTCCGCCCCAGGAAACCACGGTCAGGTCTCTTGCGTAAGCGGAAGTGCCTGCAAGGCTCGCCGCCGCAAGGAGTACGCCGCCGAATACGGCCAATTTGTTGTATTGCTTCACTTTATTCCCCTCTTTTATTTGATGGCACGCCGGCATAGGGCAGGCATGCTCGCGCGAAATCTATCGCTCGATCGAGCTGTCCGGCAAGGCTGCCATGCTCATATTAGTGCATGATCCGGGCCGGCCAGCAACGGGGGGAAATATGTTCGAATGTCGCAGTAAAGCGGCCGCAAAAGGCTGTGTCAGCGGCCGAGCAGATTGTGCCCCACGGTCTGGAGGTGCGCCAGCATCGCCTGCCTTGCGCCGTCGGGGTCGCGTTGCATGAGCGCATCCACGATCGCCTGATGTTCGCGGCAATAGGCCTGCCGGCGCTCTTCCGAGAAGGAGCGCTTCTTCATCTCGAACCATGGCGACTGGTTGCGCAGGACGCGCATGAGATTATGGATTTCCTTCAGGAACTCGTTGCGCGAGCAGGCGAAGATGCGGTGGTGGAACTCCGCGTCCCAATGCTCGAAGGTCGGCATATCCGTGCTGTCGCAAGCCGTCTGGTGGGCTTCGCGCACGGCGTTGAGCTCGCTGGTGCTGGCGTTGGTTGCGGCGAAGGAAGCGGCGGCCGGCTCCAGAAGCTGGCGTATCTCCATCATGTCGGCAGGGCTGGTGCCCTCCATGCGCGACACGATCGCAGCCAGCGAATCCGGGTCGATGACCGTCAGGAACGTGCCTCGCCCGACATGGCGGACGACCGCGCCTTCGTCTTCCAGCATGGCCACCGCCCGCCGAACCGTGTTGCGCGCGACGCCGAATTCCTGGGCAAGATCGCGCTCGGGCGGCATGCGGCCGTCTTCCTGCCAGGCACCGGCGGAAATCCTCTTCTTCAGCTCCAATGCGATGCCGGTAGCTGTCAGGCGAGACATGAGCAGATCCTTATGTGATCCAATAGTGAACCATTTATGGCTGGGCCAATCACTCCCGTCCCGAGGCTCATACATGCGATTTCACCGGAATTCCACCCATTTCTCAGCGTGTTGTTCCATTTCCGGGTGAGGGAGGCGTGATTTTCTTTCCCGCCGCGAAAAAATTCCACTTGCGGGCTGAACCAATGAGCGCTAGCGTAACTGGAATAACTACGAATTGGTTCATTAATGGACTAGGGGGAGAGAATGAGGGTTGCGACATTTTCCATCGCCGGCGAGCGCCGCGTCGGTCTTGTCGACCCCGACGAGGGGGTGATCCTGCCGTTCGATTTCCCGGTCGAGCGGGCGCAGGAAGGCATTCTCGCCCTGATCGAACATGATGGCGTGGCCTTGCCGCGTACGCTCTCGCCGCTGCCGCTTTCCAGCGTGGAACTGGAAGCGCCCATCCCGCAGCCGCGCCGCAACATCTTCTGCGTCGGCAAGAACTATTACGAGCACGCGCATGAATTCGCCCGCAGCGGCTTTGATTCCAGCGCCGCAGCGGGGGCGGTGCCGAAAGACCCGATCATCTTTTCCAAGGTCCCGGATTCGGTTGTCGCGACGCATTCAAGCGTGCTGATCGACACGAAGGTTTCGTCGGCGATCGACTACGAGGCCGAGCTTGCCGTCATCATCGGCAAGGAAGGGCGCGGCATCTCCGGGGAAAACGCGCTCGACCATGTCTGGGGCTATACCATCGTCAACGACGTGACCGCGCGCGACCTGCAGGGCAGATACAGCCAGTGGCTGATCGGCAAGTCGCAGGACACGTTCTGCCCGATGGGCCCCTGGGCGGTGACCAAGGACGAATTCGACCTTCAGAACGCCGGCATACGCTGCTTCGTCAATGACGACATGCGGCAGAATTCCAAGATTTCGCTGCTGATCTTCGACATCCCGACGATCATCTCGACGCTTTCGCAAGGCATTACGCTGAAGCCCGGCGACATCATCGCCACCGGCACGCCGGCCGGCGTGGGCATCGGCTTCGACCCCCCGAAATATCTCAAGGCGGGCGATGTGGTCCGCATCGAGATCGACGGCATCGGCGCGCTCGAAAACCGCGTCTCGGAGCGGGCGCAATGACCACGGTCACCGTTGGCCAGACCGTCGTGGAAGTCACCGGGGAGGGGTTCCCGGTGGTGATGATCCACGGCCTGGGCGGAACGTCCAACATGTTCCAGCCGCAGATGCAGGCACTGTCGGGCTATCGCGTCATCCGGGTCGATCTTCCGGGTTCGGGCCGCTCGGCGCGGCCGCTCGATCCGCTCACCATCGAGATGATGAGCGAGGCGGTCATACGCGCGATGGATGGGGTGGGGGTGAGCCGGGCGCATTTCGTCGGCCACTCCATGGGCACCATCGTCTGCCAGCAGGTTGCGGCCGGCAAGCCGGAGCTGGTGGCTTCGCTTTGCCTGTTTGGCGCACTGGCCGAGCCGGCGGAGGCCATGCGCCAGGGGCTGGCGGCGCGCGCCAGGCTCGCGCGCTCGGGCGGCATGTCCGACATCGCCGACCAGGTCTCGGCCAATGCGCTGTCGGCATATACGCGGGAGAATTCGCCGGCGGCGGTGGCCTTCGTGCGGGAATCGATCACGCGGCAGGACCCGGAATCCTATGCCCGCACCTGCGAGGCGCTGGCCAAGGCAAACGCAGTCGATGCGCGCCGGATCAATGCGCCGACGCTGCTGGTCACCGGCGACGCGGACGTGGTCAGCCCGATGAGCGTCGGCCAGGCGCTGGCCGACAAGATCAAGGGCGCCGTGCTGTCTCCCATGGACAGATGCGGCCATTGGGCTACGGTTGAGCATCCGCGCGAGTGCAACCAGAAACTGACGGAATTTCTAAGGCGCGCAGACCGGTGATCTGACGACGAACACCGGCGCACAGAGGGCGCCTTGCCACTTTTGGGAGGAAGAGATGGCAGACGATAGCTGGAGCGGAAACGGCTCGGGTAGCACGCTGTTCACCAATGTGCGCATCCTCGATGCCACCGGCGAATATCCTTACTCCGGCGAGGTGCTGGTCCAGGGCAATCGCATCAAGCAGATCACCCGCGGTTCGTCGCGCTTCGGCTCGCCATCGTCGGCCTATGGCGGCACGACCGTCATCGACGGCATGGGCGCGACGCTCATGCCCGGCATGATCGACGCCCACCTGCATCTTTCGTGGAACAACGCGCCCGGCATCGATCCCATCCAGATGATGGAGACCGAGGAGCACATGCTGGTGACCATGGAAATGGCCAAGCTGGTGCTCGATGCCGGCTTCACCGCCGGCCGGGGCGCCGCGGCGGCCAAGCCGCGCCTGGACGTGGTGGCAAAAAAGTTCATCAATCAGGGCCGCTTCCCCGGCCCGCGCTATCTGGCGGCGGGGCCGGAGATCACCACCGTGGGCGGTCTCGGCGATTCCGCGCCCTCGCATATCCCGCATGAGGGCCTGAACCTCGGCCTCGTCGTTTCGGGCCCGGAGGAAATCCGCCGCACGGTGCGCACGCTGATCAAATACGGCGTCGACTCCATCAAGCTCAACCTCTCGGGCGAGTCCATCACCGGCATGGGCGCCGAGGAAACGCCGATGTCGGAGGAAGAGGTGGCGATGGCCGCGCAGGAAGCGCGCTGCCGCAACAAGGTGCTTTCTGCCCACGCCCGCTCTTCGGGCTCGGTCAAGCAGTGCATCCGCCACGGCATCCAGAACATCTACCACGCCTCCTTTGCCGACGAAGAAGCGCTCGACCTGCTGGAGGCGGCAAAGGACAGGCACCTCGTGGCGCCCGGCATGGCATGGCTGATCAACACGGCGCGTCATGCCGAGCAATGGGGCATCAAGCCCGGCTCGGCGCTCGCCATGGAATATGAGCGCGAGCTGGAAATGTGCATCGACACGATGAAGAAGATGCATCGCCGCGGCATCCGCATCTGCATCGGCGGCGACTATGGCTTTGCCTGGACGCCGCAGGGCACCAACGCCAAGGACATCCAGACCTTCGTCGAGATGCTCGGCTTCTCGCCCATGGAAGCCATCATGGCAGGCACGAAGTATGGCGGCGAGATCATGAACATGGGCGACGAGCTCGGCATGATCAAGGAAGGCTATCTCGCCGACATTCTGCTCATCGACGGCGATCCGACGGCCGACGTGCGCATCCTGCAGGACAAGAACCGCATCCTCGCCATCATGAAGGACGGCAAGTTCCACAAGGCGCCGCGCATGAACGAACAGCGCCGGCGGCTGACCGCCTAACGGAGAGGTCTTCCATGTCGGCGCTCCACGTTACCCCCCTCTGTCCTGCCGGACATCTCCCCCACAAGGGGGGAGATCAGCTGTCACTACAGCTTTCGCCACTCTTCGACCTTGCAGGACAGGCGCCGCAAGCCGAGCTGCAAATCTCCCCCCTTGTGGGGGAGATGTCCGGCAGGACAGAGGGGGGCGCGAAGGAACGCGACAATCCAAGGCGCATCTCTTTGAACTCGCGGTGCGATGCATGAGTATTCTCGACCAGCCATCGACGCAGCCAATCTTCACCCGCCGGCAGGCTTGGGGGCTGTTCTGGCTCCTCGCGGCCGCGCTGTTCGCCTGGCTGATGCTTGCCGTCTGGCCGGACTGGCTGAACTCGATCCTCACTTCGAAGAAGGCCTTCGTCAGCGCCGTTCTCAACGGGGTGACACTGGCAGGGCTCTACTTCCTCGTGGCAAGCGGCTTCACGCTGGTCTTCGGCCTGATGCGCAACGTCAATCTCGCGCATGGCTCGCTCTATCTGCTCGGCGCCTATATCGGCTACGAGGTGGCCACCCGCACTGGCTACTGGCTGCTCGGCGTGGCGGCCGGCTTCGTCGTGCTGGCGCTGGTCGGGCTCGTCATGCAGGTCTTCGTCTTCCGGCGGCTCGAGGGCGACGATCTGCGCCAGACGCTGGTGACGATCGGCATCTCCATTGTCGCGGCCGACCTGATGCTGGCGGTATGGACCGGCACCACCTATCAGATCGTCACGCCTGCATGGCTCGACGGCGCGGTCGCCTTGCCGTTCGTCACCGCGGTCAAGTCCAGCGGCGAGGCCGTGTTCCTGCGCTATCCGTTCTACCGCCTCGTCGTGCTCGCCGTGGCCATCATCATCGGCGTCGGGCTCTGGCTGATGCTCAACCGCACGCGGGTTGGCATGATGATCCGCGCCGGCGTTGACGACCGCGCCATGCTGTCGGCCTCGGGCGTGAATGTGCATGCCGTGTTCGCCATCGTCTTTGCCATCGGCGCGGGGCTGGCCGGCTTTGCTGGCGTCGTCGGCGGCTCGGCGCTTTCGGTGGCGCCCGGCGAAGACGTGCGCTACCTGCTCGCCTCGCTCGTAGTGGTGATCGTGGGCGGCATGGGCTCGATCACGGGAGCGGCCATCGGCGCGCTGTTGATCGGGCTGGCCGAGCAGATCGGCCTCGTCTATTTCCCCACCTATGGCATCGTGCTCACCTTCGTCATCATGGTGGTGGTTCTGGCCGTGCGGCCGCAGGGCATCATGGGGAAGGCGCGATGACGGCCCTTGCCCCGACCGACAAGCCGGCCGCCGCGCAGTCGATCCTGGAAAGGATCGGCGCGGGCAACATCGTGCTTCTGGTGCTGCTTGCGCTCTATCCGGCGGTGGCGTCGAACTTCTTCCTGACCCAGATCGGCGCCTATTCGCTGATCTTCGGCATGATCGCGCTCTCGCTGATGCTGCTTGCCGGCTATGGCGGCATGGTCAGCCTGGCGCAGATTTCGGTGGCAGGCGTCGCCGGCTACACGGTGGCGGTGTTCGGGCTTAACAATTCCGGCGTGCACGGTTTTGGCTGGCCGTTCTGGATCGTGGTGCCCTTCGCGACGCTGATCGCAGCGATCGCTTCGGCGCTGATTGGTGTCATCTCCAATCGCACCGAAGGCATCTACACGATCATGATCACGCTCGCGATCGCGACGGCCTTCTTCTATTTCACCCAGCAGAACTATTCGCTGTTCAACGGCTTTCCCGGCTACACCGGCATTCGCGCGCCGGAGTTCTGGGGCGTCAACTGGCGCGACCCGGTGCCGTTCTACTATCTGTGCCTCGGCTTTGCGGTGATCGCCTATGCGGCCGTGCTCTACGGGTCGCGCTCCACCTACGGGCTGACGCTGCAGGCAGTGCGCGACAATCCGCGCCGCATGCGCGCGCTCGGCTTCAACGTCACCGCGCACAAGGTTGTGGCCTATTTCTACGCCGGCATCATCGCCGGCCTGGCTGGCGTGCTGCTGGTCTGGTTCAACGGCCGCATCTCGCCCGGCACCATCAATGTCGGCGCCGCCATCAATGTGCTGATCATCGCCGTGATCGGCGGCATGCGCCATCCCATCGGGCCGTTCCTCGGCGCTGTCGTGGTGGTTCTGATGCAGACATTTGCCATCGATATCGTCGGCGCCGAACGGTTCAACACGCTGATCGGCCTGTTCTTTCTGGTGATCGTTTTCGTGTCGCCAGACGGTCTTCTTGGGTTGTGGGGAAGGATCAAACCACATCTGGCCCAGGAATCCTTGCGCTCGGGTCCATGAGGAAACGGGCGGCTTCAGATTGATCCAAAGACAACCAGGGAGGGAAGTAATCATGAGGATCCATCGTCGAACACTTTTGGCACTTGCGCTGGCTACCGGGCTCACTGCCCCGTCGCTCGCACTCGCGGAAGACTCGATCAAGATCGGCCTTCTGGCGACCTTCGAGGGCCCCTTCACCGTGCTCGGCGAAGACGGCGAGCGCGGCGCCATGACGGCGCTTGAAGAAGTCGGCGGCATGGTTGCGGGCAAGAAGATCGAGATCGTCAAGGGCTCGTCCGACGCTTCGCCCGACAGCGCTGTGCGCGCCGCGCGCAAGCTGGTCGAGCAGGACGGCGTGAAGGTGCTGGTCGGCCCGCTCTCCGGCGACGAGGGCATCGCCGTCAAGGACTATGCCAAGACCCATCCCGACGTGACCTTCGCCAACGGCGCCTCCGCCGCGCAGGACACCACGCTGCGCGATCCGGCACCGAACTTCTTCCGCTTCGGCACCGATGGCGCCCAGTGGATGGCCGGCCTCGGCACCTACGCCTACAACGACAAGGGCTACAGGAAGGTCGCGACCGTCGCGGAAGACTACTCGTTCCCCTACACGCAGGTGTTCGGCTTCATGGCCGAGTTCTGCAAGGCGGGCGGCACGGTGCCCTCGAAGTCGTGGGTGCCGATCGGCAACAAGGACTATTCCTCGGTCATCGCGGCCATCCCGGATGATGTCGACGCCATATATGTCGCGCTCGGCGGCGCCGATGGCGTGAACTTCCTGACGCAGTACCAGCAGGCCGGCGGCACTGCACCGCTGATCGGCGGCTCGATCACCGTCGACCAGACCATCTTGACCTCGAAGGGCAAGATCCGCGACGTCCTGATCGGCACGCCCTCGGCCGGCCCGATCGCCGACACCAACGACACGCCCGCCTGGAATGCTTTTGTCGAGGCCTACAAGAAGCAGCCCAACGCCTTCCCGTCGCCGTCGCTGTTTGCCCACGCCTATTATCTCGACATGAAGGCGATGCTGATGGCGCTTGAGGAAGTCGGTGGGGATACTTCGGACGGCGGCAAGAAGCTGCAGGAGGCGCTGGCGAAGGTTTCCTTCGAAGGCCCGACCGGCAAGGTCTCGCTCGACCACAACCGCAACGCCATCGCCGACATCTATCTGACGGAAGTGTCGGAAGGCGCCGACGGCAACCTCTACAACAAGCTGGTGAAGGTGGTGCCGCAGGTGAACCAGACCCTCGGCATGCCGGAAGACGAGTTCCTGAAGCTCGGCGTTGTCGGCCGCGACAACCCGTCCTGCCCGTAACGTCAAGCACAAGGCGACCGCCAGTGGCCGAGATTTCAGTAGCATCCCGCCTGCAAGGCTCCGGCGCATACGCGCTGGAACTGGAAGGCATTGCACGTCATTTCGGTGCACTGGTGGCGTTGACGGGTGTCAACATGAGGATCGCGGCCGGCGAGCGGCGCGCGGTCCTCGGCTCCAACGGCGCCGGCAAGACGACGCTGTTCAACGCCATCACCGGCGACTTCCTGCCGACCGCGGGGCGCATCCGCTTCTTCGGCGAGGACATAACCGACCTGCCGCCGCATGAGCGCATCCGCCGCGGCCTGCGCCGGACCTACCAGATTTCGCAGCTCTTCAAGGGGCTGACGGTTCTGGATTCGATCTTCCTGGCCTGTCGGGGCGTATCGCGCCGGCGCTTCTCGGTGCTGCGCCCTTCGGCCAGTGACGTGAACATGGTGCAGGCGGAATCGATCCTGAACGCCGTGCATCTCGAGCGCGACCGCGATGCGCTGGTGGCCACGCTTTCGCACGGCCAGCAGCGCCAGCTGGAAATCGCGCTGGCGCTTGCGGGTGCGCCGCGCTTCATCCTGTTCGATGAGCCGGCCGCGGGCCTGTCGCCCACCGAACGGCGCGACCTCGTCGCCATCCTCAATGCGCTGCCCAAGCACATCGGCTACATCATCATCGAGCACGATCTTGATGTTGCGCTGCGCGTCTCCGAATATGTGTCGATGATGCACAACGGGCGGCTGTTCAAGGAAGGCACGCCGCAGGAAATCGAAGCCGACCCGGAAGTGCAGGAGATCTATCTCGGGGGCAAGCATGGCTGAACGTGCTTCTTCTTCCGGCAAGGCGGGCAAGGCCGTCCTGCGCATTGACGATCTGCAGGTCTATTACGGCGAAAGCCACGCACTCCAGGGCGTCTCGCTGACGCTCGAAAGTGGTGTCTTGTCAGTCGTCGGCCGCAACGGCATGGGCAAGACGACGCTCTGCAACACCATTGCCGGCTTGAAGCGCGCCCGCTCCGGCTCGATCCGCGTCAACGGTCGCGAGATTTCTTCGCTGGAACCGCATGAAATCCATCGCCTCGGCGTCGGCTATGTGCCGCAAGGGCGGCGCGTGTGGCCGAGCTTGACGGTGGACGAGCATCTGCGGCTCTCCGCCGGCAGCCGGAGAGATGCGGGCTGGACGGTCGAGCGCGTCTACCAGACGTTTCCGCGCCTTGCCGAGCGCCGCAACAATGGCGGCTCGCAGCTTTCGGGCGGCGAGCAGCAGATGCTGGCGATCTCGCGCGCGCTGCTGAGCGACCCCAAGCTGCTCGTCATGGACGAGCCCACCGAGGGCCTGGCGCCGGTCATCGTCGAACAGGTCGAGCAGATGCTGATCACGCTCGGCCAGGAAGGCGAGATGGCGATCCTGGTCATCGAGCAGAATATCGGCGTGGCGACGGCGGTTTCCGACAGCGTCGCGATCATGGTCAATGGCCGCATCAACCGCATCATGGACGCCAAGGCGCTGGCCGCCGACCGCGACCTGCAGCAGCGGCTGCTCGGCGTCGGCCGCCATTCGGAAGAAGAGGCCGTTTCGCCGGCGGAAGTGGCACAGGCGCAGGAACATCTGGCGGAGGTCTACCGCATCGAGCGCGGCGGTAGCGAAGCCGGGCAGGCCGACCAGCCGGCGGGCGGCGCCTACCGCCCGGTGACCGCATTGCCCAACCGCTGGAACGTGCCGGTGACGGCCATGCGGCAGGCGGCGGTGGAAAAGGCCGCACCGCAGGACGACCTCAAGAAGGTCTTCGCCATCCCCTTCTCCGAGCGCATCGGGCGCACCGTGCTCGTTGCCGGAACCTTCGACACCAAGGGCAAGGAACTGCGCTTCATTGCCGACCGGCTGAAGTCGCTCGGCATTCCTGCCCGCACCGTCGACCTTTCGACCTCGGGCAAGCCGTCGAGCGTCGACGTGACGGCCACGCAGGTGGCGAGCATGCATCCCTATGGCGCGTCCGAGGTCATGTCGGGCGACCGCGGCAAGTCGGTCACGGCCATGGCCGAAGCCTTCGCCCGCTGGGTGGAGCGCGAGCCGCGCCTGGGCGGCATCATTTCGGCAGGCGGCTCGGGCGGCACCACTCTGGCCACCGCCGGCATGCGCGTGCTGCCGGTGGGCATCCCGAAGATCATGGTCTCGACGGTCGCGGCCGGCGACGTCGCCAAATATGTCGGCGGCGCCGACATCATGATGTTCCACTCGGTGGCCGACGTGCAGGGGCTGAACTCCATCACCGAGCAGGTGCTGGGCAACGCCGCGCACGCCATGGCCGGCATGGTGGCGCAGTTGCCCGACGCGCAGGCCTGGGAAGAAAAGCGCAAGTCGGCGCGTCCCGCCGTCGGCATCACCATGTTCGGCGTCACGACTCCCGCCGTGCAGGCGGTGACAAAGCGGCTTGAGGCCGACTATGACTGCCTCGTCTTCCACGCCACCGGCACCGGCGGGCGGGCGATGGAGAGCCTGGGCGACTCCCGGCTTCTGGCCGGCTTCCTGGACCTGACCACGACCGAGATTGCCGACATGATCGTGGGCGGCGTGCTGCCCGCCGACCAGGACCGTTTCGGCGCGGCGATCCGCACCGGGCTGCCCTATGTGGGTTCGGTCGGCGCGCTCGACATGGTCAATTTCGGCTCGCGCGACAGCGTCCCTGACAAGTTCAAGAGCCGCAAATTCGTGATCCACAACCCCAACGTGACGCTGATGCGCACGACGCGGGACGAGAACCGCACCTTCGGCGAATGGATCGGCGTGCGGCTCAACCAGATGAACGGGCCCGTCCGCTTCCTGCTGCCCGAGGGCGGGGTTTCGATGCTCGATGCCCCAGGCGGCGCCTTCCACGACCCCGAGGCCGACGATGCTTTGTTCGAGGCCCTCGAGCGCACGGTGCGACAGACGCCGCAACGCCGCATCCAGCGCGTGCGCGCCAACATCAATGACGACACCTTCGTGGACGCGGTGATCGAAGCGTTCCAGTCGATAATGCCCAAGCTTCAGAGGAGAACGTGATGCCGCGTTTCCAGCGATCCGCGCTGATGGAGAAATTCCAGGAGATGAAACGCCAGCGCGTGCCCATCGTCGGCGGCGGGGCGGGCACCGGGCTCTCGGCCAAATGCGAGGAGGCCGGCGGCATCGATCTCATCGTCATCTACAATTCCGGCCGGTATCGCATGGCCGGCCGCGGTTCGCTGTCAGGCCTGCTCGCCTATGGCAACGCCAATGAGGTGGTGATGGAGATGGCGCGCGAGATCCTGCCGGTGGTGCAGCGCACGCCGGTGCTGGCGGGTGTCAACGGTACCGACCCGTTCCTGATCGTCGACCACTTCCTCGATCAGGTGAAGGCGATCGGCTTTGCCGGCGTGCAGAATTTCCCGACCGTCGGCCTGATCGACGGCACCTTCCGCGCCAACCTCGAAGAGACGGGAATGTCCTACGGGCTGGAGATCGACATGATCCGCAAGGCACGTGAGAAGGACCTTCTGACCACGCCCTATGTGTTCAACGCCGACGAAGCGAAAGCCATGGCCGAGGCCGGCGCGGACATCGTGGTGTGCCACCTGGGCCTGACCACTGGCGGTTCGATCGGGGCGGAGACGGCGCTGAAGCTGAAGGATTGCCCGGCGCTGGTGGATGAGTGGTCGCAGGCCGCGCTGAAGGTCAACAAGGACATCATCGTTCTGGTGCATGGCGGGCCGGTGGCCGAGCCGGAAGATGCCGAGTTCGTGCTGAAGAACACGGCCAATTGCCACGGCTTCTATGGCGCGTCCTCGATGGAGCGGCTGCCCACCGAGCGGGCGCTGGCCGAGCAGACAAGAAAATTCAAGTCGGTCGCCTTCGGCTGACCGCAGCATATCCGGGGAGGATCAGGACATGGCCGCGCAAACCTTTGGCACTTTCCTTTTGTGGCTCATCGTGTTCGTCATCGCCGTGGTGGTGGCCGTCTACATTCTGAGATGGCTCTACCGGCGCTCGACCAAGGAAACGGCCTTCGTGCGCACCGGCTTCCTCGGCGAGAAGGTGGTGGTGAATGGCGGTGCCTTCGTCATTCCCGTGCTGCACGAAATCACCCCGGTGAACATGAACGTCATGCGCATCGAGGTGCGGCGCGAGAACCAGGCGGCGCTGATCACCAAGAACCGCATGCGCGTCGACCTGATCGCCGAGTTTTTCGTGCGCGTTGGAGCGAGCCGCGACCTCGTGGCGGCGGCCGCGCAGACGCTCGGCCGACGCACCATGCAGGATGGGGGCTTGCGCGAACTGCTGGAGGGCAAGTTCGCTGCCGCCATGCGCACGGTTGCGGCCCAGATGACGCTTGAGGAAATGCACGAGCTGCGCCGCGACTATGCCGCCAAGGTGCGCGAGATGGCCGCTGAATCTCTCGCCGCCAACGGCCTTGAGCTGGAAAGCGTCGCCATCGTCGACCTCGACCAGACCAGCCTCGAATTCTTCGATCCGTCGAACGCCTTCGATGCCGAGGGCCTGACGCAGCTGACCGAATCCATCGAGACCCGGCGTCGCATGCGCAACGAGATCGAGCAGCGCACGCTGGTCGATATCCGCAACCAGAACCTCGACACCCAGCGCAAGGTGCTGGAGATCGACCGAGAGACCGAATATGCGCGGCTTGAGCAGGAGCGCGAGGTGGAAACCCGCCGCGCCGCACAGCGTGCCGAGCTTGCCCGCGAGCGCGCCGTGCGCGACCAGGAGGCCGAGCAGGCGCAGCTTCTGGCGCGCGAGGCGGTGGAGAAGTCGCGCTTGGCGCAGGAGCGCAGCATCACCGAAGAGCGCATCCGCAGCGAGGAAGAGACCCAGCGCCGCGAGATCGCGCGCCGTCGCGCGCTCGACGAAGCCGAGCTCAAGATGCGCGAGATGACCGAGCGCGAGCAGATCGCGCTGGAGCTCTCGCTCGAAACGGCACGCATCGAGCGCGAGCGCGCCCAGAGCGAGCTGGAGATCGAACGCAAGAAGGCGCTGGAACTGGTCGAGCTGGAGCGCCAGATCGCCCTTGCCGAAAAGGCGCTCGACGTGACCAAGGCCGAGGCCGAGAAGCGGCGCGGCGAGATCGTCGCCAACCAGCAGACCGAGGCCGAGCGGATCGCGCAGGAGCGCGCGCTGGACGAGATCAGGCTCGAACGCGAGCGGCACCTGGAAGCGTTGCAGATCGCTAAGCGCCAGGCCTTCGAGGAAGCCGAGATCGCGGCCTCCGAGGAGGTGGAGCGGGCGCGCATCGCCACCGAGCGCGGCATCGAGGAGGCCAAGCTGGTCAAGGAACGCGAGCTGCGCCAGCTGGCCGTCGACCGCGACCAGAAGGTTGAGATCGCCGAGATCCAGAAGGCCATCGATGTTGCCAAGAAGACGCAGGAGCGCTCCTCCGCGATTGCTGCCGCCGAGGCCGTGCGGGCAAAGGCCATCCAGGCCGAGGAACAGGCCCTCACCGCACGCGAGAGAGAAATCGCCGAGCGCCGCAAGCTGACCGACCTGATTGCAGCCGCGCGCGAAGCCGAGCGCGAGGCGATGCGGGTGACGGCTGCTGCCGAAGCCGAGATGAAGGCCGCCAAGAGCCTGGCCGAGGCGCAGAAGATCGCGGCGACCGCGGCCGCCGAGGCCGAGAAGATCCAGGCGGTCGCTGCTGCCCAGCGCTACGAGGTGGACGCCGCCGGCAATCGCCTGCTCAACGAGGCGGAAAACCTGCTCTCCGACGAGGCGCGCGCCGGCCGGCTGCGCGGCAAGCTGCTTGAGCGGCTCGAAGGCATCGTGCGCGAGAGCGTCAAGCCGATGGAGAAGATCGAGGGCATCAAGATCCTGCATGTCGATGGCGTGAACGGCGGCACCGGCGGCAATCGCAACGTCACCGACGAGGTGATCGACTCCGCCCTGCGCTACCGCGTGCAGGCGCCGATGATCGACAACCTCATGAAGGAGATCGGCATCGAGGGCGGCTCGCTCGGCCGCATGACCGACGTGCTGCGCGATGCCAAGGACATTTCCAGCCTGACGCGCGACAAGAAGGGCAAGACCAAGAACGGCAAGGACGACAACGACGACGATCGCGATCGTTGATGCGGCGCGACGGGATCAGGGGGTAAGCCAATGCCGAAAGTCTATGTCTCCTCGGTGGTGAACGCGCCGGCGGCCGATGTCTGGCAGGTGGTGCGCAACTTCAACGGCCTGCCCGACTGGACGCCCTTCGTGGCCGAAAGCCGCATCGAGCAGAATGCCAGGCCCGACCAGATCGGCTGCATCCGAAATTTCACGCTGAAGGATGGCGGGCGCATCCGCGAGCGGCTGCTGGCGCTTTCGGACTATGAGCTCTCCTGCACCTATTCGATCCTCGAAAGCCCGATGGGGGTGGAGAACTATGTCGCCAAGCTGGCGCTGACGCCGGTCACCGACGGCAACGCCACCTTCTGCGAATGGGAGGCGGAGTTCGACTGTGCGCCGGAGCGGGAGGCCGCGCTGATCCAGCAGATCGGCAGCGGCGTTTTCCAGGCCGCGTTCAATTCGCTGAAGAAGCGCTTCGCGCGCTGACGCCGCCAGATGGTTCAGGTCTGCCAGAGCACCATCATCGACGCGCCGATCGAGGAAGTCTGGCGTGTGCTGCGCGATTTCAACGGGCACGACCGCTGGCACCCGGCGATCGCGTCAAGCGAGATCGAAAACGGCGAGCCGGTGGATGCGGTCGGATCGGTCCGGCGCTTTCGGCTCGCGGATGGCGGCGAGTTGCGCGAGCAGTTGCTGTCGCTCTCGGACAAGGATTTTCGGCTGACCTATTGCCTGCTGGAATCGCCGCTGCCGCTGATGGGCTATGTCGCCTCGATCCGGCTGAAGCCGGTGACAGACGGCGACCGCACCTTCTGGGAATGGCGCTCCGATTTCCACCCGCCGGCCAACCGGCGCGAGGAACTGGTGCGGCTGGTGACCGATGGCATCTATCGGGCAGGCTTTGCGGCGATCCGCAAGCTGCTGCGCGAAAACGCGCCGCGAAACGCGTCGCCCGCGCCGGCACCCGTGGCAATCCAGCGGGAAGCGCCGCCCAAAGTGCGGCCGGTTGGGCAGCTGCTCGGCACCGCCGCCGCAAGCCGCACCAAAGCGATTGTCGTGGAAAGGCATGGCGGCCCCGAGGTGCTGCAGTTCAGGGAGATCGAGTTGCCCGCTCCCGGCCATGGCGAGGTGCAGGTCCGGCACACCGCCATCGGCGTGAACTTCATCGATGTCTATTGCCGCACCGGCTATTTCAAGCTGCTGACGCCGCCCGGCGTGCCGGGCATGGAAGCTGCCGGCGTGGTCGAGGCTGTCGGGCCTGGAGTGACGGGGTTTGCCGTCGGCCAGAGGGTCGCCTATGCCTGCGCGCCGGTCGGCGCCTATTGCGAGCGGCGCAACATCCCGACCCAGTTGCTCCTGCATCTGCCGGACGACATTTCCGACGACATCGCCGCGGCCGGGTTGCTCAAGGGGGTGACCGCCAGCTTTCTCCTGCACGATGTCCACGCGCTTAAAGCCGGCAGCGTGGCGCTGATCCATGCCGGCGCGGGCGGGGTCGGCCAGTTGCTGGTGCAGTGGGCCCGGCATCTCGGCGCGACCGTGATCACCACCGTGTCGACGGACGACAAGGCCCGCATCGTCGAACGGCTGGGCGCCCACCATGTCGTGGTCTACTCGCGCGAGAATTTCGCCGATGCGGTCATGCAGATCACCAGCGGTCGCGGCGCCGATGTGGTCTATGACGCGGTCGGCAACGACACCTTTGGCGGTTCGCTGGAGGCTCTTGGCGTAAGGGGCCATCTGGTCAGTTTCGGACAGGCGTCGGGCCCGGTCGGGGAGTGGGACATCGACCGCATGGCGTCGAAATCGATCACGGTCTCCCGGCCGAACTACGGGCATTACACCGACACGCCCGAGAAGCTGGTGCCGCATGCGGAACGCTTCTTTGCGGCGCTGCGCCAGCGCACGGTCTCGGTCGAAGCGCCGGCGCGCTATGCGCTGGAAGACGCCGCCCAGGCGCATCGCGACCTTGAGCTGCGCCGTAGCACCGGGTCCATCGTGCTCGGCGTCTGACCCGCGGTGTGCCGTCAGTCATGCGCGAAAAGAAAAAGCCCCTTCCGCTTGCGGGGGCGTGGCGGAAGGGGCGAGGAAACCCACCGAAAAGGAGGGCACAGGCGCTTGCCTGTAAAAACGAACTTAGCAAACACCCGCAAAGATTGTGTAATCAATCTTTACAACTAAATGTTGTATTTGATTGCGTGCCTGATTGCAAGAGGCAAGATCGGGCGAGCACCACGCTCGCCGGAGCGATGATCGCGCGGTTCAGGCTTTCTGGTGCAAGGGTGGAAGGAGCCTAAATCCGCCAGGCAGCGCCCGTGCGGGCGCAGTCGCCCGGAGGCGGGCTCGGGCCTGCAGGCGTTGAACGCTCGGACTACTGGACGAGAACGGAGCGGCCGCGGCCGCCGATCGACAAGCCGGCCCGCGCCGAAACGCTTGCCGTCGCCTGCGCTCCGATGAGCGGCCGGCCGGTGAGCTCATTGCCGAAACGCCGGGTTCCGAGTTTCTGAAATGTCACGCGAACGGCATTGAAAGGCCGCGCGCCGGGCGAGAAGCGTGTGTCCGGGGCGGTTGCCGACGTGCCGACATAACGGCCCGGTTCGACAGTGACAGTCGGAGTGAGGTCGCCTGGCTGGGTGCCGCTACGCGCCAGGACGACATCATGCATGCCGTTGTCGAGCAAGGTGATGAGAACGGCCGCAACCGCCTTGTCGAGGTTGGCGGCTGCGGTGATGGCCGCAAGGTCGACCAGCGACTGCGCATGACGCCGCTCGGCATAGAGCGCACCCTCTTCGATTGCGAAGGCTGCCAGCACCAGCGCCGCCGGCATGGTAATCGCCGTCATCACGGCGAGATTGCCGGAGATGTCGGAAAGAAACCTTCTTCTCGCGGCTGCGCGAGCGTGCTGGCTGGGTCGCTGCATCATGTCCCTCCTATGCGGATGGTCGACTGCCGAAAGATGGTTTTTCCCTGTATCGGCAGGCCGTGCAGTAGGCTCCAGATCGGCAGCGCGCCGGCGTCATAGCTGAGGGCCACGACGAACTGGCCGCTATCGTTTGCGCCGTCGCACGTGCCGATCGTCAGCTTTTCGGGATCGACGAACACATAGCTGCTTGCATTGCGGCGGATGAAGTCGGCCGCCAACATGCGGCGCTCCGCCTGGTTCAGTCCGGCAATGGCGCTGCGCGCCGCGTCGGCCGCGATCTGGTGGACGGAATGGCTGGCGCCGAGATAGACGCCGTAGCCGGCCATGCCCAGGAAGAGCATGATGAAGAGTGGCGCCAGAAGCGCGTACTCGACCGGGGAAGTTCCCGATCTCGATGAAAAATATCGACGGCTGGCGGATCTCATGGCGCCATTATCGTCATGCAAGTCGGTAGGAAGGGAAAAGACGGATTGCAACCGAGGGTGGATATCGGTTGCGCCTCGCTACGGCGTTTGCGCAGAGCGGGCGTTTTGGCGTTTGGACATGGAGAGCATGAAGGCGCGAAATGCCGCGCCAAAGGATTTTTCCAGCGCCGCGCGGTTCCATGCCAGGAAATAGGCGCCCGGCATCCGCAGCCGCAGGTCGAAGGGCACCACCAGCCGGCCGGCCTCCAGGTCGCCGGAAATCATCGACATCTGCGCCAGCACGAAACCGCGACCGTTCATGGCGGCTTCGATTGCCGCGCTGGAAAGCGAGAAGGTGATTTCCGCGGATTTTTCCGGCACCTCGGCGCCCGCCAGCGCCGCCCAGTCGTGCCAGCTCACCGACGGCTGCTGGTCGGCATCCCATTCGATCTCGATCAGCGGAAGCTTGACGATGTCGGCTGGCGTCCTGAGAGGGTGGGCGGCCAGGAACGACGGCGAGCAGGCCGGCACAACCCAGTCGGTGAACATCTCGGCATAGTGTTCGTAAGTGTGCACCCCCTGGCCGTAGGTGATCCGGAAGTCTGCCTCGCCGTCGTCCAGGCGCGGCTCGGTCTCCGAGCCGATCAGCCTGATGTTGGCCTCGGGGTTCTTCGCCCTCCAGTCGAGCACCAGCGGGCCCACCCATTTGCTGGCCAGCGAGGGCAGGCAGCTCACCACGAAGCCGGCCTTGCGGTGGCTCTGGTAGAGCGCGGCCTGCGCCTTCTTCAACTCGTCGAAGGTGTTGGCGATGCCGCGCTGGTACTGCTTGCCCAGCTCGGTAAGGGCCACGCGGCGGCCCTTGCGCTCCACCAGCCGGAGGCCGATCGCGGTCTCGACATTGCGCAGTTGCTGGCTCACCGCGCCGGGGGTGACGCCGAGTTCGTCCGCAGCCGCGCTGACCGTGCCGAGACGGGCGACGGACTCGAACGCCTGGATGGCGCGCAGCGGCGGCAGTTTGAGCGGCGTTTTCATGCTCGATACTGTAGATTTTCTAACATAGAAGGCAAATTGAATCGCTTTTGATCCCCGGGCTTGTGGCTTAGGCTTTGGCCCAAAATTTGCAGGAGGAACCGATGTTTCTGAAAAACGCCTGGTACGTCGCCGCCTGGGACCACGAGGTTGGCCGCCAGCTCCAGCCGGTCAAGGTGCTGGGCGAGGAGATCGTTCTCTACCGCAAGACCGACGGCACGCCGGTGGCGCTGGAGAATGCCTGCCCGCACCGCAAGCTGCCGCTGTCTATGGGCCGGATCAAGGGCGACGAGGTCGAGTGCGGCTATCACGGACTGACCTTCGACGGCACGGGCACCTGCACGCGCGTGCCGGGCGCGGAGAAGATCCCGCATGTCGCCTGCGTGCGCGCCTACCCGCTGGTCGAACGCTACGGCCTGCTGTGGATCTGGATGGGCGAGGCCGACAAGGCCGATCCGGCCGAGATCTTCCAGGTCGAGCACTGGGGCGATCCGGCCTGGGGGGTGAATCGCGGCGAGTCCATGCTGCTCGAATGCAACTATCTCTACATGACCGACAACCTGCTCGACCCCTCGCATGTGTCGTGGGTGCACCAGTCGTCGTTCGGCGGCGTGCAGGCGATGGAAGACCTGCCGCTGCAGACCACGGTGGGCGAAAAGGGCGTCACGGTGTGGCGCTGGATGCACGACGTGGAGCCGGCGCCCTTCTACAAGCCGTTCCTGAAGTTCAGCGGCAATTGCGACCGCAAGCAGCACTACGAGGTGCACTATCCCAGCAACGCCATCATCAAGGCGATCTTCGTGCCAGCCAACACCGGCGGCGAAGACAAGCCGCTGCATGAGGACGTGTTCCTGATGGACAGCTATAACTTCATGACGCCGGTGGATGAGGACCACACCAGGTATTACTGGTTCCAGATGCGCAACTTCGCGCCCGACGACGAAGAGGTGTCGCGCCAGTTCGCCGCCTCGGTGCGCGGCGCCTTCGAGGAAGACCGCGCGGTGCTGAACGCGGTGCACAAGGGCATGAAGAACATGCGCACCCCCAATCTCGACCTGAAGATCGATGTCGGCCCGCTGCGCTTCCGGCGCAATCTCGGCCAGCTGATCGCCGCCGAGAGCGCAGCCAAGCAGGCCGCCGAATGAACGCAGTCGCGGGCGTCGAAGTCGCCGGCAGGAGCGGCTTTCGCGAGCTGAGGGTCGTCGCCAAGGTTCGCGAAAGCAGCATCATCACCTCGCTTTACCTGGAGCCGCTGCAGCCGGAGGGCTGGCGCGCCTTCGCGCCCGGCCAGTTCCTGGTGTTCAAGCTGCCGGTGGAGGGCGAGGGCGGCTTTGTGCTGCGCAACTACAGCGTCTCCTGTTCGCCGGCGTCGCCCGGCAGCTATCGCATCACGGTCAAGCGCGAGCCGGCAGCGGCGCCCGAGCTGCCGGCGGGTGCGTGCTCGTCCTTCCTGCACGACCGCACCGAGGTCGGCGATGTGCTTTTGGCGGAAGGGCCGCGCGGCGACTTCGTCCTGGACGAGACGAGCGAGCGGCCGGTGGTGCTTCTGAGCGGCGGCGTCGGGCTGACGCCCATGGTCTCGATGCTGCATGCGCTTGCCGGCAGCGGGCGCCGGGTGTTCTTCATCCATGCCTGCGACAATGGCGAGGTGCACGCCCTGCGCGACGAGGTGGAGGGGGTGGCGGCCTCGCGCGCCGGCATCACTGTGCATTTCTGCTACCGCTTCCCGACCGAGGCCGACCGCACCGCCGCGCGCCACCACAGCGAGGGCGTGATCACCCGCGAGCTGCTGCAGAGCCTGCTGCCGCTCGACGATTACGAGGTCTATCTGTGCGGGCCGCCGCCCTTCATGCAGGCGATGTACGGCACGCTGCGCGGGCTGGGCATCGCGAAGGAGCGTATCGCCTACGAGTTTTTTGGCCCCGCGACCGTGCTGGAGCCGGACCGGGTGCAACCGGCCGCCGAAACGCCGCCGGCGCCGCAAGGCGAGGCCGCGGCTACGGGCGACCAGCTCACCATCGAATTCCGCCGCTCGGGCCGCACCGCCGTCTGGGACGACAGCGCGGAATCCCTGCTGTCCTTTGCCGAGGACCAGGGCCTGGCGCCGGACTTCTCCTGCCGCGCGGGCGTCTGCAGCACCTGCAAGTCGCGCCTGATCGAGGGCGAGGTCGCCTATTTCGAGGAGCCGCTCGACGAGCTTGCGGCGGGCGAGGTGCTGCTGTGCTGCTCGAAGCCGAAAGGTTCGCTCGTCATCGACATCTGAGGCAGGCGGCGGCGCACCTCTCGGGAAATAACCCCGCGGCTGGTCACGCCGCACGGCCTCTTGCCAGCGCCGCAGATTGCGGCGTTAGATCAGCTGCATGCGCAAGGGCGACCTCATTGCAGGCGTTTCCGTGGCCGGCCTGTTGCTGCCGGAAGCGGTGGCCTACGCATCGATTGCCGGCTTGCCGCCCCAGCGCGCCATCCTGGCCGGCATTGCGGGTTGCCTGACCTACGCTGCCTTCGGCCGCAGCCGCTTCGCCATCGTCTCGCCGACCTCTTCTTCCGCCGCAATTCTGGCGGCGACGCTCGCGTCGATCCCGGGCGTCGATGGCTTCAAGCCGGCCCTCGCCACGATCGTGGTTGCGCTGGCCGGGTGCCTCTTCCTGTTTGCCGCCGCAGCCCGGCTTGGCGGCTTCACCGGCTTCATCTCGCGTCCGGTTCTGGGCGGCTTTGCCTTCGGCCTTGCCATAACCATCATCATCCATCAGTTGCCGCGGCTCGCCGGCGTGGAGGTTTCCGCACCCAATATCTGGTCCCTGCTCGCCGAGCTGGCCGCCGCACTTCCGCAATGGAATCTGGTGAGCCTGGCGATCGGTGCCGTCGCGCTTGTCGCGCTCCTGCTGCTGAAGCGCTTTCCGGCGGTCCCCGGCGCCTTTCTGGTGCTGGCGGCGGGGGTGGCGGCATCGCTGGGCCTCGGTCTTGCGGGACAAGGCGTTGCGGTCGTGGGCGCGATCAACCTCGAGCCCCGCTGGCCGACATTCCCGGCGCTCGGCTGGCCGGAATATGCAACGCTTGCCCAGTTCACCGTGCCGCTGGTGCTGATCCTGTTTGCCGAATCCTGGGGCACCATCCGGGCGCTTGCGCTGCGCCATGGCGATTCCGTCGAGCCCAACCGCGAGCTCGGCGCGCTCGGCTTTGCCAATCTTGCAGCCGCGGTCGTGCAGGGCATGCCCGTGGGGGCGGGCTTTTCCGCCGGCTCGGCAAGCGAAGCGGCCGGCGCCAAGACCCGCGCGACGGCCGTGATCGCGGGGCTGGGGCTTGCCGTGCTGATCGCCTTCGCCGCGCCGCTCGTCGCGCAATTGCCGCAGGCGGTGCTGGCCGCGGTGGTGATTGCCGCTCTCACCCATTCGCTCGACCTCGCGCCGTTCCTGCGGCTGTGGCGGCTTGGAAGGGATTTCTACATCGCCGTCGGCGCGGCCGCCTCCGTGCTGCTGCTTGGCGTGCTGGCCGGCATGCTGGTGGCAATCGCGCTATCGTTGATTGCGCTGGTGCAGCGCCTTGCCACCCCGCATGTCGCGCGGCTGGGCCAAGTCGGCAACTCGCATGACTATGTCGACGTCGCTCGCCATGAAGACGCCGTGCTGCCGAAAGGGATTGCCATCTGGCGGCCGACCGAGCCGTTGTTCTTCGCCAATGCAGACCGGACCTTTGCCGTGATCCGCAACAAGGTTGCGGCCGAGCCGACGGTCAGGGCAGTCGTCGTCAGTCTCGAGGAAAGCGCGGAGTTCGACAGCACCGCGCTCGACGCCTTGCTGGAATTCGACCGCGCCATATCTGCAAGCGGCGTGAGGGTACAGCTTGCGCGGCTGCACCACCGCGTCAGCGACCTGCTGCTCGCGGCCGGGGCAACCGATCTTCAGGCCCGCAGCAGCTACAGCGTCGACGATGCGGTCCGGGCCGTGTCGGCATCGATCCAGGAGCAGGGAGGTTGCCATCATGAAGCGTGACGTCGAGCCGCTGCTTCAACCAGTCGAGATCGCTGCCCTGCGACCGACACAGATGACGGTCGGCTATCGCGAAGTTTCCCAGAAGCGCGTCGAGTGGCGCAGGCGGTCGGAAGAGGGCGGGTCGGAGTTCCTGGGGCATCACATGGTGCCGGCGGTGCTGGGTCCAAAGCAGCGGCACTATCTCATCGACAATCACCATCTCGTCCGCGCGCTCTACGAGGAAAGGGTCGAGCATGTTTTGGTTAGGCTCGTCGCCGATCTCAGCACGCTCCCCAAGCCGTCATTCTGGACATTCATGGACAACCGCAACTGGCTGCACCCCTACGATGCCGCCGGGAAACGAAAGCCGCTCGACCGGCTTCCCAAGGCCATCGACGATCTTGCCGACGACCCCTACCGCTCGCTTGCCGGTGCCTTGCGCAGGGCAGGAGGCTACGGCAAGGATGCCACGCCATACTCGGAGTTCCTCTGGGCCGATTTCCTGCGCCGCCAGGTCGAGATCACGACCCTGGAACGCGATTTCCAGAAGGCGCTTGTTCAGGCGCTGGCTGTGGCACACGGCCCGGACGCCAGCTATCTTCCGGGGTGGTGCGGCCCGGACGAATGACCGACGCCGGTGTCAATGGAGGTCGAACTGCGCCGCCATCGTCATGCGCACCAGCTCGGGCAGGCTTCTTGCCTGCATCTTTGCCATCACGCTGGCGCGATGCGCCTCCACCGTGCGCGGGCTGATGTCCAGCTCATAGGCGATGGTCTTGTTGGGAAGCCCGCTCACCACGCCGGAAAGCACCTGGCGTTCGCGTTCGCTCAATTGGTTCAGCCGCGCCTGCACGACGGCCAGCTCCTCGGCGCCGGCCGGTTTGCTGGCATGGGTTTGCACGGCGTGTTCCAGCGCCTCGATCAGCACTTCGTCCTCGAACGGCTTCTCGATGAAGTCGAGCGCGCCGGCCTTCATCGCCTCGACCGCCATGGGCACGTCGCCATGGCCGGTGATGACGATGGCCGGCATGCTGATATGGGAAGCCCGCAAACAGCGCAGCAGCTCGACGCCGCTGATGTCGGGCATTCGCAGGTCGGTCAGCAGGCAGCCGTTGCGGATGTTGGGCGCGACCGCAAGAAACGCGGCGGCCGTCTCGTGCGTGCGCACCGCGAAACCGGCCGTGGTCAGCAGGAAGGCGAGTGACTTCCTTGCCTGCTCCTCGTCGTCGACGATCTGGATGACGTATGGATCGATCATGCCGCAACGCGCCTGTCATATTGTCGGCAGGGTGAAGTGAAACGTCGCGCCGCCATCATCGTTCCGCCTGACGGCCATTTCGCCTCCATGCGCCTCCACGATGCGCTTGGAAATGGAAAGCCCCACGCCCATGCCTCCCGGCTTCGTGGTGACAAAGGGGGTGAACAATTGCGCCGCGATCTCGTCCGGTATGCCGGGCCCGGTGTCGGCAACCTCCACGGTGACCATGCCATCGCCGTTTGACGAGGTGCGCACCAGCAGTTCGCGGCGCTCGCATTCGCGCATCGCTTCCATGGCGTTGCGCATCAGGTTTGCCAGCACCTGCTGGATCTGCACGCGGTCCACCATCACCGTGTCGGCCCCCGGCGCGAAGTCGAAAACCGAGCGCACGCCCTGCTCGCGGGAGCCCGCCAGGGCCAGCGCGCCGGCTTCCTCCACCAGCCTGCGCACGTCCTCCGGCGCCTTCTCGGTTTCGCCCCGCGTCACGAATTCGCGCAGGTGCTTGATGATCTGGCCGGCGCGAAACGATTGCCGCGCGGCCTCTTCCAGCGCCTCGCGCATCTTGGCCGCAAGGCCGTCGTCGATGTCGCGCAACAGGCGGATGCAGCCCTGCACGTAATTGGCTATCGCCGAGAGCGGATGGTTGAGCTCGTGCGCGAGCGTTGAGGCCATCTCGCCCAGTTCGTTGAGCCGCGCCAGCCTGGCCAGTTCGCCCTGCACCTGGTGCAGGCGCAATTCCGACGCCTGGCGCTCGGTCAGGTCATGAATGAAGCCGGTGAAGTAGATGCTGCCGCCGAAGCTCATTTCGCCGACCGAAAGCTTCATCGGAAAGGTCGAGCCATCCTTGCGCCTGCCGACGACGACGCGGTCGCGCCCGATGATGCGCTTCTGATGGGTCGTGAAATAGCGGTTTATGTAGCCGTCATGTTCGGTGCGATAAGGCTCGGGCATCAGCACGCGAACGTTCTGGCCCAAGATCTCGGCTTCCGAATAGCCGAACTGCCTCACCGCAGCGGCGTTGAAGGTGATGATCGTTCCACCCGCATCGATCACCACGGTGGCGTCGGGAACCGTATCCAGGATCGAGCGCAGATGCGCTTCCCTCGCCTCGAGCTCGCGCGCGGTCTTGTCCGCAAGCCTTTGCGCGTGATGGAGCCTTTCTCCCACCCAGGCTATGGCAAGGCCCACCAAGGCAAACAGGGCAAACTGAAATGCGTCGGCGGGGACGCTGGGCGCGCCGCCGCCCAGATAGTATGCGGCCGGCAGTGACAAGGCGACTGCCACCAACCCTGGCCCGATGCCGCCGGCAACCGATGCCAGCAATATGGCGGGGATGAAGAGGATGAACGAGGCGCGGCCGTCGAGAAGCTGTTGCAGAGCGAAACGGATGCAGAAGGCCGCGGCAACCGACGCAAGCGCCAGGACATAGCCCGCCGGACCGTCGAAGCGGTTTGACACGACCTCATGGAGGAAACGGCCATACAGGCCTGAAATATCTCTCGCCGGCATGATGCGGGCACCAGGTTCGAGACTGGTTTTATCACATGATAATTAGGGCAACGATCAGGAAAAACCCGCCTCCGAACGCATGGGAATGCGGGTGATTTTAGCCCATTGCGACGCTGCAAGCCCGCCCTCGTGAGGGGGAAGGCGAGCCTCGGCTATGGCAATGTCCCACGAGGCGAAGAAGCGGCCTGCCTGAATTTAGGGCCCGGCCTGACGCACACTAGTAGCGGCCGCGGCGGCGGTCCTGGTCAGCTGGACATGAAGCGGTGCAGGCCGTTTTCGCCCAGCAGCGAACGGGTCACGCCGCCGAAGACCCACTCCCGCAATCTGCTGTGGCCGTAGGCGCCGGATACGACCAGATCGGCCTTCATCGACCGTGCATGGCTGGTAAGCGCCGCGCTGTCGTCGTGGCCGGCGATGATCTCGGCGCGTGCCTTGATGCCGTGGCGAGCGAGGTAGGCGGCGACATCCTCCACCCCTGTGCTCGAAATCGAACCTTCGGTTTCCTCGACAGTCACCACAGCCACTTCCTGCGCCAGGGTAAGCAGCGGAATTGCATCCGCCACCGCGCGCCGCGCTTCGCGCGTGTCCTTCCAGGCCACCAGCGCCTTGTCGGCCGCAAGGCGTTCCGCATCCAGGGCCGCCACCAGAACCGGCCGCCCGGCGTTCAGCACCAAGCTGCCGAGATCGGTGGAGCGATAGAGGTTTGCGCTGGCGCTCTTGTCCGGCGGGCCGGTGATGATGAGATCGGCCGAGCGTGCCGCCTCCGTGACATGGCGGGTCGGGATTGCAAGTTCCTCGCGCCATTCCAGCTCCACGGCGGTGCCGGCAAGCTGCTCCAGCTTCGTGCGCAGTTCGGCAAATTTCGCCTCTATGTTCTCGCGCTCGCACTCCACCAGTTCGCCGTCGAAAACCATGCCGTCGGCCGATGCCATAGGGGGCGGAACGTCGGCAGCGGCAAGCCCGATGAGCCGGGCGTCGAGCCGCTGCGCCAGATCCACCGCGAGCTTCATCAGCAGCGTCGAGCGGCGGTCGATGTCGAGATTGAGGAGTATGGTCTTGTACGCCACGGCATTTCCTTTCCTCGGGCGCCCGCCGACGGGCTTGCCGGTTCGATCCTATGCAACGTCAGGAAATCCATATAGGGCGCATGATGGCGCGCCTTGATCCGGGTCAAAATCGGCTGGCGCCTGCCGTATATGGCATCACTGCTGCTGTTGCAGCGACCTGATGTAGTAGGCGAGGGCAAGGATCCTGTCCTGGGCCGACAACTCGACCCCGTTTGGCGCGGTCGCCGGCTTGTTCTCCTGGCGAAACACATCGCCCCAGATCGGCATCATGCGCTCGCCGTGGCCCGGAACCATGAAGCGGCCGTCTATGGTCGCCACCACCTTCTCCATCGGGAACTTCCCGCCATTGTTCCGTTCAAGGGCGGTGAGGTCGGCGGGCTTTCGGGTAAGCACCTGCGCCATGATCCCGTCGCCCCGGCCGCGAATGCCGTGGCAGGCGGCGCAGAAGTTCTTGTAATACTGCTGGCCGAGCGACATGTCCTGCGCGAAACACGTTGCCGGCAGCAGCCCTGCCGCCAGCAACCATGATCCTGTAGCGATGGCCAGGGACCTGATGGTCTTTCTCATCACGTCCTCCCTTTTTGAGATGGATGGCACCGTTTGGCGGCCTCTGCCTTGACCCGGGTCAACGCGGCAAATCTTGTTCGGCGTCCGGGCTTTGATCCAGCGCAATGAAGGGGCTGCCCGGCTTCGCTAGAAAGACTTTGCGGCGTGGCAAGGAGTTTCGGAATGTTCTTCAAGACCGTGCTCTGCGTTGTCGGTGTTCACCAGTCGGATCGCGATGTCAGGCGGGCGATTAGTCTCTGTGCCGAAGTGCAGGCTCATCTGTCCGTGCTGGTCGTGTGCCTGGCGGCACCGCCGCCGGTCGGCGCCTATGCGGCGGTTCTGTCGGAGCCCTGGCTGCAGGAACGCGAGAACGACACTTCCGAACTCAAGCAGCGCGTCGAAGAGATTTCCCAGCTCACAGCGACCGCCGGCACCTCTTGCGACGTGAACGGCTATTATTCCGAGGTCGTCTGGGCTGACGAGGCAATCGGCCAGCGCGCGCGCTACGGCGACCTGACGCTGATTGGCGCCGAACTGCTCGATGACGGCGATTTGCGGGCAGCCGCCATAGGCGGAGCCTTGTTCGAATCCGCCCGTCCGGTGCTGCTGATGCCGGACGGCAAGGTCCCGACCTTGCGGCCGAAGACCGTCCTCGTCGCCTGGGATTCGCGCATTGAGTCTGCCCGCGCCGTGCACGAGGCCTTGCCACTTCTGCCCGGAGCGGAGCGCGTGCACGTCACGCTTGTCGATCCGCAGGCCGGGCTCGACCTGAGCGGTCCGGAGCCGGGCGCCGATGTCGCGACCTATCTGGGCCGCCACGGCATCAAGGTCGCGGTGGATCATCTCCCGGGCGGCGGGCGCGCCGTGGCCGACGTGCTTGCGCAGCACGCGATGGATCTCGACGCCGACATGATCGTGATGGGGGCATATGGCCATTCGCGCCTGAGGGAGCGCCTGTTCGGCGGCGTGACCAGGACGATGATCGAAAAGGCCAACCTGCCGGTTTTCATGGCTCACTGACGGGAACTAGCCCCGACGAGGGTGGGTACCCGCCGGCTCGTCGGCGGGGGCGACCTCGATGGCCCGGCGACCCGTGACGGTCTCGACCAGGATGCGATAGAAGATGTGGGTGGAATCGCGCACTACCGGCTGCGGACCGGGCTTCAGGCCGCCCGGCTCCCACCAGTTCGGAAATTCATGCAGCAGC
Organism: Mesorhizobium sp. KR2-14; assembly: GCF_040049255.1. Taxonomy (NCBI): domain Bacteria; kingdom Pseudomonadati; phylum Pseudomonadota; class Alphaproteobacteria; order Hyphomicrobiales; family Phyllobacteriaceae; genus Mesorhizobium; species Mesorhizobium sp. KR2-14. The sequence continues at coordinate 98,312 of NZ_JBDZDR010000006.1, read as the reverse complement.
GTCCAGGCGTGGTTGCGCTCGCGTTTCCACTGCGGGGTGTCGGTCAATTCCTCGAAAACCCCGTAGACCACGACGCTGCGCCACTCGCGGTGCTGGGAAAACTCATCGACCTGGATGCAAACGTGAGGGTTGGCGCGCATCCAGTCTATCTTCTGGCCGGGCATCGAGAAACTGTAGAGGCAATCATTGGCATAGGCGAAATGGATCGGCACCACATAGGGGCGGTTTTCTCTCGCGCAGGCAAGGCGGCCCAGCCGAGATGCCGAGATCAGGTCGATGCTCTCCTGCCACGTCATTTCCTTCAATAACATTGCATAACCTGCCTGTGTTTCGGGAAGCGTCACGGCCGGCCGCCAGCATGCGACCGGCCAGTGTCCAAGGGGCCCTCACCTGCAGGCGCGGGCAACCCTCCTGGCCAGTTCCGCGCCCATCTTGGTTCGATGGGCGTGGCCGAGCTGTATCAATTCCTTGCCGTCCGGCTTCTGCGATACGATCTCACATTTCTTGGAATCGGGCTTGTGAACCACGAAATACTCATTCGCCGCGAGGGCGGTGGTTCCGGTCAGGGAAAGCACCGCGCCGACCATCACAAGTTTCCGTAACATGGCATTGCTCCGTTTCGGATAACGCGGTCCGTCGAAGCCGGACCGGGCAAAAATTCTATAGGCGCCGCAAGGAGTCGCCTTGATCAGCGTCAATGGACGGCCAATTCGGCCTCCGCGTCCTGCAGCACGGGCCACAGCTGGCCGGGACCAAGTGCTCGCAGCGCATTGACGATGACCGCGACATCTATCGCTTCCTGAAACAGCGCTCCCGCCACGGGCGTCAGATAGCCGAATGCGGCCGCCACCATTCCGGCGCCTGACAAGGCGAGGCCCACCACGATGCTCTGCAGGGCGATGGAGCGGGTGCGCTGGGCGATCGCCAGCGCTTGCGCCACCCGGTCCAGCCGATCCACCAGCACCACCACGTCTGCCGCTTCCGAAGATGCCGTGGCGCCGCGCGCGCCCATCGCAATGCCGAGGCTGGCCGCCGCCAGCGCCGGAGCGTCATTGATGCCGTCGCCCACCATCATCGTGGGCTGGACCGCCGTTTCGGCCAGCACGGCGTCGACCTTTTCGGCCGGGCTGCGCTCTGCGAGAACCTCGTCGAGGTCAAGCTCGGCCGCCACCGCGCGTGCCACGGCCTCGTTGTCGCCGGTCACCATGATCATGCGCGAAACCCCGGCATCGCGCAGGCCCTGAAGGGCCTTCGGCGTGTCGGGGCGGATCTCGTCGCCCATCACGAGAACGGCCGCCAGCTTGCCATCGACCGAAAGGTAGAGCGTCAGCGCCGCCATGTGCCGGCTCGCGGCCGCACTGCCTTCGGCCCAGTCGGGCAACTTCATGCCGGCGCAGACAAGGCTGCGGGACCCGGCGCGGACCTTCCTGCCGTCAACAAGGCCCTCGATTCCCGACCCGCGATGTTCCTGGACCATGCTCGGCTGCGAGAGCGGCAAGCCCCGTGCCCGCGCGGTGGCGATGAGGGTTTCGGCAAGCACGTGGTGCGACGCCTGCTCCAGCGATGCGACCAACCGCAGCGCTTCATCCGCCTCGACGCCAGGCGCGGTCTTCATGCAGAGAAGCTTGGCGCCGCCTTCCGTGAGCGTTCCGGTCTTGTCGAACACGGCGGTGCGGATCCCTGCCAAAGCCTCCAGGGCAGCGCTGCCCTTCATGAGCACGCCGGCCTTGGCCGCGCGCGAAACGCCGCCGATGAAGGCCACCGGCGCGGCCAGGATAAGCGGGCAGGGCGTGGCCACCACCAGCACGGCCAGCGCCCGCACAGGGTCGCCCGAACCCCACCATGCCGCTCCGGCGACGACCAGCGTTGCCGGCAGCAGAAGCAGGGCAAACCGGTCGGCCATGCGCATGAAGGGGGCCTTGGCGGTCTGCGCCGCCTCCACCATCCGCACGATGCCGGCATAGGTGCTGGCACCCGCCTGCGCGGTGGCCCGAAAGCGAAAGGCCTCGCCCGCGTTCACCGTGCCGCTGCGCAGCGTCTCGCCCTTGCGGCGGGTGGCCGGAATGGGCTCGCCGGTCAGGGCCGATTCATCGATGGTCGCGCTCGTGTCGAGAAGCTCGCCGTCGACCGGCAGGACCTCGCCGGCGCGCACCAGCAGCTCGTCGCCGATCGCCACCTGGGCAACCGGAACATCGACAATCCCGTCGCTGGCCTTTCGATGCGCCACGCGCGGCGTGCGATCGGTCAGCGAGCGCAGGTCGTGCTCGGCCCGGCCGCGGGCAAAGTCCTCCAGTACGTTGCCGCCCGAATACATCATGGCGATGACCACGGCAGCGAAAGGTTCGTCGAGCGCAAGCGCGCCCGCCATCGAAAGCAGCGCAATGGCATCGACGCCTATCCGTCCGATCCAGAAGTCGCGAAGAATCGAGATGGCTAGCGCGGCGATGACCGGCACCACTGCCGCAGCCCAAATCCAGCCGGCATCCACCGGCCAATCGAAGACGTAAGCCGCGGCGCCAACGACGAGCCCGACGCCGGCAAGCGTCAGAAGCGATCGATGAAACAGGCCTTCGTTCAAGGGCGCGGTCTCTGCTTTCGCTGGGGTGCGGCCCGGTCAGAGCCCGTCGACGATTTCCTTCAGCAGGCCGCGAACCTTCGAGGCAATGTCGGCCAGTTCCGGATTGCCGACGGAGGCCATGGACGCGACCGGATCTATGGCGCAAACCTCTATCTCGCCGGGGGCTCTCTCCATCACCGTCACGTTGCAGGGCAGCATGGTGCCGATCCTGTCCTCTGCCTGAAGCGCGCGATAGGCGTAATGCGGGTTGCAGGCGCCAAGGATCGTGTACGGCCTGAAGTCGACGCCCAGCTTGCGCTTCAACGTGTCGCGCACGTCAATGGTCGTCAGGACACCGAACCCCCTGGCCGCCAGAGCCTGGATCACCCTTCCCACGACAGCGTCGAACGGCCCGGGCAGCGACTTGCTGAGATAGTAGCTCATGGCATGTCTCGCGAGCAAAACGCGGCATTGCAGGTGCAGTGCCTGTCCCGCAAGCGCGCATCCGCGTTGCTATAGTCCCGGCAAATCCTCCCGGCCTTGATCTGGCTCAAGCTTAGCCGATCCGGCCGGATGTCTCCGCGCGCTCGTAGCTGGCGGTTCGGTCTTTGAGGGCCAGGATTGCGTTCACGATGGCGGTCGGCGTGCCGGTGGCGTCCACCCGCTTCCAGCCGATTTCTCCCGCATCGCGCCCAAGCTGCTGCTGCACGATTTCGGCCGTGGCATCCGACGCCCCTCCCGTGCGTTCGCCCACCCGCCGCAGGAGCGTGCCGGCGTCGGCCTCGAGCCAGATGCCGGTGAATTCCGCGCCGCTTTGCGAAGCCGCAGCTTCGATCAGCGCGCGGTTTTCGGGCCTGTCGAACACGGCATCGGCCACCACCGATCCGCCTTGCTGCAGCACGGCCTGAGCCCGGTCGGCGAGCGCCCGATAGACCTTCGCAGAGACTTCCGGTCGATAGGCTTCGACGGCGAGGCGGGTTTCGGCCGAGACCCCGAACATCGCCTTGCGCAGCCGGTCGCTCTCGACCAGGCGGGCCCCCGGAGGTGCGCCGATGCGAGGCGCCAGTGCCTCCGCGATGGTGGACTTTCCCGATCCGCTCAAGCCCCCAATAGCCACGATGGCGGGTGGCACGCGCTCCAGCAACGCGTCGGCCAGCTCGAAATAGGAGCGCGCCGCTGCCACCAGCTCCTGCGACTTCGGTTCGCTTTCCTCGACCTGCGTGGCGGTGACATGCGCGCGCACCGCTGCCCGCACAGCCATGAAGAACGGCAGCAGCGCAAAGCCGTCGTCGTCGCCGGTTTCGTCCAGATAGCGGTTCATCACCACATTGGCGAAGGCGCGCAGGTCGCGATGCCATAGGTCCATCAGCAGGAACGCCAGGTCGTAGAGAACGTCCACGGTGGCGATCCGGTCGTTGAACTCGATGCAGTCGAACAGCCTCGGGGCACCGTTGAACATGCAGATGTTGCGCAGGTGAAGGTCGCCATGGCAGCGGCGGATCTTTCCGGCGTCGGCGCGGCGGTCCAGTGCGGCGGTGTGGCGATCCAGTTCCATCCGGAACCTGGCGGCGCTGGCGCGCACTTCGTCGGGCGTGAAGACGTGGCTGGTGGAAAACCCGGCTTCGTTGATGTCGAGCACGGCCCGCATGCTGGCCGCCCCCTTCTCACGCGCCCGGGGCGCCTCGGCGTGAAACTGCGCCACCATGTGGGCGACTTCCTCCATCAGCTTCGGCGTCAGTTCGCCCGCCGCCGCCATCCGGTCGAACAGACAGTTTTGGTCGAAGCGCACCATCTCCACCACCGCCTCGACCAGCTCTCCTGGGACGTCGAAGGCGAGCTTTCCGGTGTTGTCGCGCACGATGCGGCGCACGCCGAGATAGAGGCCGGGCGCCGTCGCGGAGTTCAGCGCCACCTCCTTTTCGCAGGTTGCCATGCGCAAGTCGGGGGTCGAGAAGTCGACATAGGGCAGCCTCACCGCCCGCTTCATCTTGAAGGCGCGGTTTCCGGCAAGGAAGATCAGCGAGATATGCGTCTCGATCACTTCGACAGGGCCCGTGAGCCGAAAGGTCTCCGGCCTGCTGAGGAAGTCGACAGCCGGCGTCTGATCGTCGACGATCATGGAAAGCGGCCGCCTGGATAGGCCGGGCTCAGTCGCTCAGGTTTTGAAGGATGTCCCATCTCAGGATCTCGACGCTGCGCAGGCCGTGAAGGCGGATGGCTCCGGTTTCCCGAAACATCGAGAATACACGCGACACGGTTTCAATGGCGAGGCCGAGATAGTCGCCTATGTCCATGCGCGGCATGGGCAGGTCTATGCGGCTGGTTCCGCCCTGCCTTTCGGCCATGTTGAGCAGAAACGCCGCCACGCGCTCGGCGGCGGCCTGCCGGCCCAGCACCAGCAGGTGGTCCTGCGTGCGTATCAGGCTGCGAAGCGCCAGCGGAAGGAGTTCGCGGGACATTTCCTCGCACGAGGCCAGAGAGAATTTGCGGATGCCGGCCGCATTGATCGCCTCGGCAAAGAAGCGGTGCGTGGGGTCGGCCTCGAAGCCGAAGATCTCACCGCTGAGATGAAAGGCACTGATCTGCCGGCGGCCATCCGCCATCAGCCGGTAGACGCGAACGGCTCCGAACACGACCTGATAGACGTAGCCGGCCGCTTCGCCCTGCGCATAGATTTCCGCGCCGGCGGGAAAATAGATGGTCTGCTGGCAGGGCGAGAAAAGCGAGGCGTGGTGGCGGCTGGCGGCGTCAGGCTCGTTGAGCACGGACACGTTGCGGGAATTCGCATAGGCAAGCATGGGACGGCCTCCGGGAGTTCTCCGAGGCGATAGAATTGGCGCTTATATGCCGGGGCGGAATTCGGTTATGTCCGTACGTGGAAATACGTAGTCGCGTGGAGAACCTAACGAAAAGAGGTCTGCGCGTCGGTACGGGACATCGCCAGCCGCACGGTCTCGACCAGCGTGCTTCCCAGAAACGGCTTGATCAGCACCTTGGCGTCGGGAAAACCGGTCAGGTCGGGCAACGGCAGAAACCTGTCGGCAAGCAGCACGATGGGCCGGGCGGACCGTCCAAGCTCCTTCCACGCCGAGACGCGTCCCCGCATCGCGTCCTCGTCGACGACGGTGCAGCCTGCCGAATTGGCGCGGGGGGAAGCTATTGCCTTCGACAGGTGGGCGTGCGGTTCCACGTCGAAGCCCTCGGCTTCGAGCACGAACACCAGCGACCTTCGAAATCCTTCGTCGGAGGCAACGACCAAGATCTTGCCGATGGTGGCCAAAGGAATGAGTTCTCCCACTGCCGACTTGCAATTCCGAGTGATAGACGGCTTCGCACAAGCTTGCCTTGCGTCAGGTCAAATCGGCAGTGGGAGGTGGATTGATATGGCGCACCGGAGAAAGCCGCGCGCCGGGTGGATGTCAGAGGTTGGCGGGTTCGCCCCTCAGAAGCTGGTTGGTGTCGAAGGGGCGGCGGGGGTATTGCCGGCGAGCCATCCGCTCTGCGGCCTGCATCATGAGCAGTCTCACGTCCTCGGCGCGGACACCGTCGCGCGCCATCACCTTGTGAACGACCGGGTCGCTCAGGAGGTCTTCGAGTGTCGTATGGTACGGGCTCTGCATTACTTCCTCCAAGTGCTTCCTGAACCCCTAGGTAGGGTATGCCTCGACCATTGCCACCCTATGACGGACCAAATTTCCGCACCGGCCCGTCGTGCCCAGCCGCGGCCGATGTCAGCCGGGCGGGTTTCCCGGCGGAAAATGCGACAATCCGTCCGGGGGCCTTCTGCGGGCGCGCGCGGCGTATTTTTGGCTTGCCGCCCATCCCGAGATCGCGCATGTGCTGTGCCGTCCCGAGGAAGACCCATCATGACCCAGACCAGCGCCCAACCATCTGCTCCGCTCGACGACGCCACGCTTGCCAGGATCGAGGCCATAGCCGGGCCTGTGCTGCGTGAGGAAAAGCTTCGCGACTGGGATCCGGGATACCACGCCGACAATTTCGCGGCCGGTGCCGCTGTGTCGCCGCGCTCGGTCGACGAACTCTGCGCGCTGCTGGCGCTGTGCCATGCCGAGCGTATTGCCGTGGTCACCCATGGCGGCCGCACCGGACTTGTCGGCGGCACGGCCTCGGCGCCCGGCAGCCTCATCGTCAGCACCCGCCGCCTGAATGGCGGCATCGAGATCGATCCCGTCGGTCGGGTCGCCATCGCCGATGCCGGGGTGACGCTGGAGGCTCTGCAGCAGGCGGCGGCCGAGCATGGCCTCAGCCCCGGCATCGACCTGCCCTCGCGCGGCAGCGCCACGCTTGGCGGCCTCGCCGCCACCAATGCCGGCGGCATCGAGGCCTTCCGCTTCGGCACCATGCGCGACCGCCTGCTCGGCTGCGAGTTCGTGCGCGCCGACGGAACGCTGGTCAGCGATCTCGCCCGCGTCCTGAAGAACAACACCGGCTACGGCCTCACTGACCTGATCGCCGGTTCGGAAGGCACGCTCGGCATCATCACCCGGCTTGCGATCCGCCTCGAGCCGTTGCGGCCGGTGGCCGCCACGGCGCTGTTTGCCTTCGCGACCATCGAGGAGACGCTGGCCGTCGCCCGGAACCTGCGCGACCGTTTCGGCGACCGCCTGCGCGCGGTGGAGATCCTCTGGCGCGAATATGCCGAAACCATCGCCGCCCAGCACGGCCAGTCGCTGGAGGCCATCGGTATTGGCGAGGGCGCCTTCCTGCTCCTGGCCGAGACCGAGGAGACGCCGGAGGGCGACGGCCAGGACAAGTTCCTCTCCCATCTCGAGGCGCTGTTCGAGGAGGGGCTGGTCAGCGAAGCCGTCCTGGCGCAGAACAACAGCCAGCGCGACTTCTTCTGGATCCTGCGCGAGGATGCCGACGTGCTCTTCCGCGTCTGGCCGCACGTCCATTCCTTCGACGTCTCGGTGCCGCTCGCCAATCTCGGCGCCTATGCCGGCGATATCGAGCCGAAGCTGAAGCAGCTTGCCGATCCCGTCGGCGTCTACATTTTCGGCCATCTCGCCGACGGCAATCTGCATGTCATGCTCGGCCTCAACGATGACCTGCCGCATGAGGCGATGGAGGCGATCCTATATCCCGGCCTCACCGAAATGGGCGGCGCCTTCTCGGCCGAGCACGGCATCGGCCTGGAAAAGCGCGAAGCCTTCGCGCTCTACAACAGCGCGGCCAAGCATGAGACGATGGCGGCGATCAAGGCCGCCCTCGATCCGCGCGGCATTCTCAACCCCGGCAAGATCTTTTCCGCCGAGCCGCACTGACGCGCAGGCAAGGCGGGGCTGCCTAAAGCCTCGCCTTGGTGCTGCGCGGCGTTGCCAGAAGCAGGTTTGTCTCGCTGCCGGTGATGCCGGGTATCAGGCGGATGCGGCGCAACGCCGCGTCGAAATCCGTCAGGGTGGCCGTGCCGAGTTCGGCCACCAGGTCCCAGCGCCCGTTGGTCGTGTGCACGGCCGACACCTCCGGAAAACCGCCCAGCGCGCGGATCACCCTGTCGGCGGCAACGCCCTCGATCTCGATCATCATGATGCCGCGCACCGGCTGGCCCACGGCATCCGCGCGCAGGATCACCGTGTAGCCGATGATTTCGCCGGCCTTCTCCAGCCGCTCCAGGCGGGCGCGAACCGTGGCGCGCGACACGCCCAGATCGGCCGCCAGATCGGAGATGCTGCGCCTGCCGTCGTGGCGCAGCAGCGTGATGAGCTTTTCGTCCAGGGCATCCATGGCATTCTCATTTTGGCAAAATGGCCTGCCGAAATGATAGGCAATGCCGGTTTGATTGCCAATTCAGCCTGTTCATTTCGCCAGCGCAAGCCGCTTCAATGCGACCTGATTGTTATCGGGATTTTCGGGGTCGCATGCACTGCAGGATCGTCGGCGCTCCGGTTCAGGATGGAACCGGGCGCATGGGTTGCGAGATGGGGCCAAGCGCGTTGCGCACGGCAGGCCTTGTTGCCGCACTTGCTGAACTGGGCCACACCGTCGCCGATCTTGGCGCGGTTGTGCCAGAAGCGTCGCGTGAGATCGAGCACGCCAACCAGTCGCTCAAGGCGCTCGGCGCCATCTCGGCCTGGACAGGGGTGATCGCCGAAGCCGCCTATGCCGCCAGTGGCGAAGGCATGCCGATCTTTCTTGGCGGCGATCACAGCATCTCGGCCGGCACGGTCTCCGGGGTTGCCCGCCGCGCGGCCGAAATCGGTCGGCCGCTCTTCGTGCTGTGGCTCGATGCTCATCCCGACTTCCACACGTTGGACACCACCACCAGCGGAAACCTGCACGGCGTGCCGCTTGCCTATGCGACCGGCCAGCCCGGCTTCGAAGGCTACCTGCCGCCGCTTGCGGCCACGGTCGATCCGCACCGGGTCTGCGCGCTCGGCATTCGCAGCGTCGACCCGGCCGAGCGCGTCGCGCTGAGCCGCGCGGGTGTGATGGTGCACGACATGCGTGCCGTGGACGAGCACGGCATCGCGCCGCTGCTTCGCGCCTTCCTGGAGCGCGTCGCGGCAGAGAACGGCCTTCTGCATGTCAGCCTCGACGTCGATTTTCTCGATCCTTCGATCGCGCCGGCGGTCGGCACCACCGTGCCGGGCGGCGCCACCTTCCGCGAGGCGCACCTTGCCATGGAAATGCTGCACGACAGCGGGCTGGTCACCAGCCTCGACCTCGTCGAACTGAACCCCTTTCTGGATGAGCGCGGCCGCACCGCAACCCTGATGGTCGATCTCACCGCGAGTTTGATGGGGCGCCGCATAATGGACCGGCCCACGAGGAGTTATTGAAATCATGCTGCCCAAACTGAACATCGTTCCCTTCGTCAGTGTCGACAACATGATGAAGCTGGTCCTGGCCATCGGCGTCGAACGCTTCCTGAAGGAACTGGCCGGCTATATCGAGGAGGATTTCCGGCGCTGGGAATCCTTCGACAAGACGCCGCGTGTCGCGTCGCACAGCCATGAGGGCGTCATCGAGCTGATGCCCACCAGCGACGGCCATCTCTACGGCTTCAAATACGTCAACGGCCATCCCAAGAACACGCGCAGCGGCCGCCAGACCGTGACGGCATTCGGCGTGCTGGCCGACGTCGGCTCGGGCTATCCGATGCTGCTGACGGAGATGACGATCCTCACCGCGCTGCGCACGGCGGCGACTTCGGCGGTGGCCGCCAAATATCTGGCGCCGAAGGGCAGCGAGTGCATGGCCATCATCGGCAACGGCGCCCAGTCCGAATTCCAGGCGCTGGCCTTTGCCACCTTGCTGGGCATCAGGAAGCTGCGCCTGTTCGACATCGACATCGAGGCCAGCCGCAGATGCGCGCGCAACCTGGCCGGCATGGGCTTCGACATCACCATCTGCACCTCCGGCGAGCAGGCGGTGGAAGGCGCCCACATCATCACCACGGTGACAGCGGACAAGCAGTACGCCACCATTCTCACCGACAACATGGTCGGCGCCGGCGTTCACATCAATGCGGTGGGCGGCGACTGCCCCGGCAAGACCGAACTGCATCACGACATCCTGCTACGTTCGGAAATCATCGTGGAATATCCGCCCCAGACGCGCATCGAGGGGGAGATCCAGCAGCTTTCGCCCGACCATCCGGTAACCGAACTCTGGCAGGTGATTGCCGGCAGGGCGCTCGGCCGCAAGGAAGAGACGCAGATCACCCTGTTCGATTCCGTCGGCTTCGCCATCGAGGACTTTTCGGCGCTTCGCTATGTGCGTGATCGGCTGGAATCAACTGGCCTCTATGAAGAGCTCGACCTCCTGGCCGACCCCGACGAGCCGCGCGATCTGTTCGGCATGCTGCTGCGCGCCAAGAAGGCTTCGGAAGCGCCGGTCGAAGTCGCCTGACGCCAGCGGCGCCACGCCGGCACACACATTACGAGCGGGGCCTTGGGAGCCCCGCTCGTCCTATCGCCCGCCTATAATCTCGGCTGACCTTGCTTCGCGGCTGCCTTGAGCGGCCGCGGCGCCAAGGTCATGAGTGCCTGCCCCAGTGATGGCGCTGCCAGGTGCCGGCATCATGAACCAGCCTTGCGATCAGCAGCAGCACCAGCGCCCCAATGACAGCGTTGATCGACCAGGCAACGAGTGCGGTGCCGATCGTCAGGCCGATCTTGGGCAGAAGCCATGTGCCGATGAATGCGCCGACCACGCCGATGATGAGGTCGCCGACCATCCCGAACCTGGCACCCTGCACGATCTGATCGGCCAGCCATCCGCAAACCAGGCCAGCCACCAACACGATCAGAAGATTTTCGACTGACATGTACATCATGTGCCTCCAGACTTCCCAGGAGACGGACGCCTTTCGATGCGTCGCACAGGCAACCACTCCTGCGGCCAGATGCTACGTCCGCGTCAGGACAAAGACTGTGCAAAATTGCTCACTTCACGAATTTTGTGCATCGTTTCCATGGGCTTGCACCCCTGCCGGCGCGCCCTCAATCCTTGGAGCGCGGCTGCTCGTGCAGAATGACGTTGAACAGCGAGGGGTGGACCTCGATGGCGCCGTTGTAGTCGATGAAGCCGAGCCTGCGAAACTTGTTCATGAAGAAGCTGACCCGGGAGCGGGTCGTGCCGATCATCTCCGCCAGTGTTTCCTGGCTGATCTTGATGACGATGGGCTCGGGCTTGCCCTCCTTGCCGAAATTGGCAAGCCGCAGAAGAACCCGGGCCAGGCGCTTCTCGCTTGAATTGAACAGCTGATCGACCAGGTCGGCTTCGACGCGCAGCGTCCGGTCCAGCAGATGCGCGATGAACTGCTCGGCAAAGTCGGGATCATTGTGGATCAGGCGCGCAATCGCCGCCTTCTCGAAGCGCGCGACCGAGGCTTCGGTCATCGTCGTCGCGGTTGAAATGCGCTGCTTCTGACCGGCCAGGCAGCCTTCGCCGAAGAAGTCGCCAGGGCCAAGAATTGCGATCACCGCTTCCTTGCCCTGTTCCGAAACAACGGTGATCTTCACCTTGCCCTGCTGAAGCTGGAACACGGCGTCGGCCAGGTCGCCTTGCGAAAAGACGATCTGGCCTTTTGCGTATCTGCCGATGCTGCGCCCTTCGCCAATCCTGGTGAGAAAGGACACGGCATCGAATGGCGGTTTGCGCCTGTTTGCCATGGCAGCCTTCGCGTTGCAGCCGGACGACGAAGCTTCTGTAATCATAATGTTCCCGAGCCGCCGGGGCAGGGTCAATGTCGCCGCAGAGCTGCTGCGGCAAACACGATTGCGTGCAGGTCGTCCGCTTTCGAACTAACGTGCGCGGAACGCGGCGCCCGCGACGCTGTTACCTCGTCGGCGTCGAGTGATCCGGCCGCTAGCCATGAGCAACTTTGCTCACCCGGCAATGCGCGGCGGCCCGATACTCACGCTTCGGAAAGATTGCCGAACCGGCAGGGAGGAGCGACCAAAATGAACCCCATCACCTTGTTCCTGAGCGCCGTTTGTATCGCCATCGGCGCAGCGTTCATCGCCTCGGGGCACCCGAGCCTGGGTGTTCCGTTCTTCGTTCTGGCCGTCATCGTTGCCGCCGCGCTGAAGATGGCCAACACCTGGGAGAGGTTCGTCATCCTGCGCGCGGGCAAGCTGCTGGGCGTCAGGGGACCGGGGCTTTTCCTGATCATCCCGGTGGTCGACAATGTGGTGGCGATCATCGACCAGCGCATCCAGACCACGGCCTTCAGCGCCGAGCAGGCGCTGACAAAAGACACCGTTCCGGTCAATGTCGACGCGATCATCTTCTGGTTCGTCCATGACGCGCAGAAGGCAGCGCTCAACATCACCAATTTTCGCGAAGCCATCGACCGGGTCGCCCAGACTTCGCTGCGCGAGATGATCGGTTCGGCGATGCTCTCGGCGCTGCTCTCGGAGCGCAATGCGGCAGACCAGCTGCTGCGCAACGAAATCAGCCGCAAGACCCTCGACTGGGGCATCTCGGTGAAGTCCGTCGAGATCCGCGACGTGGCGATCCCCGTCGCATTGCAGGATGCGATGTCCAGGCAGGCCCAGGCCGAGCGGGAAAAGCAGGCGCGCGTGATCCTGGGGTCCGCCGAGGCTGCCATTGCAGGGCAGTTCGTCGACGCGGCAAGGACCTACGCCGACAATCCCGGCGCCATGCAGCTGCGCGCCATGAACATCATCTACGAGACCACCAAGGAGCGTGGAACGACGATCCTGATGCCAACCTCGATGGTGGACAGCATGAACCCCGCATTCGCGCTGGCACTGGCCGGCAGGGATGGCGGCGCGGCCAAATAGCGTTCCGGGAGAAGCGCCAGGTCAGGCTTCGCAGGCGGGCGCTGGCTCGACTTCGCGGGGCTCGGGGCGGGCGTCGAGATACGGGCTCTCGAACTCGAGCCGGGCAAGCGCCCGGCGCACTTCCGGCGCGGACATGAACAGCTTCCACAAAAGCCCTGTCCGATAGTTTTCCGTCATGACGACGATGGGACCCTGGTTGATCGCCAGATAGGTCCTTGCGTACCAGTTCCGGTTTTCCGAGAAGGAATCCACGAAGCCGAACCGCCCCCAGATGCGTTTGCGCGGCTTGTCCATGAAATAGCGCAGCGCCTGCATTGCTTCGGCGGGCACGTAGGGCAGGCTGGCGATTGCGGCGCTGGGTGTGATGACGCCGATGTCGAAATCCGGCGCGTGGGGGGCATAGCCCGAGGGCCCGTGGCTGGCGGTCAGCCCCCAGCAGGCCGGACCGTAGCCGTTGTGGCCGTGCGGGTTGGCGACGCAATGGGCATGGTTGATCTGCGCATGCCGCACGTTCTGTTCCCAATAATCCGCGTGGCGGTCTCTCAGGCCGCGCGGGTCGAGGCCGCAGAACGAGTAATGCGCCAGGAAAAGCGGGCCGCCATAGTCCATGCCCAGGGGCAGCTCGATCCCGTAATACGACCTCCCGTTGCGGAACCCGGGACCGGAGGCAAAGCACTCGTGATAGGTGGCGGGATCGATCGGATAGCTGTCCGAGCCCGTGGCCAGGATGTAGGCGACGAGGCACTCGTTCCAGCCTGCCACCCTGTGGTCCATCGCCCAGCCGTGATTGGGGCTCCAGTGCCAGTAAAGGTGCTGGCCGCCTCGTGTGAACCAGTCCCATTTGGCCTGTGCCAGAAGCTCGTCGATCTGCTGGCGCAGGCTCGATTCCGCTCCCTCGCGTCCGTTGAAATATTGGCGGGCACAGATCAGCCCTTGGAACAGGAAAGCCGTCTCTACCAGGTCGGCGCCGTCGTCCTTGCGGCCGAAGGGGATCGTCTCGCCCGTGCGTCCGTCCAGAAAGTGCGGGAATATCCCGTGGAAGCGGTGGGCCGTGCGCAGGAAGGCAAGCATCGTGGCAATGCGTTCGACGGCTTGCTTGCGCGAGATCCATTCTCGCTCCACCGCCACGATGATCGCCATGACGCCGAAGCCGGTGCCGCCGACAGCGACGAGGTCACCCTTCGGATCCCCGGTGGTCTTCTGGCGATCACGAGCCAGGCCCGATGCCGGGTGCGCGCCCTCCCAGAAGAAGCGGAACGTCTGCCGCTGCACGTTCTCGAGCAGCTCGGCATCGTCCTCCTCAAGCTCGGGAAAATAATCGATGGAAGCGTTGAGCTGCATCCAATTTGGCCATTCACTGCACTTTGTCTTCGCGAGGTAGTGCTGGCGCAGGCCCACTGCAAGCCTGCATTGCGCCACAGGCGCGGCAATGGCCGGGTGATCGCGCGTTTGTTATTACGTGCCGGACATGTTGTCCCCGTAAGCCCTTCTTCACGTGATACGTAGAGGACGAGACGACCCCACAATCGTGCATTGGAGCTTTGAGGAAAATGTCCAATGTTCACTCCGCTGCTGACCATCCCGCACGATCTCAACGCCAAAGTCCCGATCGCCGCGATTTTCTGTACATCGCCACGGCGTGCGCCGGCGTGGTGGGCGCGGCCGCCGCCCTGTGGCCGTTCATTGATCAGATGAACCCGGATGCCAGTGCACGCGCCAGTGGCGGGCCGATCGATGTGGACGTGTCAAAGATAGCGCCCGACCAGCAGATCACGGTGCGCTGGCGCGGAATGCCGGTTTTCATCAGCGACCGGCCGGCCGCCGCGCTCCAGACCCTGCGCAACGCGGATCTGCTGGCGGAGCTTTCCGATCCGGATTCTACAGTGAACCAGCAGCCGCCCTATGCCACGAACTGGTCGCGTTCGGCCAATCCGCGCTATGCCGTTCTGGTTGGGGTCTGCACGCACCTGGGATGCATTCCGGTGTTCCGACCCGAGGCCGAGCCGGGCAATGTCTGGTTCGGAGGCTATTTCTGCCCGTGCCACGGGTCCAAATATGACCTGGCCGGCCGCGTGTTCAAGAATGTGCCGGCTCCCTACAACTTGCCCGTTCCGCCCTACCATTTCACTTCGGAAACGAACCTGCGGATTGGTGAGAACCCGCCGGGCGAACCCTTCGACTTCAGTTCTATCAGGCAGGTCTGAGGCTGGCCTCGGTTCTACTGCGTTGCGACGAGGCCCGGCTCTATCGGCCACAGCCATCCGCCGCCAAGCGCCTGGAACAGGCTGACGCAGGCGAGCATCCGGTTCAGCCGCACTTGCACGAGGTTGGTCTCGGCGGTGAACAGGGTCTGTTGCGTCTGCAGCACGTTGATGAGGCTGACGGTGCCGCCGAGCAGCTGGGCTTCCGCCACCTCGAAGGCCTTGCGCGAATTGGTCACGACGTCCTTCTGAAGCCGTTCCTGGATCGTGGTCTGCTCCAGCGCCACCAGCGCCTTCTCCACATCGGAAAAGGCGGAAAGAATGGCCCTGCGATAGGCCTGCAGGCTCTGCAGCTGCACGCCCCGCGCCTGCTGCAACTGGCTCTCCAGCAGAAAGCCGTCGAAGATCGGCTGGGTGACGGTTGCCATCAGCGTGTAGTACCAGGCCCCCCGTGTGAACAGCTTTCTCAAGGACATGCTCTGGAAGCCGGTCGTCCCGGTCAGCTCGATCTGCGGCAGGAAGGCGGCCCGGGCGGCTTCGACGCTGAAATTGGACGCCGCAAGCTGCGCCTCCGCCTGGCGGATGTCGGGCCGCTGGTTGACGATTTCCGACGGCAGGCCGGGGGTCACGCGCGGCACGGTGATCTGGTTCAGGCTGCTGCCCTTGACGGTGAAGCCGGCGGGCGCGCTCGCAAGCAGGAAGGCGAGGGCTGCGATGTTCTGCTTCAGCGTCACTTCCAGCGGCGGGATCGACGCGCGCACGGTGGCGACGAGTGCTGCCTGCTGCGAAAGGTCCAGCTGCGAGGCCGTGCCGGCGTTGAACTGCTTCTGGACCAGGTCGAGAATGCGGCTAGACGCGGCAAGATTTTGCCGCGCCACGCGCAGCTGGTCGCGTGCGGCCAGGATCTGGAAATAGGTGTTGGCCACGCTCGTCACGACGGTGAGCGTGACGATCTCGCGGTTGAACCGGCTCGCCGCAGCGCTCTCGGCGGCGGAGAACAGGGTGGCGTGGTTCTTGCCCCAGAAGTCGAGCATGTAGCTGGCGGTCAGCCCGACATTGTAGAGCGAGAAGGTTTGCGCCGGCAGGGTTCTGGTGGCCGACTGGCGCAACCGTTCGGCGCTGGCCGTGCCGGTCAGGCTCGGCAGCAATGGCGCGCCGGCAATGCCCACCTGCGCGTCGGCCTGGACGATCTGCGCCACTGCAATCGCGACGTCCAGGTTCGAGAACTGTGCCTCCTGGATAAGGGTCGTCAGTTCCTCGGAGCGGAAACCGCGCCACCAGTCCAACGCGGGCACGGCCGCTTCGACATCCTTCTTGGGGCCATTCTCGTAGGCGCCAGGAATATCGATCGCCGCAAGAGGCTTTTCAGAGCCGAGGATGCAGCCGGACAGCGAAAGCCCCATCAGGCCCACCGACAGGATACGGCAAAACCGCTTGCCATTGCGGCAAAGGTGCTCCGGAACATTGGTGAGGACTGACTTGCAAGCAATGCCACGCATTCGATGCCCAGACAGGGTTCGCCGCCCATGTAACCCCAACGCGCTCGACTGCTCGCTGAGTATCAATTCATGCTCGACCAATTGTCGAGCCTAAGCGTAACTTGTAAACAATGCTTACGCCAATGGGTGCGGCAAGTATTAGCCCCGATTATCCCCGGCCAACTTGCGTCATTCGCCGGGCAGCGGCCGCGGCTGCACTGGGGCGGCAGGCTTGCGAAGACCCTGCGCCCACAGCCGGAACCGGTCGATATAGATATAGATCACCGGTGTGGTGTAGAGCGTCAGCAACTGGCTGAGGATCAGGCCGCCCACTATGGCGATGCCGAGCGGCTGGCGAAGTTCGCTGCCTTCGCCGATGCCGATCGCCAGCGGCACCGCGCCGAGCATCGCGGCCATGGTCGTCATCATGATCGGCCGGAAGCGCAGCAGGCAGGCCTGGTAGATCGCGTCGCGCGAGGATTTTCCTTCGTTGCGCTCGGCGTCGAGCGCAAAGTCGATCATCATGATGGCGTTCTTCTTGACGATGCCGATGAGCAGGATGACGCCGATCAGCGCCATCACGCTGAACTCGAGCCTGAAGGCCGACAGCGCCAGCAGCGCGCCGACGCCGGCCGAGGGCAGGGTGGACAGGATGGTCAGCGGATGGGCGTAGCTTTCGTAGAGAATGCCCAGCACCACATAGACCGCAACCAGTGCCGCCAGGATCAGCAGGGGCTGGTTTGCCAGCGACTCCTGGAAGACCCGCGCCGTTCCCTGGAAGCTTCCGCGGATCGAAGGCGGCATGCCGATGCGTTCCTTGGCTGCGTCGATGACCGCGACGGCCTCGCTCAGCGCGACTCCGGGTGCGAGGTTGAAGGAGATCGTCGCCGCCGCGAACAGGCCCTGGTGGTTGACGGCAAGGGGCGTGCTGCCCGGTGCATAATGGGCGACGGCCGAAAGCGGGATCATGTTTTCGGCGCGGGTGCTGACCGCCGTGCCGGTCGAGGCTATGCCCTTTCCGACATTGCCGATCGAATTGGTCGCCAGGTTGCGCGCCGCATCCGCCGCGGCGGGGGAGGGAGGGGCGGCGCCGCGCCTGGGCGAAACGAAGGTCCCGGCCACGGCGTTGGTGGCCTGCGATCCGCTGACGCCGCCGCCGGATGTGCTCACAAAGACCTGTCTCAGCGTCTCCGGGTTCTGCCAGTATTGCGGCGACACCTCCATGACCACGTGATACTGGTTGCGCGCCACATAGATGGTCGAGACCTGGCGCTGGCCGAAGGCGTCGTAGAGCGTGTTGTCGATCTGGCTCACGGTGATGCCCAGACGAGCGGCCGTGTCGCGATCGATGACGACATTGGTTTCGAGGCCCTTGTTCTGCTGGTCGCTGCTGACGTCGGTGAGCTTCGGTTCCGCCTGCAGGGCAGCGGTCAGCCTGGGCGCCCATTCGTTGAGTTCGCCAAAGGTGTCGCCCTGCAGCGTGTATTGATACTGGGCGTTCGACTGCCGGCCGCCCACGCGTATGTCCTGCACGGCTTGCAGGTAGAGCGTTGCGCCGGACACTGCCCCAAGCTTTCGCCGCAGCCGGGCGATCACCTCGTCGGCCGAGATCTTGCGTTCGGCCAGCGGCTTCAGCGAAATATACATGAAGCCGGAATTGGTCTGCCCGCTCCCGGTGAAGCCGACGGCGGTGTCCACGGCGGGGTCGCTCTTCACGATGTCGACGAACTGGGCGAGCTTCTTCGACATCAGCTGGAAGGATATCGCCTGATCCGCCTGGATCGACCCGGTGAGCCGCCCGGTGTCCTGCTGCGGGAAGAAGCCTTTGGGAATGGTGACGTAGAGGTAACCGTTCAGGCACAGCATGGCCAGGAGCACCAGCAGGACGAACCGCGGATGCGCGAGCGCCCAGCCCAGCGACCGGCGATAGCCGCCCAGCATGGCCGCGAATGCCCGCTCGCTGGCCCGGTAAAGCCGCCCATGCCGGCGCTGGTCCTGCCGGCGCAGCAATATGGAGCACATCATCGGCGTGGTGGTGAGCGATATGGCAAGCGAGATCAGGACCGCCGTCGACAGCGTGACCGCGAATTCGCGGAACAGCCGCCCGACCAGCCCGCCCATCAGCAGTATGGGAATGAAGACGGCAATGAGCGACAGGCTCATCGACAGGACGGTGAAGCCGACCTCGCGGGCGCCGCGCATCGCAGCCTTCATCGGCGTCAGTCCCGCGGCGGTGTGGCGGGAAATGTTCTCCAGCACCACGATGGCATCGTCCACCACGAAGCCGGTGGCCACCGTCAGCGCCATCAGCGACAGGTTGTCGATGCTGAAGCCCAGCAGGTACATCACCCCCAGCGTGCCGATGAGCGAAACCGGCACCGCCACGATCGGCACCAGCGTGGCGCGCGCATCGCGCAGGAAGGCGAAGACCACCACGATCACCAGCCCGATGGCGATCATCAGCGTGATCTGCACCTCCTTCAGCGAAGCGCGGATGGTGGTCGACCGGTCCATCATCACGGCGAGGTCGACCGCCGGCGGGATCGAGGCGCGCAGGAACGGCAGCAGCGATTTCACCCGGTCGACGGTGGCGATGATGTTGGCGTTGGGCGAACGGAACAGGATGAGCAGCACCGCAGGCTTGCCGTTGGCGAGGCCGGCATTGCGGATGTTCTCCACCGCGTCGTTGACCTGCCCAACCTCCGACATGCGCAGCGGCGCGCCGTTGCGATAGCCGATGATCAGCGAGCGGTAGGCTTCCGCCTCGTTCGCCTGATCGTTGGCGTAGATCTGGTAGCGCTGGTCGCCGACGTCTATCGCGCCCTTGGGGCTGTGGGCGTTTGCCGAGGCAAGTGCTGCGCGCACGTCTTCCAGTCCGACGGCATATTTGTAGAGCGCCTGCGGGTTCAGCTCCACGCGCACCGCGGGCAGCGAACTGCCGCCCACGATCACCTCGCCTATGCCATCCACCTGGGAGAGCTTCTGCGCCAGAATGGTGCTGGCGGCGTCATAGACCTTTCCCTTCGGCAGTATGTCGGAAGTGAGCGCAAGCACCATGATCGGCGCGTCGGCGGGGTTGACCTTGCGATAGGTCGGGTTGGTTCGCAGGCTCGTCGGCAGATCGGCGCGCGCGGCGTTGATCGCGGCCTGCACATCGCGGGCGGCGCCGTCGATGTCGCGGTTGAGGCCGAATTGCAGCGTCACGCGCGTATTGCCCAGCGTGCTGGTCGAGGTCATCTCGGTCACGTCGGCGATTTCGCCGAGATGGCGTTCCAGCGGGCTGGCAACGGTGGTTGCGACCACTTCCGGGCTGGCGCCGGGAAGCGTCGCCTGCACCGAGATGACGGGATAGTCCACTTGCGGCAGCGGCGAAACCGGCAGCAGCGGGTAGGCCACCAGCCCGGTCGCCAAGAGGCCGATGGTCAGCAGGGTGGTGGCGACCGGGCGCCGGATGAAGGGGGCCGACAGGTTCATGGCCGGCCGCCCACGCCCTGCGCCTCGCCGGCCTGCGGCCGAGCACCCCGAAGGCGTGCCGCAAGCCGGTCGAACCAGAGATAGATCACCGGCGTGGTGAACAGCGTCAGCACCTGGCTCACCAGCAGGCCGCCGACGATGGAGACGCCCAGCGGGTGCCTGAGCTCGGAGCCGACGCCAGTGCCCAGCATCAGCGGCAGCGCGCCCAGTATGGCGGCCAGCGTCGTCATCAGGATGGGCCGGAACCTCAGCAGGCAGGCCTGGTAGATGGCCTCGCGCGGCGACTTGCCCTCGTTGCGCTGCGCATCAAGCGCGAAGTCGATCATCATGATCGCGTTCTTCTTGACGATGCCGATCAGCAGGATGATGCCGATGATGGAAATCACGGTCAGGTCCTCGCCGGCCGCCATCAGGGCAAGCAGGGCGCCGATGCCGGCAGACGGCAAGGTCGAAAGGATGGTGATGGGATGGATGAAGCTCTCATAGAGCACGCCCAGCACGATATAGACGGTCACCAGCGCCGCCAGCACCAGGAACAGCTGGTTGGTGAGCGAGGCCTGGAAGGCGCGCGCTGCACCCTGGAAGGTGGTCATCACGCTGATGGGCATGTCGGCCTGCGCCTGCTGGATCGCCTTCACCGCCTCGCCCAGCGAGGCCCCGGGCGCCAGGTTGAAGGAGACGGTGGTGGCCGGAAACTGCCCCATATGGGTGACCTGTAGCGGCGCCGTGCCGGTGCGGGTCTTGGCCAGCACCGACAGCGGCACCGGCGCGCCGCCGGTGGAGGACGGCAGGTAGATCGAGGACAGCGAAGTCAGCGATTGCTGCAGCGAAGGATCGGCTTCAAGTATCACGCGGTACTGGTTGGTCGTGGTGAACACCGTAGAGACGATGCGCTGCCCGAAGGCGTCGTACAGCGCATTGTCGATCGTCGCCGGGGTGATGCCGAAGCGCGCGGCCTGGTCGCGGTCGATGTCGACGAACACCGCCAGCCCGCTTTGCGACAGGTCGCTCGCCACGTCGGCAAGCTGCGGCAGCGAGTTCAGCTTGTCGACCAGCTTTGGCGCCCATTCGGCCAGTTCGTCGCCATTGGCGTCCTGCAGCACGAACTGGTACTGCGTGCGGCTCACCGTGCCGTCGATCGTGAGGTCCTGAACGGGCTGCATGTAGAGCGTGATGCCGGGAAGCGAGGCGGTGCTGGCCTTCAGGCGGCGCATCACCTCGGTGATGTTGGAGCCGCGCTGTTCGTGCGGCTTCAGGTTGATCAGGATGCGGCCGACATTGAGCGTGTTGTTGGTGCCATCGACCCCGATGAAGGACGACAGGCTTTCGACGTCCGGGTCCTTGAGGATTATGCCGGCGACCGCCTGCTGCCGCTCCGCCATCGAGCTGTAGGAAACCGACTGGGGTGCTTCGGTGATGGCCTGTATCATGCCGGTGTCCTGAACCGGAAAGAAGCCCTTCGGGATCACGATATAGAGCGCGACGGTCAGCACGAGGGTGGCCAGCGCAATCAACAGCACCAGGGGCTGGTGGTTGAGCACTCTCGTGAGAAGGCGCCCATAGCCACGGATCACCCAGTCGAAAAAGTTGCGGCTTGCCCGCTGCAGCGCATTTTCGTGCACGGCCGAGATCGGCTTCAGCAGCTTGGCGCATGCCATCGGAACCAGGGTCAGCGACACAACGGCCGAGATGAGGATGGTGGTCGACAGCGTAATGGCGAATTCGCGGAACAGCCTGCCCACGATGTCGCTCATGAACAGCAGCGGTATCAGCACGGCGATCAGCGACACGGTCAGCGAAATGATGGTGAAGCCGATCTGCTCGGAGCCGATCAGCGCCGCTTCCTGCGGCGAGTAGCCTTCCTCGATGTAGCGCGAGATGTTCTCGATCACCACGATGGCGTCGTCCACCACGAAGCCCGTCGCAATCGTCAGCGCCATGAGCGAGAGATTGTCCAGGCTGTAGCCGAACAGATACATGATGCCCAGCGTGCCCACGAGCGAAAGCGGCACGGAAAGGCTGGGGATCAGCGTTGCGCGGGCGCTGCGCAGGAACACGAAGATGACCAGCACCACGAGTATGACGGCGAGCGTCAGCTCGTATTCCACGTCGCGCACCGAGGCGCGGATGGTGGTGGTGCGGTCTGTCAGCACGGCGACGTTGACCGCGCTGGGCAGCGAAGCCTGCAGTTGCGGCAGCAGCGCCTTGATGCGGTCCACTACCTGGATGACGTTGGCGCCCGGCTGGCGCTGGATGTTGAGGATGATCGCGGGCGTGGTGTTCATCCATGCGCCGAGCTTGTTGTTCTCGGTGCCGTCTATCACCGTGGCCACGTCGGTCAGCCGCACCGCCGCCCCGTTCTTGTAGGCGACGATCAGCGAGTCATATTCCCTTGCGGTCCTGAGCTGGTCGTTGGCATTCACCGAATAGGCCCGCGCCGAGCCGTCGAAGCTGCCCTTCGGCGCATTGACGTTGGCATTCGCCAGCGTGGTGCGCAGATCGTCGATGTTGAGCCCGTAGGCGGCGAGCTTGCGCGGATCGGCCTGCACGCGCACCGCAGGCCGGTGGCCGCCGCTCAGCGTCACCAGGCCGACACCGGGAAGCTGCGAAATCTTCTGGGCAAGCCGGGTGTCGGCCAGTTCCTGCACCTGGCGCAGCGGCATCGTCTCCGAAGTCAGGCCCAGCGTCAGCACCGGCGCGTCGGCGGGGTTCACCTTGGCGTAGATCGGCGGGGCCGGCAGGTCCGACGGCAGCAGGTTGCCCGTGGCATTGATCGCCGCCTGCACCTCCTGCTCGGCGACGTCGAGCGAGATCGAGAGGTTGAACTGCAGCGTGATCACCGAGGCCCCGGCCGAGCTCACCGAGTTCATCTGGTTGAGGTTGGGAATCTGCCCGAGCTGGACCTCGAGCGGTGCGGTGATGGAAGACGTCATCACGTCGGGGCTGGCGCCGGGATAGAAGGTCTGGACCTGGATGGTCGGATAGTCGACCTGGGGCAGGGCCGATACGGGCAGGAAGCGGAACGCCACTATTCCGGACAGCAGGATTGCGACCATCAACAGCGATGTTGCCACCGGCCGAAGAATGAAGGGTCGCGACGGGTTCATTTCGTGTGACGATTCCCTCCATGTCGCTGTCCGCCCTGCGGCCTCTCCGGCGGGGGCGGGGTGACATCGGGCTTGGGCAGGTCCTGCTGGGCCTGCGCGGGGCTCGCGGCCTGTTCCTGCTCGTGCACCCTCACGGGCGCGCCCTCGCGCAGCTTGTCGGCACCGTCCACCACCACGCGGTCGCCCGGCGCGAGGCCCGAGACAACCTCGGCGCGCTCGCGATCGATCGCGCCCAGCGCGATCTTCCTGACCGTCACGGTGTCGTTGGAATTGATGACATAAGCGAAGGTTCCGGGCACGCCGTGCTGGATCGCGGCAGTCGGCATGACGGCCACGTTCTTGTGCTCGTTTAACAGCAGCACCGCGTTGACGAACTGGTTCGGATAAAGGATGCGGTTGGCGTTGTCGAAGAACGCCCGCAGCTTGATCGTGCCGGTCGAGGGGTCGATCTGGCTGTCGAAGGTCTGCAACACGCCTTCGGCCAGCTTCGTGGTGCCGGTACGGTCATAGGCCGTCACGGGCAGTTGCGCGCCCTGCTGCACGCGCTGGGAGATCGCCGGCAACTGGTCTTCCGGCACGGTGAAAAGAACGCTGATGGGCTGGATCTGGGTGATGACGACGATGCCGGCAGGGTCGCCGGGGGTCACGTAGTTTCCCGGATCGATCTGGCGCAGGCCCGTGCGGCCATCCAGCGGCGACAGGATGCGGCAATAGCCGAGATTGACGGTGGCGGCCTCCACCAGTGCCTTGTCGGCCTCGACGGTGCCCTGATATTGCCCGACAAGTGCCGTCTGGGTGTCGAGGGTCTGTCGCGCCACCGCGTTCTGGGCCGCCAGGCCCTGGTAGCGCTTGAGGTCGACCTGCGCGCCCTTCAGAAGCGCTTCATCCCGGGCCAGCTGGCCCTGGGCCTGCTGCAGCGCTGCCTCGAAGGGCCGGGGGTCGATCTGCGCCAGCAGGTCTCCCTTCTTGACGTCCTGCCCCTCCTGGAAATCCACCTGGGTGAGCAGGCCGCTGACCTGGGGCCTGACCACCACCGTGTTCATCGACGTCACCGTGCCGAGGGCACTGACGGTGACGTTGATGTTGCCGGTCTGCACGGTGGCCGCCCCGACCGACACCGGCTGCTCGGCACGGCTGGGGGCTGGCGGTTTCTCGGCCAGGGGCAGCCTTTGCCACCAGAGGCCCCCCGCGATCGCCAGCAACACCACGAAGACAAACCAAAGCCAGCCGCTGCGCGAGCCCGGCCTGGTCAGTTCCGGTCGCTCAACAATGCGCTCTTCGGGCTCTCGAAGCTGATCCATGGCAACGCATCGCACAAGATCGGTCGGCACGAAGGATAATCAAGGCCGCCGATACAAGGACTTTTGTGCCGCCGCAGCGCTCCTGCAAGGGGGTCACCGTTTCGTGATCGCGCGGCCGCGGCGGGGGTGCCGCGATTTTGATGGGGGGGCATATTGACATAAAGATATCTTTATGTGACGAGAGGTCGCTCTGGAAACTGGAATTGTCGCAAATGAATTCGCTTGATGCCCTGTTCGGGCCCGTCGCCGAAACCTCTCGTGGGGCCGAGGTTCTCGCCGCACTGACGAAAGCTGCGCGCGAACGCATCCTCATTCTCGACGGCGCCATGGGCACGCAGATCCAGGGACTGGGCTTCGACGAGGGCCATTTTCGCGGCGACCGTTTTGGCGGCTGCGCCTGCCACCAGCAGGGCAACAACGACCTGCTGATCTTGACCCAGCCCGCCGCGATCGAGGAGATCCACTACCAATACGCCATCGCAGGCGCCGACATCATCGAGACCAACACCTTCTCGTCCACCCGCATCGCCCAGGCCGACTACGGCATGGAGGACATGGTCTACGAGCTGAACCGCGACGGCGCGCGG
Source organism: Mesorhizobium sp. KR2-14 (assembly GCF_040049255.1). Classification (NCBI taxonomy): domain Bacteria; kingdom Pseudomonadati; phylum Pseudomonadota; class Alphaproteobacteria; order Hyphomicrobiales; family Phyllobacteriaceae; genus Mesorhizobium; species Mesorhizobium sp. KR2-14. The sequence goes on along the minus strand of NZ_JBDZDR010000006.1, from coordinate 73,333 downwards.
CTGGCGCGGCGGGCGGTGCTGCGGGCCGAGCAGGAGGACGGCAAGCGCCGCTTCGTGGCCGGCGCGCTGGGGCCCACCAACCGCACGGCGTCGATCTCGCCGGACGTCAACAATCCTGGCTACCGCGCCGTCACCTTCGATGATCTGCGCCTTGCCTATGCCGAGCAGCTGCGCGGCCTGATCGATGGCGGCGCCGACCTGATCCTGATCGAGACCGTCTTCGATACGCTCAACGCCAAGGCGGCGGTGTTTGCGTGCAACGAGGTCTTTGCCGAGAAGGGCGTCGAACTGCCCATCATGATTTCCGGCACGATCACCGACCTTTCCGGCCGCACGCTTTCGGGCCAGACGCCCACCGCCTTCTGGCACTCGCTGCGCCATGCAAACCCCTTCACCTTCGGGCTGAACTGCGCTCTGGGTGCGGCCGCCATGCGCGAGCACCTGGCCGAGATCTCGGACGTGGCCGACACCTTCACCTGCGCCTATCCCAATGCCGGCCTGCCCAATGAATTCGGAGGCTATGACGAAAGCCCGGAATTCATGGCCGAGCAGATCGAGGAGTTCGCCCGCGAGGGGCTGGTGAACGTGGTGGGCGGCTGCTGCGGCTCGACGCCCGAGCACATTCGCGCCATCGCCGAGGCGGTGAAGAAATATCCGCCGCGCCAGGTGCCCGAGCACAAGCCGCTGATGAAGCTGTCCGGCCTCGAGCCGTTCACGCTCACGCCGGAAATTCCCTTCGTCAATGTCGGCGAGCGCACCAACATCACCGGCTCGGCCCGGTTCCGCAAGCTGATCACGGCGGGCGACTATGCAGCCGGGCTTGAGGTCGCGCGCGACCAGGTCGCCAATGGCGCGCAGATCATCGACGTCAACATGGACGAGGGCCTGATCGATTCAAAACGGGCCATGGTCGAGTTCCTCAACCTGATCGCGGCCGAGCCGGACATCGCCCGCGTGCCAATCATGATCGACAGCTCCAAATGGGAGGTGATCGAGGCCGGGCTGAAATGCGTGCAGGGCAAGCCGGTCGTCAACTCGATCTCGATGAAGGAAGGCGAGGAAGCCTTTCTCCACCACGCCAAACTGGTGCACGCCTATGGTGCGGCGGTCGTCGTCATGGCCTTTGACGAGGCCGGCCAGGCCGACACGAGGGAGCGCAAGGTCGCGATCTGCACCCGCGCCTACAAGCTCCTGACCGAGAAGGCAGGCTTTGCGCCCGAGGACATCATCTTCGATCCCAACATCTTTGCAGTCGCCACCGGCATCGAGGACCACAATGGCTACGGCGCGGCCTTCATCGAAGCGGCCGGCGAGATCACCCGCACCCTGCCGCATGTCCACGTCTCGGGCGGCGTGTCGAACCTGTCCTTCTCGTTCCGCGGCAACGAACCGGTGCGCGAGGCGATGCACGCGGTGTTCCTCTACCACGCCATCCAGGCGGGGATGGACATGGGCATCGTCAATGCCGGCCAACTGGCCGTGTACGAATCCATCGATCCCGAGCTGCGCGAGGCCTGCGAGGACGTCATCCTCAACCGCGTGCCGAAGGATGGCGGCAACGCCACCGAGCGCCTGCTGGAACTGGCCGAGCGCTTCAAGGGCGCGGGCGGCAGGGAAGCCAGGGAAAAGGACCTGGCCTGGCGCGAATGGCCGGTGGAAAAGCGGCTGGAGCATGCGCTGGTCAACGGCATCACCGAGTTCATCGAGGCCGACACCGAGGAGGCCCGGCAGAATGCCGAGCGTCCGCTCCACGTGATCGAGGGGCCGCTGATGGCCGGCATGAACGTCGTCGGCGATCTGTTCGGCTCGGGCCGGATGTTCTTGCCGCAGGTGGTCAAGTCGGCCCGCGTCATGAAGCAGGCGGTCGCCGTGCTCTTGCCCTACATGGAGGCCGAGAAGGCGGCCAATGGCGGCAACGGTGCGCGCGAGAGCGCCGGCAAGATCGTCATGGCGACCGTGAAGGGCGATGTCCACGACATCGGCAAGAACATCGTCGGCGTCGTGCTGGCCTGCAACAACTACGAGATCATCGATCTTGGCGTCATGGTGCCGGCCTCGAAGATCCTCGAGACCGCGCGCGAACATAAGGCCGACATCATCGGACTGTCCGGGCTGATCACGCCTTCGCTGGACGAGATGGTGCATGTCGCCACCGAGATGGAGCGTGAAGGCTTCGACATTCCGCTTCTGATCGGCGGCGCCACCACCAGCCGCGTGCACACGGCGGTGAAGATCCACCCGAAATACGAACGCGGCCAGACGGTCTATGTCACCGATGCAAGTCGCGCGGTCGGCGTCGTCTCCACGCTTCTGTCGCCGGAGGCGAAGGGCGGCTACGTGGACGCAACACGGGCGGAGTACAGGAAAGTCGCCGAGGCCCATGCGCGCAGCGAGGCGGAAAAGCAGCGGCTGCCGCTGGTAAAGGCGCGGGCCAACGCCCACCGCATCGACTGGTCGGGCTACGAGCCGCCGCGGCCTTCCTTCCTCGGCACGCGTGTTTTCGAGGACTGGGACCTGGCCGAGCTTTCCCGCTATATCGACTGGACGCCCTTCTTCCAGACCTGGGAATTGAAGGGGCGCTTTCCGAAGATCCTGGAGGACGAAAAGCAGGGCCACGCCGCCCGCCAGCTCTTCGAAGACGCGCAGGCGATGCTGGAAAGGATCGTTGCGGAAAAATGGTTCGCGCCGAAGGCCGTCATCGGCTTCTGGCCCGCCAATGCGGTGGGCGACGATATCCGGCTGTTTGCCGACGGCGACCGGGAGAGGGAGCTCGCCACCTTCTTCACGCTGCGCCAGCAGCTTTCCAAGCGCGACGGCAGGGCCAATGTGGCGCTGTCCGACTTCGTCGCGCCTCTGGAAACCGGCAAGCCCGACTATCTCGGCGGCTTCGTGGTCACGGCCGGCATCGAGGAGGTGGCCATAGCCAAGCGCTTCGAGCGCGCCAATGACGATTACTCGTCTATCCTGGTGAAGGCGCTGGCCGACCGCTTTGCCGAGGCGTTCGCCGAGCGAATGCATGAGCGCGTGCGCAGAGAGTTCTGGGGCTATGCGCCCCAGGAAAACCTTTCCGGCGATGAGCTCATCGGCGAGACCTATCGGGGCATCCGCCCGGCGCCGGGCTACCCGGCCCAGCCCGACCACACCGAGAAGGTGACTCTGTTCCGCCTGCTCGATGCGCAGAAGCGGGTAGGCGTCAGCCTGACCGAGAGCTATGCCATGTGGCCCGGCTCATCCGTCTCCGGCCTCTATCTGGCCCATCCCGAAAGCTATTATTTCGGCGTCGCCAAGGTCGAGCGCGACCAGGTCGAGGACTATGCAAGGCGCAAGGGCATGGCGGTTGCCGAGGTGGAGCGCTGGCTGGGGCCGATCCTGAACTACGTGCCGGTTCGGACCGCCGAGAGCGTCGCCTAGCACAGCGTCGCCCGCTGCATCATTGCGATTGCTGGCCGGGGGCTGTCGCCCCCGTCATGCGCGCGCGGTCAGGTCCTTGCGCAGCGAGTGGAACAGGCCCTTCAGCCCGGTGTCGGAAACGGCTTCCGTCGCCTCGGTCAGGTCGTGCCAGCGCCGCTTGCGCTCGGCGCGTTCCGGCCAGTGCACCAGCGTACCCCGAACCTGCAGGCCGTACAGCACCACCGAGCAGAGGGCCTGCGAGCCGTCCTTGAGCGTCTTGAGGTAGTCATAGGTGCCGATCGGCTCTGGATCGATGTCTCCGAACACGCCGGCCTCCTCGAAGGCCTCGCGCATGGCCGCGTGCCTCGGGCTCTTGCCCTTGACCGGCCAGCCCTTCGGCACCAGCCAGCGCTTGGTCTCGCGCGAGGTGATCAGCAGCACCTTGACCCCGCCGCGCCGGCTCACGCGCCAGGGCAGCGCGCCGTACTGAAGCAGGCTCTCCGCTGCACTCGGCGCGGCTGAATGTTGTCTTGCCAGTGCTGTCATCGGCAGCCCTCGCCGGAAATCCCGGAGGCGTATCCCTCAGCGGAAACAGACAGGCCAGGCGCGAAAGGCCGCGGCATCACCGGCGGGTGCTGGCGGTGAGCGCACCAGGGGCAGCGAACCGCCGCGCGCGGCAGGCCGCGGTGGCAGAACTTGCATTTCGGAAAGGCATAGGAAGTGATCATCTTCGGCTCCGGGCGGCGCGAGAAAATCGCGCAAGGTTCCACCGCAATTCGGTTCGAAAAGGTGGTCCCGGAGCGGAAGGTTCTGTGCGGTATTCAGTCCATCATGAAGCCGCTCCGGGAGAAGACATGCGCTTCTCCGGCCAGCCTCGAAATCATGATGAAGGTTTTCATGCACATGACTTCAATATAGTTGAAAGCAAAAGAAATACAAGGGCATGGACGGGTGGCGGTGGGTGACGGGGGCTTCTTGTCGCGCCATGGCGGGATTTCACATTTCTCCGCGCGCGACGATGCCTTCAGGCGACAGGCCAGGCGGGCTGGAGCCGTTTTCCGGCTTTGAAATCGATTTGCACATGGCAAATCTTGCCTTATTGAGATTGCGGGTTTTCCGGCGAACGCGGCCGGGCCCGCCGCATAGGAGAGGAGCCTTTTCGTGATGTCAGAACAAGCGGGTGCGATGAAAGCCGATGTGATCGTCATCGGCGGCGGCATTGCCGGCGCCTCCATCGGCTATTGGCTGGCGCCGCATGTGAAGACCGTTCTTCTCGAGCGCGAGAGCCAGCCGGGCTATCACTCCACCGGGCGTTCGGCCGCCCTGTTCAGCGAAAGCTACGGCACGCAACAGGTGCGCGCGCTGACCCTGGCCAGCAGGGCTTTTCTCGAAGCCACCCCGGCCGGCTTCGCCGAGTTCCCCATCCTGTCGCCGCGCGGCGCGCTGGTCGTTGCTTCGGCCGACAAGGCGCACATGCTGGACGAGCAAGAGGAAATCATCCGCGCCGTCAGCACCACGGGTTCGCGCCTCGACGCCGCAGCCGTGCAGGCAATGGTCCCGGTGCTCCGGCCCGAAATGGCGGTGGGCGGCGTCTACGATCCGGACTCGGCCGACATGGATGTGCATGCGCTGCACCAGGGCTATCTGCGCGGCCTGCGCCAGGCGGGCGGCACGGTCATGTGCAATGCCGAGGTGACAGCCGCCGAGCGCTCCGGCGCCGACTGGCGCGTCGTCGCCTCCGGCAAGGAATATGTCGCCCCCATCGTGGTGAACGCTTCCGGCGCGTGGGGCGACGAGCTGGGCCGCCTGTTTGGCGCGGAACCGCTGGGGCTCGAGCCGCGCCGGCGCAGCGCCTTCATCTTCGCGCCGCCCGCCGGCATGGACATCTCGCGCTGGCCGATGGTCATGGACGCCGAGGAGAACTGCTATGTGAAGCCCGATGCGGGCATGCTGCTCGGCTCGCCCGCCAATGCCGACCCGACCGCGCCGCAGGACGTGCAGCCGGAAGATCTCGACATCGCCATGGGCATCTATCGCATCGAGGAGATGACCACGCTCACCGTCGGCCGTCCGGCCCGCGTCTGGGCGGGCTTGCGCTCCTTCGTCGGCGACGGTGACCTCGTCGGCGGCTTCGACCCGAAGGTTGCGGGTCTGTTCTGGGTCGTCGCCCAGGGCGGCTATGGCATCCAGACCTCGGCGGCGATGGGCGAGGCCTGTGCTTCGCTGGTGCGCGGGCTGCCGCTGCCGGCCCGCATCGCCGATTTCGGCCTCGACGAGGCCAAGCTCGGCCCGGCGCGCCTGAAAGGGTTGCGGGCGGCCGGCTGAGGCTTGACTGATACTCCGGTTTGGTGCGACGCGCTTGGGAGCGTAACACCGCCGCAGCTGCCGCGGGTCGCCATGAGGCGGCCGCGAAGCTTCGGCCGAAACTTCCGGGGTTCAGCATGGCCAATCCGATCTATGACGCGCTTGTCGGCATTCACCGCGACAACGCCAAACCGTTCCTTCATCTCGCCGACGGAACGGCGATCAGCCATGCCGGCTTCGCATCGCTTGTCGGCCGCATCGCGGCCGTGCTGCGGGCGCAGGGCGTGGAAGCCGGTGATCGCGTCGCCGTCCATGCTGCCAAGACGCCGGAAACGCTTGCGCTGTTCTTCGGCTGCGCGCAGGTCGGCGCGGTCTTCCTGCCGCTCAACACTGCCTACACGCTCGACGAGGTGAGCTTCTTCCTCGGCGATGCCGAGCCGAAGCTGTGCGTCTGCGCGCCGGAAGAGGAGGCCGACATCGCCGCGCTGCTGGAGGGCAGGGGTCGCACGCTTTCCATCTCGGCCGACAGCACCGGAAGCTTTGCCGACGCGATCGCGGCCGCAGAACCCCTCACGACGGTGACCGACCGGGGCGACGACGACCTCGCCGCGCTGCTCTACACCTCCGGCACCACCGGGCGCTCCAAGGGCGCCATGCTCACCCAGAACAATCTTCTGTCCAACACGCGCGCGCTGGCGGCCGAATGGCGCTTCACGGCTGACGACGTGCTGATCCACGCCCTGCCAATCTTCCACACGCATGGCCTGTTCGTGGCCACCAATGTCATGCTGGCGGTGGGCGGCAGCATGATCTTCCACCAGGCGTTCAAGGCCGACGCCATTCTTGACGACCTGCCGCGCGCGACCGCGCTGATGGGCGTGCCCACCTTCTACACACGGCTGCTGGCCAGCGACCGCCTCAATCGCGAGCTCGTCAGCCACATGCGCCTCTTCGTCTCCGGCAGCGCGCCGCTGCTTGCCGAGACCCATGTCGAGTTCGAGGCGCGCACCGGCCACCGCATCCTCGAGCGCTACGGCATGACCGAAACCGGCATGAACACCTCCAACCCCTATGAGGGCGAGCGTCGTGCCGGCACCGTCGGCTTCCCGCTGCCGGGCACGGAAATCCGCATTGCCGATGACAGCGGCCAGCCGCTGCCAAATGGAGAAATCGGCGGCGTCGAGGTGCGCGGGCCCAATGTCTTTGCCGGCTATTGGCGCCTGCCGGAAAAGACCAAAACCGAATTCCGCCAGGACGGCTTCTTCATCACCGGCGATGTCGGCATGATCGATGAAGACGGCTATCTGCACATAGTCGGCCGGGCCAAGGACCTTATCATCTCCGGCGGATTCAACATCTATCCGAAGGAAATCGAGCTGGTGATCGACCAGGTCGAGGGCGTGGTGGAAAGCGCCGTTATCGGCCTTCCTCATGCGGATTTCGGCGAGGCGCCGGTGGCGGTCATCGTGGGCGACGAGACCGCGCGCCCGGCCGTCGAGGCTGCCGTGACGACGTCACTTGCGCGCTTCAAGCAGCCGAAGCGGCTGGTCTTCGTGTCCGAGCTGCCGCGCAACACCATGGGCAAGGTGCAGAAGGCCGAGCTGCGCAAGCAGTTCGGCGACCTGCTGTCGAACTGACCATGAATAAGGCCCCGGCGCAGAAAGCGTCCGGGGCCTGAGTTCAACCGCGGTCAAAAGGGACTGGCTGTGCCCCTAGCTCAGTCCCTGAGCAGGTCGAACATCAGCTTGAAGAAGCGTTCGGCGTCCACCTCATAGGCGATCCGGGCGTTGTCCTTTTCGCCGCGTTCGCCCCAGAAGTCCGCGACCGTGGCGCCGAAGGTGTAGGTGCCGTTCAGATCCACGGCGATGTGGGCCGGGCGGGTCTTCACCAGCGTCGGGTCGATTGCCAGCGCCAGCGCCAGCGGGTCGTGCATGGCACCGCCCACGCCCATCGAGTTGCGGTGCAGCTTCTCGTAGAAGCGCAGCCAGTCGTTGACCAGCTTGCCCAGCGGCGTGTCGATCTTGGCGAGCTCGGCAAATTGCGGCTCCTCGATCAGCACCTGCATCGTCACGTCGAGGCCGACCATGGTGATCGGCACGCCGGAATCCAGCACGATCTTCAGCGCCTCGGGATCGCAATAGGCGTTGAACTCGGTCGGCGTGATGATCTCGCTCTTGCGGTAGAACACGCCGCCCATCCAGATCACTTCCTTGATCTTGGGCAGGACATGCGGGTGCTTCAGCAGCAGGAGCCCGATGTTGGACAGCGGGCCTGTCGCCACCACCAGGGTGGGCTCGGGGCGCGCCAGCAGTTTTTCCGCCAGGAAGTCGACCGCATGCTGGTCGACAGGCTTGATGGTGGCTTGCGGCAGGTAGGGCGAGCCCTCAAGGCCGCTCGGGCCGTCGGCGGTGCCAAGAACCAGCGGCCGCGCCAGCGGGCGGTGGCAGCCGGCCGCGACCGGCACGTCGCCTGCGCCGATATATTCGAGGATGCGCAGGGCGTTCGCCGTCGTCTTTTCCAGCTCGGCATTGCCGCAGGTCGTGGTCACGCCGAGCAGTTCGATGGCCGGCGAACGATGCGCCATCACCAGCGCGATGGCGTCGTCATGGCCGGGGTCGCAGTCGAAGAGAATGGGGGTAGGGGTCATGTCGCTGCCGTTCATGCTGCCCGCTCGTAGCGAGCGATGGTATTCTTGAAGATGTCGAGGAAGCGCCGGCCTTCGAGGTCCGTGCCGATGCGCGTGGTCTTGGGACCGCCGCCGGGCAGGATCTGGAAGCCGCGATAGGCCACCGTCTGGCCGCGGGCCACGCTGCCGTCGGTCAGCACGTCGACGAAGAGCGGCTCGGTCGTGGTCACCAGGTCGGGCTGGAAGGCCAGTGCCACGGTGATCACGTCGTCCATCGGGAAGCCGACGAGGCCGAAGAACTCGCGCCAGATGTCGATATAGATCGGGAACACGTCGGCGATCATGTCGACAACCGGGTTGTCCTTGGCGGTCGCCTGCATGTCGGCAATGTCGTTGCGCGTCAGCATGGAGGTGGCGACGCGGTTGTCCTCGCAGATGTCGAGCGGCACGAGGATCTTCTGCACGTCGGCATTGAGCACGATGCGCGAAGCTTCCGGGTCGGCCCAGATGTTGTACTCGGTCACCGGCGTGATGTTGCCCGGCGTGTGGAAGTTGCCGCCCAGCACCAGCAGGTTCTTCAGCGCCTTGGTCAGCCGCGGCTCCTGCAAGAGCGCCATGGCGGCATTGGTCAGCGGGCCGGTGGTCACCAGCGTGATCTCGCCGGGGTTCGACATCACCGTGTCGATGATGAAGTCGACTGCGTGGCCGGGGGTCGCCTGCCGCTTCGGCGTGGGCGCCGGCGGGTTGAACTTCTTCAGGCGATCGCCGAAGCGTTCGGTCAGCTGCTTCTCGAAATGCACCGGCGCTTCCATGTCGGCCTTGGAATGGCCGACGATCGGCCGCCAGGCACCGGCATAAACGGGAATGTCGTCACGGCCGGCAAGCGACAGCGTGTTGAGCACGACATTGGTCACCTGCTCGATGGGGCCGGCCGCACCGGTCACGGTGGTGATGGCCTCGAGCTTGATGTTGGGGTTTGCCGCGGCAAACAGCACGGCGAGGATGTCGTCGCCCGCCGAATCCACGTCGAGAATAATGCGTTCCATTCGTCAAAAAGCCTTTCAGCGTGAAATGGTCCTGTCCGGCTTCTATGCCGGGTTCTTGTCGGCACTCAGCAGCCTGCGCATGGTTTCCGCGGTCTCGCGGATGATCTTGGGCCGGCTGCGGTAGGAGAGGGCAAACAGCGCCGCCAGCGCAACCAGGTATGGCACCGCAAGGATCAGGTAGGACGGGAAGCCGAAGGTTTGCAGACGCAGCGAGAAGGCGTCGGCGAAGCCGAACAGCAGACAGCCCACCAGCACCTTCCAGGGATCGCCGTTGGAGAAGATCAGGATGGCAACCGCCATGAAGCCGCGCCCGGACGACATGTTCTCGGTGAACATGGTGATGTAGCCGAGCGACAGGTGTGCGCCCGCAAGGCCGGCCAGCAGGCCGCACAGCAGCGAGGCCGTGTAGCGGATGCGCGTAATCGAGATGCCCAGCGCCTCCGCCGCTTCCGGCTTCTCGCCGACGACGCGGATATAGAGGCCAAGCCGGCTGCGCTTGTAGAACAGGATCAGCAGCGGCACGGCGATGAAGGCCACATAGACCATGGGCGTGTAGCCCGAGATCAGCGGCGCCCACGAGCCGAGCAGTGCCTTCGCGCCGGGGATCTGCACCTTGGGTAGGCCGACGATGCCCTGTCCGACGATGGAGCCGCGCGTGCCGAAGATAGCCTTCATCAGCGAGACCGTCATGCCGCCGGCAAGAATGTTGAGTGCAAGGCCGACCACCACTTCATTGGCCCGGAAGCTGACGACGAGGACGGCGAAGGCCAGCGCGAACACCAGTGCCGCGGCCACGCCGCAGGCCACGCCCACCAGCGCCGAGCCTGACCAGATCGAGCCCAGCACGGCGAAGAAGGCGCCGACCAGCATCTGGCCTTCCAGGCCGATGTTGAAGATGCCGGCCTTGGTGGTGAAGGAACCGCCCAGCGCCACCAGAAGGATCGGCGCCGTGGTCCGCAGCATCGCGACAATGAGCGCGACGTTGACGAGGTTGCCTAGAATTTCCATCGACGTTCCCCTGCGGTGCTGTCACCGCGCCGCTTCATCAGAACCTGGGCCGACACGCTGAGGATGATCAGCGCCTGGATCACCGTGATGATTTCGCGCGAGGCGTTGGTGTCCACTTCCAGCAGCAGCGAGCCGCTGCGCAGCGCGCCGAAGAACAGCGCCGTGAAGATCGTGCCGATGGGCGAGCCGTTGGCGAGCAGGGCCGCGATCAGCCCGTCGAAGCCGAAGCCGGGCGCAAAGCCTTCCATGAAGCGATGGTGCACGCCCAGCGTCTCGACACCGCCGGCCAGCCCGCCGATGGCGCCGGAGGCCAAGAGCACGATGAAGCCCTGGCGCTTGACGTCGATGCCGCCATATTCGGCGAATTTCGGTGCCGAGCCGACCATGGAGGCCGAATAGCCGCGCGCCGTGTGGCGGAACAGCCAGGCGACCGCGACCGCCAGCACCAGCCCGACGACCAGTCCCCAGTTCAGCCGGGAGAAGGAGAAGATCTCCGGCAGATACGCGCTTGGGAGGATGGGCGGGGTTTCGGACCAGCCGCCGGGACGCTTGAAGAGAAAGATGGTGAAGTAGGAGGTCAGCAGCACCGCCACATAGTTGGACAGGATGGTGGAGACGACCTCGTTGGTGTTGTAGCGCGCGCGGAAATAGGCTGGGATCGAAACCCAGGCCGCGCCCGCAAGAACCGCCACGATAAGAGCGACGACCATGTGCAGGCCGGGCGGCAGCGGCAGCGCGAAGCCGACCAGCGCCGCGGCGAAGCCGCCAAGGAAAAGCTGGCCCTCGATGCCGACATTGAACATGCCGCCGCGCAGGCCGACGCAGGCCGCCACGCCGCAGATGAGGATAGGTGTCGTCTGCAGCAAGGTGCCGGCGATCCTGGTCTGGTCGCCGAAAGCCCCGCGCAGCAGGGTCATGAAGACCTTTACCGGACTTTCGTCGACGAGGACGATGATGACCGCGCCGATGGCAAGCGCCAAGAGCACAGCTATCGCCTGGCCGTAGAATGCGCGCAATCTGTCGCTCATGAAACGAGTTCCCGTTCCTTTTCGCCGGGCTGCAGCCCCGCCATCATCATGCCGATGGTCTCGTCGTCGGCCTCGTTGCCGTCGACCTCGCCCATGAGGCGGCCGTTGAAGAGAACCAGGATGCGGTCAGCCAGCGTCAGCAGCTCGTCGAGCTGCACGGAAATCACGAGCACCGCGCGCCCGGCCGCGCGCTGGCTCATGATCTCGCTGTGGATGGCTTCCTGGGCGCCGATGTCGACGCCGCGCGTCGGCTGGTCGATCAGGAGGAAATCGGCGTCGTTGGTGAATTCGCGCGCCAGCACCACCTTCTGGATGTTGCCGCCCGAAAGCCGCTTGACGGTATCGTGCGGCCCGCGCGCGCGGATGTCGAAGCGCTTGATCATCGCCTCGGCGTCCCTGTCGGTGGCCTTCCAGTCGAGCACGCCGTTCCGGCTCCACGGAGCCCGGTGCTGGCGGCCCATCAAAAGGTTGGACGAAATCGAGGCGCCGCCGTCGACGCCGCGGATCATGCGGTCGCCCGGCACATGCGCAAAGCCGGCCTTGCGGATCGCCGCCGGCGAAAGCCGGGTCAGGTCGCGGCCATTGAGAAACGCCTCGCCATGGCTGGCAGGGCGCAGGCCGGCAAGCACTTCCGCCAGCTCGGTCTGGCCGTTGCCGGCGACGCCGGCGATGCCGACGATCTCGCCGGCGCGCACGGTGAAGCTCACGTCGCGCAGGGCAGGCAGGCGGCGCTCGTCGCGCGCCCACAAATTGCGCACGTCGAGCACGACCTTGCCGTGGGTGGCCTCGCGCGGGCGCCGGTCGAAGCTGACGTCGCGGCCCACCATCATGCGTACGAGGTCGGCCTTGGTGAGCTCGGCAGTCGGACGGGTGGCGACATGCTTGCCGTTGCGCAGCACCGTTACCGTGTCGGATACTTCCATCACCTCCTCGAGGTGGTGGGAAATGAAGATGACGGTCATGCCCTCGGCCACGAAGCGACGCAGCGTCTGGAACAGCTCGCGGCTCTCCTGCGGCGTCAGCACGGCGGTCGGCTCGTCGAGGATGATGGTGCGCGCGCCGCGCACCAGGACCTTCAGGATCTCGATGCGCTGCTCGATGCCGACGGAAACGAGGCTGACGCGCTCGGTCGGGTCGACCTTCAGGCCGACGCGCTCGGAGAGCTCGCGGGTCTTCTCGATCTGCCCGGCGTGGTCGATGAGACCGTTGTTGATGATCTCCATGCCGAGGAAGATGTTCTCGGCGATCGAAAGCGACGGCACGAGCTTGAAATGCTGGTGCACCATGCCGAGGCCCGCGGAAATGGCCGCGGCCGGGTCGGCAAACACGACGTCCTGCCCGTCGATGCGAATCTTTCCCTCGTCGGGCTGCAGCAGCCCGAACAGGATGTTCATGAGGGTGGTTTTGCCGGCGCCGTTTTCGCCGATGATCGCGTGGATTTCGCCGCGGCGAACGGTGAGGTTGACGTTCTCATTGGCGGTGAAAGCGCCGAAGCGCTTGGTGATGCCAATGAGCTCGACAGCGTTTTCGGCGGGGCGAGCTGCGGTCGTTGTCGAGGATGCGTTCGACACGAAAGACCTCACAGTTGGGTTGGTCGATCAACCCGGCGTCCGCACGGACCGATGTGCCGGATTGCGGGCGGCGGCGCCGCATGGCGCCGCCAGCCTTTCGAGAGATGCCGAACCGGCCTTACTTGGCCTTGACGATCTCGATCTTGCCGTCGACGATCTCCTGCTTGATCTCTTCCAGCTTGCTGGTGATCTCGGAGGGGATGTTGGCGGCGATGTCGTCGCAGACCTTCACTTCGACGCCGCCGGATGCGAGGTCGAACGTGCGGGTGCCGGGGGTGACCTTGCGGCCCTCGACCTCGTCCTTGATCAGCGTGTAGACGGCGATGTCGCCGCGCTTGAGCATGCTGGCCAGCACGTTGCCCGGAGCCGAGCCGCACATGTCGACGTCGACGCCGATCGAGTACTTGTCGGCCGCAGCACTCGCCTGCATCACGCCTTCGCCCGTCGGGCCAGCCACGTTGTAGACGATGTCGGTGCCCTGGCCGTAGAGCGCCAGCGCCAGCTCGCTGCCCTTGGCCGGGTCGTCGAAGGTGCCGGCGAACACGGCGTTCACCTTGACGTCCGGCGCGGCATACTTGGCGCCCTGCTCGTAGCCGCCGAGGAAGTTGCGGATGACGGGAATGTCGCGGCCGCCGACGAAGCCGATGGCCTTGCCGTCGCCGATCTTGTCGAAGGAGCTGCCCTGGTTCTCGATCAGGCCCGCCAACGCGCCGGCCACGAAGGAGCCCTGCTCCTCAGCGAAGCTGGCATAGACGATCTTGTCGCTGTCCAGCACGCCGTCGATGAACACGAAGCGCTGGTCGGGATAGGCCGCACTTGCCTTCTGCAGCGCGTCCACCAGCTCCCAGCCCATCACGAAGATGAGGTCGTACTGGCCGCCCTTGGCGAGGTTGGCGAACTGCTCTTCATAGTCGAGCGCGCGGTTGCCGGTGTCCACCAGCTTGAGATCGATGCCGAACTCGTCCTTGGCCTTGTTGAGGCCGTTGACGATGGAGACGCCGAAGCCCTGTGCGAAATAGCCGGAAATGGCCGCCACCGACACCTTGTCCTGCGCGCCGGCTGCGCCGATCGAGGCGGCAAAAGCAACGCCGGCGATCGCAAACTTCTTGAACAAATTTCTCATCCCGCTTCCCATGATCTCCCTGGAAACACTGCTTCAAGCCCGACGCGTTGCGGTATAGGTTATCCCAACTTGTTGGTGCTCATATGACTTTATGGGTGGTCTAACAATCTGTCAATCGGGGTGCATTGCAGCCCACAGGAGTCATCGCCGTTAAATAAGGCCAGCCGGCGTCTGGCGCTTGACAATCCACGCCAATCGCTAATTGTTGCTACTCTAACAAGTTAGGCCAGTTTCAAGCCTGGTCGGTTTTTCGAGAGGACCCATGTCAGACATCCCAATCAAGAAGCTCGTCGTCCAGGTCGAGGAGATATTCCACGAGGGCGGCCCGCGCGCCGACAAGCCCCTGAAGCGCGGCGCGGTGCTGGCCGTGGTCGAAAACCCGTTTGCCGGCCGATACGTCGAGGAAATCGCCGGCTTCATGGAAGATCTGAAGCCGGTCGGCCTCGCCATGGCCACGAAGCTGCTGGAAGCCATGGGCGGCGAAGCGGGCGAGATTGAGGCCTATGGCAAGGGCGCCATCGTCGGCGGTGCGGGCGAGCTGGAACATGGCGCGCTGTGGCACAATCCGGGCGGCTATGCGATGCGCGAGCTGCTGGGCGACACCAAGGCCATCGTCCCCTCCACCAAGAAGGTCGGCGGCCCGGGCGCTCGAATCGACATTCCGGTGGCCCACGTCAACGCCGCCTATGTTCGCAGCCATTTCGATGCGATCGAGGTGGGCATCAACGATGCGCCGCGCGCCAACGAGATCGTGCTGGTGCTGGCGATGACGACGGGGCCCCGCATCCATGCACGTGTCGGTGGCCTGGCGGCCAAGGACATCAAGGGAGAGGACGGTCTGCGATGAGCGTCGAGATCCGCAAGATTTTCACGGTCGTCGAGGAAACGCGGTTCGAGGGCGGCCGTCCGGTCAACCCGCCCACGCGCCGCGCCGTTGCAGTTGCGGTCATCCGTAACCCTTATGCGAACCAGTTCGTGGACGACCTGTCGAAGCTCAGCGACATCGGCGAGGAACTCGGCGACATCTTGCCGCGTCGCGCGGTCGCTGCCCTGGGCATCGACGGTTCCGCCGTCGAGAGTTTTGGCAAGGCGGCGGTGGTCGGCGCTGATGGCGAGCTCGAGCACGCCGCCGCCATCCTGCACCCGAAGCTCGGCGCACCCTTCCGCGACATCCTGGGCAAGGGCGCGGCGCTGATTCCGTCGTCGAAGAAGCGTGGCGGCCTCGGCGCGCCGATCGACATCCCGCTCGGCCACAAGGATGCGGCCAAGGTGCGCAGTCATTTCGACGGCATGGAAGTGCGCGTTCCGGATGCGCCGCGCGACGACGAGATCGTGGTGGCGATCGCGGTCACCGATTCGGGCCGCCCGCATCCGCGCGTCGGCGGACTGACCAAGGCCCAGGTGAAGGGCGAAGACGGGCTCGTCTGAGCCCTGGCAATTGTTCCGCCGCGGTCCAGTGGATCGCGGCGGAAACTTGTTGCGGCCCTCAGGCCGCGACTGTCTCAGGAACGCGGGCTGCCGGAGGCGTGTTGCGGCTGCGCGCCGTGCGAACCACGCCGTCCACCATGATCATGCCGATGCCGGGCAGGTTGCCCATGGTGATGCTGTCGAGGAAGTCCTTGCCGGCGCCGCCCATGGCCTGGTCCATGAAGACGAGATCGGCCGCGCGGCCGGGCGCGACGATGCCGCGATCGTCCAGCTTGCGCACGCGGGCGATGTTGCCGGAGGCGAAGCAGAACGCGACTTCCGGCGCAACACCGCCCAGCGAGGCCAGCATGGTGATGGTGCGCAGGATGCCGAGCGGCTGCACGCCCGAGCCGGCAGGGCCGTCGGTGCCGAGGATCACGCGGGCGAGCTCGCCGCGCTCCTGGGCTATCTTCAGCACCATCAGGCCGGTGCGCAAATTGCCGTTGTGGACGATTTCCAGCGCGCGCGTGCTTTCCTCGCAGACGCGGATGATTTCATCGTCGGGCAGGGCGGTCGGGCCGCCATTGACGTGGGCGATCACGTCGGCGTCCACTTCCAGCACCACGTCGGCGCCGATGCGGCCCGAACCGGGGATCGACGGGCCGCCGGTGTGGGTCATCGACGTCATGCCGTATTTGCGCGCCCAGGCGATCATCTGCCGGCCGGTCGGGCCGTCCTTGACGCCGCCCAGGCCAACCTCGCCGATCAGCGTCACGCCGGCTTCCGCGAGTTCGCGGAAATAGTCTTCCGTCATGCCGGGTTCGAGCACCGGCGCGCCGGCGATGATCTTCATGCCGCTGGGGCGGAAATTGGCGAAGCTGCGCTGCGCGGCAATCGCCAGCGCCTTGATGCCCACCAGGTCGCGCGGACGGCCGGGATAATGCGCCTCGCCAGCCGAGATCACGGTGGTCACGCCGCCATGCAGCGTGGAATCGAGCCAGCCCATCTGGTTCTGGCGCGGCGTCCAGTCGCCGGCCACGGGATGCACGTGGTTGTCGATGAGGCCGGGCGTGACGACGCAGCCCTGCGCGTCGATGATCGTCCTGGCGCCGTCGAGGTCGAGATCGGCGGCCTTGCCGACGGCACTGATGCGCTCACCGGTGCAGACGATGGTGTCGGCGTCGAGGATCGGGTTGGCGAGATCGCCGCTCAGCAGCAGGCCGATATTGCGGATGACGAGTTTGTCGCCGCCGGCGGCAGGCCCATTCGGTTCAACCGACATTCAAAATTTCCTTTTTCAAGTCTTGCGGATTGGTGCCCGGTCAAGGCCCCCGCCGGGCTGGCTCAGTCCTCGCTGCCGATCCGGTGTAGCAGGTCGAGAAGGGTCTTCTGCTCTTCCGGCGACAGCGGCGAGAGCAGCTTGCGTCCGACCTCCAGGCTGCGGTCGAGGCGTTCGAGCGTGTAGTGCGTGCCCGCATCCGTCAGCGTGATCATGATCAGGCGCTGGTCGGTCTCGGAAGGGCTGCGCTTGATGAGCCCATGCTTCATCAGCTTGCGCACCACGATGCTGATGGTGGAGGGGTCCATCGCGGTGAGCCGACCGAGATGGTTCTGCGAGACCTCGCCATAGCGCAGGATCGTCGCCAGCGCGGCGAACTGGGTGGGCGAAAGTTCCTCGCCGGCCATCACCTGCTGGAAGCAGAGCGTGGCGCGCTGGTGTGCGCGACGGATGGCATGCGCCGGATGTGCGTCGAGATCGTAGCCGGACTTGCCGTAGAGTTCGACGGCTTCCACCCGGCTGATGGGCTTGACCGCGCGCGCAGGCTTCTTGCGCGCGGCTTTGGCGCTGTCGTCCTGGACTTCGCTGTCTGTCGTCACTTTCGATCCCTTCTCGTGTTTTCGCAGGCCAGGCCGCTCCTGGCCGGACGGCGCTCCCTCTCCTGGCCGGTATTCAGCCGACGGTGTCGAGGTTGCGCAGGACCACGCCGGATTGCAACGCCCCCGCCACAGTCGCCGCGTCGCTGACCACGCCGAAATGCGTGGCGATGTCGTAAAGGCTGCTTTCCTGCTCGCGCGGGCCGGTGGCTGCGCAGCAGTCGCTCGGCACCACCACTTCGTAGCCGTTGAAGAAGGCGTCATGGACGGTGGAGCGCACGCAGATATTGGTGACCACGCCGAAGACGATGATCTGGTCGACCAGCATGTCCTTCAGCGTCATGTCGAGGTCGGTCTGGAAGAAGGCCGAGTAGCGCCGCTTGATGATGTGGATCTCGTCGTCGCGCGCGCCGAGGTCGTCGATGATCTCGACGCCCCAGGTGCCTTCAACGCAGTGCGGGGTGCGCTTCAGCCATTCGCGGTCGCGGCGCATGTTGGGGCGATGCGCGTCGTGAACCCAGATCACCGGGGCGCCGGCCTTGCGGGCGGCCTCGATCACGCTGAGCTGCGGCGCCACCAGCGTCTCGTAGCCCGGCAGCACCATTGCGCCGCCCGGCTTGCAGAAATCGTTTACCATGTCCACCACGATCACGGCGGCGCGGGCCGGGTCGAGACTTATGCTGCCGTCATGGCGGTGCGACGAAAAGCTATCCGTGGTCATGGTAGAAACCCTTCAGCATGTGCCAATTGTTTGTGTACATACAAAAACCCTGCCGGTGGCGAAGTCAATCCCGCAGCGTGGAACCGGGCCGCAAAGAGCGACCGTGTCACCAACTTTAGCCGCCAAGCGCGATTTGGGCATGCAGCGCTCCATTGACAAGATGGGGGATTATGCTCTTCGAATTGTATGACCATCAATGATATTGTGCACGGAAGCCGACTCAAGGGATCGCCGCAGGTCGTTGCGGCGGCAAGTTCCGGGTTCGTCGCGCCGCATAGAAGGAGCCGATATGAAAATCGTCGTAACAGGATCGAGCGGCCTGCTGGGCCGGCACGTCGCCGGGGCGCTGGTGGGAGCCGGGCACGAGGTGCTGGGCATCGACATGGCCCCGCCCAGCAAGGGCGGCTGGCAGCATGTCACGGCAGACCTCACCGACCTCGGCGCCACGATGCAGCTCATCGGCGCTTGCGAGGCGGTGGTGCACATCGCCGCCATCCCCCGACCGACCGGGCGCGCCCCGGCCGAAGTGTTCCGCACCAATCTCGCTGCCGCCTATAATGTGGTGGAGGCCGCGGTGAAGGCCGGCGCCTCGCGCTTCGTCTATGCCTCCTCCTTCAGCGTGCTTGGCTATCCCTTTGGCGAAAATTTCCGCGCCCCGCACTACCTGCCAATCGACCAGAACCATCCCATCGGCGCGCAGGATGCGTATGGCCTGTCTAAATGGCTGGGCGAGGAGGTGGTGGAAGCGGCCGTGCGCCGCGGCGCCTTCTCGGCGGTCAGCCTGCGCATGCCCTGGATCCAGACACCCGAGACCTTCTTCAACGAAGTGGGGCCGCGCCGCGCGCTGGCCGATTCCGCCCGCGACCTGTGGAGCTATCTCGACGCTCGCGATGCCGCCGATGCCTTCCTCAAGGCGCTTTCCTGGGAGGGCGAGGGGCATCTGCGCACCTTCCTCAGCGCCGCCGACAGTTACTCCGAAGAAGAAACCGCGGTGCTGGCCGAGCGCGCATTTTCGGGCGTGCCATTTGCCCAGGCGATCCCCGGCCATGGCTCGGTGTTCGACATCGCCCATGCGCGCGAAACGCTCGGCTTCGAGCCGCGCCATTCCTGGCGCTCGTACAAGAATTCCTGAAGGAGACGAACATGAATCGCTTTGAAAACAAGGTCGTCGTCGTCACCGGCGGCGCAGGCGCCATCGGCGGCGCGGCCGTGCGCCGCTTTCTCGAAGAGGGGGCGCGGGTGGCAGTTGTCGATCGCGACGGCGCCAAGGCCGACGCATTCGCCGCCGAACTGGGCGAGCGCACGCTGGCCGTTGCCGCAGATGTTTCCGACGAGGCCGAGGTCAAGCGCGCGATCGACAAGGTTGTCTCCACCTTCGGCCGCCTCGATGTCATGTTCAACAATGCCGGCATTTCCGGGCAAGTAGCGCCGGTGCACCAGCTTGCCGTGGAAGACTGGGACGCCATCGTGCGCATCAACCTGCGCAGCGTCTTCCTGGTCATGAAGGCTTCGCTCAACGCCATGATCGATGCCAGGATCGAGGGTTCCATCGTCAATATGGGTTCCTCGATGGCGGGCTGGGACGTGCTTTCCGGCGGCGCCGGCTATGCCTCGACCAAGCATGGCGTCGTCGGCCTGACGCGCGTGGCAGCCCTCGACGCCGCGCCCTATGGCATCCGCGTCAATGCGATCTGTCCCGGCGTGATCGAGACGACGCTCGGCGTGCCGGCGGCGGATCGCCAGGCCTATCAGGCCGGCATCCAGCGCTTTGCCAACCGCATTCCGCTGCGCCGCATCGGTCAGCCGGAGGATGTCGCGGCCGCGGTGGCATTCCTTGCCTCTGACGAGGCCCGGCACATCACCGGCGTCGACTGGCTGATCGACGGCGGTCAGACGCTGCAGAGCTGGGCCAACGCTCCCGAGGCGGAAGCCTATCCGCGCCAGCGCTAGTCGAAACGATCAATGCCCTCCGGGCGGCGCAACGCCGTCCCGGGGGATGCGCCTTGAGGACTCTTAGGGGCGCGCGTCCTTGGCCAGCCGCGCCACATGCCCGGCGATCGCCAGGCTCGAGGTCAGGCCGGGGCTTTCGATGCCGAACAGGTTGATGACGCCTGCCGCCCCATGCGCCTCCGGCCCCTGGATCACGAAATCCGCGTTCGGCTCTCCGGGGCCGGACAGTTTCGGGCGAATGCCGCTATAGGTCGGGCTCAGGCTGCCGTCGGCCAGGTCGGGCCAGTATTTTCTTATCTCGCCGTAAAAATGGTCGGCGCGGCGCGGGTCGACCCTGTAGTCCAGCCCCTCCACCCATTCGACATCCGGACCAAAACGGGCCGAGCCGTTGAGGTCGAGCGTCAGGTGCACGCCGAGGCCGCCTGGCTCCGGCACCGGGTAGATCAGGCGCGAAAATGCCGGCCGGCCCGTCACCGAAAAATAGTTGCCCTTGGCGTAGCGCAGCGGCGGCGCGAAGCGGCCGTCAAAACCCTCCAGCGAGCGGGCGATGGCGTTGGCCGAAAGTCCGGCGGCGTTGATGAAGCGCTTTGCCGCAATCTCGAATTCGCCGCCGGCGCTGTCGCGCGTCTGCAGCACGACGCGACCGGCTTCCAGCCGCCCCGAGACGACGCGGGTGTTGAGCGAGAGGAAACAGCCGTGCTCCTCGGCCTCGCCCAGCAGGGCCAGCATCAGCCCGTGGCTGTCAATGATGCCGGTCGAGGGCGACAGCAGCGCCGCGGTGCAGCGCAGCGACGGCTCCAGCGCCTTCGCCTCGGCGGCCGACAGCCGCACCAGATCGTCGACGCCGCAGGCACGCGCCCTGTCGACAATGGCGGCAAGCGTCGCCTCCTGGTTGGCGTGGGTCGCCACGATCAGCTTGCCGCAGCGGCGGTGGGGCACGTTGCGCTCTTGCGCGAAGCGGTAGAGTTTCTCGCGGCCCTCCACGCAAAACTTCGCCTTCAGCGACCCGGGCTGATAATAGAGCCCGGCATGGATCACCTCGGAATTGCGCGAACTGGTCTGCGTGCCGATGGCCTCCTCTGCCTCGATGACGATCGTCTCCAAGCCGAGCCTGGAGACCTCGCGGGCGATGGCCAGTCCGATGACACCGGCACCCGCGATGATGCAGTCGACCTGTTCCATCTCAGTCCGCAGCCCCGTTCTGCCGACGCATGATCACCTGCTCGATGATCATCTTTCCCGCGTCGCCAATGTCCTCGACGATGGCGCGCTCGGCCGCGTCCGGGTCCTTGGCGATGATGGCCTCGAGCACGTGGTAATGATGGTCGATCATGATGCGCCCGCCGGCCTGGTAGGCTTCGGCGATCAGCGGTCCCATCTGCAGCCATAGCCGGTTGAGTATGCCGCGCAGCACCACCATGTCGGCGATTTCGGCCAGCGCGAAATGGAAGACCTGGTTGAGCTCGAGGGCGCGGCTCCAGTCCTTCGCGGCGATGGCACGTTCGTTGCGCTCGATCAGATAGCGCAGCCGGGCGATGTCCTGCGGGCCGGCCTTGAGGGCGCTTTCGCGCGCGGCCAGCCCCTCCAGCTTGATCCTGATCTGCCGGATTTCCTTGTAGCGCTCCATGGTCAGGAGGGGCACGCGCACTTCGCGCGCCGATTTCTGCACCAGCGCCTCGTCCTGGATCAGCCGCAGGATCGCGTCGCGCACCGGGGTCACGCTGGTGCCGAGTGACTGGGCTATGTCCCGTATGGTCAGGCGGGCATCGGGGGCGAAGCGCCCCTTCATCAGCGCCTCCGACATGCGGGCATAGACGCTCTCGCCCAGATTCTCGTGTTCAAGGGTCTGGAAGTTGAAGTTTCCGCTCATCGTTCACGGCATCCCACACAACCGGCCGCGTATCGATAAAGTGCCGCATTGACAACATAATTTCCGAAATACATGATGCATCACACAGCAAATTTTTGGAATTTGCAAGGGTGATTCTCCGCCGCTGCTCGCCGGCGGAGCAGGACCCTCCAGTGCAAGGCCAAGAATGCCGCGCAGTCGCGGTGCTGAAACACAGGAAACCAGTATGGACGCCCAACCCAATTCCCCCGAAGCACGTGATATCCGCTATCACCTCCACGCCTACACCAATATGCGTCGGCACCAGGAAGTCGGCCCGCTCATCATCGAGAAGGGCGACGGCATCTATGTCGAGGACAACACCGGCAAGCGCTACATCGAGGCGATGGCCGGCTTGTGGAGCGTGGCTGTCGGCTTCTCGGAGCCCCGGCTGGTCGAGGCCGCAACGCGGCAGATGAAGCAGCTGCCCTTCTATCACAACTTCACCCACAAGTCGCATTCGGTCGTCATCGACTTGGCCGAGAAGCTGGTGATGATGGCGCCCGTGCCGATGAGCAAGGCCTTCTTCACCAACTCCGGGTCCGAGGCCAACGACACGGCCATGAAGATGATCTGGTATCGCTCCAATGCGCTCGGCCAGCCGCAGCGGAAGAAGATCATCAGCCGCAAGCGCGGCTATCACGGCGTCACCATCGCTTCGGCCAGCCTCACCGGCCTGCCGAACAACCAGCTCTCCTTCGACCTGCCGATCGCCAACGTCCTGCACACCTCCTGCCCGCACTACTGGCGCGAGGCTCTGCCGGGCGAGAGCGAGGACCAGTTCACGACGCGGCTTGCCGACGATCTCGAGAAGCTGATCCTGGCCGAGGGTCCGGAAACCGTCGCCGCCTTCATCGGCGAGCCGGTGATGGGCGCGGGCGGCGTCGTCGTGCCGCCGGCCGGCTATTGGGAAAAGATCCAGGCGGTTCTGGCCAAGTATGACATCCTGCTGGTGGCCGACGAGGTCATCTGCGGCTTCGGCCGCACCGGCGAGATGTTCGGCTCGCAGACCATGGGCATGCGGCCCGACATCATCGTCATGTCGAAGCAGCTGTCCTCGTCCTACCTGCCGATCTCGGCGCTGATGATCAACGATCGCGTGTTCGAGCCGATCGCCGACGAAAGCAACCGCATCGGCACCTTCGGCCACGGCTTCACCGCCGGCGGCCATCCGGTCGCGGCTGCAGTGGCGCTGGAGAACATCCGCCTCATCGAGGAGCGCGACCTGGTCGACAACGCCCGCGAGGTCGGTGCCTACATGCAGCAGCGCCTGCGCGAACTGGCTTCGCACGAGCTGGTCGGCGAAGTGCGCGGCGTCGGTCTCATCGCGGCGATCGAGACGGTGGCCGACAAGGCGACCAAGGCGCCGTGGGGCCAGGTCGGTGCGCTCGGCGCGCTGGTCAACGGTCAGCTGCAGCAGAACGGCGTGATCTCCCGCGCCATGGGCGACTCGATTGCCTTCTGCCCGCCGCTCATCATCACCAAGGCGCAGGTCGACGACATCATCGTCGCGCTCCGCACGTCGCTCGACGCGGCGCTGGCGCAGGTCAAGGCCTGATCCAAAGGCTCCAATGAAGAACCCGGCAAGAAGGAATTCTTGCCGGGTTCTTTCTTTTTGAGCGATTGGAAAGCTGTGCGGTTGGCTGCGGCCCTGCATGGCCAATCGGTTCTGAATAGCAGTCTCTACGGGCGCTCAGGCGAAAGGCGCGGTCAGGCCAGCGCCTGGCGGCGCGAACGCTGCCAGCGCCACAGGTCGCGGCCGAGGATGCCCAGCACGGTCAGCGAGATCAGGATCACCGAAATCGCCGCGATCGCCGGGTCGACATTGTCGCGCATGCCGTTCCACATCTGGCGCGGCAGGGTCACCACGTTGAAGCTGGTGATGAACAGCGTCACCGAGATCTCTTCCCACGACAGGATGAAGGCGAAGAACGCCGCCGAGATGATGCCGAACCTGGCGTTGGGCAGCACCACCAGGAAGATCGACTGCCACAGCGAGGCGCCAAGGCCGCGTGCGGCCATGTCGATGCGCTTGTCGATCTGGCTCAGCGAAACCATGAAGGTGACCAGCGCAAAGGGGGTCGCCACGATGACATGGGCGAGGATAACGCCGCCGATGCTGTCGAAGCCGATCCAGGGCGCGATGTCGATCAGGTTGGTCTCGAAGAAGTAGAGAATGATGGCCGAGACCACCGGCGGCATGACCATGGGCAGGAACACCAGCGCGGCCAGCGCCATGGTGAAGCGGTTGCGCTTATACCAGAGGCCGAGCCCGAACAGGACAGCCAGAACGGTGGAGATCGCCGCGCTCGCCACGGCTATGCCGAGGCTGAGCTTGATGCTGTCCAGCCACACCGGGTTGGTCAGCAGCGCCTCGTAGTGGCGCAGCGACCAGTTGCCCTTCGGCATGGAAAGATAGCGCGCCCCGGTGAAGGACACCGGCACGATGGCCAGCAGCGGCATCAGCAGGAAGATGATCGTCAGATAGACGATGGCTGCGCTGACCCAGCCCGGCTTGTCGGTACCGTTTGCGTTTGCGCTCATCGCCTTACCCCACCAGTTTGTCTATGCGCGAGACCTTGTGCAGCAGCGCGCCCAGCGCTGCCACGATCGCCAGCAGGATCACGCTGATTGCCGCCGCCAGGCCCCAGTTCACGGTCTGGAACAGTTGCAGATAGATGAATTCCGCCACCATCACGCTGCGGCCGCCAGACAGGATCGCCGGTGTGATGAAGAAGCCGAGCGCGAACACGAACACGATGATCGCCGCACCCAGCACGCCGGGCATGGTCATCGGCAGCGTCACCTTCCAGAAGATGCGCATGCGCCCGGCACCCAGGCCGCTTGCCGCCTGCAGAACGCGCGGATCGACCTGCCGCAGCGCCGAGGCCAGCGGGAAGACAGCGAACGGAATGAGGAAATGCGTCATGCCGATGATGCTGCCGAGCTCGTTGCGCACCAGCGCCAGCGGCTCCTTGATCAGGCCGACGCTCATCAGGCTTTCGTTGATGATGCCGTTGTTGCGCAGCAGGATGAGCCAGCCGAAGGCGCGGATCAGCACCGAGATCCAGAACGGGATCAGCACGCAATATTCGATCAGCCGTTGCCGCCGGGGCGGGCCAAACACCCAGTTATAGGCGATGGCGTAGGCCAGCGTCACCGAAACGGCGGTCACGATCACGCAGATGCGCAGCGTGCGGATGAGCACCGCCTGCACGGTCGGGTCGGTGAAGATGCGGATATATTGGCCGAAGCCCGGCTCCGGGTCGGTCACGCTCCACTTCGCCACCATCAGGAACGGCAGCACATAGGCAGCGACCAGAAAAAGCGGCAGGGGAGCCAGCAGGACGGCGTAACGCATCCAGGATCGGGACATGACCAAGGCTCTCCTGACGCTTTTGGATTTTTGGAGGAGCGGCGCTTGCCGCTCCTCCTTGCTGATTGGTTCTTACTTCGAAACCAGGGCCAGGAACTTTTCCAGGGCCGCGGAATAGTTGTCGGCGTACCATTCGGCGTTGAGCGCGACCTGCTTGGCAAGCGCTTCGGCCGAGGCGCAGTTCAGCGCCTTCTTGTCGTCGGCGATCAGCGCGTCGGTCTCGGGGTTGGCCGGGCCGTTGCCCATCTGCTCGAACAGGATGAGCTGGTTTTCCGGCTTCTGGGCCTCGGCGATGAACTTCATCGCGTTGTCCTTGCCGGCCGGGTTGCCCTTGATGACGATCCAGGTGCTCGAATTGACGAAGCCGCCGTCGAAGCCCCACTTGATCTGGCCGCCGGTGTCCTTTTCCAGCAGCATGGCGCGGGTGTTCCAGATGTAGCCCATCGAGGCTTCGCCTTCGAGCAGCAGCTGCTGGCTTTCGGCGCCCGAGCCCCAGAACGAGATGATGTGCGGCTTGAGCGCCTCGATCTTGGCCAGCGCGCGGTCGATGTCGAGCGGGTAGAGCTCTTCCGGCTTCACGCCGTCGGCCAGCAGCGCCGCCTCGAGCATGCCGTTCATCCACTTGTACATGGTGCGCTTGCCCGGGAACTTCTCGACGTCCCAGAAATCGGCCGGCGAGGTCGGGGCCGCGTCGCCGAACTTGGAGGCGTCATAGGCGAGCACGTAGGAGAAGAAGTAGCCCGGCGTGCCGTATTCGAAGTCGAAGCCCTTGCGCAGCTTGGCGCGGTCGACGACGTTGTAGTCGATCGCTTCCAGCGCGCCCTGCTTGCCGAAGTCGATGCTCAGGTTGGCGTCGGCGTCGACAACGTCCCAGATCACCTTCTTGCTGGTGATCTGCGCCTTGATGGCGCCTTCCGTCGGGCCGCTGCCGTCGATGCGAACCGGAATGCCGGTTTCCTTGGTGAAGCCGTCGCCGAAGGCGCGGGCAAAGATCTCGAGTGCGTCGCCGCCCCAGTTGGCCATCACCAGCTGGTCGGCGGCAAAGGCCATCTTGCTGCGCATGGCCAGCGGCACGCTCAGCAGCACCGCGGCGGCCTTCACGAAGCTGCGGCGGTCGATCTCGCCGGCCGCGGCGCGGCGGGTGAGGATTTCAAAGCAGTCGCGCTTGAAATGATCAGACATGATTTTCGTTTTCACTCCCAAAGAACGGTTCAGATATTCTTGTCGTCGCGCAGGATGAAGCCGCTCTCGATCGGCCAGCTCACCGTGGCCTCCTCCCCGAGCGCCAGCTCCGCGGCGGCGGAACGGTCGGGCACCGACAGCTGCAGGTGCTGGCCGGTGGGTAGCGCGATCTGCAGCGTCATGTCGGCGCCGTTATAGGTCTTGTCGGCAATCACGCCGGTCAGGCTGTTGTCGTCCGCGCCGGCGGTTCCGATGCGCAGATGTTCGGGCCGCACGGCCAGCAGCGCGTCGTTCGCGCCGGCGGCATCGGCCGCGGCCGGGGCCGAAAGCGTGGCTTCGCCAAGCCGCCCGGTCGCGCGGCCGTCGACGGCGCGGCAACCGGCAAGCGGCAAGAGGTTGATGCGGCCGAGGAACTCCGCCACGAAGCGGCTGGAGGGCTGCATGTAGATTGAGCGCGGCTCGGCCGCCTGCATGAGCCGGCCGTGATCGAAGATGGCGATGCGGTCGGACAGCGCCAGCGCCTCGCCCTGGTCGTGGGTGACGAAGACGAAGGTGGTGCCGGTCTCGCGGTGCACGCGCTTCATCTCGGCCTGCAGGCCTTCGCGCAGGTTCTTGTCCAGCGCCGAGAACGGCTCGTCGAGAAGCAGCACGCCCGGCTCGAACACCAGCGCCCGCGCCAGCGCCACGCGCTGCTGCTGGCCGCCGGAAAGCTGCCCGGGTTTCTTGTGGGCATGGGCCGAAAGGCCGACGCGCTCGATCATCTCGCCCACGCGGCGCTTGATGTCGGCGGTCGGCACCTTGCGCACCTTGAGCGGGAAGGCCACGTTCTCGACCACCGAAAGATGCGGAAACAGCGCATAGCCCTGGAAGACCATGCCGAAGTTGCGCTTGTCGGCGGGCCGGCCGGTGATGTCGACGCCGTCTTCCTCCAGGCGGCCTCGCGTCGGCTTCAGAAAACCGGCGAGCGCCATGAGAAACGTCGTCTTGCCCGAGCCCGAAGGGCCGAGCAGCGTCAGGAATTCGCCTGCGTCGATGGTCAAGTCTAGGCTGCGCAAGGCTTCGAAATTACCGAAGGACTTGCTGAGGCCGATTGCGTTGAGCTGAGAGGCGCGATGTCGTTGCGGGGCCAAACCCACTCCCCCTATCTATTTTCCGAAAACGATAGGGTGAAAACCGAATTCACCACAATGGAATAATTTACGCAGTTCAGGTGAAGATTATTCATGGTTCCTTGGGCGAAGCAGTTGGCGGCTCTCTGCCAGGCTCGCTTTCAGCCAGGTGCAGAAGGCGTTTACGATGGGCTGTTCGAGCTTGTGGCGCTCGCAGACCAGAAAGTAGGACTCCGGCGATTTGATGGTGCTGTCGAATGGTCTCACCAGGTCGCCGTCGGTCAGCGCCTTGCCGCAGACGATGTCGTCGCCCATCGCCACGCCCTGGCCGGCAATGGCCGCCGCCTGGGCCAGATAGATGTCGGAAAAGACGATGCTGTTTTCCGGCTCCGGCATCGGCAGGCCGTAGGCGCTGAACCATAGCGACCAGTCGTGGAAATCCGTCAGGTGCAGCAGCGTCAGCCGGGTCAGGTCCTCTGGCGTGTGAATGCTGTTGGCATTGAGCAGGGCCGGGCTGCAGATTGGCGTGAACTCCACCTGCGCCAATAGTTCCGACCAATGGTTCGGCCAGCTGCCGGAACCGAAGGCGATGAACACGTCCGAATCGGGGTCGCTCACATCGTCCAGGCGGCGCGGCGTCACCAGCTTCATGCGCACCAGCGGATAGAGGCTGTGGAACTCGCTCAAATGGTTGCACAGCCAGAAGGTGGCGAAGCCCGGCGTGCAGGAAATCGTCAGCCTTCCGTGCAACTGCACGTCGTCGGCGATCTCGGCGGCCTGCGCGATCATGCCCAGCGCGGTGCGCACCTCCTGCGCATAGCGGCGCCCGAACGGCGTCAGCTCGATGCCCTTGCCGTCGCGCTCGGTGAGCTCGAGGCCCAGCTCGCGTTCCAGGAAGCGCAACTGGTGGCTGATGGCGCTCGGCGTGCGGTGCAGCTCCTGCGCGGCCTGCCACAGGCTGCCGTGGCGGGCCACCGCATCGAAGGCCCTCAGCGCGCTCATGGAAGGCAGGTTTCTGGCCGGCCAGGTCATGTGGTGTCCCTCTGATGAAATTCTCTCAACTCAGGCGACAATATATATCACTTTCTGAAAATCCCATTCACCCCATACGATGATTTGCAGTGAGGTGGGCCGCGCCCGTCTCCGGAGGATCAATCGTGCCGGCGCCTTCGCCGGCTAAGCGTGCAAACCGCGCGAAAAAATGACGAGCAGCCGATGACCAGGAATATTGCCGAGGAAACCGCCACGCGCTGGGTCGACGAAAACGCGGCCGAGCTATCCAAGTGGACCAGCGAAATCTGGCACAAGGGCGAAACCGCCTGGCGCGAATACGAGTCCGCTGCCTGGTACGTCCAGCGCCTGCGCGCCGAAGGCTTTGAGGTCGAGGAAGGCTCCGGCGGCATGCCCACGGCCTTCGCGGCATCGTGGACGAACGGCGAGGGCGGCCCGGTCATCGCATCTTACGCCGAATATGACGCCGTGCCGGGCAACTGCCAGGCGGCCAGCACCGTCAAGGAACCGCGCGCAGGCTTGAACGAACATGCCGGCGGCCACACCGACCCGCATTCCGCGCTCGGCATGAGCGCCTTTGGCGGCCTGCTCGCCACCAAGGCGGCCATGCAGGCGAACAACATTCCAGGCACGCTGAAGTTCTTTGGCGAGCCGGCCGAGAAGGTGCGCGGCTCCAAGCCGATCCACGCGGCCAAGGGCTATTATGACGGCCTCGACGCCATGATCAGCTTCCACCCCTGCTACATGCTGCCGCTGTGCAACACGGTGAACTGGGACACGCATTGCGGCGCGGCTTACGCGATGGTCTATCGCTTCGTCTGTGACGAGCCGGAGACCTGGCTGAAGCGCGCCGACGGCCTGCCGATCCCGCAGGCGCACAGCGCCGTGCGCGCGCCGGGCGCCAACGATGCGCTGTTCTACATGTACAACGCCTCCAAGGCGCTGCGCGATTCCATGCTGCCGCATATGGGCGGCTGGTCGATCAGCGAGGCGATCCTGACGGCCGGTCAGGCCACGGCCGACAACCTGCCGGCGCGTCTGGCCGAAATCCAGTACATCATCCGCGTGCCGACCGTTGAGATGGCCGAGCAGGCGACGCTGATCCTCGACCGCAACGCCGAAGCCGCCGCCAAGCTTGCTCACTGCCGTGTCGAAAAGATCTGGGTGTCGAAGTCGCGCCCCGGCCTTGCCAACCACGTCATGGCCGAGCTGGTCTATGGCAAGCTCGCCGCCGTCGGCGCGCCGAAGTGGGGCGAGCGCGCCAAGGAGATCGCCCGCGAGATCCAGGCCAATGTCGGGCTCGAGCCGATGGCCGAGCCCTTCCTGCCGGACTGCGAAAAGCTGATCGAGCCGCAGGAGGCCGAGCGCATCCTGCGCCAGGATCTGCCGCCGTCGCAGATCAACTACACCTCGGACGACTACACCGACATGTGCTGGCACGCGCCCACCGCGCGCCTCTACATCGCCCGCCCGATGCTCACCGGCCCGGCCGGCTTTGCCTATCCGGACTGGGTGATGAACGCGCTGGGCGGCATTCCCGAGACCATCGACCCGATGGTGGTGTGCGCTTCTAAGACCATCGCCCATTCGATGCTCGAGCTGATGCAGAACGCCGAGCTGCGTGCGGCTGCCCGCAAGGAGTTCGAGGAGCGCACCGGCGGCGGCGTCGGCGGCACCAACTGGATCCCGCCGCTCGCCGACTACGAGGCGCCGATCGGCTTGCGCTGGCCCGAATATGTCACCACTGTGCGCGGCCGCGAATGGTGGATTCCGAGCGCCGGCTACTGAGGCCGGCGTCCAAGGTTCTTTTCTGATAGGTAGACTACCGACATGCGCGTTCTCTACGACCACCGCCCGAGCCATTCGGACCGCAGCGCCTACGCGGACCTCGTGCTCGTCAATGGCCGCATCTACACCGGCGACCCGGGCCTGCCCTGGTGCCAGGCGCTGGCGGTGGCGCGCGGGCGCATCGTCGCCCGCGGCGAGCGCGCGGATGTCGAGCACCTGATCGGTGCGACGACCAAGGTGATGGATCTCGGCGGTCGGTTCGCCATGCCGGGCCTCTACGACATGCACACCCATCCGGACCTCGCGCTGGCGCCGCGCTATGCCGAGGATCTCGACATCGGCATCGTCGACCCGACGCCGGACCAGGTGCGCGAGGCGATCCTGGCCTACGCCGCCAAGCACCCGGACCGCGAGTGGATCTACGGCCAGTATTTCGTCCGCTACACATTCCGGCAAGCTGGGCTCGTGCCTGGCAAGGAGTGGCTGGACACGGTGATGCCCGACCGACCGGTCGCGCTGCTCGACCGCATGTGGGGCACCATGATGGTCAACAGCGAGGCGCTTCGCCGCGCCGGCATCACCAATGAAACGCCCGACCCGGCCAATGGCTATCTCGAGCGCGATCCGGTCAGCGGCGAGCCGACGGGCCTGCTGATCGACGGCGCCTATGCGCTGATCCATGCAGCGATGCCGCCCACGCCGGTGCCGGTGCTGCGCGCGGCCTATCGCGACGGCGTGCACTACCAATCCGCGCGCGGCGTGGTGTCGACGAAATATGTTCACGTCTGCGAAAACCGGCTCAACGCGCTGCAATCGCTGGATCAGACAGGCGAACTCACGCTGCGCGTCGAGGCGGCCATCAGTTGGCAGGACGACATCTTCCCGGTGCGTCGCCGCTGGGAACTTCTGGCCGGCGAGCGCCACTACTACCGCTCCGCCCGGCTCAACGCCAACGCCGTAAAATTCCACTTCGACGGCACGGTCGAGCCGCGCTCGTCCTATCTCATCACGCCCTGGGACGGGAACAGCACCTGGAGCGGCAAGCTCAACCTGACGCCCGAGCATCTTGCCGACATGATCTGGGACATGGACCGGCAGGGCATCCGCGTCATTGCCCACTGCACCGGGGATGCTGCGTCCGACACCTTCCTCGATGCGGTCGAGGAAGCGCGCCGGCGTCCGGGCGGGCTCGGCGTGCGCCATCAATGCGCCCACTCGACCATCCTGCATGGCGGCAATCTCAAGCGCTTCCGCGATCTGAACGTCACTGCCGAATTCTCGCCGGTGTCGTGGTACCCGTCGAAATTCGTGTCCGGCGCCCGCTCGGGCTACGGCCCGGAGCGCCTGTCGCGCGCCTACAACATCAAGGGCGTGCTGGAAGCCGGCGGCGTCGCCGTCATCGGCACCGACTGGCCGGTCAGCCCGCTCGACCCGTGGATCGCGCTGGAAACCATGGTCACCCGCGCCAATCCGTGGGGCGAGGGCGAGGGCCGCTTCGGCGATCCGATCTCGCTATCCCAGGCCATCGACGTGATGACCAAGAATGGCGCCTGGTCGATGGGCATCGAGCACGAGGCGGGTTCGCTCGAGGTCGGCAAGTCGGCCGACATCATCGTGCTCGACCGCAACCTGTTCGAGGTCGAGCCGCAGGGCAACATCCACTCCACCAAGGTGGACCTCACCTTCATGCAGGGCCAGCTCGTGCACGACCGGCTGAACGAGAACTCCGAGGCCGTTTGGCTCGGGGAGGCGCCGCAGCTATGGTGATGAAGGGCGCCGCGCCCATCCCGGTCACCGTCATCGGCGGCTTTCTGGGCGCGGGCAAGACAACGCTCGTCAACCACATCCTGAGCGGCGACCATGGGCTCAAGGTCGCCGTGCTGGTCAACGATTTCGGCGCGATCAACATCGACGCCGCGCTGATCACCTCGACCGAGGGCGGCCTCTACAGCCTGTCCAACGGCTGCGTCTGCTGCGGCCTCAACCAGGGTTTTGTCGAGCAGCTGGAAGAGCTTCTGGCCGCCCGCGCCGACATCGACCACATCGTGATTGAGGCGAGCGGCGTGGCCGATCCCGCCCGCATCATGGACACGGTGCGCTATTCGCGCTTTGCCTCGCGCCTGCGCGCGGATGCCATCGTGGTTGTTGTCGACGCCGCCGGCTTCGACGACGCGATTGCCGCTGCGCCCGGCCTTGCCGAAGCGCAGGTCGGCTCGGCCGATCTTTTGATCCTCAACAAGACCGATCTGGTCGACCGCGAACAGCTCGATGCATGGCACACGCGCTGGACTTTTCCGGACACCCGCATCGTGGAAACCACGAATGCGCTTGTGCCTTTCGACATCCTCTTCGCCGGCGAAATTTTGTCGCGCGGGGTCGCCTCGACCTTCGCTGCTGAGCCCGTCCACGAACAGGCGGCGAGCGCGATCTGGCGAAGCGAAGGCGCAGTCGACCTGAAGCGCCTGCAGAAGGTTCTTGCCGGCCTGCCCACGGCGGTCTATCGCGCCAAGGGTTTTTTGCGCGGGAATGATGGCCGCTGCTTCGCCGTGCATCTGGTCGGCACCCGCCTTTCCTTCGAGCAACTGGCAAAAGCGCCGGAAGGCCTCGACGCGGACAATATCCTCGTGCTCATCGGCTTCGGTGAGCGCCCACCCTTTGAATCCATCCTGGCGCAGCTCGACGGCTGCGCCGAACTTGCTGCGCCTGCCGCGAAAGGAACTGCCTGAATGAAGACGGTTGGAACCTATCTGGTCGAACTTCTTGCCGCCTATGGCGTCGACACGGTGTTCGGCATTCCGGGCGTCCACACGGTAGAAATGTATCGCGGCCTGCCCGGCAGCGGCATCCGCCACATCACGCCGCGCCACGAGCAGGGCGCCGGCTTCATGGCCGACGGCTATGCCCGCGCCACCGGCAAGCCGGGCGTGTGCTTCATCATTTCCGGCCCCGGCCTCACCAACATCGCCACCGCCATGGCGCAGGCCTATGGCGACTCGGTGCCCATGCTGGTCATCACCAGCGTCAACGCGCCGGGCCGCATGGGCTCGGGCGAGGGGCATCTGCACGAACTGCCCGACCAGCGCCAGGTGGGCCGCCAGTTCACCGCCTTCAGCCACACCGTGCTTCGCGCCGAAGAGCTGCCGCAGGTGATCGCGCGCGCCTTCGCCGTCTTCGCCTCGGCGCGGCCGCGCCCGGTGCATATCGAACTGCCGATCGACCTGCTTACTCTCGACGCCTCGGCCCTGCCGCCGGCGCAGAAGCGCCCGGCCCCCACGCGCCCGGCGCCGCAACAAGAGGCGATTGCCGAGGCCGCCGCCCTGTGCGCGGCGGCAAAGCGTCCGGTCATCATAGCCGGAGGCGGTGCGGCCGATGCCGGCGCGCCGCTGCTTGCTCTGGCCGAAGCGCTCGACGCGCCCGTGGTCATGACGGTCAACGGCCGCGGCACGCTGCCGGCCGGCCATCCGCTCGGCGTGCCGTGCAGCCCGGCCATGCAGGCCACCACCGCGCTCATCGAGGCCGCCGATCTGGTGATCGCGGCGGGCACCGAGTTCGGCCCCACCGACTTCGATTTCTACGAGACCGGAGGCGCGCGCATTCTCGGCAAGCTGATCCGCATCGATATCGATCCCGAGCAGGCCATGCGCGGCCGCCCGGCCGATCTCGCGCTGATCTCGGACACGAAACTTGCGCTGGAAGCGCTGGTGCCTGCCGTCTCGCCGCGCGCGGCGGGCGACGGTGCCGAGCGCGCCAAGACCGCGCGCGAAGGCGTGCGCGCCGAGCTCAATCCGGTCCTGCGCGCCGGTGCTCACCTCATGGAGGTCGTGCGCGACACGCTGCCCGACGTGGTGATCGCAGGCGATTCGGCCCAGCCGGTCTATGCCGGCTGCATCGATTTTGCCGCCAACAAGCCGCGCTCCTGGTTCTGCTCGGCCACCGGCTACGGCACGCTCGGCTATGCGCTGCCGGCGGCCGCAGGTGCGCTGATCGGCACCGGCCGCCCCACCGTCTGCCTTGCCGGCGACGGCGGCATCCAGTTCACGCTGCCGGAACTCGGCTCGGCTCGCGAGGCGGAACTGCCGCTGATCGTGCTCTTGTGGAACAACAACGGCTATGGCGAGATCAAGGCCTATATGGAGGCGCGCGACATCGAGCCAATCGGCGTCGACATCTACACGCCGGACTTCCTCACCATCGCGCGCGGCTTCGGCTGCGAGGCCGAGAAGCTGGAAGACCCGCGCGACCTGCCGGCGAAGCTGAATGCCGCCGCCCAGCGCAACCGGCCGACCGTGATCGAGATCGACGAAGCCTCCTACGTCGAGTTCGTGACCGCGCAGGACTGAGCCAGGAATAGTCGCCGCAGAAACGCGGCGAGCGTTTCAAATGCAAGAAGGCACCGGGATCGCCCGGGGCCTTGCTATTTCGGCCGGTTCAGAAAGCCGGCTAAACACCGAGCCTCAGGCCTGGAGCGCCGCCTCCGCCTTGACAAAGCCGCGCTCGTTCATCCACTCCGCTGCCGTCTTGATGCCGCCCAGCGGAAACACATGCAGCTGCTGGATAAGACTGTCCGGTCTTGCCGCCTTGTGCTGCGAAAGCTCTGCGACGACCTCCGTCGGCTCATAGGGCAGCAGCAGCTTGGTGATGTCGCGGGCGCGCTTCTGCAGCACCTGCAGCGAAGGTCCGACGCCGCAGGACAGCGCATATTTGATCAGGGTCTGGAGCTTGGCCGGCCCCGCTATGCCGACATGGATCGGCAGCGTCACGCCGGCATCGCGGATGCGTTCGGCCCAGCTGATGACGGATTTCGCATCGAAGGCGAACTGCGTGGTGATGGCCACCTCGGCATCCGTGCGGCTGGCAAAATCCTGTTTCCACAGCAGCGCCTCGTCCACATTGGCCGTGGAGCCGTCCGGGTCGATGTCGCGGTTGCCTTCCGGGTGGCCCGCCACATGCAGATGGGTGAAGCCGTAGCGGTCGAACAGCCCGGTTTCCATCAGCTGGATCGAGCTTTCGAAGTCGCCTGCGGGCACGGCAATGCCCCCGCCCAGCAGCAGGGCCTGGCTTACATTCGCTTCGTTGCGATACCGCGACAGCCAGTCCGCCAGCACGTCGCGGCTGGGAATGGAGCGTGCGGGGAAATGCGGCATCACCGGAAAGCCTTCCTCGCTGATCCGCCTTGCGGTGGCCACCATGTCCTCGATCGGCGTGCCGTCGATATGGGCGATGTAGACGCGGGTTCCGGCCGGCAGCAAGGCGCGAAAGTCATCGACCTTGGCGGCCGTGCGCGGCATCACCTCGATCGACCAGCCCTGCATCAGTTCAGAAGGTGCCGGCCTTGCCGCCTTTTGGCCCTGTCCGACGGCAAAATTCAGGAATCCCAATTTTTCCTCCACGCAATTCCAAGAATGTATACATAGATGGATGGCGATTGGCGAGGTCAAGCCGTAAACGTGATGCAAAGCGGGAATTTATCAAATTTTGACAGTTGCCTTGCCATCGAGGCTGCTCAATAATGCATACATGAATGTCCGGGTGGAGGGGCGTTCGCCGCGGGCGGCAAGGCCAGGGGAGGGAGGATGGCATGACGACATATCGGACGAAGCCGGACTTCGCGGCGGGGGTGCGGCCATGACCGAGCCCTGTTACGACGTCGCCCATCTCGGCCATGTCGAGCTCTACACCGACAGGTTCGACGAGAGCCTGGATTTCTTCACCCGCGTCTACGGGCTGACCGCCAGCCTGATCGAGGATGGCTGCGCCTATCTGCGCGCCTTCGACGACTACGAGTTTCACACTCTCAAGCTGGTCCGGCACCACACCACCGGCGTCGGCCATGTCGCGTACCGCGCCGCGTCGCCCGAGGCGCTGGAGCGGCGGGTGAAAGTGATCGAGGCGATGGGCTGCGGCCTCGGCTGGGTCGAGGGCGATGCCGGCCATGGCCGCGCCTTCCGCTTCACCGATCCGGACGGCCATATCTTCGAGCTTTACTACGACACCAGGGTCTATGAGGCGCCGCCGGAGGAGCGCCCGGCGCTCAAGAACATCGCCCAGCGCTACCATGGCCGCGGCGCGAGCCCGCGCCGGCTCGACCATCTCAATCTTCTGGCGACCGATGTGTCGGCCATCCGCGATTTCATGACCGAGGCGCTGGGCAGCCGCGTCACCGAGCAGATCCTTCTCGACAACGGGCGGCTCGGCGGCTGCTGGTTCACGGTCAACAACAAGAGCTACGACATCGCCTATTCCGAGGACCACACCGGCGCGCGCGGCAGGTTCCATCACCTCACCTATGCGGTGGACCAGCGCGAGGACATCCTGCGGGCTGCCGACATCTTCCTGGAAAACGGCGTCCATATCGAAACCGGGCCGCACAAGCACGCCATCCAGGGAACCTTCTTCCTCTATGTCTGGGAGCCTGCGGGCAACCGCGTGGAGCTGGCCAATGCCGGCGCCCGGCTGATCCTGCGGCCGGATTGGCCCACCGTCACCTGGACGGAGAGCGAGCGCAAGAAGGGCCAGGCCTGGGGCCTGAAGACGATCGAGACATTCCATACCCATGGCACGCCCCCTGTGGGCAGAAAGGACTGACTTCATGGCAAAGACGGCACTCGTCATCTCGGCACACTCTGCAGACTTCGTGTGGCGCTGCGGCGGGGCCATCGCCCTTCACGCCGAGAAGGGCTACGACGTCACGGTCATCTGCCTGTCCTATGGCGAGCGCGGCGAAAGCGCGAAGCTGTGGAAGCAGCCCGACATGACGCTGGAAAAGGTGAAGGCGGCGCGGCGCATCGAGGCCGAGAACGCCGCCAATGCGCTCGGCGTGCACGACATCCAGTTCTTCGACCTTGGCGATTACCCGCTTGAGGTCGACCGCGAGGCGAAATACCGGATCGTGGACGTGATCCGCAAGGTGCAGCCCGAGTTCATGCTGAGCCATTCCAAGTGGGACCCGTACAATACCGACCACATGTATGCCACGCAGGTGGCGCTCGAGGCGCGCATGATCGCGCAAGCCTGGGGCCACAATCCGGGCGAGAAGGTTCTGGGCGCGCCGCAGCTCTATCTCTTCGAGCCGCACCAGACCGAGCAGATGGAATGGAAGCCCGACGTCTTCCTCGACATCTCGCCGGTGTGGGAAAAGAAATGGGCCGCCATCCAGTGCATGGAGGGGCAGGAGCATCTCTGGCATTACTACAAGAATGTGGCCGAGAACCGCGCAAACCATTTCATGCGCAATTCCGGCGGGCAGTCCGGCGGCCGCAAGGCCACCCAAGCGGAGGGCTTCCAGTCCGTCTTCCC
Source organism: Mesorhizobium sp. KR2-14 (assembly GCF_040049255.1). Lineage (NCBI taxonomy): Bacteria > Pseudomonadati > Pseudomonadota > Alphaproteobacteria > Hyphomicrobiales > Phyllobacteriaceae > Mesorhizobium > Mesorhizobium sp. KR2-14. Next base: position 35,634 of record NZ_JBDZDR010000006.1, on the reverse strand, counting down.
GCGCACCGTGGATGAGCTCTGATGGGCGTCGTCGTTCAGAACATCGCGCGGGCCGAGCAGTCCGTCATCGACCGCCTTGCCGCCTGCGGCGTGGCGACCGTGCATGAGGCGCAGGGGCGCAAGGGCCTGCTCGCCAGCTACATGCGGCCGATCTATTCCGGCGCCCGGCTCGCCGCAAGTGCTGTCACCATCTCCTCGCCTCCCGGCGACAACTGGATGCTGCACGTGGCCATCGAGCAGCTGAAGCCGGGGGACGTGCTGGTGCTTGCGCCCACAAGCCCCTGCGAGGACGGCTATTTCGGCGACCTGCTCGCCACCTCGGCGCAGGCGCGCGGCTGCCGCGGCCTTATCATCGACGCCGGCGTGCGCGACATCGCCGACCTCACGGCGATGAAGTTCCCGGTCTGGTCCAAGGCGATCTTCGCGCAGGGCACGGTCAAGGAAACGCTGGGCTCGGTCAATATTCCGGTCGTCTGTGCCGGCGCGCTCATCCAACCCGGCGACGTCATCGTGGCCGACGACGACGGTGTCTGCGTGGTGCGCCGGGAGGAGGCGGAAGAGGTCGCGGCCAAGGCGGAGGCGCGCATGGCGGCCGAGGCAGCCAAGCGCAAGCGCCTCGCCGCCGGAGAACTCGGCCTGGACATCTACGACATGCGTGGGCGGCTCGCCGAAAAGGGCCTGAAATATGTCTGAGGCACGCGCCGACGACGGCATCCCCTGCATGTGGATGCGTGGCGGCACCTCCAAGGGCGGCTATTTCCTGGCGCAGGACCTGCCGGCCGACCGCGACGCCTTCCTGCTGCGCGCCATGGGCTCGCCGGATGCGCGCCAGATCGACGGCATGGGCGGCGCCAATCCGCTGACCTCCAAGGTCGCGGTGGTGAAGCGTTCCGCGCGCGAGGGCGTGGACGTCGACTATCTCTTCCTGCAGGTCTTCGTTGACAAGGCCCTGGTGAGCGACGGCCAGAACTGCGGCAACATCCTCGCCGGCGTCGGGCCTTTCGCCATCGAGCGCGGTCTGGTGCCGGCGCGTGACGGCCAGACCGAAGTGCGCATCTTCATGGAGAACACCGGCCAGGTCGCGATTGCGCGCGTCGATACGCCGGGCAACCGGGTGCGCTATGCCGGCGATGCGCGCATCGACGGCGTTCCGGGCACGGCCGCCCCCGTTCCCATAACCTTTGCCGACACGGCCGGTTCAAGCTGCGGTGCGCTGCTGCCCACCGGCAACGCGGTCGATGTGGTCGAGGGCGTGGAATGCACGCTGATCGACAACGGCATGCCCTGCGTCATCGTGCGCGCCGCCGATCTCGGCATCGCCGGAACCGAAACGCCGCAGGAACTGGAGGCCAACCAGCCGCTGCGCGAAAGGCTCGAAGCCATCCGGCTCAAGGCCGGGCCGATGATGAACCTTGGCGACGTGGCGCAGAAATCCGTGCCCAAGATGACGCTGGTTTCGGCGCCGCGCGCCGGCGGTGCGACTTCCACGCGCACCTTCATTCCCCATCGCTGCCACGACGCCATCGGCGTGCTCGGCGCCGTCAGCGTGGCCACCGCATGCCTCTTGTCCGAAGGGCCGGCGGCAGCACTGGCCGTCGTGCCAGAGGGCGAGGAAAAGCTCGTCTCGGTCGAGCATCCAACCGGCGAGATGAGCGTGGTCGTCACCCTGCAGGGCGGTGCCGTGGTCAATGCGGCGGTGCTGCGCACGGCGCGCAAGCTGTTCGACGGCCGCATATTCGCATGACAGCTTAGCCGCGGGCGGTTTGCTCGCCTGCCGCCATCCATAAAACAGACATCCTCAATTGTCGGAGACGAGGGCATGAAGATCGCATTCCTGGGCTATGGCGAGGCCGCGCGCGCCTTTCACGAGGGACTGAGCCGGCCGGGCCTGAGCTTCGTCGCCTATGACATATTGCTGGAGCGCGGCGACGAGCCCATGCATTCGGCGATGCTCCAGCGTGGCGCGGAAGTCGCCGACCTTGCCGCGCTGGGCGAGGTGGACTGGATTTTCAGCGCCGTCACCGCCGACCAGAGTTTTCTGGCCGTGAAGCCGCTGCTGCCGCATCTGAGGCAGGGGCAGTTGCTGATCGACATCAATTCCGTCTCGCCGGATCGCAAGCGCGAGACGGCGGCGGCCGTGGAGGCCACGGGCGCGATCTATCTCGACATGGCGGTGATGGCGCCGGTGCATCCGCGCGGGCACGCCACGCCGGTGCTGCTGGCCGGCCCGGAAGCGGAGCGTCTTCTGCCGGAACTCTCGACGCTGGGCTTCTCCGCCTCCATCGCCGGCGCCGAGCCGGGCGCGGCCACCGCGATCAAGATGGTGCGTTCGCTGTTCGTGAAGGGGCTGGAGGCGATCACGGTCGAGACGCTGCTTGCCGCCCGCGCCTCCGGCTGTTTCGAGGAAATCGTCGCCTCGCTGTCGGCATCCTTCCCCGGGCTCGACTGGCCGCATTTCGCCGAATACCAGATGGAGCGCACGACCCGGCACGGCAAACGCCGCGCCGCCGAAATGCGCGAGAGTGCTGCAACGCTCGATGCGCTGGGCCTGAGGGGCGGGCTCGCCAGCGAGATCGCCGAGGTGCAGGAACGCATGGGTGCCTGCGGTGTGGGGCCCGATGCCAGCCTCGGCGATACGGTCGCGCGAGCGCTGGAGATGAGGCTGGGATAGTTCGGCCCTTCGCTCTCCTTGGTGGAAAGAGAGAGCCGCCGCGTCTGCTCGGGCAGGCCAATCGTATAGGGCGCAACCTACCCCCACCCCTGTCCCCTCCCCACAAGGGGGAGGGGGACGATTTCCCCGCTATAGCCTCCCACGCGGCGAAGATTGGTGCTGGATGGGCGCACAGCAAGTTCCCCTCCCCCTTGTGGGGAGGGGCTAGGGGTGGGGGTCATTTCAGATGCAGTTGCCCGTCTCGGCAGGATGCGAGTGGGTGAGCGGACATCTGCGATATCCCTGCCTGAGAAAGAGGGACGGCGCCTATTCCCGCGCCGTCATGGGCTCGCCGATGCGGTGGGCCTGGAACGTATCGGGCAGCGGCGTCAGCTCGATGCGCTCGACGATGCCGGCGAGGGTGAACGGGTCGCCTTCGGCAAAGGCGCGCGCCTTTTCCAGGCTCTCGGCTTCCAATATGCCGAAATTGCCGATCGAGCCGCCCTGTTCGTCCAGCAGCGCCGAGCCGATCAGCACCGCCGCCAGCCCTTCGCCGCCGGATTGCACCCAGGCGCGGTGGGCAGGCCGGTGCGTGTCGCGGGCTTGGTCCTGCCCGTCCCGGTGCAGGCATCGCATCAGAAAGAACATGCGCTTCACTCCGCGTTTTCCAGAACCACCATGCCCGCGCCCGTCATCGAGGCGGGGGCGTGGTAATGCTTGTGCACCTGCCTGACCTGCGGGTTCATGGCTGCCCGCATCACCAGCCACATGATGAGCTCCGCCCCTTCCGAGCCGAACTGCTCGACATAGTCCTCGCGGCTCATGCCACGATAGTGCTCCGGGTTGGTGGCGATGCCGTCCAGCCAGGCGCGGTCGGCTTCCTGGTTGATGAAGCCCGCCCGCGCGCCCTGCAGCTGGTGCGAAAGGCCGCCGGTGCCGAGGATCACGACACGCTCGTCGCCCGGCCAGGACTCGATCGCCTCACGCAGCACCTCGCCCATCTCCCAGCAGCGCTGCGGCGTGGGTATCGGATACTGGATGGTGTTCACCCAGATCGGCAGCACCTTGACCGGCCATTTTTCCGGCCGGCCGAAAAACAGTTCCATCGGCACCTGCATGCCGTGGTCCACCTCGATCTCGCGGCAGACCAGCGGGTCGAAATGGCGCTCCACCAGCCTGTCGACGAAGTGCCACGAAAAATCGACGGCGCCTTCGAAAGGCGGCACGGCGCGTGGGCCCCAGCCTTCGTCCACCGGGTAGTAGGTTTCGGCCACGCCCACCGCAAATGTCGGTACGCGGTCGAGGAAGAAGGTGTTGCCGTGGTCGTTGAACACCACCACGGCAATATCGGGCCGTGCCTCGCGCATCCACGCCTTGCCGGCTTCATAGCCGTCGAAGAAGGGCTTCCAGTCGGCCGTATCGCGCAGGCCCTTGTCCAGTGCCGCGCCGATCGATGGAACGTGGCTCGTTCCCACTCCGCCGATGATCCTAGCCATTGCGCTTCTTCCCCAGCCGTTCGTACAGAAAATCGTCATGCGTCATGCCGGCCTGCGCGGCGCCGATCTGGGTGATCGGGGTCGGGTCGACGGCCGAGATCTTGAGGATGAAAAAGAGGTTTCCGCCAAGCCGCACCATCTCGCGCCAGTCGCGCGCCATCACTGCGGCCTTTTCCTCGGCGGTCAGGCCGAAGCGGTCGAGAAAGGCTTCCTCGTCGGCCTTGAAGGTGGCGCGGTTCTCGGGCTTGCCCAGCGCCATCGCCATCTTGTTCATCCTGTAGCCCCGGATCGACCCCTCACGGTCGAAAAGCGGGGTTTCGGCTATGGCCGTTTGTTCAGGCATCGGTCCCTCCAAATCTGCGCGCGAGCCATGCGGTGATTGCCGCGGTCACTTCGCGCGGTCGCTCCACCGGCGCGAAATGGCCGGCATTGTCGATAATGGCGAGTTCGGCGTCGGGCGCCGCGTCGGCGATTTCCTGGTGCTGGGCGATCGGGCTCCAGCCGTCCTGCCGCGCCGCAACCAGCAGGATCGGGCAGGTGAGGTCGGCAAGATAGGCGCTCGCATCGGGTCGGCCGAGCAGCGCGCGGATCTGGCGCTCATGCACCTGCGGGCCGGCGCGCAGCACCATGGCCTTCAGTCGCTCGACAAGGGCTGTATCCTCCGCCCGGGCCGGGTCCAGCATCGGCGGAAGCCACTGGTCGGCCATCCGGCCGATGTCGCTGTGGCCGAGTGCGATCATTGCTTCCCGCTTGATCTCCTCGCCTTCCCGCTTGGGGTGGTGCCCCGTATTGGCCAGCACCAGCCCGCGGACCCTTTGCGGCTCCAGCCGGGCCATTTCCATCGCCACCCGTCCGCCCATGGAATGGCCGACGGCGATGATGGGGCCCTGCGTCTCGTCCAGCGCGCGTTCCGCCATGGAGGTGATGGAGCTGTCGCGGGTCACGTCGGCATGGTGCACCGGCATGCGGGCCGACACCGCTTCGGCCAGGGGCTGCCAGACGATGTCGTCCGAAACCAGTCCCGGAATGAGTACCAAGCTTGTCACAATCGCTGCCCTCCCTGGGTCACCCAAAGCCAATGTATACATTTTTGTCAATGGCGATGTACACATGAAGGGCCGATCGGGGTGGAGCGGGGCCGCGTAATGGCTAGTTTGGCAGGAATCATGAATACATTTGTGCTGCGAACGTTGGCTAGCCGCTTCCACCCCATCTTCGCGCGAGCTGTCTGAAGTGCTAAGCGTGACTGCAGAAAGAGGTGCCCGAAATGAAACCCAGTGAAGTTGCCACGCATGGCCGCCGAGCGGTCATCGAACTGCGCGAGAAAATCATCAACGGCGAACTGCCGGGAGGAACGCGTCTGTTCGAAGTGTCGCTGGCCGAGGCGCTCGATATTTCCCGCACGCCGGTGCGCGAAGCGCTGTCGCGCCTCGCGGAAGAGGGGCTGCTTGATCGGCTGCCCAATGGCGGCTTCGTGGTGCGCCTTTTCGGCTATGCCGATGTGGTCGATTCGATCGAGCTGCGCGGGGTGATGGAAGGCACCGCGGCGCGGCTGGCTGCCGAGCGCGGCGTGGCGCCCGAGGCGCTGGCGCGCATAACCGAGATCGTCGCCAGCCTGGACGCCTGTTTCGGCCCCGGGCTGGACGAGGTGGATTTCGACGCCTATTCAGACCTCAACGAGGCCTTCCATCACGAGCTTGCGGGGCTGGCCGGCAGCGAGGTCATCCGGCGCGAGGTCGAACGGGCCGGCTCGCTGCCTTTCGCCTCGCCTTCGGCCTTCCTGCCCAACCGGACCGAGATCGCCGCCTTCCGCCGCTCGCTCCGCTTCGCGCAGGAGCAGCACCGCGAGCTGGTCAACGCCATCGTGGCCCGCGAAGGCGCGCGCGCCGAATGGATCGCGCGCGAGCACGCCCGCACCGCTCGCCACAATCTTGAATACATCTTCAGCCAGGACCCCGAACTGCTGCCGAAGATTCCCGGCCTCGGCCTGATCCATCGCTGAAGCGCCCTATCTATTTGTTTGAGCATGATCTTTTTGGGATCATGTGCCAGCGGCGGTCCCTGCGGACCGCCGTTTTGCGTTCCGCGCCGCGCCTTGTCTGCGCAAAGAGGCTTGCATTCTCCCACGCGATCAGCCCTAATGTATACATCATTTTCTGCGCCCTGGAGGAGAGTCCATGACAAAATCTAGCCTTAGCAACATTTTAGCCGAGAATCCGAACCCCGTTCAGCTGCTGCGCAGCTCGCGTCTTGGCATGTATGTATACCCCGTCGTGGCACCGGAGTTCAGCAACTGGCGCACCGAGCAGGCCGCGTGGCGCAATTCCGCCGTGCTGTTCGACCAGACCCATCACATGGATGAACTGATCGTCGAGGGCCCGGATGCGGAGAAGTTCCTCGCCTATCACGGCATCAATTCCTTCGGGAATTTCGATCTCAGCCGCGCCAAGCATTTCGTGCCGGTCACGCCGAACGGCCATGTCATCGGCGACCACATCATCTTCCGCGAGCGCGAGGACAAATTCATCCTTGTCGGCCGCGCGCCGACCTCCAACTGGCTGATGTTCTGCGCCGCCTACGGCAAGTGGAATGTCCGCCTCAAATACGACCCGCGCTCGCCCTCGCGGCCGGAAGGCGAACGGGTTCTGCGCACCCACTACCGCTATCAGATCCAGGGCCCCGACGCCCCCAGGATCTTCGAGAAGATGAATGGCGGCCCGATCCCCGAGATCAAGTTCTTCCATGTCGACTGGATCAAGATCGGCTCGAAGAAGGTGCGGGCGCTGCGCCACGGCATGTCGGGCGCGCCGGGCCTGGAAATCTGGGGCCCCTATGAGGACAAGAACTACATCCTGTCCTGCATCCTCGAGGCGGCCAAGGACGCCGGCGTCGATCTCGTCCGCTGCGGCAGCCGCGCCTATTCCACCAACACGCTGGAATCGGGCTGGATTCCGTCTCCGCTGCCGGGCATCTACACCGGTGACGGCATGCTCAAGGACTATCGCGACTGGCTCGGCGCCGATTCCTATGAGGCGACCGGTTCCATCGGCGGCAGCTTCGTCTCCGACAACATCGAGGACTACTACGTCAACCCGTTCGAGCTCGGCTACGACTTCTACATCGGCTGGAAGAAGGACGACTTCGTCGGCAAGGCTGCGCTCGAGAAGATGAAGGGCCAGAAGAACCGCAAGAAGGTCACCTTCGAGTGGAATGCCGAGGATGTCGTCGAGGTCATCGCCTCGGCCTTCCGTCCGGGCGAGGAACACTTCAAGTGGATCGACTTCCCTCAGCCCAACTATGCCTCCTCCAGCGCCGACATGGTGCTGCGCGACGGCAAGATGGTCGGCATGTCGATGTTCAACGGCTATTCCTACAACGAGCGCTGCATGCTCTCGCTCGGCGTTGTCGATGCCGATGTCCAGGAAGGCGACGTGCTGACGCTGATCTGGGGCGAGCCGGATGGCGGTTCCGCCAAGACCTCGACCGAGCGGCCGCACAAGCAGGCGGAAATCCGCGTGCGCGTGTCGCCCACGCCCTATGCGCGCGAGGCCCGCGAAAACTACGCCGACAGCTGGCGCACGAAGAAGGGCTGATCACGCTGTCGTAGGCTCGACATCGCCTCGCCGGGTCCCTCTTGGAACTGGCGAGGCGATGCAGTTTTCACAGTGATCGCTCAATCCGCCCGTCAGAATTCATAGGGCTCGGCGCGGCTGCCCACGAACAGCGGCGCGGCAGCGTCGAAAACCTCCTGTGGTAGCATCCGCAGCGCGTCGCGCTCATAGGGCAGGTGGGTCAGGTGCGTGGCAACGATCGCGCCAACTGCGCGCGCTTGCGCGGCATCGCGCTGGCGCTTCACGGGTTCGCGGCCGGGTTGTCTCGAAACCCACAGCTTGTGTGCAGCAAAGACACGCGGGTCGCTGGTGACGATTCTGAGGGGCCCTCCACGTTCGTCGATGGCGATTGCCTCGGAGTGAGGCGCGCTTTCACGCCAGCCCAGTCCTTCGATCGCGACGGAAGAAAGATCGTCGACATCTTGTCCGACCCGCAGCATCTCCTCGGACCAGGGCGGGTTTCGCTGTGGCCGGATCAGATCGACGAGATAACCGTCGCGGTTGACCGCGCGGAATTCCTGGGCAGTTCGCTCAAAGCTTGCGTCGACCTTCTTCAGTAGACCGATCAGCGTCAGGTCCGCCACATCCTCGGAAGCCACCATACGCAGCGCCTGTCGCGCATCCAGCAGCAGGTCGATGTCCTGCGTTGCCGTGATCCCGGGATCGACAAGCACGCCGGCTGCCGCCTCGTAGGCATAGATCGCATTTGTGCCGACAATGCGGATGCCGTTGCCCAGCAGCCCGGCCTCGCCGAGTGCGCGGATGATGCGAGCGGCTATCATAGGAACTCGGCCGAGCCCCAGAACACGATTGATGGCGGCCTGGCGCGCCATGGTTTCGCGCATGACTTGCAGGCCTGCGCGCGCCTCGGCACGCCCAGCCTCCCAGGTATGTTTGGTTTTTTCCGTCTCTGGGCTTCTGCGGCCGAGCGAGGTCTGCCGGCGTATGCCTGAGGAATCGTAGTAGCTGCGGGCGAGGTATTCCTCGCCCTTTGCCTTCTGCCAAACCATGGAGCCACGATAGCTCCTCAGTCTCTCCGTGGCGCGGCGAAGCGCTTCGAAGCGCTGGTCGGAATTGACCTTTTCACGGCGCTGGTCGTTGTTGAGTTCCTGGAAATCCATAGTTTCAACACTTCGTCGCTGATCGACGTCAAACTGTTGAAACAAGTATGCGCAACGAAACGGAAGGTTTCAACAGTTTGCCGCCTTATTCGGAGAAACTGTTGAAACCGGGTCCTAGCCTTTCCCCCTCACACGCTCAGATGCGCGTCGAGCGTCTCGGGCGAGGCGAGCAGGGCGGCGGAACTGTCGCGATAGGTAACCGCGCCGCGCTCCAGCACGATCACGTCGTCCGTCAGCGGCAGCACCTTGCGCGCCTTTTGCTCCACGATGATGGCCGACATGCCTTCCTCGGTGACGATGCGGCGCAGCGCGGCCAGAAGCTCGTCGACGATGATCGGGGCAAGTCCTTCCAGCGGCTCGTCCAGAAGCAGGATTTTCGGGTTGAGCATCAGCGCGCGGGCCACCGCCAGCATCTGCTGCTCGCCGCCCGAAAGCTGGTTGCCGAGATTGCGCCGCCGCTCCTTCAGCCGCGGGAACATGCCGTAGACGCGATCCAGGTTCCACACGCCGGGGCGGGCGGTGGCGGTCAGGTTTTCCTCCACCGTCAGCGAGCGGAAGATATTGCGCTCCTGCGGCACCCAGCCGATGCCCAGCGGCGCGCGCTGCTCGGCGCGCAGGCGGGTGATGTCTCGTCCGGCGAGACGGATCGTGCCGGAATGGTGGGTGGTCACGCCGGCGATCGTGTCCAGCAGCGTGGTCTTGCCGGCGCCGTTGCGGCCGAGCAGGGCCAGAGACCTGCCCTCCTTCAGCGTCAGGTCCACCCTGGCCAGCACGCGCGCCTCGCCATAGCCGGCAACCAGCCGTTCGATGCTGAGAAGCTCGGCCATCAGGCATCCTCCCCCAGATAGATTGCCTTCACCTGCGGGTCCTTCGAGATTTCGGCGACCGTGCCTTCGGCAAACAGCGCACCGGCGGCCAGCACCGAGATCCGGTCGGCAAAGGAGAAGACCAGGTCCATGTCGTGCTCGATCAGCACCACGGTGACGTCGGAGGGCAGTTCGCGCACGATCGAAAGCACTTCATGGCGCTCCTCTTCCGGCACGCCGGCGGCGGGCTCGTCGAGCAGCAGCACCTTGGGCCGCGTGGCGACGGCCAGCGCGATCTCCAGCAGGCGCTGCTTGCCATAGGGCAGCAGGGTCGTGGCCGTGCCCATGGCGTCGGCAAGGCGGAACCGCTCCAGCAGCGCGGCCGCTTCCTCTGCCGCGGCCCTGTCGCGCGACAGCGGCCGCCAGGCGGCGCCGCTGTTGCCTTCGCGCTGGCCGATCGCCAGCATCATCGATTCCAGCGGCGTGAAATCGCCGAACAGCTGGTTGATCTGGAAGGTGCGCGAAAGCCCACGCCCGACGCGGGCGTGCGCGGGCAGGCGGGTGATGTCCTCGCCGCCAAGCACCACCTGGCCGGCCGAAGGATCCAGCGCGCCGGTCAGAAGGTTGATCAGCGTGGTCTTGCCCGCGCCGTTGGGGCCGATCAGCGCGTGGCGCGCGCCCTGCCTGACGCGTAGCGACACGTCGTTGGTGGCGACGAAGCCGCCGAAACGCCTGACGAGGTTGCGGGTTTCGAGCGCGAAAGTCATCGGCTTTCCTCCGCGATTGCCTGCGTCTTGGCGCGCCGGCTGCGCGTCATGCCGGGCAGGAGGCCCTGCCAGCGCGTGACGCGCTCGCGCCCCACCAGCACGATGACGATCAGGATCAGGCCGATCCAGAACATCCAGTATTGCGGCGTGATCACCGAAAGCCAGTCGCGCAGCAGCGTGAAGATGACCGCGCCGAACACGCCGCCATAGAGATAGCCGGTACCGCCGATGACGAGCACGAGCAGCACATCGGCCGAGCGGTGGAAGGCGAGCACGTCCGGCGAGACGAAGCTGGTGGTCTGGGTCAGCAGCGCGCCTGCGATGCCGGCATAGACGGCGGCGATGGTGTAGATGGCGACGATCTGGCGCGTGGGCGAAATGCCCAGCATGGATGCGCGCACCGTGTTGCGCTTGATCGCCTTCAGCGAGAGGCCAAAGGGCGAGTTGACGATGCGGCGGGCGATGAAGGTCAGCACCATCAGCACCGCCAGCGCATAGATGTAGCCGGTGCGGCCCCACAGGTCGAATTCGAAAATGCCGAGGATGGGAGTGATCATCACGCCCGAAAGCCCATCGGCGCCGCCGGTCAGCCAGCCGGCCTGGTTGGCCACTTCGGCCAGAAGCATGGCCACGCCGAACGTGGTCATCAGGCGGGTGAGGTCGGAGCCGCGCAGCACCAAAAAGCTGGTGGCAAAGCCGAACACGCCGCTCACCAGCCCTGCGGCGAGCAGGCCGGTCACCGGCTCGGTGACATAGTGGCGTGCAAGCAGGCCCGCCGTATAGGCGCCAAGCCCGAAGAAGGCCGCATGGCCCAGCGAGACGATGCCGGCATAGCCGAGGACCAGGTCCAGCGAGACCGCGAACAGCGCCAGAATGGCGATCTCGGTCAGGATCAGCATCTTGGACGGCAGGAGGAAGATCATGGCTACGGCCACGAGCCACAGCGCAATTTCCCAAAGCTGCCAGCGGCCGCTGCGCTTCAGCAGCGAGACGGCGTTGTCGGTTGCGGAAGTCATCGGCCGCCCTCCCGTGCAAACAGCCCGTGCGGCCGGAAGATCAGCACCAGGACCATCACGGCGTAGATGATGAAGGCGCCAAGCTGCGGCACGTAATATTTGCCGGCGACATCGGCGATGCCCAGCAGCAATGCGGCCACGAAAGGGCCGGTGATGGAGGACGTGCCGCCCACGGTAACGACGATCATGAAGTAGATGAGGAATTTCAGGGGAAAGTTGGGGTCGAGGCCGAGCAGGTCGGTGCCGAGCGCGCCGCCGAGCCCGGCGAGGCCGGAGCCGAGAGCAAAGGTCAGGGCGAAGATCATCGATATGTTGATGCCCAGGCCGCGCGCCACGCGCCCGTCATCCACCGCCGCGCGCAACTGGCTGCCGAAGCGGGTGCGGGTGAGGACGAGTTGAAGCACCACTGTCAGCACCGCGCAGAGCAGGATGATGAACAGCCGGTACCGCCCGATGCTGATGCCGAGGAAATCGAAGCGGCCGCGCAGTTCGGCCGGCAGGTTGATGAGTTGCTGCTGGCCGCCCATGAAATAGTCGATGGCCGCGATCGACATGAAGACGAGCCCGATCGAGAACAGAACCTGGTCGAGATGCGAGGCCTTGTAGAGATGCCGGTAGAGCGTCCGTTCCAGCACCACCCCGACCAATGCGGTCACGAGAAAAGCCGCCGGCAGGCACCAGTAGAAGGAGATGCCGTAGCGGTTCATCATGATGACGGTGGTGTAGCCGCCCGCCATGGCAAAGGCGCCATGCGCCAGGTTGACGAAGTTCATCAGGCCCAGCGTGATCGACAGGCCGCAGGCAAGGACGAAGAGAAGCATCCCATAGGCGATGCCGTCGAACAGGATTGTCAGCATGGTCGCTCGCTGTTGCGCGCGGGCCAGAAGTTGTCCGGCCCGCGCCTGTGCACCTAGTTGGCGACGTTCGGGTCGCGGATCTTCTCATAGGTGGCGAACTCGACATTGTAGAGCTCGCCATCCACCTGCTTGACCTCGCGGATATAGATGTCTTGGACAATATCGCGCGTTGCCGGGTCGATGGAGATCGGGCCGCGCGGGCTGGTCCATTCCATGCCCTTCATGGCCTCCACCAGCTTGCCGCCGTCGGTGTCGCCGCCGGTCTTTTCCAGCGCGGCATAGGCCAGGTGCATGGCGTCGTAGCCGCCGACCGACATGAAGTTGGGCCGCATGTTGTTGTTGGCCTTGCGCACTTCTTCCACGTAGGCCTTGTTTTCCGGGCTGTCATGCGCGGCCGAATAGAAGTGGCCGGTGATGACGCCCAGCGCCGGCTCGCCGATGCCGTTCAGCAGGTCGTCGTCGGTCACGTCGCCGGTGGCGATAAGCTTGATGCCGGCTTCGGCCAGGCCGCGATCGGCGAACTGCTTCATGAACAGCGAGCCCACGCCTGAAGGCACGAAGACGAAGATCGCGTCAGGCTTGGCATCGCGCACGCGCTGCAGGAAAGGCGCGAAATCCGGGTTCTGGAGCGGCACGCGTACCGCCTCGACGATTTCGCCGCCTTCCTTCTTGAACTGGTCGGTGAAGCCCTTCTCGATATCGTGGCCCGGGCCGTAGTCCGACACCAGGGTAACCACGCGCTTGAGGCCGTTTTCCACCGCCCAGGTTGCCATCGGCACCGGCGACTGCGGCCCGGCCATCGAGGTGCGGACGAAATAGTCCGACTGCTGCATGATGCTGGAGGTCGTCGCCGAGGTGATGAGGGCAGGGACCTTCGCCTGGTTGAGCACCGGCGCCACGGCCATGGCGAGCGGCGTCAGGCCGAAGCCCATCAGCATGGAAACGCCGTCGTTCACCACCAGCTCCTGCGCGATTCGGCGGGTCTGGTCGGCGGTGCCGGCGTCGTCGCGCAGAACGATCTCGACCTTCTTGCCCGCGGCCTCTTCGCCATGCAGGGCCATGTATGCACGAACGCCGGCCTCGACCTGGCGTCCCGTCGAGGCAAAGGGCCCCGTCATTGGCAGGACAAGCCCAATCTTCACCACGTCCTGCGCGAAGGCGGGCGTGGCGGCAAGCAGCGACAGCGCCGTGCCGGCAATGAACAGTCTTCTGGTAATCATGTATACTCCTCCCTTTGATGCGCCCCGCCTCGTCCTCCCGGGAAAGGCCTAGCAACTAGGCCATTTTCGTCGCTCCCCTGACGAAAAGGCGGCAAGCGTGCAAACCGAACATCCGTCGTGATGTATACATATATATCGCGCTCGCACAAGCGAGCTTCGACAATCGGAAGGGGAAGAGTGAAAATCGCATCCTCTTTGCGAACCGGCGGCGAAGCCGTTTCGCACGGGGCAGCTTCGGCCCCGTCGGGGAGCGATGTCGAAGCCATGCAAGCCCTGGGCGTCACGGGGTCCGAATCGCCTTGCCGGGCTGCGGACGAAGTTCACACCGTAGCAGCCGCGCCAGCCGCTGCCACGCGCACAAGGGTACGGCCTGACAGTCGTCCTCTCCGCATCCCTCTTCGGGCGCGCGATGGTTTGGGGTATGATGGGGCGTTTTTCGCCGACTGTCATAAGGAGCGACGCAATGGGCCTTCGTATCAATGATATCGCGCCGGACTTCACCGCCGAAACCACCAAGGGCACGATCCATTTCCACGAATGGATCGACGATGGCTACGCGGTGCTGTTCTCGCATCCGAAGAACTTCACGCCTGTCTGCACCACGGAACTCGGCGCGATGGCCGGCCTCGCTGACGAGTTCGCGAAGCGCAATGCCAAGATCCTCGGCATTTCGGTCGATCCGGTCGAGAGCCACCACAAGTGGAAGGACGATATCCGCACCGCGACCGGCTTCGCGGTCGACTATCCGCTGATCGGCGACCGCGACCTGAAGGTCGCCAAGCTCTATGACATGCTGCCGGCGGAGGCAGGCGACACTTCGGAAGGGCGCACGCCGGCCGACAACGCCACGGTGCGGTCGGTCTTCATCATCGGCCCCGACAAGCGGATCAAGCTGGTGCTGACCTATCCGATGACCACGGGACGCAATTTCGCCGAGATCCTGCGGGCGCTCGATTCCATCCAGCTCACCGCCAAGCATCAGGTGGCGACGCCGGCCGACTGGAAGCCGGGCGAGGATGTGATCATCACCGCCGCCGTATCCGACGACGAGGCAATCAAGCGCTTCGGCGCCTTCGACCGGATCCTGCCCTATCTGCGCAAGACCAAGCAGCCTCAGCTCTGAAAGCGCGCGACCTCGCCTCGCCGCGAGGTCGCAGCCGATGCCTATTGGTGAAAGTCGCGGCTGGCCTTTGCCGTGGCCAGCGCCTTTCCATGTCCGTCCAGCGCCTTGACCGTGAAGACATAGGAATGCGAACCCGAGGGCGGGCAGGGGCCCTTGTATCTGAACGCCCCGTAGGGCAGCGACGACTGCCCCTTATAGGCAACCCTGCCGCCGCCATGGTGGAAGCCGGGCGCGTTGCGGTCGGTCATCTGGAAGTCCAGGCTGGCCGTGCCCTCCGGCACGCCTGAGAGCTTGAACGGGGGGGAGTTGGCGTCGAAGCACTTTTTCGTCGGGCCCCAGTCGAAATTGACGCGCATCTCCGCGTGGGCGGCTGCGGTCAGCCCGGCAAGGATCGAGCATGCCAGCATCAGGCGCATGGTTTCGGCTCCTTTCTTCTGCTCCGCCGGCGCAGAGAGCCGCGCAACGGCCTTGAGCGGAGAAATAGGGCGCATGTGCCCGGCGCGGCAGACTGGAACGCGCGTGAAAAGGAGGCTGGTTAGAGTTTTTGGGCCGGTCTGCAGATGGCGGGCTTGCAGGGCGGGGAGGGCGGCGGCACAGGCTGCGCCCTCCCTTAGCCTGTCAGGCCCTGGCCTCGCCGGCGGCAGGGGTGACCATGGCGGAGACGATGCGCTGCAGGTCCACGGTGCCGATCTGCGCGCCGCTCTGGTCGACGATCGAAAGCTGCTGTTGTCCGGCCGTGGCCAGCAGTGTGGCGGCTTCGTCCAGCGTCGCATCGGCGGAAGTCTGGATAGGCGCCAGCGGCGTTTCGCCATTGGCAGGCTGCATGATCGCGTTGACCTTGATCACACGCCCGCGGTTCACTTCCTTCACGAAGTTGGCGATGTAGCCGTCGGCAGGCTGCAGCACGATGTCCTGGGCGGTGCCCTGCTGGATCACCTCGCCGTCGCGCAGGATCGCCACCCGGTCGCCCAGGCGCAGCGCCTCGTCGAGATCGTGGGTGATGAAGACGATGGTCTTCTTGATCTCTTTTTGCAGATCGAGAAGCACCGTCTGCATGTCCATGCGGATGAGGGGGTCGAGCGCGGAAAAAGCCTCGTCCATCAACAGGATCGGCGCATCGTTGGTCAGCGCGCGGGCCAGCCCCACGCGCTGCTGCATGCCGCCCGAAAGCTGGTTGGGGTACTTCTTCTCAAAGCCCTTCAGCCCAACGCGCTCGATCCAGCGCATGGCCTGCTCCACCTGCCTGGCGCGCGGCACGCCCTGGATCTCCAGCCCGTAGACGGTGTTTTCCAGCACGTTGCGGTGCGGCAGCAGGGCGAATTTCTGGAACACCATCGCCGTCTTGTGGCGACGGAATTCCTGCAGTTCGCGCGGGTTCATCTTCACCACGTCGGCGCCGCCGACGATCACTTCGCCGGAGGTCGGGTCGATCAGCCGGTTGATGTGGCGGATCAGCGTCGACTTGCCCGAGCCCGAAAGGCCCATGATGACGAAGATGCCGCCGCCGGGCATCTCGATGTTGATGTTCTTCAGGCCGAGCACGTGGCCGTGCTTCTGGTTCAGCTCGGCCTTGCTCATGCCCTGCTTGACGAGATCGACATAGGCCGCGGCGTTGTGGCCGAAGATCTTGTACAGGTTGCGGATGCTGATGCCGCTGCCTTGTTGCGCCTCAGCCATGGACCACCTCCAGGTGCCTTTGCAGCCGCTTGCCATAGGCCTGGCTGACGCGGTCGAAGATGATGGCGATGCCCACGATGGCCATGCCGTTGAAGATGCCGAGCGTGAAGTACTGGTTGGCGATGGCCTTCAGCACCGGCTGGCCCAGCCCCTGCACGCCGATCATGGATGCGATCACCACCATGGCCAGCGCCATCATGATGGTCTGGTTGATGCCGGCCATGATGGTCGGCAGCGCCAGCGGCAGCTGCACGTTCTTGAGCTTCTGCCAGCTCGACGAGCCGAAGGCGTCGGCGGCTTCCAGCACGTCGCGGTCGACCTGGCGGATGCCGAGATTGGTCAGGCGTATCATGGGCGGAATGGCGTAGATGACGACGGCGATCAGCCCCGGCACCTTGCCGATGCCCAGCAGCATCACCACGGGAATGAGATAGACGAAGCTCGGCATGGTCTGCATCACGTCGAGGATCGGGCTTATCCAGCTCTGCAGGCGGTCCGAGCGCGACATGGCGATGCCAATGGGAATGCCCAGCACGATCGACAGCACGGTGCAGACGAAGATCATCGAAATGGTCTTCATCGTGTCGTCCCACATGTCGAAGAAGCCGATGATCAGCAGCGTGACGACCGCGCCGGCAACGATCTTCCAGCTGCGGGTGGCGATCCAGGCGATCGCGGCAATGAGCAGCAGGATGATCGGCCACGGCGTCAGGGTCATGAACCGCTCGGACTGGATCAGGAAATACTGCAGCGGCTGGAAGAAAGCCTCGATCCCGCCGCCATAGGCGCGGGTGAAAGCGCGGAAGCTCTCGTCGATGCTCTTCTTCAGAAGGCGCAGCGTATCATCGTTCAAATGCGGAAATCTTGTCAGCCAATCCATCGATTCCCCTTTCCCGCCAGGCGGCTCGTGTTTTCTTGTTGGGCGCGGGCAAAACGCGTCGGCGGCGCGCAACTGAGCGCGCCGCCGCGGTTGTTCCGGCCGGTTACTGAACCGAAGCCTTCACCTTCTCTGCGACCTCGGGCGAGACCCACTTGGCCCAGATGTCTTCGTTGTTCTTGAGGAAGTACTTCGCGCCTTCCTCGCCGGTGGCCTGGTTGTCGCCCATCCAGGCGAGCAGCTTGTTGACGGTGTCGTTCGACCAGCTGCGGGCCTTGAGGTAGTCCATGACCGGGCCGGCGCGCTCGGCGAAGCTGGTGGTCACCAGGGTCTGCACGCGATCCTTGGGCCATTCGTTGCGCTTCGGATCCGGGCAGTCGGCCACGGTGTTGCAGCGCTTCCACTCTTCGGCATCGAAGGGCACGCCATATTCCAGCTTGACCATGTCGTACTTGCCGAGCAGCGCGGTCGGCGCCCAGTAGTAGCCCATCCAGCCTTCCTGGCGCTCATAGGCCTTGGCGACCGAGCCGTCGAGGCCGGCAGCCGATCCGGTGTCGATCAGCAGGAAGCCGGCATTCTCGGCCTCATAGGCCTTGAAGAGCTGGGTGGTCACCAGCGTGCCGCCCCAACCCTGGGGTCCGTTGAAGACGGCGCCCTTAGACGAGTCTTCCGGCGCCGGGAACAGTTCCGGGTGCTTCAGCGCATCGTCGATGGTCTTGATGTCGGGATGGGCGTCGGCGAGATACTTGGGTATCCACCAGCCCTGCACGGCGCCATCGGAAAGGGCGTCGACGGTGGAAATCAGCTTGTTTTCGGCAATGCCGCGCTCGACGACCTCCGGCAGCAGGTCGATCCAGCCTTCGGGAGCGATATCGGGCTGGCCCTTCTCGGTCATCGAAGTGAAGGTCGGAACCGTGTCGCCAACGACGAGCTCGGCGTCGCAGCCATAGCCGGCATTGAGAATGAGCTTGTCGATATTGGCAAGCACTTCGGCCGACTGCCAGTTCATGTTGGCAATAGTCACCGAGCCGCATTCGGCAGCGTTCGCGGTTCCGCTGAATGCCATCAGGCCGAGGGCCAGCGCGGTGGACGCAAGAAGTCTGTTCATACTCTCTCCCCAAATTGCGGTGTCTGCAAACAGGAGTGACGGACGACACCGCATCCACCGCCGCTCCCGAAACGCGGCCTGCGCCAGGCGCCGGCCACATCCCAAATCCTCAAGCCGACACAATCGCACAGGCACCTCCCTTGCGACTTGCATCGACCGCTCCTCACTGAACCCGCGACATTGCGACGGCAGCGCTTTCGGCTGCGTCTAGCCCGGCTCGGACGGCTTCCACGAAGCCGCCGTCGATCATCCCCTTCAACCCCGCCGCTGTGGTGCCCTGATAGTCCAGGAACACGCGCACGGTCTCCTCGGGGCAAATATTCTGGCCTGCAAGCAGCTGGCTGGCTCCCGTAATGACGGCCTCCACCGCCCTTTTTGCGACGTCCTCCGGCAGTCCCCGTTCCAGCGCATGGCCCAGCATCGCGTGGGCGAGCAGGGCGGGAAAGGCTGGGCCGGAGCCCGACAGGCCGGTCAGATAGTCGATTTCGGCCTCGCAAGACAACTCGTCGGCCATGCCGCAGGTCTCGAAAAGCTGCTGCACGAGCTTCCTTTCCGCGGCGCTCACCGCATGGGAGGCAAACCAGGGCGTATAGGAGCGGCGGATCTCCGCTCCCGCATTGGGCATTGCCCTGACGATTCGGTCGGCGCCGGTGGTCGATGCAAGCGTGGCCATGGAAACGCCGGCCATCACCGAAATCAGCAGCTTGCCCGCCGCGTCGATCTCGACAGCCCGAAACTGCTCCGGCCTGACCGAAAGGATGACCATGTCGGCGCGCGCCGCGAGTTCCCGGTTGTCGGCAATGATTTCGACCTTGGACCAGCCGGCGAGGCCTCCGGCATTCGGCGCGCGGCTCGAGAGGATCAGTCGGGAGGGGTGCGTGGAGCCGGTATCCAGCATGGCGAGGGCCATCGAGCGCCCAAGCCACCCGGTGCCGCCAATGATGCCGATGGTGGGGTGGCTCATTGCGCCGCGCCCCCGCTCGCTTCCTGCGCCTGGACGAAGCCGTGTCTGGCGCAGAAGCGCACCATCTCGCTTGGCGTCGGCATCTGCCCGGTGAAAATCTCCACATATTTGGGGATACGCGCCATGCGGGTGGCCAGCGTCTCCTCGGTCTTCATCGAGATATAGCCGATCTGGGTCAGGTAGATCGTGCGG
Organism: Mesorhizobium sp. KR2-14; assembly: GCF_040049255.1. NCBI lineage: Bacteria > Pseudomonadati > Pseudomonadota > Alphaproteobacteria > Hyphomicrobiales > Phyllobacteriaceae > Mesorhizobium > Mesorhizobium sp. KR2-14. The sequence continues at coordinate 16,149 of NZ_JBDZDR010000006.1, read as the reverse complement.
GCCCGCACGTCGGCGGCAAAGGGTTCGAAACCGAAGCGCACGAACATCGCCTGCAGGGCCTGCAGCCGCGCGGTGTCGGCGGCGTCGATCTCCCTGGCCACGTCGGCAGACTGCTGCGCCCAGCTGCGGACCGCGAATTCGAAGCGCGAATCGAACAGCTGCTGGTCTAGCCAGCAGTCGAACACGTTGAGGATCGCTTCGGCGATGCTTTCGGCGTAGCTTTCCGTGCGCTTGACGAGATTGCCGGTGTTCTTGTCGCGCCACAGGTCCACGAGCGCTGCGAGCAGCGCCTCCCGGTCGGCGAAGAACCAGTAGAAGCTGGTGCGCGAAAGCTTCAGCCGCTTCGACAGCGGCAGCACGCGCACCGCGTCCACGCCGGCCTCCACCAAGCTTTCATAGGCTGCTTCGAGCCACCCCTCGCGTGACCCGCGCCATCCCGTTTCGCCAAGCTTCTCCTGCTCCATGCGCCGACCATAAGCGGCGGCAGGCGGCGATGCAACCGGAATGTACGGCAGTGTCGACAAAATAGACACCCATGTACATTCCTTCTGGACAGTCATGTACATTTCTTCTAGCGTAAGCTTCGGCACTTTTGTCCTCGGAGCATGATGGATGTCGAACGACCCGCTTCTGCAGCCATATCGGCTGAAGCATCTCACCCTGAAAAACCGGATCATGACCACCTCGCACGAGCCTGCCTATCCGGAGGACGGCATGCCCAAGGCGCGCTACCGCGCCTATCACGCCGAGCGGGCCAAGGCCGGCATCGCGCTGACCATGACCGCTGGTTCGGCCTCGGTCGCGCGCGACAGCCCGCCGGTTTTCAACAACGTGCTTGCCTACAAGGACGAGGTGGTGCCGTGGATGAAGGACGTGGTCGACGCCTGCCATGAGCATGGCGCGGCGGTGATGATCCAGCTCACCCATCTCGGCCGGCGCACCCGCTGGGACAAGGCCGACTGGCTGCCCGTGGTCTCGCCCTCGCACCGGCGTGAGGCCGCGCACCGAGCCTTTCCCAAGAAGCTCGAGGAATGGGACATCGAGCGCATCATAAAGGACTATGCCGACGCCGCCGAGCGCATGAAGGCGGCCGGCCTCGACGGCATCGAGCTGCAGGCCTACGGCCATCTGATGGACCAGTTCTGGTCGCCGCTCACCAACGACCTCGACGGCCCCTATGGCGGCTCGCTCGACAACCGCCTGCGCTTCACCTTCGACGTGCTGGCCGCCGTGCGCGAGCGCGTCGGGCCGGAATTCATCGTCGGCGTCCGCTACACCGCCGACGAGGATCTCGAGGGCGGCCTGACGCGTGAAGACGGTCTGGAGATTTCCCGCCGCTTCAAGTCGTCCGGCATGGTCGACTTCCTCAACATCATCCGTGGCCACATCGACACCGATGCCGGCCTCACCGACGTCATTCCCATCCAGGGCATGCCCAGCGCGCCGCATCTCGACTTCGCCGGCGAGGTGCGCACTGAGACCGGCATGCCCACCTTCCACGCCGCGCGCATCCCCGACGTGGCGACGGCGCGCCACGCCATCGCCTCGGGCAAGCTCGACATGGTCGGCATGACGCGGGCGCACATGACCGACCCGCACATCGTGCGCAAGATCATGGAAGGCCGCGAGGACGACATTCGCCCTTGCGTGGGCGCCAATTACTGCCTCGACCGCATCTATCAGGGCGGCTCGGCCTATTGCATCCACAATCCCGCCACCGGCCGCGAGCTGACCATGCCGCACGACATTCCGGCCGCCGAGGTCAGGCGCAAGGTGGTGATCGTCGGGGCGGGCCCGGCCGGGCTGGAGGCCGCGCGCGTCTCGGCCGAACGCGGCCACGAGGTGGTGGTGTTCGAGGCTTCCCCGCACCATGGCGGCCAGGTGCGGCTCACCGCCCGCACCCAGCGCCGGCAGGAGATGATCGGCATCGTCGACTGGCGCATGGCACAGTGCACGGCCAAGGGCGTCACCTTCCGCTTCAGCACATGGGCCGAGGCCGACGACGTTCTGGCCGAAAAGCCGGACGTGGTCATCATCGCCACCGGCGGCTATCCGCATACCGAGGTTCTTTCGGAGGGCAACGATCTCGTCGTCTCCACCTGGGACATCCTCTCCGGCGACGTGAAGCCGGGCTCGAACGTGCTGCTGTTCGACGATGCGGGCGACAATGCCGCGCTGCAGGCCGCCGAGGTGATCGCCAGGTCCGGCGCAAAGCTGGAGGTCATGACCCCCGACCGCGCCTTCGCGCCCGAGGTCATGGCGATGAACCTTGTGCCCTATATGCGCAGCCTGCAGAAGCTCGACGTCACCTTCACCGTCACTTTCCGCCTCGACAAGGTCGTCAGGGACGGCAACGAGCTGGTCGCCTCCATCGGCAGCGATTATGGCGGCGTGGACAAGGAGCGCCGGGTGGATCAGGTCGTGGTCAATCACGGCACCATCCCCATGGACGACCTCTATTTCGCGCTGAAGCCGCAATCGAGCAACCGCGGCGCGGTCGACTACAAGCGCCTCATCGCCGGCGAACCGCAGCAGGTGGCGGGCGAGGGGTTCCAGCTCTTCCGCATCGGCGACGCGGTCTCGGCACGCAACACGCATGCGGCGATCTATGATGCGCTGAGGCTGGCCAAGGATATTTGACTCCCAAGACGGGTCGGGCAGCCTTTGGCGCCCGGCCCGCCGCAGCCTGCTCAGCCGCGTGCCGACGGCGCTTCCGCAACCGGCCGGGCCGCCTTGCCCAGACTTCTCACATCGGCTTTCCGGCCTCCGCCGCCGGCAAGCCGCATCGCGTTTGCCACCACCACCAGCGATGAAGCGGACATGGCGATGGCCGCGACCAGCGGCGTGACATGGCCCAGCACCGCCACGGGTATGGCCAAGGCGTTGTAGGCTGCGGCAAATGCAAAATTCTGGCGCACCAGCGAGCCCGCCTTGCGCGAAACCGCGATCGCCTCCGGCACCGCCGTCAGGCTCTCATGCAGGAACACGAAGTCGGCCGCGTTGCGGCCTATGTCGGCGGCGGTGGCCGGGGCCATGGAAACATCGGCCGCCGCCAGTGCCGGTGCGTCGTTGAGGCCGTCGCCGACCATCAGCACCTTGCGCCCCGCCTGGCGCAATTGCTCGATGCGGGCGACCTTCTGTGACGGCAGAAGGCCGGCCTCGAACCGCTCGATGGCCAGCGCCTCCGCCATTGCCGCGACCGCGCCGCGCCGGTCGCCCGAAAGGATTTCCAGTTGCAGCCCCTGCCGCCGCAGGCCGGAAATCGCCGTCTGCGCCCCCTTGCGCAGGCTGTCGCGGAACAGGAAACGGGCGATCGCAGTTCCGTCGCGAGAAAGCACCGAGGCGCTGTCCGCGTCGCCCCGGCTTTCGTTGCCACCCGTCGCCCAGTCTTCCCGGCCGAGGCGATAGATGTTTTCTCCCATGGTGCCTTCCAGCCCGAGGCCGGGAAGTTCGCGGATCGTGTCGAAGGCCCGCGCCTCCAGCCGCCTTGCCTGCGCGCCGGCAAGTATGGCGACCGCGAAAGGGTGCCGTGAATTGGCGGCGAGGCCGGCCGCGGCTGCAAGCGCATCGGGCTCCAGCGCTTCGGCCCCTGTCAGCCGCGGCTTGCCGGCGGTCAGGGTTCCGGTCTTGTCGAACACGACTACGTCGGCCCGCTCCAGCCGCTCCAGCGCCGCGCCATCCTTGACCATGATGCCGCCTTCGTAGAGGCGCCGCGCGGCCATGACCTGCACGATGGGCACGGCCAGCCCCAGCGCGCAGGGGCAGGTGATGATCAGCACCGCAATGGCGATGGTGGCGGCGGAATGCCAGTCGCCGCCCGCCGCCAGCCGCACCGCAAAGGTCGCCAGCGCAATCGTGTGCACCACCGGCGCATAGAGCGCAGCCGCGCGGTCGGCCAGGCGGCGATAGCGGGCGCGGCCGCCTTCGGCCGCCTCCATCAGGCGTATCATCTCGGCCAGGAAGGAGTTTTGCGCGCTTGCCGTGGCCGTCACCGCCAGCGGGCCGGTTAGGTTGAGCAGCCCCGCCTGCACCGCCATGCCGCGCTCGAAACGGCGCGGCGCGGCTTCACCGGTCACCAGAGAGCAGTCGAGTTCGGAACGGCCTTCCTTGACGATGCCGTCCAGAGGAACCCTGTCGCCCGGCGCCACCAGCACCGTTTGGCCGGGCTCAATGTTTTCCACCGGCAGGTAATGCTGCGCGCCGTCGCCGGCCAGAATGGTCGCGCCGCGCGGCGCAAGGCGAGCCAGCCCCGCCACGGCCGAGCGCGCCCTCTCGCGCATGACATGGTCGAGCGTGCGGCCCACAAGCAGGAAGAACAGCAACGTTGTAGCCGCGTCGAAATAGGCGTAGCGGGCGTCTTGGATCGTGTCGTAAAGGCTGAGGCCGAAGGCCAGGATGACGCCGACCGAGATCGGAACGTCCATGTTGGTGCGCCCGCGCCGCAGCGCCGACCATGCCGAGGCATAGAACACCCGCCCCGAATAGATGATCGCCGGCAGCGCCAGCCCGGCGGAAATCCAGTGGAAGAAATGCCGCGTGGCTTCGTCGGCGCCCGCCCACACCGAAACCGAATAGAGCATGATGTTCATTGCCGAAAAACCGGCGACGGCCAGCGCCCTGACGAGGCGGCCAAGCTCGGGGTCCTTCGCGCCGGCCTCCGCCCCGAAGGGAAAGGCCTCGTAGCCCATGGCGCCCAGCGTGCCGATCAGGTCGGGCGGGCGGCCCTCCTTCGGCGTCCAGTCCACCGTCAGGCGCCGCGTGGAAAGGTTGACGCGGGCGCGTGCCACGCCGGGCAGTCCGCGCGCCGCTTTCTCGACCCTCGCGATGCAGGCCGCGCAATGCACTCCGGGCACCGAAAGTTCGCTCTGCCAGGTGCCGCCGCCGAGGTCGCGGCTGGCGAGCAGCAGTTCCTCCGCGCCTGCGGCCGCGCTGCCGGCTTGCACGGCCGGTGTCGCCTTCACGTCGGGGGCGTGGCAGCTCATCCCGGCTTCCCGCGCGTTCACAGTCAACGAATGGCCTTGTAGGCGTGCCAGGTGGCGTGCCCCAGAAGCGGAAACACCACGATCAGCCCCATCATGGCAGGCAGCAGCGCTACAACCGTCAGCACCAGCACGATCGTGCCCCATACGATCATCACCGGCAGGTTGTTCCACACCAGCGAGATGCTCGTGCCCATGGCGGTGAAGGCGTCCGTGCGCTCGTTGAGCAGCATCGGCACCGAAAAGGCGCTGATGGCGAAGGAAAAGGCCGCGAACAAGCCGCCAACCACCGTGCCGGTCACCAGCATCGCCCAGCCGATGCCGGTGGTGAACAGCATCGGCGCAATGTGGTCGATCCCGGGGAAGGGGCGCAAGCCGAAGAACAGCGCATAGATGATGACGGCCGCCCGCATCCAGAGCAGCATCAGCCCGCACATGATGACCCCGGTGAACAGCACCTGAGCGCCGGATTTGGGACGCACGAAGAGCATGTTGCGCAGCGACACGGGTTCGCCCGCCTCGAGCCTGCGGCTTTTCTCGTAGAGGCCGATCGCGATCAGCGGGCCCACCACCATGAAGCCGGCCAGCGCGGGAAACAGTATGTAGTCGAGCTCCAGGGAGAATAGCCCGGCCACGATCAGCGCCGAGACCGCGAACACCGCCAGGCCATAGGCCAGGCTTGCGCCTGCATCGGGGATGAGATCCCGCCAGCCGGCGTGCAGCCAGCCGAAGGCGGCCGTGGCCGGCAGGCCCTTGTTGCGCGTCGGTGGCGTTGCGGCCACTTGCCCATGGGCCAGATCAGCAGTTCCCATAGCGATGGTCCTTTCCGTCTGCTCCTTTGCCCTTCATGTCGCCGGCCTCAGCATGCCGGGCTCGCCGCTCGGTAGGCCGAACCGGGCTTCCCGGAACCGGCCTGCTTCGAATGCGGCACGCAGTCCGGCTGCGATTTCACCGCGACATAGACAAGGTGCGCATTCGCAGCCAACAGCGCCGCGGCGCCGGCGGCAACCAGCAGCAGGGTCACGCGCCGTGCCCGCCCTCGCGGCATCGGGGCCGTCGCGGCGGTCACGACCGTTGCTCCGGCAGCGACAGCACATAGAGCGTCAGGATCTTGCGCTGCGCGTCCGACAGCCGGTCCTGCCAGCTTGGCATGTGCCCCTGGCGGCCGCCATAGACAGAGGCGGTGATGGATTGGCGGTCGCCGCCATAGATCCACACCGGGTCCGTCAGGTTGGGTGCGCCCATGTCGTGATTGCCCTTGGCGTCGCCGCCGTGGCAGGCGACGCAATTGGCCTGGAACACCTCCTTGCCGCGCGCCACTTTTTCGGGCGTGATCCCGATATTGTCGGTCGACCCGCCGAGCGAGCGTACATAGGCGACGACATCGTCGATCTGACCCACATTGAGCACCCCGTCGCGGCCGAAGGCCGGCATCTGCGAGGTCCGGGTCTCCGCATTGGCGGAATTGATGCCCGCAGTCAGGGTCTGGTAGATCGTCTGCGGGTCGCCGCCCCACAGCCAGGCCGCGGCCTTGAGGTTGGGAAAGCCCTTGCCGCCGGTGCCGTTAATGCCGTGGCACACCGCGCAGTTGTCGCCGAACAGGGTCTTGCCGGTCTCGTGCACGATCTGCATCAGGGCGGGGTTGGCCTGGATGGCGGCGAAGTCATCGCTTGCGATCTGCTTCATCCAGCCCTCCCGTTGGGCTGCGGCGTGTTCGAGCTGGGTCTGCACGACGTGTTTCTGGTCGATGCCCAGCAGCCCCTTGGTGTAGGTGCTCCCCAGCGGCCAGGAGGGCATGAGGATCCAGTAGACGATGGAAAAGATCGTCGTCACCACCAGGAAGAAGATCACCACCCGCGGAACCGGCGTGTTGAGCTCGGTTATGCCGTTCCAGTCATGACCCGTGGTCATGCGGCCGGTGACAGGATCGCGCTCGCCTACTTCTTCCATGGCTCGTCGTCCTCGTCGAGTATGCTCTTCTTCGCGTCGTCGAAGCGCTTCTTGTTTGAGGGCCAGAAGACATAGACAAGCACGCCGACCGCCATGATGATGAAATAGATCAGCCCCCAGCTCGTGACGAAGGAGACGACGGAATCGTGGTCGAAGCTCATTGCCCCACCTCCGTCGCCTGCGCACCCTCCTGCTTGTAGGCGGCGTCGGTCAGGCGCCCCAGTATCTGCAGATACGCCACCACCGCGTCCATTTCGGTGAGGCCGCCAGGATTGCCGTCGAAGGTGCGTATCTGGGTTGCCTCGCCATAGCGCTGGGAAACGCCGGCGGCCAGGCTGCTGTCGGGCGCTGCCTGGCCGCGTGCGTCGTTTGGCGCATTGGCGATCATCTCGTCGGTATAGGGCACGCCCACGTCGCGCAGGGCGGCAAGATGCAGGCCGAGGTCGTCCACATAGAGCGTGTTGCTCGCCAGCCAGCCATATTTCGGCATCACCGATTGCGGCACCACGTTGCGCGGGTTGATAAGATGCGCCACGTGCCACTCGTCGGAATATTTGTCGCCAACGCGCGCAAGGTCGGGGCCGGTGCGCTTGGAACCCCACAGCATCGGGTGGTCGTATTGCGACTCCACGGCCAGCGAATAGGGGCCGTAGCGCTCCACCTCATCGCGCAGGGTGCGGATCATCTGGCTGTGGCAGGCGTAGCAGCCTTCGCGGATGTAGATGTTGCGCCCGGCCACTTCCAGCGGCGTGTAGACGCGCATGTCGGGCGCCTTCTCCACGGTTCCCTTGATGGTGAACAGCGGCGCGATCTCGATGAGGCCGCCGATGCTGGCGACCACCACGATGGCCAGCACGAAGCCCATCGTGCTGCGTTCGAGCTTGCGGTGGAAGAATTCGGGCATCTCGCTACTCCGCCGGCCTGGCCGCGAAGGTAGGAACCGGCAAGTCCGGTTCCGCCGCCTCGGCTTGCCTGGGCGCCGTGCGTATGGTCATCCAGACATTGTATGCCCCCACCACCGCCCCGATCAGGAACAGCAGGCCGCCGACGGTTCGGGCGATGTAGTAGGGGTGCATGGCCTCCACCGACTCGATGAAGGAGTAGGTCAGGGTGCCGCTTTCATTGTAGGTCCGCCACATCAGCCCCTGGATGATGCCGGAGTTCCACATGGCAAAGACGTAGATGATGGTGCCGGCCAGCGCGAACCAGAAATGCACCTCCACCAGCCGTGCCGAATACATGTGCTCGCGCTTCCACATCCACGGCACCAGGCTGTAGATCGCGCCGAAGGTGATCATCGCCACCCAGCCGAGCGCGCCGGCATGCACATGGGCGACGGTCCAGTCCGTGTAGTGCGACAGCGAATTCACCGGGCGGATCGCCATGAACGACCCCTCGAAGGTGGAGAGCCCGTAGAACACCGCGGCCACCATCATGAAGCGCAGCGTCGCGTCGGTGCGGACCTTGTCCCAGGCGCCGTTCAGCGTGGCCAGTGCATTGCCCGCCGAGGCCCAGGAAGGCACCAGCAGGATCACCGAGAAGGTCATGCCCAGCGACTGCACCCATTGCGGCAGGGCGGTGTAGTGCAGGTGGTGCGGGCCCGCCCACATGTAGATGAAGGTGATGCCCCAGAAGCTGATGATGGACAGCCGGTAGGAGAAGATCGGCCGGCCGGCGCGCTTGGGCAGGTAGTAGTAGAGCATGCCCAGGAAGCCGGCGGTGAGGAAGAAGGCCACCGCGTTGTGGCCGTACCACCACTGCGTCATCGCATCCTGTACGCCTGAGAAGGCCGAATAGCTCTTGGCATGCGCGAGCGACACCGGGACCGCAATGTTGTTGAACACATGCAGTATCGCCACCACCAGGATGAAGGCCATGTAATACCAGTTGGCCACATAGATGTGCGGCTCCTTGCGCCGCGCCAGCGTGCGCACATAGATCGCCAGATAGGTCACCCACACGATCACCAGCCAGATGTCGGCATACCATTCCGGCTCGGCATATTCCTTCGACTGGGTCACCCCCATCAGGTAGCCGGTCACCGCGATGATGCAGAACAGATTGTAGCCGAACAGCACGAACCAGGGGCTGACCTGGCCGGGCAGCCGCGCGCGCGAGGTGCGCTGCAGCACGTGCAGCGAGGTGGCGATCAGCGCATTGCCGCCGAAGCCGAAGATCACGCCCGTGGTGTGCGCCGGGCGCAGCCGGCCGAAGCTTGCCCAGCCAGCGTCGAAAGTCAGGTCGGGCCAGGCCAGCAGGGCGGCCACCCAGACGCCCAGGAACATGCCCACCACGGCCCAGGCCATGGTCAGCACGATGCCGACCTTTATCGGGTCGTCATAATAGTGGGACAGGCGTTCCGGGGAGGGTTCGGGTTCGTAGTAGCCGGAAAGCACCACGAAGATCATCCCCACGCTGGCCAGCAAGGCGATCGCGCCATGCACGCCGATCGGGTCGCTTCGGCCTGTGGCCGCCAGCGCCAGCCCGACAATGGCGACTGCCGCCAGGAGATACAGGCATAACCGACGTTCTGCGACTGTGAGCTGGGCGACCATGGACTTGCTACCCTCCTCCTGTGAAGCAAAAGGTCAGTCAGCCGAAGTAATAACGTTATCCTTTCCGGGACGGATGTCCAGAAGCCGTGCGAGTATATCGATGTTTGCTGTCAGGTCGGCGAGGCTGTATTTGTCGAAGACGGCCAGATAGGCGTCCAGCGCTTCGCGCACCACGTCCTTCAGCCGGCAGGCGGGTGTAATGACACAGTGCCCGCCGTCGGTCTTCAGGCATTCCACCAGCGCGAAATCGTCCTCCATCCGCCGTACCAGGCGGCCGAGGTTGATCCTTTCCGGCGGGCAGGCCAGCGCAATGCCGCCGGTGCGGCCGCGGGTGGTTTCCACCAGGCCCATGTTCTTCAGGTTCAGCGCCACCTTGAGCAGGTGGTTGCGCGACAGCCCGTAGGCGTCGGCCACGTCGCTCACCGTGCAGGCGTCGCCGGAACGGGTCGCCAGATAGATCAGCATGCGCAGGGCATAGTCGGTGTGCTGCGTCATGCGCATGTTGCGCTCACTCTCCCTCGCCGTTCGCGGCGGCGGCTGCGGGCGACGTTGTGCCCAGCGCGCGCGGCAGGTGGAAGAACATGGCAAGCTGCAGGCTCCGGGCGATCCGCTCGGCGCGATCGACGAACACCGCTGCCACCTCAGGCTCGCAAAGCTCGCGCGCGGTCTCGCGGAAATGGCCGAGCCAGATCGCGAAGTCTTCTTCCTTCACCATCTTCAGCTTGAGATGCGCCGGTACAGGGCGGCCGTGATAGGTGCCGGTCTTCAGGATCACCGAGCACCAGAAGTCGGTCATCTTTTCCAGATGCGGCTCCCAGTCGTCGGCGATTACCCGCTCGAAGATCGGGCCGAGGCGGGTATCGCGCCGCACCTTGACGTAGAAGGCGCGCACCAGGCGCCCGATGAAGTCGCGGTCCACCTGCGGGTGCGAGAGGGGAGTTTCTGCGACCGGACGAACGCTTTCGACAAAGGCCATGTCGTGCCCCTAAAGTGGTAAATCAGATGCCACTTTATCGGCGTGAGGTCTGCCGCGCAAGCAGCGGAAATGTCGCAGGCCTTACCGCGGGAATTGCGCCGTCGTCGCTTCAGCCGGCTGCCAGCCTGTGCGCACCGCCAAAGCCGGCGAGGAAAGAGGTGAGATTGTCGGAAAGCGCGTCGCACAGATAGCCGCCTTCCTGCACGATCACCGTGGGCAGGCCGAGCCCGGCGACCGCTTCGGCAATGCGCGCGAAGCCCTGCGTCGTCACCGAAAGCCCGCCGAACGGGTCGCCCTCGAAGGCGTCGAGGCCCAGCGCCACCACCAGCGCCTCGGGAGCGAAGGCGCGGATGCGCTGCAGGCCCTTGTCCAGCGCCGCCAGAAACTCCGCGTCGGCGGATTTGCGCGCCAGGGGCAGGTTGAGGTTGTAGCCGAGACCCGGGCCTTCTCCGCGCTCGTCCGCATGCCCCCAGAAGAAGGGATAGAAGCGCACCGGGTCGGCATGGATCGACACCGTCAGCACATCGGGCCGGGCATAGAAGATGCCTTGCGTGCCGTTGCCGTGGTGCAGGTCCACGTCGAGGATCGCCACCCGCGCCGCGGTCTTGCGCAGGCGCTGGGCGGCAACCGCCGAATTGTTGATGAAGCAGAAGCCGCCGGCGACATCGGCAAAAGCGTGGTGGCCGGGCGGGCGGCACAGCGCATAGGCCGCCGGCTCGCCCGAAAGAACGGCCTCTGCCGCTTCCACCGCGCTCCATGCGCTCCACAGCGAGCTTTCCCAGGTCTCGGCCGAGATCGGGCAGGAGGTGTCGGCCATGTGGTAGCCGGCCTGGCCGACGGCAGATGCCGGATAGCTGCCGCCGCGCGCGATGGGATGGATGTTGGGAATGACCTCTTCCGAGGCCTCGGCAATGCGCTGCCAGCGCGCATGGATGTGCTCGAGGAAATCCAGATATTCGGGCGTGTGCACGGCGGCGATCGGGCCCAGCCCATGCTCGCGCGGCCGCACGATCTCGCAGCCTGCCGCGCGCGCCCCGGCAAGCAGGCGCTCCACGCGCTCCGGCTGTTCCGGGTTGGGTTTCGGCGCCCCGCTGGAAAGAAAGCCCTTGGGATCGTGGCGCTTCTGTTCGTCGGCGTAGAAGGCTTTCATGGGAACTCCTCGTTCAATTTCCGTCATTGCGCGCCAGCGCCAGAAACGCCTCGCCATAGGCGCCGTGCTCGCGGTCGCTGTCGAGCCAGCCAATGCCGAGCCTTTCGTAAAAGCCTTGCGCGGAAACGTTGTCGACATCGACGGCCAGCCGCAGATAGACGCCCCCGCGCTGGCGCGACCAGCCCGCCGTGGCGCGCAGCAGCTTTTCGCCTACCTTCTTGCCGCGGAACCGCTCGTCGACATAGAGGTCCTGCACATAGACGCCGGGCCGCCCGAGCCAGGTCGAGAAGATCGGGAAGAACAGGCAGAGCCCCGCAAACGTGCCGTCCACTTCCGCAATCAGGCTCCGGAACGCCGCGTCCGGCCCGAAGCCGAAGCGCCGGAAATCGTCGGCCGTGCTGGCGATCTTTTGCTCGAGGCCGGTGAAGCGCCCGAGTTGCAGGATCGCCTCGTGCATCGCCTCCGCGTCGGCAGGCTCGCCCGGCCTGATGGTGATTTTGCGGGGAGGGGTCATGGCAATTCCTTGAGGGCGTGTTGCGAAACACCCCCCTCTGGCCTGCCGGCCATCTCCCCCACAAGGGCTGGAAAATTGGGCTGGAAATTACCCCCACCCCTAACCCCTCCCCACAAGGGGGAGGGGAACCTTGTTGCGCGGCTGCTCAGCATCGGCCGTCACCGTCCTGGATGGCAATGGCGACGACATCGTCCCCCTCCCCCTTGTGGGGAGGGGGCAGGGGTGGGGGTGAAAAGCAAATCGAGCTCATCAAAACGCCACCCGGTCGCCGCCCTTCAGCTCCAGCATCTCGCGCGCTTCGGCGGGCGTGGCGACTTCCAGCGACAGCGCCTCCAGCACCTTTCTAATGCGGCGCACCTGGTCGGCGTTGGAGCGTGCAAGCTGGCCGCGCCCGTCATAGAGGCTGTCCTCCAACCCGACGCGGACATTGCCGCCCATGGCGGCGGCCATGGTTATCATCGGCATCTGGTGGCGGCCGGCGGCCAGCACCGAAAAGCTGTAGCCGTCGCCGAACAGCTTGTCGGCAATGCGCTTCATGTGGGTCAGGTTGTCGGGGTCGGCGCCGATGCCCCCCAGCACGCCGAACACGAACTGGATGAACAGGTGCCCGCTCACCAGGCCGCGGTCGCGCAAATGCGCCAGCGAATAAAGGTGGCCGACATCGTAGCACTCGAACTCGAAGCGCGTGCCGCAGCCGCGCCCCAGCCGTTCGAGAATGTGTTCCATGTCGGCGAAGGTGTTCTTGAACAGCGTGCTGCGCGTGGCCTCCAGCAGCTTCGGCTCCCACTCGTGCTGCCATTCAGTCGGCTTGTCTAGGGCAGGGAACAGAGCGAAATTCATCGAGCCCATGTTGAGCGAGCACATTTCCGGCTCGGCGCGCAGCGAAATGGCGAGGCGATCATCCAGCGTCATCAGCGAGGAGCCGCCGGTGGAGATGTTCACCACCGCGTCGGTCGCCTGCTTGATGCGCGGCAGGAACTGCATGAACACGTCCGCATCGGCCGTTGGCCGGCCGTCCTTCGGGTCGCGCGCATGCAGGTGCAGGATGGAGGCGCCGGCCTCCGCCGCCGCGATCGCCTCGGCAGCGATCTGGTCGGGCGTGATGGGCAGATAGGGCGACATGGTCGGCGTGTGGACTGAGCCGGTGACCGCGCAGGTGATGATGACCTTGCGGCGCGTCGATCTGGTGGAAGCCATTTTCTGTTCTCAGCCGTTGACGGGAAGATCGAGTTCGGCGGCAAGCGCTTCCAGCGAATCCGCCAGAATGTCGACCATCTCGCCCACCTGCGCGGCATCGATGATCAGCGGCGGCGCCAGTATGAAGTTGTCGCCCTCGATGCCGTCGCCGCGGATGCGCCGCGAATAGACGATCATGCCGCGCTGGTAGGCGTGGTCGAGAAGCCTCTGGTTGGCGTTCAGCGCCTTCGGCAAGGGCGCGAAGGTTTCGGGGTCGGCCACCAGGTCGGCGCCGATCAGCAGCCCCTTGCCGCGCACGCCGGCAACGAAGGGAAAGCGCTGCGCCAGCCCTTCCAGCTCCTGCTTCAGAAGCTCGCCCATGGCGGCGGCGTTTTCCACGCAGCCGAGACGCTCCATCTCTTCCAGCACCGCCAGGCCGGCAGCGCAGGACAGCGGGTTGCCAGCATAGGTGTAGCCGTGCTGGAAGCCGCCCATGTCGAGCACCGGCTTCACCAGCCGCCGCGAAGCGGCCATCGCGCCGAGCGGCGCATAGCCCGAGCCGATGCCCTTCGACATCGTGACGATGTCCGGCCGGCATTGCCAGTGGTCGCCGCCGAGATACCTGCCGGTGCGGCCCGCACCCGTCATCACCTCGTCATGGATCAGCAGGATACCGTATTTGTCGCAGATTTCGCGGATGCGCTTGAAATAGCTGTCCGGCGGCACCAGTGCGGCGGTCGCCGCGCCGCCTATGGGCTCCATGATGAAGGCGAGCACCGTTTCGGGCCCCTCGGCCAGGATCCTCTCTTCCAGCATGTCGGCATAGCGCAGGCCGCGCTCTTCCATCGAAAGGTTGTCGCGGTCGCGATAGGCGGTAGGCGCCGGCACGGTCGGCATGTCGCGAATCTGCGGCGCAAAGGTTTCGGTCAGCGCCAGGTCGCCCGTCACCGCCAGCGCGCCCACAGTGCCGCCGTGGTAGGAGGGAAACCGCGCTACGACCTTCCAGCGCTTGGGCTGGCCGGTGGCGACCGCCCATTGCCGCGCAAGCTTGATGGCCGATTCCACCGCTTCGGAACCGCCGGAAACGAAGAAGATGCGGTCGAGGTCGCCCGGCATCTTCTGCGCCATGCGCAGGGCCAGTTCCTCGGCGGCCTCGTTCTCGAAATGCAGGCGGTAGGCGAAGGTCACCCGCTCCATCTGCCGCTTCATGGCGTCGAGGACGTTGCGGTTGCCATGGCCGACATTGACCACCATGGCGCCGCTGGCGCCGTCGATCATGCGCCGGCCCTGGCTGTCCCACAGGTAGATGCCTTCGGCGCGGTCGACCAGCGGTCGGCGCAGCCGCGTCATGTAGAACAGGTTCGAGGCCGGTCGCTCGGCTTCCGCAGCATAGGCAAAGGGCAGGCTGGCAGCCTCAGGCATTGGATGTCCTATCAACTGGTTGGTCGGAATTGGCGGGCAGGGCGGTGCGGCAAGGCGGCGGCCCGTCCCCCGCCGCAGGGGCGTTCGCGCCGCGCAGGGTCATGCTCGTTCCGCAATTGCGCGTCGCACGCTCCACCGCCGCCTCGCCTCGTTGCCCCCAGCATTGCGGATGCGCGGCCGGCACGCATCCGCAGGCAGGATTGCCTTTGTCGGGTCATTGCGCAAATAGATAATGGAAATAGGGAGCATAGATTTTGGGAATGACCTCGCCGCGGTCGCAAAAGCTGGTCTGGGAGCTGGACTGGAACCTGCTGCGCACCTTCGTCGTGATTGCCGAGGTCAAGAGCATCACCCGCGCGGCCGAGCGTCTCAACCTCAAGCAGCCCACCGTCAGCAATGCCCTGCGCCGGCTGGAAGAACGCATCGGCCAAAGGCTGGTGGAGCGCGCAGCCAACCGCTTCGAGCTTACCGAGGTCGGCCGCCTGGTCTACGAGCAGGGCATAGAGGCGTTCGGCGCCATCTCGCAGCTGCCCGTTCTGGTGCGCGGCGCCGGCGAGGACGTCACCGGCCATGTCGCCATCGCGGTCGCCAGCCACATCGTCTCGCCGCTGTTCGACCGCGCGCTGGCCGAGTTCCGGCTCAACTATCCGCGCGCCAGCATCGCCATCACGGTTGCCCCAAGCGCGGAGGTGGCCAGGCAGGTGCGCGAGCGGCGCGCCTCCTTCGGCCTGTGCCTGGTCAGCGAGCGCGACCCCGCGCTCGACTACACCATGGTCTATCGCGAGTTCTTCGGCTTCTTCTGCGGGCCCGGCCACCGGCTCTACGGCCGCACCGGCCTGGCGTTGCCCGACCTCAAGGGCGAGCCTTCGGTTTCCTTCCACACCGACCACATCGCCGACGCGCTGCGGCCGGTGGCGCTGCTGCGCAGTGAAGCCATGCTGGACGCCAGCGTGGTCGGCGTCTCGTCCAGCCTGGAGGAGGTGCGGCGCATGATCGTCGCCGGGCTGGGCATCGGCCCGCTGCCGGTGCATGTGGCGCGCCGCGACGTGGCCGACGGGCTGCTGTGGCGGCTGCCGCCTTACGAGACGCCGCCGGCCATCGACATCTTCCTGCTCGTCAACCCTGAAAAGACGACGAACCGCGCCGAAGCAGCACTGCTCTCCGGCCTGCAGAAGCTGATAGCCGATACACCGCTGGAAGAGCGCACCTACGACCGTTGAGCTGCGCCTGCAGTCGATGGCTCTCTGAAGTCGCGGACCGCTTCAAAGTCGCAGTTCAAGATAGAACGCACCCGGCTACAGCCGATGTGGCGGCCATGTTGAAATGTCCGCCGACGAGCAAAATAGAAATGTCACTTTGACCCGCCACACGGCACGACGACCAGCCCCGATCTGACCGGCTGGTCCGGGTTGCAAGGCAGATCGGGG
>NZ_JBDZDR010000005.1:0-317005 GCF_040049255.1 Mesorhizobium sp. KR2-14 | reverse complement strand
AGATCGGGGCGGTCGACCGTGTGGGTGAAGAAGAAGCGCAGGGCCGAAACGATGCTGTTCCAGGTTGGCACGGGAACACCGTCGTCCTGCTGCCCGACCTGGAACCGGCGCAGATCATCCGGCATCGCCGTATCCGGCGGCCGGCCCAGAAAGCTTGCGAACCGTCCGACATCGCGCAGGTAGTTGCGCTGCGTCGTGTTACGCGACGCTGTCACCAAGGGGATGCGCACGACCCTCGACGAGGCAATTCCCCAGCATCCTTCGCATGAGCAGCCCTCATGATGAGCAATCGGCTGTCCATGCGCTACGGGAAGGCGCAGAGATCCGCAGGCAGACCGCCGGCTTGTGGGAAATGCGCGCAGGCTAAGGGGCCCAGGGGGCGATCATCGCCGCGGCATCGATCGGCGGGTTCATAGTCGCAAAGCTCTCCTTCTTCTTCCCGTGGTTCCCAAGTAGGTAGGCCGCCATGGACGAGCCTCCCGGCTTCTGGGCCGGACGGTTCATGATCGATGCCGGCGTAACCTGGCTGTTGAATGCTCGGCAACCATGACGATTGGAACGGCGACGCCGACACACATTCCCATCATCGACCGTCGGGCGCAGTTCGAGCTTGTGCACCCGTGGGCTCTTTGAGGCGCATAGACGCTTCGTACGGCAGGAAGGGAAATTCGTTTATGGATCGCCCTCCACGCCGCTCTACGGGCCGCAAAGATGGGAGAATTGGCTGCGTCCGTACGTTGCCGGACATACACACAACTTCGGTCAGAAGAGGCGCCGATGAAAGCCTTGGTAGCTCGCTGCCTCATGCTGCCCAAGGTTTGGCAGCCGCGTGACCCTGAAACCGTCTGCACCCCGCGTCCCCACTGAAAGCCCGAACGCCTATTGGGAGCTGACCATGACGCCGGAGGAGGTCGAGGCGTATGCGCTCGACCTTCTCGTCGATGCACGCGGTGCCAAGGCGGCGCGGACGTCAGGGAGTGGGGGGAAGCAGAGATGCTGGAACTCGCCTAGGATAACCTGAAGGACCAAACCCCTGGAGAGCTCGTCGATAACACTCATTGGGAAAAAGGTGCGTGGGCGAAACACTACGCGCCAGGCGCGCGCGGCATCAAAATACCCACGAGGGACATGATTGCAGAATACCAAGAGCGCGTCTCCTAAAGGCGCGTCGAGAGTGAAAACCGGCAGGTTTGCGGTCCTCGCTTCAGGAGTGCTGCTAAGCAACTGGGTGGCCAAAGCAACGCAGTTCATCCTGATCATACGGGCCTCGTCTCACCCGAAGCGGCGGGCCTCTTTTTTGCGGTTCGAGCTGGAGGTCTATCCTCGGTCTGCTTCGCTTTCGGCGCGGCGTACCATTGCCTGGGGTTGCTCCGAAAGCGCATCTGCGTTGATTTCACTTGCTATTTTCTGATGCCTGCTTGTAGTTGCGCGCGGCTTTTGTGGTGGGGAAATTGGGGGAAGGGACGAGTTTGTCGTTGCTTGGAGAGCGCCATAGGCTGATCAACATACACGCTAGGAAACTGGCTTTAAGGCAGGCATTCGACCGTCTCGGTCTCGGTCTCTGGGGTTTGGCGTTTCTCGGCGCGGCGATTCAGGCAGCAATGTCTCAGTCTCGCGCAGTGATACCGGCCTACCGACAAAGCGTGGAGAATTTCTTCTCCCACCAGCCGCTCTACAATCTTGAGCTATCGATGGGGTTTCTCTACGCGCCGGCCTTTGCGGTGCTCTTTGCACCATTTCTCAAGCTTGCGCCGCTATTCGGCGACTTCCTGTGGCGGCTTGTCGGTTTCGCTGTGCTGACCGCCGCTGCCACCAAAGAGGTACGCAAGATTGGCGGCTCGAACATGGTTTGGATGCTGTCCTTTGGCCTTTTCCTGGCCCTCCCGATGTCACTCGGCGCAATGCGCACGGGTCAAGCCACGGTCCTCATGGCCGGTGCCTGCTGGTTCCTCACCTTTGCCGTACTCGAAGGGCGGCGTGCTGAGACGTTCTTGTGGGCGTCGGTGGCGATGGTTGCCAAGCCGACGGCAATTGTCATGATCCTGCTGTGTGGCGCATTGCGTCCCCGGCAGATACCGATGTTGGTTCTGTCGTTGCTGTTCGTGTTTGCTGTCCCCTACGCATTTGCGCCCTTCGATTACGTCAACGCGCAGCATCACGACTTCATCCGTCTGCTGACGTCCATGGGGGTGGACAAGTCGGGGCCCTTCCTCGCGGCCGACTTTACGGCCCCATTCCTGGCCATTGGCGCGCCGCTCGCCGAATCTGGCGCCACGGTGGTGCGCATCGTGGCCGCTGCACTGACATTGGCGACCGTCATCTGGTTTGATCGCCAGGCGGACGGGAAGCTCACCACGCTGGCGATCTTCCTGGCGGCGGCCGTCTACATGACCGTGTTCAATCCGCGTGTCGAATCCAACACCTACATCATGCTGGCCGTGCCGGCCGCAATTGCGATTGCCTACCTGTGGCGAGAAGATCAGGGTGGCGCGCGGCGCATCGTCCTGTCAGTCGCGATTTTCCTTTGCGGGTTGTCCGGCGTAGAGCGGCATCTCCATGATTTCCTGAACCTATGGTTCAGGCCACTCGCAATGACCCTCATCAGCTTGCCTCTGCTATGGTGGTTGCGGGGCAAGGTCCACGTGAAGACCACTGCAGTTGCCTGCGGTTGAGCCGGGTGGGGCTGCCGGTCAGTTGCGGCAGCCCAGAAGTGCCAGTGCGGACATAGAAGTCTGCAATCCGGACAACGAGGTGGGCCGGAAGCGGACCATAACGCCACTTCGATCCACCAGCCCCACAGGTCGCCGCGGTGGTCTCTCACGGCGGCTCCTTTTTTTATCAATCCGTCGCCATCGATGTTGGAAAGCAGGCTCGCCTCGAACATCCACAATTCCGGGGTTTGAAGCGTCAGGCTGGCGGTGAACGAGCCGTACGCACCCGATCCGTCCAGGCCGGCATAACCACCGGTGAGCCCCAGTTTCGGCGTCAGCGTCGAACCGTTCTCCAGCATGAAGGATCGCGCGATTTCCGCGCCGAGGCTGATGCGGAACTGCTCCTCGCCGAAGCCCTCAACGGTGAGTTCGTCGCCATTGCCGTTGCGGACCGTGTAGTCTTCCCCTTCCTCGGTGAAGTAGACGACCCTCAGCGTCGGCGTCAGGACCGTCACCGCGTCGAGGTTCCATGCGCCCCTGATGGCGGTGTCGATCATCCAGCGGCTGGTGTTGAACGAGCCGTCCCAGGAGATCGTGTCGATCCCGTTCACTGAACCGCCGTAGAGCAGGCTCGTGTCCCAGAACACACCCTTGCCGATTTCCAGCGAGGCATAGGGACCCGCCAGCCAGCCGTTGCCGGTCAGTTCCGCGTCCTCCTTCGTCGGATCGGTCATCCGGTCGTAGTGGAACAACAGGCCGATCAGCGCTGTTTCCGAAAGCAGATAATCCGCGCCGATGTTGATCAGGCCGAAGCTGCCACAACGACCGTCGTTATCCCCGCGATTGTGCAGCATGAAAGTGCCGTCGATCCAGGCATTGAGGGGCGAGACATCGGCGCCGGAGATACCGTCGGCACGGTTTCTTGCCGCCTCCATCTGCGCCAGGCTGGCGGAGAATCTGGCGGTCAGGCCTACGTCAGACGGGCAGTGATCGGATCGGCCGCGCTCTCCATCCGGCGCCGTTCCATGAGGCCCGGCACCTTGATCGTCGAAGCGATCAGGTTCTGGCGGGAACTGACAAACCCATGCACAAGGTTGTCGCCGTCCTCGGCCACCTTGGCGGCGTCGTAGCCGATCGTGTAGGCGACGACGCCGGTGTTGGACGCGCCGAGCGCGCTCCTCAGCGTGAAGCCCACCTTCACCGTGCCCGAATTGGCCGGGTTGGGGGTGAACTTTAGATGCCAGCCAAGCGGTGTGGGAGCGGGGGAGGCGAATTCGCCGCGCACGATGCTGGCCGTGCCCGCATAGGCAGGCTCGACAAAGGTTATGGCGGCATCTTCGAAGGGGCCGGTCGCGTCCTGCTCCAGATCGACATTGGTGGGCTTTTGCGCCCGGCGGCACCGAGATGGTCTTGTCGGTGACGCGGCGTTCCTTGACCGCCAGCGTATAGCTTACTGTGCCACTTGCTCCAGAACGGTCTAGGAATGCGTTTTCTTTGCTTCGCACGTAGCAGGGTCGTGGTGGCAACACGAGAAAATGGGATCGTTCGCGACTGCCGCCATCCGCCTATAGATGACCAAGTTACGCTCCCTCTGTGCTTCCAGCCTGAACGCGCTAATGCGGGCGAGTAACCAACATTGAAGGCCGGGCGCTAGTGGATTGTACCCATTCACTCAGTCTCCCTCGACCCTCTAGTATTTTAACCTCCGGATGCCTGAAATCGACCCATGCGGTGGCGCAGGCGATGGCGATGTCGAGCATATCGATCTCGCCCGTCTTGGGGGCGGCAAACTTTTCGAAGGCATCAGCCGCGCGGATGACGGCAGCAAGTTGGGTGTTGATGAAGGTCTCGTGATCCGGACCACCCTCACGCATCTTTTCAGTGCGTGCCGCTACGCCCCGGTCGAGCATTGCAACAGCAGTGCCGAACATGCCAAGGTGCTGGGGATCGGCGTGGAGGGGAGCGAAGAAGCGGCCATCTGCGAGCTGCTTGTCGAGATAGGCGCAGATGAGGCTCGACTCCGGGATAATAGTGCCGTTGGGCAGTTCCAGCGCCGGGACGCGCGAGGTCGGATTGAGCGCCCAATAGCCGCTCGATGGATCGCGCGGATTGACCTCTACCTGCTCGACCTCGAACGCGCGACCGGTTTCCTCTAAGAGTACACGCACCATGCGCACATAGGGTGAATTGAGCGAGATATACAGCTTCATTGGGTCTACTCGTTTGCATTCAGGCAGAAAGGGCTGGTGGACACAAGAAATTGGCGATCGATCTCGGCGATATTGGTGACGCCACAGAGCTTCATTGTCCGTACCAGCTCTTCCCGAAGGATCGAGACGGCGCGTTCAACACCTGCAGGACCAGCGCCGGCCAGGCCAAAGAGCGACGCCCGGCCCAAAAGGACGGCATCGGCGCCGAGCGCCAGAGCCTTGAAGACATCGCTACCGCGACGCACACCGCCATCCACAAAGACTTCTGCCCGCTTGTTCACTGTTGCAACGATCTGAGGGAGGGCATCAATCGTCGCCGGACCGGAATCGAGCTGGCGGCCGCCATGGTTGGATACAACCATGGCATCGACACCCATGCCCACAAGCCGCTCGGCGTCTAAGGGATGGACCACGCCCTTGACGATGAGCTTGCGCGACCAACGATCGCGGATGCGCGCTAGGTCATCCCAATTGAAGGAAGAGTCGTAGTTGCGACCAACCGAGGAAGCAGCGGCATTCACATCCTTTGACGGTGAGAAATTCGTGAGGTTCCCGAAGCTCGGGAGACCGTGGCGCAGGGTGGTATAGACCCATTCTGGATGGAGCGCGAAATCGAGGACATTGCGCGGGGTGAACTTGAACGGCACCGCGAAATCATTGCGATAATCGCGCTCGCGATTGCCACCGACGGGCAGGTCAACGGTGATGACCAGTGCCTCATAATCGGCCGCATAGGCGCGGTCGATCAGCTTGTCGGTAAAGTCCCGCTGCCGGAAAATGTAGGACTGAAACCACAGCCGGCTGCTGACCCGCTCACGCATGTGTTCGATGGAGACGGCGGAGGTTGTCGAGAGCGCATAGGGGATGTTGGCGGCTTCCGCAGTCTTGGCAAGAGCGAGATCGCCCCGCGGCCAAACAAAACCGGCGCCACCCGTGGGTCCGATAGCAAAGGGGAGTGCGCTTTCGCGGCCGAGGATGTTGGTCTTGAGGTCGGTGGAGGAGACATCGACGAGCACGCGCGGCAGCAGGCGATACTTGCCATAGGAGCTCGAATTCTCCCGCAGCGTCACCTCGTCTTCCGCACCGCCATCAACGAAATCGAAGATGGCCCGCGGCAGCCGGCGCTCGGCAAGGGCACGCAGGCTCTTGATATTGCGGGCACGACCTACCCCGCGACGGTGCCATGGCAGGCTGGCCGGCGGAGCAGCATTGTCAGAAGATGTAGACATGTTCTCTCACTTTAGCGGCTGGCATCCACCAGGGCGGTGGCGATGTTGGGAACAAAGATGAGCAGCAGCAGCAGCAACATCAGCGCGAAGTTGAACGGCCAGGTGCCGCGGAAAGCCTCGCGCAGCTGCAGATCCTTCATCGTGGATTTCACGACGAAGATGTTCATCCCCACAGGCGGCGTCGTGAGACCGATCATGCAGACGATCGTGACGATGATGCCGAACCAGATGCCCGAATAACCAAGCCCGGTGACGATGGGATAGAAGAGAGGCACGGTGAGCGCGATCATGGACAGTTCTTCCATGGCCATGCCCAGGATGATGTAGATGGCGCAGATGGCGAGCACCACCATGACCGGGGTCATGTTCGCGGCCTGGATCATGTTGACGAGATCGCTCGGCATCGAGGTCATATTCACGAAATTCGTGAAGATGTTGGCGCCAAGAAGGATCAGGAAAAGACCGGCAGCCATCACCGCGCTCTGGACCAGAACGTCAATCAGATCGTTCAACTTGAGGCCACCAAGCACGATGGCGAAGATGAGCGCGCCACCGGCGCCAATGCCAGCGCCTTCCGTGGCGGTAAAAACGCCGCCGAAAATGCCGCCGAGGATGAACCCGAAGAGCAGGACGACGGGCCAGACGCGACGAAGGGATGTCAGGCGGGTCTTCCAGCCTTGGCGTTCGCCCTTCGGGCCAGCCGCCGGATCACGCAGGACGATGTAGAGGACCGCACCGCAGAGGAAGAGTATGGCGAGGATGCCCGGCACAATGCCGGCGATGAACATCTTGCCAATGCTCTCTTCGGTCATAATGCCGTAGATGACATAGATCAGCGACGGCGGGATCAGGATGCCCAGCGTGCCGCCCGAAGCGATGGTGCCGGCGATCAGGCGGGGCTTATAGCCAAACTTGCGCATGGACGGTTCGGCTATCTGGGAGAAGGTGGCGGTCGTCGCGATGGCTGAGCCGCAGATGGCACCAAAACCGCCGCTCGCAACGATGGTGGACATGGCAAGACCACCCCGCCAGTGCCCCACAAACGCATAGGCGGCCTTGAACAATTCTTCGGCGAGCTTGGCGCGCACGATGAGATTGCCCATGAGAATGAACAGAGGAATAACCGAGAGGGAATAGGCGAGCCCGGTTTCATAGGTCACCTGTCCCACCATGGCGAAGGAAGCGTTGAGCTTGACCATATAGGCAAAGCCAACAAAGCCGGTGATGCCCATTGCAAGGGCAAGCGGCACGCGCATGAAGGCCAGCGCGAGGAAGGCGGCGAAGCCGAAAAGAGTCTGGATCAAGATAGGGCCCCTGAGGACTGGTCGGCTTCATCGCGCTGCACAAAGGCGCGGATCACGAATGCCAGCGTCGTGACGACGAGCAGCAGGCTGATCGAATAGGCGACGAGGTCCAGCGGGATTTTGATTTGGATGGTGGTCTCGCCGGCGCGCGAGAGCTTGTGACCACGGAGCCACATCTGTTGGGCCAGCACGCCGCAGGCGATGGCACCTGCCATATTGGCAAAGAATGTCTGGACCACCTTCAGTTTTCCGGCGGGAGCGGCAAAAAGATCGATAACGACATGCTCGCTGCGAATGGAAACGAGCGGAAGCGCCGAGAAAATCAGGCCAGCAAGCAGGATTTCCGTCAGTTCCAGCCCACCAAAAACGGGACTGTTGAAGAAGTAGCGCCCGATAACATCGACACAGGTTAGTGCCATTAGGCCAAATAGCAGGATCGC
The DNA here is from genome assembly GCF_040049255.1 of Mesorhizobium sp. KR2-14. NCBI lineage: Bacteria > Pseudomonadati > Pseudomonadota > Alphaproteobacteria > Hyphomicrobiales > Phyllobacteriaceae > Mesorhizobium > Mesorhizobium sp. KR2-14. Next base: position 309,171 of record NZ_JBDZDR010000005.1, on the reverse strand, counting down.
CGTCACATACCTGAAGAACCCCGAAATCAGGGGATTCAGGCTTGCCGAGAGTCTCGCCAGCATCGTTTCCTCCATGTTTGGGGCGCAGCGAGCTGCGCCCCAAGTTCGGGCTGGTTAGTTAGCCGAGGCTTCGGCTTCCAATTCTGCGACAGTTGTACGCAGAGCTTCGAGCACCGCCTCGCCATCGACGCCAAGGGTCTTGGCCTCTTCAAACCAGGCTTCGCGGAGGGGCGCGGTCAACTCGGCGAGCTCGGCGAGGAAGGCCTCCTCAGCGACGTAAACAGGAATACCCGCTTCTGCGAGCGCCTTCGGAGCTTCTTCGTCGGCTTCGTCGAACTTGGCGCCGAGACGACGCGCTAGGGCTTCACCCAGGAGCGGTTCGATCAGAGCGCGATCGGCTTCGGGGATGGAGTTCCACTTGTCCGGATTGGCGAACCAGCCGAACGAGAGGTTGTACATGCCGCCCGGAACGAAGGTTGCGTACTTTGCAACTTCGGTGAGGTTGTAGGGAACGACGCCGTCCTTGGCAAAGAACACGCCGTCTGCAACGCCGGTCTGAAGGAGTTCGTAGACTTCGGTTGCAGCCTTGAGGATCGGCACGACACCGATCTTGGCAACCACCTCATTGAAAACGCCGCCGCCAACACGCATCTTGAGACCGTTGAGGTCGGCGATGGTCTTGATTTCCTTACGGATATTATAGATCTGGCCCGGGCCGTGAACGTGGACGGCAAGAACCTTGACGCCTTCATGTTCCTTGGCGTCGGCCAGCAAGCCTTCATAGACGCGCTGATAGGCGACCGACATGTTTTCCGCAGAGTCACCTAACAGCGGGAACTCGACGGCCTTAGTCAAGACGAAGCGACCTTCGGTATAGCCGTGCACGGTGTAGCCAATGTCCACGATGCCGTCGGCAACGGCGTCGAAGGTCTGGGCGGGCGTCGCCACCGGCTTGGGCAGGATGTTGCAGACGACGCGGCCTTCGGTGACCGTCTTGATGTCTTCGCAAAGGGCCGCCGCTTCAGTGGCCAACGGATAGGTCGGGCCTGCCCAGTTGTTGACGTTCAGGACAACCTGCGCGTTGGCCGGACTGGCCAGTGCCAGGGCTGAAAACAGCGTGGTCGCTGAGAGTGCACATGCAGAAAGATGCTTCTTGATCGACACGATTTGGGTCCTCCCCTAGATGTCAGTTGAAAAACTTGATGTTGCGCCCGGTCATTCCTCGACCAGGTCGTGGATCGGGATGCCGTTGGGGTATTTTTCGGTGGTTTCTTCCGACACGCGAAAGTTCAGCAGCGCCCCCGGCGTCTTTGCCAGCACGATGGTGAAGTGCGAACGCGGATGAAGCGAGCGCACGATGCAGCCCTGCAAGAGATGCCCCATGTAGCTTTTACCAGCATGAGTGACGGTCATGTGGATATGCAGGTTGGGTTCGCCAGCATTGTAGACGATCCCGCTCTGGGTCGAGGAATCGTAGGTATCGATGGTCAGGCCGATCGTACCGATGCCCTGAGCTTCCATCATACCTTCGAGCTCGAGAATGCCCGGCTGCGCATCTGCGCTGGTGGAATCAATCGGCAGACTGAGGCGAGCCTTCCTGAGGCCACCGACAATGTTGAGAACAACGCCTGAGCGAATGTCTTCGCGGCGGCAGATCTCCATGATCTCGTCGTAGAGGTCAGCGTCCCGATCGAGCTGCGCCCAGATCACTTCACCCATCTGCGCCTTGGCGATTACATCGACCATGTTTACTCCTTCGACCTAAGCAAGCACCAGCGTTAGCGCTAACATTTCCATTGACGATCTTGACTCGTTAGCGCTAACATCAGCCGCGTCAGAACGGCTGATGGTGTAGGTTGTTAGCGCTGCAGCGGACCACTCGTCAAGATGTGAGCGATAACATCGCATCGATCTGCACTCTGCATGCATGAAGAGCTGCAGGTGGCGGCCGGACCATATTGCAGGAATGTCATTAGGCTTAGCCCATTGAGCCTAGCGGGTAGGAAACGGAAAAGGGGGAACGGCTTTGAAACGGAGCAAGTCACAGGGCAAGGTTGCCAAAATGGCGGACGTGGCTGCCCTTGCCGGTGTCACGATCATGACCGTGTCGCGCGCCCTGCACACACCGAGCGCCGTATCGCCTGCCACGCTCGAAAAGGTTCAGGATGCCATTCGCGAGACAGGTTTCGTGCCCAACTACGCGGCCCGCAGTCTCGTATCCCAGCATAGCCCAATCGTCGTGGCACTCTTCCCCACCATGATGAACTCGGTGTTCTCGGGAACGATCGAAGAGCTCTCGCGCCAGTTCTCCGCCCAGGGGTATAGCCTGCTGCTCGGCGAAACGAGCTTCGATATCGACACCGAGGAAAAGCTGCTCTCCGGTTTCATGGGCTGGCGCCCGGCGGCAATCATTCTCACCGGTGCCGAGCACACTGAAGCGAGCCGCAAGTTGCTCGAAAACAGCGCCGTGCCGGTGGTCGAACTCTGGAACCTGCCGAAGGATCCGTTCGATCTCGCCGTCGGTCTCTCCAACAGGCAGGCCGCCTACGACATGACGCGCTCGCTCCACGAATGGGGCTATCGGCGCATCGCCTTTCTCAACCTCAACTACCCCAATAACGATCGCTCGGTGGACCGTGGCGCCGGCTATCGCCAAGCCATGGAAGAACTTGGCCTCGAAGTCACGCCGGAGATGGAAATCCGGGTGCCGTTTGGCCTCGAGCACGCAAGTGCTGCAGTGCAGCAGCTTGTCAAAATCACGCCCAAGATCGATGCCGTTTTCTGCTCCTCAGACTCCCTTGCCGTGGGCGCCATGATGGGCGCACTCCGCTCCGGTCTCCGCATTCCCAAAGATCTGGCCATCGCGGGCTTCGGTAATGTGGAACTGGCGGCAACTGTCGTCCCGTCATTGACGACTGTCGACGTGCCGCGTGCCCAGATCGGTCGGGAATGCGCCCGCATCATCATGGAGAGGCTGCGGGGCGGCTACGAGGGACCGCCGGTTATCGACTGCGGCTATTCGATCATCCGCCGCGAAAGCGCGTGAGCCCCTTTCAGATTGATCCTGTCCTAGGACCCTAGACCTATGAACGCAGTTCTCTCGACGCAGGTACCCGGCCTCTATCGCCGGCGCATCGGCGATATCACGGTAACCGCCATGTCAGACGGCTTTTACGACACGCCCATGGCAGCCTATCGCGGCATCTCTGAGCAAGAGGCCGCGGAGCGCTTTCTCGGACGCTTTCAACGGGTGCCGCCACGCGTCGCAATCAATACCTTCCTGATCCAGTCCGCCGGGCGCACAGCCCTGGTGGACACCGGCGCCGGAGACACGATGGGGCCGACGCTGGGAACGCTCATGCAGACTCTCGAGGCCGCAGACATTGAGGCCGACGACATCGACACGGTGCTGCTGACCCATCTTCATCCCGACCATTCCAATGGTCTCGTCGACTCCGAAGGCAAGACTATCTTCGAGACTGCGGAACTGGTGGTGAGCGAGCACGACATGCGCTTCCGCCACGATGACGCGGCGCGCGCTCCGTTCGATGCTGCCTATCAGCTCAAATATTTCGACCGGCCACGCCAGCAGGTGGCGCCCTATCGCAATCGGATTCGGGACGCGCGCGGGGAAGTCTTTCCCAGCGTGACGGCCGTGCCGCTGCCGGGGCACACGCCCGGCCACACTGGCTACATGGTGTCCTCTCAGGGTGAGTCGCTTCTTATCTGGGGCGACATCTGCCACGCGCCGGAACTGCAGCTTCCCAATCCCGAAGTGACGGTGATCTTCGACGTCGATCCAGAACAGGCCATCGAGACGCGGCGCAAGACGCTCGATTGGGTGGCGACGGATCGCCTGCTCATCGCAGGCATGCACATGGCCTTTCCGGGCTTCCATCACATCGTGCGTGGCCGCGACGGCTACGAGGGGCTTCCTGAGTACTGGCAGTACTGAAAAAGATTTTTGGGGGACCAACCATGCCAATCGCAGCCTTTTCGGTGAATGGCGGCCCGATCCGCACCGGCAAGATCTTTGGCGACCAGATCATCGATCTTGGCGAGGCCTCGCCGGGATTCCCGACAAGCATCAAGGCATTTCTCGCCGCCGGCGATGACGCGCTCCAGCGTTTTCGTGCGGTGACCATTGATGACGCCACACCACTGCCGCTCGCCTCGGTGCGCCTCCACGCACCTGTTCCTGATCCGGAAAAGTTCCTGGGGATCGGTTTGAATTACGCCGACCATGGCAAGGAGGGCGAAAAACTCGGGCTGGAGATTCCCAAGCACCAGAAATGGTTCAACAAGCAGGTCTCCTGCATTGGCGGCCCCTATGACGACATCGAAAAGCCCGCCGTGTCCGACCAGGTGGACTATGAGGTTGAACTCGCAGTGGTCATCGGCCGAACCTGCCGCAACGTTCCGCGCGACGAAGCCCGCAGCGTCATCGGCGGCTATATGGTGGTCAACGACGTCTCGGCCCGCGACTGGCAGTTCCGCTCGCCCACGGTAACGCTCGGAAAGTCCTTCGATACGCACGGACCGACTGGGCCCTGGCTGACGCTCGACGAAGAGATTGATGATCCGCACAAGCTGACCCTGCGCACCTATGTGAACGGCGAGCTGCGCCAGCAGGGCAATACCGGGAACCTGATCTTCGACATCTACGACCAGATCGCGCATCTGAGCCAGGTGATGACACTCAAACCCGGCGACATTCTCGCCACCGGCACGCCGGCTGGTGTCGGCGTGGCTCTCGATCCGCCCCAATTCCTCAAACCGCACGATGTGGTCCGCCTCGAAATCGACGGGCTTGGACACATAGAAAACAAAGTGGTCGCGGCCTGACCTGGTCGGCTGACCCCACGCAGCACAAATCGGAAATCCAATCAGTGACTGAAGAATACGACTACATCATTGCCGGCGCAGGCTCCGCTGGGTCGGTCCTTGCCGACGAGCTTTCCAAGAACGGGCGTCATCGCGTGCTGGTGCTTGAAGCCGGCGGGGATGATAATTGGGTATGGTTCAAGATTCCCGTTGGCTACCTTTTCGCCATCGGCAATCCACGAGCCGACTGGCGCTTTCAGACCCAGCCTGAAGCGGGCCTTGGCGGACGTAGCCTCAGCTACCCGCGCGGCAAGGTCATCGGCGGGTCTTCGGCCATCAACGCCATGATCTATATGCGTGGACAGGCCGCCGACTATGACAGCTGGCGCGACCTGGGCCTTGTCGGTTGGGGTTGGGACGATGTCTTCCCTATCTTCAAGAAGCAGGAGGATTTCCACGGCGGCGCTTCCGAATGCCACGGATCGGGCGGGCCCCTGCGTGTCGAACCGCCCCGCGTGCGCTGGAAGGTGCTTGATGACTACCGTCGGGCCGCCGAAGAGGCCGGAATTGCGGCGATCGAGGATTTTAACACGGGCGATAATGAAGGCAGCGCCTATTTCGACGTGACGCAAAAAGCGGGCACCCGCTTCTCGGCGGCGCGCGCATTTCTCAAGCCAGCGCTGAAGCGCGGCAACATCAATCTCCAGACCCATTGCCATGTCGACAGGGTTATTCTCGAGGGTGGCCGGGCGCGTGAAATCACTTGGACGCAGAACAATGCCCGTCATTCGGCCCGCGCCCGGCGCGAGATAATTCTCGCTGGCGGCGCGATCGGCTCCGTAGAAATACTGCTCCGCTCGGGCATCGGCCCCGCAACGGAACTGCAGGCGCTCGGCATTCCGGTTGCTGCAGACCGCCCCGGCGTTGGCAAGAACCTGCAAGACCACCTGCAGCTGCGCATGATCTACAAGGTTTCGGGCGTGCGCACCCTCAACGAAACCTATTGGAATCTCTTCCGGCGGGCGTGGATGGGTGTCGACTACGCCCTCTGGCGCCGTGGCCCGCTGACCATGGCGCCCTCGCAGCTGGGTATTTTCACGCGCTCCGGACCGGATGTTGACCGAGCGAACTTGGAATTCCACGTGCAGCCCCTGTCGCTCGACAAGTTCGGCGAACCGCTGCATCGCTTCCCCGCCATTACGACGAGCGTCTGCAATCTGCGTCCGACGAGCCGTGGCGAGGTGAAGATCACCTCGTCAGCACTCGATGCCAAGCCGCATATCCAGCCGAACTATCTCTCGACCGACGAGGACCGCGTGGTTGCGGCCCGTTCGCTGCGCCTCGCCCGTCGCATCGCACAATCGCCGAGCTTCCAGCAGTATAAGCCTGTCGAGTTTCTGCCGGGCCCGAGCGTCGGCGACCAGGACGAAGAACTGGCCCTAGCGGCTGGGCAGATCGGCACGACCATCTTTCACCCCGTGGGTACGGCAAAGATGGGCCTGGCCTCCGACCCCATGGCGGTTGTCGACGAACGCCTGCGCGTTATCGGTGTACCGGGGCTGCGCGTGGCCGACGCCTCGGTTATGCCGACAATCACCTCGGGCAATACCAATGCGCCGACCATGATGATTGCCGGCAAGGCCGCTGCAATGATCCTCGAAGATGCAGGGCGCGAAAGTTAGGAGAACTCCAATGGACGACTACGTGGGCATCACCGAAAAGGCTCAGGCAGTCGTCCTCACCCTCCAGCGTCCTAAGGCACGAAATGCTCTGACCCTCGACATGGTCCGGAGCCTGCGCCGTTCCTTGGATGACGCTGTTGCCGACACATCCACGCAGCGCATCGTCATCCGAAGCGAAGTTCCCGGGACGTTCTGCGCCGGCGGCGATATTCGGGCGGTGCGTGATCAGGTGCTGGAGGGGCGCATCGACGAGGCCATGCAATTCTTCGAAGAGGAATTTGCGCTCAATCATGCGATCGCCAACTGCCCCAAGCCGCTTGTCGCGCTGGTCGCTGGGACCTGCTCTGGGCGGCGGTTGTGGTCTCGCGCTTCACGCCGCCTATAGGCTCGTCACCGAGAAGGCGGTGGTCGCCATGCCGGAAACGCACATTGGCTATATACCCGATGTCGGTTCCAGCTATTTCCTCTCCGGACTGCCGCCCGGCGTGGGAAAGTATCTCGCCCTCGCTGGGGCCAGGGTTGATCCAGATGATTCAGTGAGCCTAGGCGACCGACTCATAATTTCGCAGCCAAATGCGGATTGAGGCGAGTTGGACGGAAGCGAGGAAGTTGTCGTCGCGTTTGTCGTAGCGCGTTACCACGGCCCTGAAATGTTTGAGTTTGTTGAAGAAATGCTCGACAGCATTGCGCTGGCGGTAGACCCATTGGCTGAATGGGAAGGCTTTGACGCTGTTGGGCATGGCGCGGATGTTGGCCCATGCGCCCCGTCGGCCATCGCAATGCGCAGCGCGTCGCTGTCAGAGGCGCGGTCGGCGAGTAGGATGTGCCCTGTCTCGAGCGTTTGGAACGTATCGGCGGCCGCTCGCCCATCGTGGGCCTGGCCCTCAGTCAGCTTGAGGCGGATCGGGCGGCCTTCGGCATCGACAAGAGCATGGATCTTGGTGGTCAGGCCACCGCGCGAGCCTAAGCTGCTGGGTAGCTTTGCGCACCAAAGCCGCCATTGAAGCCATCATACGAAGGGCATAGATGCCACACGCTGGCAGAAGGAGATTTATGCGCAGAGGCTTCGATTGAACCGCGTGTAGCGGTGTCGCTCGGCACCATGAAGGTGCTGATCCTCTTTGCATGACTTATTCTGCGGAGTTCTCATGAAGAACCAGAATGTGGTGATCCGGCTTTTTGACAAGGCGACGGACCTCGAAAAACTCTCGGGCATCTGGCTCGACGCGTCCCTTGTGGCTCATCCTTTCATCGGCGAGCGGCGGCTCATCGATCAGCGACGGTTGATTGAGGAGAAATACCTGCCCAATGCCGAGACCTGGGTGGCCTGCCGCATGGGTGAGCCTGTTGGCTTCATCAGCTTGCTGGACACGTTCATCGGGGGAATTTTTGTTGCCCCCGATGAACAAGGCCAGGGAATCGGGCGAAAGCTGATCGCCCATGCGATGGACCGGAAGGGTGTGCTTTCACTGGAGGTTTACACCCAGAACGAGCAAGCTCTCCGGTTCTACACGGCGCTTGGTTTCCGCGAGGTGTCGCGCAGATCGACGGACGATGAAGGCCTTCCGTTCGAGAATGCGCATCTGCGATTGAACGGCTAAAGAAGCGGCCGGGCAGCGTCATTCCCTGTCCGGCCACCACTATCGCCGCTTTGCCCTGCTTAGCCTCCCTTGCACAAGGAACAGGCAATGGCGGCTTTCGCGCCCCAAGCTGCCGGGCGGCAACGCGCCCAATGTCGGCCGTTGAGCAGAGCCTAGCTGCATCCCAAAATCGGACATCCGGGTCGCTCTGATTCTTGGCTCTACTCCCGAAGCTGACCCTTCGGACCTTGCTAGCGGCTGGCCTGCGATAGAATTTCGAGCCGATAATGAAAGCAGGCGTCAGCCCGCCTTGGCGATCGCTTAAGGCGCTCGGTGCCCTGATGGCGACGCCAGACCGTCTGCGCAAAGAGGAGGTGGACGCAGTCTTCCCCGATGCCAGACTCGATCATCCGACCTCTTCGTCGCCTTCAGGCCCGCAACATGGATCAGACCGACGCTTTGGGCTTCGGCGGTACTCCCGTCTCCATCATCGCGCGCGATCTACCAGGACAGGCAGGGGCTGCAAGCCGCTATCGCTACAGCCCGCGAGAGCTAAAGCTGCATGCGTGATTAGGAAACAGTTTTTCTCGCCGGATGTTCAGGGGATGTTTTCAACCTCTGCTAACCTCGGATTTGGGATATGTCGGCAGAATAGGAAGCGCTCTTAGCGTTGTTGCAGATCGTGTCCCACCACGGCCATTTTGAGGTACGGCCCGTGTTTCTTGCCAAATAGCAGGTGCGTGAGAACCTTGGCGCGTCCTTGACCTCGAAGAGGCGCCCGTCCTGGATATGCTGCGCGACAATTCTGGCCGGGAGGTAGGCGGAGCCGCCCCAGGACAGGATGTGGTTCAAGGCGTGGGAACTGTTCGTGAAGGTCACGATGGCCGTCTCGTCCACCGGGAACGCGCCAGCATGCCAGCGCCGGAAATCCTCGCCGTGATCGACGTAGACATACATCGGGTCCCAGCGCATCAGGTCGCGCTGTACCGTCGACACTTCGAGGAATACGTCCTCAAAAAGGGGGTCGATTGTGAACCCACTGGTGATCGGAGGCTCGTATGCGATTGCGATGTCCACGATCGCGTTTGAAAGCCAGAGCCGGTTCTCGCTCTCATTGCCACATTGAACATTGAGCGCGATGGTCGGGCAGGCCGCCCTCAGGCTGTTGACCCACCATTCGCCGGCCGATGGCCAAAGCGAATCCACGCAGCCGAAATTGCAGACATCGTCAAAGCCTTTTGGAAGGGAGGTGTCGTGCCGCGCCTGCTTCCAGACCTGTACCATGATCTGCGCGTGCCGGAGGAACTTGGAACCGGCGGCGGTAAGCTCCGCGCCGGACTTTATGCGCCGAAGCAGCTTCTGGCCGATCACGTCCTCGAGCGCGTTTATCCGCGCGGTTACCGTAGATTGGGTGACGTTGAGCTTGGTGGCGGCCTTGTTGAGGTTGCCAGTTTCGACCACCACCAAAAAAGTGTGCACGTGCGACAGGTTCATGTTTGCGGCCTCCTCCCCATCCATGGACATCGTCGATCTTAGTTCGACATTATCGAACATTACAACTAAAATATTTTGATTTACGAGATTATGCCTCTCTGTCAAGAGTAGCCCCGAGGTGAAGGGCGCAAGCGCCCGGCGTTGCCCCAGGGGCGGCGCGTCGTGTGTGAAAGGGAGGTCATGAGCTGCACGTCAGAGCAATTCCGGCTGGCCATGCGCAGGTTTCCGGCGAGCGTGTGCGTCATCGCCACTGGCGAGGCGCCAAATCGTGTCGGCCTAACCGCGACGGCTGTCTGCTCGCTTTCGGCCGCGCCGCCGCAAATCCTTGTCTGCCTTAATGCCGAGACCGGCACCTGCAAGGCCATCCGCGAAGGGCGGACATTCTCGGTGAATATGCTGACAAGCGAGCAACTCGGCCTGGCGCGACGCTTCGCCGGGATTGAGGGCGGCGCGATCGGAGAGGAGCGGTTCGAGGCTGGCGCCTGGCGTAAAGGCGCCAACGGGGCGCCGGTGCTAAACGATGCCATGATGACGTTCGAGTGCCGCCTAGTGACGAGCCATGCCGTGGCCACCCATGTCATCCTGATCGGGGAAGTGCTCGACATCCCCGAAAATGACCATGATGACGCTTTACTCTATCGCAGCGGTGCATTCGGCACCTGGGCGCCGCTGCCGGAAGCGGCGGCCGGCGCGCGCGCGTGAAGCTGCGTGCGGCCTGTACCCCGCCTTCCGGCGCATCTGATGCAAAGCCAACGGGCGGTCTCGCGCTATGGCTGCTGAGAAGGAACCAATGGTGAAGCCAACATCCTTATCCCATGGTGAGACCTCTGCGGCCGTCTCTTGCCGCAACGTGTGGAAGGTCTTCGGAAACGGCCAAAAGGTCCGGCAAATTCTGGACAAGATCCTGTCCGGCGAGATCGGCCGCGAAGAGGCGCGAAACGAGCACGGATGCGTGCTTGCGGTGCAGAACGCCAGTTTCGAAGTCGGGCGCGGCGAGGTCTTCTGCATCATGGGGCTGTCGGGGTCGGGCAAGTCCACCCTGATCCGCCACATCAACAGGCTGATCGAACCGACTGTCGGCGACGTCGAGATCGAGGGCCGCTCCATGGCCGCGCTCGATCCGGCAGCGCTGCGCGAGATACGCGCCCGCAAGATCGGCATGGTGTTCCAGAACGTGGCCCTGCTTCCGCACCGCACCGTTGCGGAGAATACGCGCCTGCCGCTGGAATTGCGGGGCGAACAGGCCGCCAAATGCGAGCAGGAAGTGCGGCGCACGCTGGAGATCGTCGGCCTGCGCGGCTGGGAAGACCGCTATCCCAAGGAGCTCTCCGGTGGAATGCAGCAGCGCGTGGGCCTTGCCCGCGCCCTGGCCGCGGATGCCAGCATCCTTCTCATGGACGAGCCGTTCAGCGCGCTCGATCCGTTGATCCGGCGACAGCTTCAGACCGAGTTCCGGCGGCTTACGAAGACTTTGGACAAGACCGCGCTGTTCATCACGCACGATCTGGAGGAAGCCATCCGCATCGGCGACCGCATCGCGATCATGCGCGACGGCAAGATCGTGCAGATCGGCACGCCGGAAGAGATCGTCATGTCGCCGGCCGACGATTATGTCGCGCAGTTCGTCGAGGGCATCTCCAAGGTGCACCTGGTCAAGGCCGAGCGCGTGATGGTGCCGCTGGAGGAATACACCCGCCCCGGTGCCTCGGCTGAAGCCGGCTCCACGGCCGACTGGCCGAGAGTCCACCCGGACGCCGATCTGGACGAGCTCATCCAGCTTCAGCTGAAGCACGAGCGGCCGGTGGTCATCGAGGATGGCGGCTCCATTGCCGGGGTGGTTGGTGTGCGTGAGATCTTGAAGGCGATCCGGGCTGGTCGGGAGTAGGATGGCGATGAAGCATCAAACCGTTGAATCGGAGGGCGCCACCGTGGCGCCTGGCAAGCCGGCTGGCGCCCCCATTGGCCTCGACATGCTGGTTGGTCCGCTGCTGGCCTCCAGTCCGCGCCCGAATTCCGCTCTCGCGATCTATCTTTTGTCGGATGGCCTTGCTGCGGGGCTTGCGGCGCAAGGCCGCTACTTCCTGGCGCTGGCGTCGCTGGTGGTCGGGCGCGCGGCGGCAATCGCATGGGTCGCCTGGAGCGGGCGCCGGGCATCTGCGCAGGAGCGCCAGCGTGGCGAGGTTTTGCACCGCCTGCTCGGGCTCGCGGTCTATTGCATCGCCTTGGCCGCGATCTTCGTCGCCAACTCGGCCCTGCCTGTGGCAGCGTCGCTTGCGCGCTTCCCCTCCGTCCAGTCCCTGCGCGGCACGACGGCGCAAGGCATCGACCAGGCCGTCATGTTCCTGACCGCGCAGGGCGACAGCGTGTTCCGGATCATCACGCGTACGCTTCTCGGCCTGCTCACCTCGCTCGAAGCCTTGCTGACCATGACGCCCTGGCCGGTCGTGTTCGCCGTCACGGGCCTGCTCGCCTGGCGCCGTGGCGGGATAGGGCTGCTTGCGCTGGCATGGGTCGCGCTCGGCTATCTGGGCCTGTTCGGCTACTGGAGCGAGGCGATCGCCACCTCAGCACTGGTTCTGGCGTCTCTCTGCGTCTGCATCCTGATCGGCATTCCCACGGGCATTCTCATGGCCAAGAACAGGCTTGCCCGCGCAGTGGTCTCGCCCTTGCTCGACCTGATGCAGACCATGCCGAGCTTCGTCTATCTGCTGCCGGCCGTGGCCTTCTTCTCAATCGGCAAGCCGCCGGCGCTGATCGCAACGGTCATCTTCGCCGTTCCGCCGCTGATCAGGCTCACCTGCCTGGGGATCGAGCAGGTGCCGGTCTACGTCAAGGAGGCGATGCTCGCCCATGGCGCCCGGCCGTTGCAGACGATGCTCAAGGCCGAGCTGCCGCTGGCGCTGCCCTCGATCCGCGCCGGCATCAACCAGACGATCATGATGTGCCTGTCGATGGTGGTGATCGCGGCCCTGATCGGCGGCGGCGGCCTTGGCTACAACGTGCTCTTTGCTCTTCAAAACGTCCAGTACGGCGAAGGCATCCTCGCCGGGCTCGGCATCGTCTTCTGCGCAATTCTTTTCGATCGACTGGTCGGCAAGCGCGAAACCGACCGCGGATAGGTCGCGGTTTTCACAATCACAGGGAGGAAGCTATGAATCTTAGAAATTGGGTATGTGGACTGGCGCTGGCAACAGCGTTCAGCTTCACGCAGAGTGGCTTTGCCAATGCCGGCACCAAGGTCGTCCTGGCGGACCTGACCTGGGACGAGCCGCGCGTGGTCAACGCGGTGCTGAAGGAAATCCTGACCCAGAAATACGGGGCGGATGTCGAACTCATCACCGCCGACCAGACTGCCGTGTTCGCGGCCATGGCCAAGGGCGACGGTTCGGTCGACGTGCATCCGGCCGTCTGGTCCGGCGCGCAGCAGACGAACATCGACAAGTTCGTCACCGAGGAGAAGAAGGTACGCCTCAACGAGAAGCCCTACAACGCGACCGACGGGTTCTACATTCCCACCTTCATCGCGCAGCAGTACGGCATCAAGTCCATCGAGGACCTCAAGAAGCCCGAGATCGCCAAGCTGTTCGACATCAACGGCGACGGGCGCGGCGACTATTGGCCGGGCGGCCCCGGCTGGGGCGTCACCAACATCTACCGCGTCAAGGCAGTGAGCTACGGCCTTGAGGAGCTCTACGATCCGATCGTGGCTTCCGATGCGCTCATCAAGGCGCAGATCGCCACCGCGTTCCAGAAGAAGACCGGCGTCCTGTTCTACTACTGGAAGCCGGAAGCGCTGCACCAGGCCTATGACCTGACCAAGCTCGAGGAGCCGGCCTTCAACGGCTACGCGATGGACTCGAAGAAGGGCGAGGCGGACTACAATCCCGACGGTTGCTACAAATATGTCGACCCCAAGGAATCCGCCAACTGGCTGAGCGAAAGCAAGATCACCTGCGCGACGCCGCCGCAGCCGATCTACATCGCCTATTCGGCTTCGCTCGAGGAGCGCGCGCCCGAGATCGCCAAGTTCCTCTCCAAGGTGGCAATCGAGCCCGAGGAAGTGGGCGCGTGGATCTATTCCATGTCGGTCGACAAGAAGGACCCCGCCGTGGTTGCCAAGGAATGGGTCGAAGCCCATCCGGACCGCGTCAAGTCCTGGACCGGCGAGTAAAGCCCAAGCCTGAGACTGCTTGAAGCAATAGCCGCCATGCATTCGCGTGGCGGCTTTTTTCGTTTGCGTATATTCACCGATAAAATTCGGATTATACGAATAATATTGCCAATATAATTTGATTTCGTAAACTGATGTGTCATGGCATATTGCCTCCAATTCAATTTGGAGACGCCTCGTGGAGTTCAATCACTTTCTGTCGTCGTACTATCCGGACCCGGCGTATGGGGGCGACCGCCTCTATGCCGACATGATCGAGCAGGCGGTGCTCGCCGATCGTCTCGGCTATCGCGGGGTGACCATCCCCGAGCACCACCTCATCAACATCCTGCTGGTGCCGGACCCGCTGCAGATGGCCGTCAAGGTCGCCAGCGTGACGTCGCGGGTGGAAATCGTCACCTCGGTTTCGGTGCTGCCGCTGCACGACATGCGCGTCTTCGCCGGCCAGGCCGTCCAGGCCGATATCCTGTGCGAGGGGCGCCTCATCATCGGCGTCGGCCGCGGCGCCTTTGCCTACGAGATGGGCCGCATGGGCACGCCCATCGAAAACTCGCGCGAGAAGTTCGATGAATCGCTGAACCTGCTCATCGCGCTCTTCACGCAGGAAGAGGTGTCGTGGGACGGCAAGTACTACAAGTTCGATCCCATCACCGTCATGCCGCGTCCGGTCACCAAGCCGATGCCGCAGCTGATGATGGCGGCGCTGATCCCCGAGGCCATCTACGCCTCCGTCAAGCGCGGCTTCCACATCCAGACCACGCCGCTCGACGCCACCCTGGAGAAGATGAAGGCCCAGATCGACGCGTTCCATCGCGGCAAGGCCGAGCTGGGCGAGCAGGGCAAGCACCTGCGGCTGGCGCTGTCGCGGGTCTGCCTGCTTGCCAAGGACGACGCCGACGTGAAGCGCAAGACCGAGCTCGCCTATGAGTATTACGGCCGCTTCAACAACGTGTTCACCGGCCCCGGCATCGTCGAGAACGGCGTCATCAAGTCGCTGCCGCAGAAGCAGACCATCGAGGAGCTGTCGCAGAACCTCATCATCTGCACGGCCTCGGAAATGGTCGACCGCGTTTCCCAATATGCCGAACTGGGCATCGACGATTTCATCATGAACGTGAACATCGGCGAGACCCATCAGGAATCGCTGGAGGCCATGGAGCGCTTCGCCAGCGAGGTGATGCCGCACATCTCGGCTTCGGCCAAGCGCGCTGCCTGATCAGGGCCAAGCGTGCGCGAGCCGGCAATTGCCGTCGCTCGCGCCACGCGCCGAGTTGTTCGGAGGAGGGATAAATGTCGCATGACGTCTGGGTGGATGCGCAGAGCTGCGATCGCCGCGCCTTCCGCGACATGCTGGGTTCGTTCATGACCGGTGTCACCGTGGTGGCGGCGCGGGACGAGAACGGCGCGCCGAGCGCATTCACGGCAAACTCCTTCACCTCGGTTTCGCTCGACCCGCCGCTGATCCTTGTCTGCCTGGCCAAGGCGGCGGCCAGCGCCGGCGTCTTCAGCCGGGCCGACCGGTTCAGCGTCAACATCCTTGGCGACGGGCAGCGCGATCTTTCCGCCACCTTCGCCTCGCGCAGCCCGGCCAAGGAGGCGGCGCTGGACACGCTCACGCCGGCAACCCCGCCGGTGCTCGAGGGCAGCCTCGCCAACATGGTCTGCGAGCGCCGCCAGCTCGTCGACGCCGGCGATCATCTCATCCTGATCGGTGCCGTCACCGAATTCCGCACCGCGGTCGGCCAGCCGCTGGGCTATTTCCGCGGTGGCTATGTCGGCTTCGGCCTGGCAGTCCAGACACTCGAGCAGCTGGCAGTGCCGCTTCAGGTCGGCGGCCTGTTGGAGCATGACGGCCGCGTGGTGCTCTGCCGCCGCGCCGGCGCGGCGCATTGGGAGGTGCCGAGCGCGCCGCTCAAGGCCGGCGAGCAGCACAGCACCCTCATCGGCAAGATTTTCGCCCGGCTTGGAATCACCGCCAGTCCGTCCTTCCTCTATTCGGTCTTCCAGGAGGAGGGGGAGGCTCACACCACCATGGTTTTCACCACCGAGGCGACGGCGGCTTTCAGCTGCGGCAGCCTGGACGACGGCACGCAGACCGCCTCCTTCGGCGTCGAGGACGAGCCCTGGACCCTGGTCAGGGGCACGATGATGCAGGGCATGCTGCAGCGCTTTTTCCGCGAGAGGGCGGCGGGCTGCTTCGGCATCTACTACGACACCGCCGATGGCGGCCGGGTCGCGCCTATCGGCAGCAGGCCGCGCCCCTGGGCCGAGTGGCGGCCTGAAAGCGGGGCCGCGGCTCAATAGGCACGCGCCGCCGACCCTCGACGCAACTCTCTGGCGTGCGGAAACGGTCCGCCGCCTGATCCCTACCTCGAAAACGGAGAACTGAAGAAATGCCGGTCATCAAAGTTGAAATGTTCAGCGGCCGCACGGCCGACCAGAAGCGCCAGCTGGTCAAGGCGCTGACGGACAGCTTCGTGAACGTCTGCGGTGGCAAGCCCCAGTCGGTCCACATCATCATCGAGGACGTGGAGAAGGGCAACTGGGGCGTCGGCGGCGAGCTGTGCTCGGACCTCTATCCCGACGCCAAGCCAGCCGGAAGCAATTGAGGCGGGCACAATGAGCAACGCAATAGACTGCGTGCACTCCATCGAGGGCAGTGGGCCTGCCCTCTTTCTGATCCATGGCATTGGCGCGCGCCGTGCCGGCTGGGCGAAGCTCGTCGAGCAGCTGAAGGACAGCTTCACCTGTATCTCCTATGACCTGCGCGGCCATGGCGACTCGCCGGTGCCCTCGGGACGCTTCGGTCTCGACGATCTCGTCGACGATCTGGAGCACCTGCGCGCCAAGCTTGGCATCGAACGGGCGCATTTCGCCGGGCATTCGCTCGGCGGCATGATCGGGCCGGCCTACGCCCGGCGCTTTCCGCAGCGGGTGATCTCGCTCGGGCTCCTGTCGACGGCCGCCTTCCGCACCGAAGACGACAGCGCCAAGGTCAAGGCGGTGGTCGCGGCCATGCGCGAACGCGGCATCGGCCAGGTGCTCGATACGCTGACGGCCCGCTGGTTCACCGACGAGTTCGCGGCAGAGCACCCGGACGTCATCGAGTGGCGCAAGCAGCAGGTGATGGACACGCCCGGCGAGGTGTTCCTCAACGTCTTCGACATCTATGCCGAGACGGAGATGAGCCCCTGGCTGCACGAGGTGACGGCTCCCTCGCTGGTGCTGACCGGCGAGCTCGACGGCGGCTGCAACCCGCGCCTCAACAAGCAGATCGCCGACGCGCTGCCGAACTCGGAACTGGTGATCCTGGACGGCCTGAAGCACGCCATCCTGATCGAGGCGCCCGACCGCGTCGCGCCGCCGGTCCGGCAGTTCCTGCTGGCCCATTCCTGACGGCAGCACGCGCCTGCCGCGGGGTGTTCCGCGGCAGGTGCTGTTCGTTACGCCGGTTGCAGGCTATGCGGGCCTCGATCCCGCAAATGAACACAAACCGACCGGCTCGATAAGCGCCACTTCCCGCCGACTTCGTCGCAACGACGCCAACACACATGGAGACCCTGCCGATGGCCGAAGCCGCCTACACCTATACCGACACCAAGCTGCTGATCGACGGCGAATGGCGCGACGGCCGGGGCGGCCGCACCATTCCCGTCATGGATCCGGCGACGGGTGACGAGATCGGCACCGTCGCCCATGCCGTGCGCGAGGACCTCGATGCTGCCCTGGCGGCGGCAGAGCGCGGCTTCGCGACCTGGAGCAAGGTGTCGGCGTTCGAACGCGCCAAGATCATGCGCCGGGCGGCCGACCTCCTGCGCGCCCGCAAGGACCAGATCGCCTGGCTGATGACGCGCGAGCAGGGCAAGCCGCTCGCCGAGGCCGGCGTCGAGATCATGGCCGCGGCCGACATCATCGACTGGTTCGCGGAGGAGGCGCGCCGCAGCTATGGTCAGATCGTGCCGGCCCGCGCCGCCAATGTGCGCCAGGTCGTGACCAAGGAGCCGGTCGGCCCGGTCGCCGCCTTCACGCCGTGGAATTTCCCGATCAACCAGGTGGTGCGCAAGCTTTCGGCGGCGCTGGCCACCGGCTGCTCGATCATCGTCAAGGCGCCCGAGGAGACCCCGGCGTCGCCGGCCGAGCTGATCCGTGCCTTCCAGGACGCCGGCGTGCCCGCCGGCGTCATCGGCCTGGTGTTCGGCGTGCCGGCCGAGATCTCGGAATATCTCATCCCGCATCCGGTGATCCGCAAGATCTCGTTCACCGGCTCGACGCCGATCGGCAAGCAGCTGGCGGCACTCGCCGGCCTGCACATGAAGCGGGCGACCATGGAACTGGGCGGCCATGCCCCGGCCATCGTGCTCGACGACGCCGATCTCGCCAAGGCGGTCAAGTCGCTGGCGGGCTCGAAGCTGCGCAATGCCGGCCAGGTCTGCATCTCGCCGACCCGCTTCCTGGTCCAGCGCAACGCCTTCGACGGCTTCGTCGACGGCTTCGTCGACACCTTCCGCGCCACCAGGGTTGGCAACGGCCTCGAGGCGGACACGCAGATGGGGCCGCTGGCCAATGAGCGGCGCATCCCGGCGCTGGAGGCGCTGATCCAGGATGCCGTCGACAGGGGTGCGGAGCTCCGAACCGGCGGCCGCCGCATCGGCAACACCGGCAACTTCTTCGAGCCGACCGTGCTCGCCAACGTGCCCACCGACGCCCGGGTGATGAACGAGGAGCCGTTCGGTCCGCTGGCGATCATCAACCGCATCGACACGCTGGACGAGGCGATCGCCGAGGCCAACCGCCTGCCGTTCGGCCTGGCGGCCTATGCCTTCACCAGCTCGCTGGAAGCCGAGCATCGCCTGTCGACCGAGATCGAGGCCGGCATGACCACCATCAACCACATCGGCCTGTCGCTGCCCGAGGTACCGTTCGGCGGCATCAAGGATTCCGGCTACGGCGTCGAGGGCGGCTCGGAAGCGACCGAAGCCTACCTCATCACCAAGTTCGTGACCGTCAGCGCGAGCTGACGCGGCGTGTCGGCAGCCCCGCGATGCAGCTTTCGGGTCGCGCAACCCAGAAGCTGACAGTCCGTTCGCCGCCCCAAACGCGACGTGACCCGAACCTCGACGCCCGGCCAGTTCGTCCAGCGTCGGGTTCGCCCCGTACACATCCTGCCCTAATCGAACGAAGTGATTGTGGGCCCGACCAGCGTCGCAGCGCGTTCAGTGAGCGATGTTCCGAACCCCATTCGTGAGCCGTCCGACAATTCCGAGTTCAAACTTGAGGAGGGACAGTTCGTGAAGTTTGCTAAGCCTGACGTGCCGGCGACGCTCCGCAACGGATGAGGTGGGCTCCACCAGTAATTTTCGCCGAGCGCCGCGAGAATCAGCGTGGCGGCGCCAAAGCAGAAAACAGCTGCAGCACATTGCTGTTGGCGATCCTCTGGGTGGTCCGGTCAGCAGGGGGATCGCCAGCTTTCACTGGCGAAGCGCACAGCGCGACCGAACGTATCGACCGCGATGTGCCATTTGGACCTCAGCCCGCCTCGAGAGCGCCACAGAGCCTAGTCGCAGCCCCCCCTTTTGACCGGTTGCCGCAGTGCCTCGCGAAGGGGCTTTCCGGCACGCAGGTTCATGATCGACAGCTCACAGCCAGACCGAGGCGCCCCGCCTGAAGTCGGGAAGGCCACGCCGGTAGCTATGCTGCCGCGCCTACTCGAAATGGTCGAGTGCGATCCCGGGAATGACCAAGGAGGCAAGGCCGAAGATGCAGGC
The DNA here is from genome assembly GCF_040049255.1 of Mesorhizobium sp. KR2-14. Lineage (NCBI taxonomy): Bacteria > Pseudomonadati > Pseudomonadota > Alphaproteobacteria > Hyphomicrobiales > Phyllobacteriaceae > Mesorhizobium > Mesorhizobium sp. KR2-14. The sequence goes on along the minus strand of NZ_JBDZDR010000005.1, from coordinate 289,655 downwards.
GAGATACATGGTCCAGCCGCTGCCAAAGCTTCCGCTCCGGCCGTGCAGCAGCGCATGGCGAACGGACCGAATATCGCGATCAGGAAGCCGCCGCCCTGCATAAGGGCCGCAAGCGCCCCCGACTGTTAAGGCCGCGGCAGAGGGTCCGGTGCCGTCACGATTGCCAGCGAAAGCTGCAACTGGCCCGTGCCGCGGGTTTCGCGACATTTCTAGCTTCTGGATGCGGCGCGCGTCTGCCATGCGCGGTAGAGCTGGCCGTCGCCCTCGGTCTGGCGAGGGCGGTGAGTGATCGAGGCCCAGCCCTGTTTCTCCAGCGGCTGCGACAGCTCGGCGGCGATGCCCGCCGTGGATAGGCCGAAGGGCTCGGCCTGTTCGTTCGAATAGGCAAACACGATGTCTCCAATCCCGGCCATCCGCATGGCGGCCATGCACATCGGGCACGGCTGTCCGCTTGCATAGACGGTGCAGTCGTCGAGGCGCGGCGACCCCAGCGCGCTTCCGGCGGCCCTGAGGGCTAGCAGTTCGGCATGGGCCGTGGGGTCGTTGTCGGCCTGGATGCGGTTCACCCCGCGCGCGATCACCTCGCCGTCCTTGACCACAACCGCGCCGAAGGGCCGCCCGCCCTGCTCGACATTGGCAAAGGCGAGAGCGATGGCCTCATCCAGGAATTTGTCGATGTCGGTCATTAAGCGCCGTCCCTTGCTTTCACCTGACAATACTTTCTCGCAGCCGCGCGCTGCCCGCCGCCCGTATCGGTCGCATCTGGTTAGCGCTTCTGCGCGCCATGCGTAAACCCTCCGGTCGGGATCAAATGATGGTGATCGATCGCCGCCTTGGCGTGAAAATGCACGAGGCTGCTCTAGCTCAAGAAACGCGTGGGGCACACACCAGGATCAGTCGGAGGATGTCATGATTGGAAAAGTCGTGGCCGCGGCTTCGCTCGTCGCCGTCTTTGCAATTCCCGCACTTGCGGCGAACCAATATTGGGTCGCCAAGGATCCCGCTTCGAATCGGTGCCAGATCGTGGAAAGGAAACCCGACGGCAAGAGTCTGACGGACGTGGGAACCAAGCCCTATGCAAACAAGGCGAATGCGGAACGGGCGCTGAAGGAACTTTCCGCCTGCAAGTGATTGCAGCTACGCAGTGAGCGGGGAGCGCCGGCGCTTGTTCTCGTAGAGAGCGCGGTCGGCCTCCTCCAGCGCGTCCCGGAAGCTCATGCCAGACCTGCACGCGGAATAGCCGCAGGTGACCGAGACCTCGACCGGCGTTTCCGAGCCTGTCGTCACGGCCACCTTCGCGACTGCTGCCTCGGACCAGGTCCTTCGGGAAAAGCTTGCCCTCCAGCCTGACGAAGGCGCAAAACTCGTCGCCGCCAATTCTGGCGACCAGGTCGCAATTGCCCAGGGCGGCCACAAGCGCCTTCGATGTTTCGACGATCGCGTCGTCGCCCGCCAGATGACCGAAACTGTCATTGATGCGCTTCAGGTAGTCGAGGTCTACGAGCACGAATACGCCCTTGATGCCGTGCCGCATCGCCAACTCGAATTGCTCGATGAAGCTTGACCTGTTCAGAAGCCCGGTCAGGGGATCGGTATTGGCCCTTCTGGCCAGGTCGTTGGCCTGCCTGATCAGGGTCCGGTAGGAATTGTTCAGCCGCTCCATCTTCGTGAACAGCATCCCACCGAGCGGAATGGCGATGACGAACGGAAGGATAAACCTGACGATTATGGTGATCGTATCGGCTTTCGCGCCGACCGCCATCCTCATTCCGGTAGAGACGGAGATGGAGATCGATGCTGCGGCCAGCGAAATCAAGATCGTTCTCGTCACGACGTAACGGGATGGGAAATTCATTAGTCTGGCCGGTCGAAATATACGGGATTACGATGGAATAATTTTAGATTTCCTCGGCGCGAAACCGGTGAACTGCAAAACGTCATTTCCGAAAATTTCCGACAAACCGTCGCGTCCGTTCGGATTTTGTTTTAGAACAACAATCTTCTCGCAAGCCTTCTAGTTGTATCACGAGCAAGACACAACTGAGCCGTCGCCCGATGGTTAATCAAACGGAATGGGCGCTTGGCACCCCTCTTTCTCGCGCTTCCGCGTGCCTCCTCGTAGGCGTAGTAGTTATGCAGCACCGTTGGCGTTTTGCGATGCGCTGGGGATCGGATTGGCGACACGGGCGTTAGGCTTTGTCGCAACCCCTGTCCCGGACGCAGCCATGAACACCGCCAACCTGCAACTCGAAGGCCTCTATCTCGCGCTTGCCGCCATCAATGAGGCGCTGGTCGCCAAGGGCCTCCTGACAACCGAGGAAATCGGCCTCGCGCTCCGTCGCGCCGAGGCCATCGCCACCGGAGACGACCGCATCGTGGAGGATTTGTCGCCCGCCAACCGGGATGCCGTATGCTTCCCCATCCGGCTCCTGCAGCTGGCCAACAACCCGCGGGCGCAGCAAGACCTGCCCACTTTCTCGCAGCTCGCCAAGATGGTCGGCCAGACCAAGGAACCCTATAACGATCAGATGTAGCCGGGCCTCCGGCGCTCTTGCCGAGCGCGGCCGATGATGCTTTCTTGGCCCTGCGCCCGGGCACACGGCCGCGGGCGGCGAATGGGAGGGAAGGCATGGAGATTGCAGGACGTTTCGATCGCGGCGAACGGCAAGGCGCGTTCTGATTCCGGGCGATCATCCATGGCAGCTCCGCGTGGCATTCCCCTGAACACGACGCCTCCGGCGCCGGCAAAGCATCCTGGCGGCGCTCTGCCTCGCCCCTGCCGGGCGGCAGAGGGGCCCATGGCGCCCGGCCGCATCCTGTAGCCGCAGCATGCCCAGACGCATTTTCCCGGCCTTCCTCATGCTTGGCGCTGCATTGGCGCAGCCCGCCGTCGCGGACCCCGCGCCGAACCAGCTGGCCAATGGCACCTATCATTGCGAAGTCTATGCGCTGGGCGTGTTCATTCACCTTGGCGACATCGTCATTGAAGGCGACACCTATCGTGGCCCCTTTCACTTCGGGGCGCCGCCAGAACCCTACAAATACGAGTTGAGCCCGGAAGGCGAGGTCACCTGGCTCGGCCCGCTCGGCGGTTTCACCTCGGGCGGCAATTCGGTGGACATCACGCAGGTCACGAAAAACAGCAAGCAGGCCGCCTCCTTCGACATCATCATGCGCGAGGCGAGCGGCAACTATTCGGCCACCACCTGCGACAAGCAATAGCCGCAGGGCTTCCCCACCCTGTTTTTTCGGGTCATGTCGTGGGGCGGGTTCGGCCCGGCGTCAGGCAGCCGAGGGTCCGGGGTCGTCCGGGCCGCCATCGAAGGGCGACGGGCTTGCGCGTTTCGGGCTTGCGGGGACGTCGTCCGCGCTGTGGACCAGCCGCAGGAACGAGCCGCGTGATCGGGGCGTGCCCGTCTCGACCTCGACTGTCTTGCTTTCGGCCTCGCGCCTGGCCTGTTCGGGCTGGTAGACGACCTCGCGCACCGTGATGGTTTCCTGACCGCCGTCGGCACGAGGAATGGTCATGGACTGGCCCTCGGCAAGCCCGAGCAGCGCCAGGCCGCGCGGGCTGCCGATCGAAATCACCGCCCCCACCATTCCCCTCATGGCGTCGCTCGCCACGATCCGGGTCTCGGCGGGGCCGCCATCCACCGTATAGGTCACGCGGCTGCTCAAGGTGACGACCGCGGGCTCGACATCGTCGCGAAACACCACCCTTGCCGCATCGATCTTGCGCCTGAGAATCTCCCGCATCGGATCGTCGTGCCCCGGGTGGCGCTCCAGCATCGCCTCCAGCAGGGTGTAGTCCTTGGTCGTCAGCTGACAATCATCCGTGTTCGACATGGCAGGCCCCCGCCGGACCGTTTTCGGGGCGGCCTCGGCATCAAGCGTTGATCTTGCATGCGGAAGTTCTCCCCTGAGCCGGACCTTGCGATGACGCCGCCGGCGCAGGGGCTAGACTCCTGCGATGAGATTGCCTGTGCTGTTCATCACCCGGCTCCGAACGAATGGTCCGCCTTGCCCTCAGTTTCCGCCGGAAGTGGCGGTCGCCGGCGCGGCCGCGCCTGCGTGATGCACCTCGAGCACTTCGAGCTGATGCGTGCGGCCGTCGCGCGCGGTCCACATGATCGCCTGGCCCTTGGTCAGGCCGATCAGCGCCGTGCCGATGGGCGTGAAGATCGAAATCTTGCCCTGCGCGATATCCGCATCGCCCGGGAACACCAGCGTCACGGTCTTGGCCTCGCCGGTGTCCGGCTTGAAGGTGACGGTGGAACCCATCTGGACCACGTCTTCGGAGATCGAGCCGTCGGCCACTACCCGGGCCCGGTCGAGCTCCAGGAACAGCTCTTCGGCCATTTCGGGATTGCGGCTTTCCATGGCGGAAGCGAAAGCCAGCAGCTTGGCGTGGTCCGTGGCGCCGATCTTGATGGCCGGCTTGCGCTTGGCCTTGGTCTTTTCTTGCATTTTACACCCATGCTTGTGACCGCCCACGGAGCCCCTCAGAGGCTGCGACATGCGGCTGCCGGTTTGGCGATAGTTGATTTGTTGGAGCGCCGCTTGCAGAAAAACCCTGCAAAATTGCCATATACCCCGCGGCTCGGGGGCGCATGGCTGCCGAGCCGGGGGCTAGAGTCCCGCGATGGGGCAAACCCGCGGAAACAGAGTGGTTCGGACTTCAACGACGATAGACATGAATTGATAGTCTCGAAACTTCACCGGAAAGTCAAGCAAAGGGCTCACCAGCGTTCCGGAAAGCAGAAATGCCCCGCCGCGGCGGCCAAGCCAAGAGCCCTTGTCCTTGCGCCCGCAATCGCTGGAATTGCAAAGTAGATCTCGCCCGGACTCTGCCCGACGCCCATTCAGCAGATTTTAATTTCGCGCCCGTACCCTTCCTGCGGCCCACGAGATTGCAAGCACTTGCGGCAATGCCAGCCGCGCAGTCGAGCTGGCCACATGCGGGGGGACTTCAGATTAAGACCAGGGCTGCGAAAATCCCATGAACGCGCGCGGGACACACGCCAGACCCCGCCTGCTCGGGCTCGTGTGGCCTTTCATCGCTGTCGTCCTTGCGCAAGCCCTGCTGGCCAGCCTCAGCCTCTCCACGCTGTCGGCGGTTCGCGCCTATGTCGGCGGCGAAAGCCTGTGGTCCAAGGGGCAGAAGGACGCCATCTACTTTCTCGACCAGTATGCCGCCACGGGCGACGAGGAGTACTACCAGCGCTACCGCCAGGCCATCGCCACGCCACTTGCCGACGGCAGGGCACGGCTTGCATTGGAAGGGCCGGCGCCCGCGCTGGAAGACGCGAGAACCGGGCTGCTGCAGGGCGGCAATCATCCCAGGGACATTGCGGGGCTCGTCTGGCTCTACCGCAATCTCGGCGGCTTCACCCCGCTCGAGGCATCGCTGCGGCACTGGACGGCGGCCGACTCGCAGCTTGCGGAACTTGCCCGCTATGCGCAGGCCATGCGCATGGAAGTCCTCGCCGGGCCGGTCAGCCCCGGGCGCATCGCCGGCTGGCGCACCGAAATCATGCGCTACAACGAGCGCATCACGCCGCACGCCATCGCCTTTTCATCGAGCCTCGGCAACGCGTCGCGCGTCATCAAGAACCTGCTGACCGCGATCAACCTGGCCGCGTCCGCAGCCTTGATCGGCCTGGCCATCTGGCGCACGCGAAAGCTGCTGCTGCAGCGCCATGCCTTTGAAGACGCGCTGAATGCGGAGCGCGAGCGCGCGCAGGTCACGCTCGCCTCCATCGGCCAGCCGGTCATCACCGCCGACCTAGACGGCAAGGTGGACTATATGAACGCAGCGGCCGAGCAGATGCTGCGGCGAAAGCTCGATGCCGCGCGCGGCCAGCCGCTGAAGCAGCTTTTCAGCCTCGTCGACGACAAGACGGACGCCGAGTGTGCAGATCTCGTCGGCAAGGTTCTGGAAACCGGCGACGGCGGCGTCGATCTGCACGCGCAGCGCCTCGTCCGCGCCGACGAGTTTTCCGTGCCTGTCTCCCTGGTCGGCGCGCCGCTGCCGCAGGAAGGCAAGCCCGCCGGCATCGTGCTGGTGGTCCACGACAAGACCCAGGAACAGGCCTATATCGAGCGCCTGTCCTGGCAGGCCTCGCACGATGCGCTGACACGGCTTGCCAACAGGCGCGAGTTCGAGCGCCGCATCGAGCTCGCCCTGGAAAGGCTGGCCACCGGCCATAGCGCCCAGTGCGCGCTGATGTTCCTCGACCTCGACCAGTTCAAGATCGTCAACGACACTTGCGGCCATGCCGCCGGAGACCAGTTGCTGTGCCAGGTCGCGTCCCTGCTGCAGAACGAGCTGCGCGCCGACGATCTGCTGGCGCGGCTGGGCGGCGACGAGTTCGGCATCCTGCTCCCCGAGGCTGTTCCTGAAGACGCCGCGCGCGTGGCCGAGCGCCTGCGCAAGAGCATTTGCGACCTGCGCTTCGTGTGGAACGCGCGTGCCTTCAATATCAGCGTCAGCATCGGCCTGGTTCATGTCGACCAGAAGCAGACCACCTTGCAGGAACTGCTGAGCGCCGCCGACATGGCCTGCTACATGGCCAAGGAAAAGGGCCGCGATCGGGTCCAGATCCATTCCCCTACCGATGCGGAACTGCAGGAACGCTTCGGCGACATGGCCTGGGTGCAGCGCATTCGAGACGCGCTGGAAGGCGACCGCTTTTCGCTCTATGCCCAGGAAATCATGCCGCTTTCAGGCGGGGAAGCCGCCGGCATGCATGTCGAGCTGCTGTTGAGGCTGCGAGACGAAGACGGAAGCATCATCCCGCCCGGAAGCTTCATGCCGGCTGCCGAACGATACGGGCTGATGCCGCAGATCGATCGCTGGGTGGTGCGCAACGCCTTCGCCACCCTGGCCGAACGCCTGGCTCGGCCGCGCGGCACGCCCATCGGCTCCTGCGCCATCAACCTGTCGGGCGCGACCCTGGGCGACGACACCTTCCTCGCATATGTGCGCGGGCAGTTCGAGCGCTTCGCCATCCCGCCATCGCTGGTCTGCTTCGAGATCACCGAAAGCAGCGCCATCGCCAACCTGCCCCAGGCCGTGCGCTTCATCACCGAGCTGCGCGGCCTTGGCTGCCGCTTCGCCCTCGACGATTTCGGCGTCGGCATGTCCTCTTTCGGCTATCTGAAGCACTTGCCGGTGGACTTCCTCAAGATCGACGGCGGCTTCGTGAAGGACATGCTGGAAGACAGCACCGACCGCGCCATGGTGGAAATGATCCACCACATCGGCAAGATCATGGGCAAGCACGTCATCGCCGAATTCGTGGAAAGCGAGGCCATATTGCAGGACCTGCGCTCGATCGGCATCGATTATGCGCAAGGCTACGCCGTTTCCATGCCGCAACCCTTCGACGGTCGCGAGGCCAGCCCCGACGATGCGGTTGAAGCGAAGAGCCTTCGCAAGCTGGCGGGATGATCGTCTCCGGCTCGCGCTTGGCTGCCCGCCGGGCTCAGCGCTCGAAAAGGATGGTTGGCGAACCCTTGTAGGTGGTGCGCGTCACTTCGCGATAGCCGCATTTCTCGGCCACGCGGATCGAGCCGCCATTGCCGGGGTCGATGATGCACACCGTCCGCGCCCCGCGGAAATGCCGGTCGCCCCACTCGTGCATCGCGCCCACGATCTCGCTCGCCAGCCCCTTGCCATGCGCAGATGGCACCAGCACCCAGCCGGCCTCCGGCACGCCGGCGATGGAGGGCTCGATGTCGCGTTTCAGGTCGTGGAACCCGGCCTCCCCCAGAAACTCCCCCGTCGCCTTGTCCTCGATAGCCCACAGGCCGAAGCCGAGCACCTGCCAGTGGCCGACATAGCGCAGCAGCCGAACCCACGCCTCCTCCCCCGTCATCGGCCGGCCGCCGATGAAGCGGGTGACCACCGGGTCCGCCCACATCGCCGCATAGGCCTCGAAATCCGACTGCCTGTGGCCGCGCAGTATGGTGCGCGGCGTCTCTACGACCGAGATTTCGGAAGGGTCGGAATTCATCATGAAGCGCTCGCCGTGCAGAAATGTGCTGCCATCGGGATGGCGGCAGTTCCAACCTGTGTCAATCTCGTCGCCGCAGCAGGGTATCCGTGGGGATTTTGCGCCGCAACCGGGCGCTGTCAGGAGAGTTCCGCGGCGTGAGGCCGACGCTTGACCGCGGCGCGAAACTCCGCCCATCTACCGGCGCGTTTAGTTTCGCCGGTCCGATACGCAAGGAATCACCATGGAAACCGCCGACCTGCTGCTTGCCATCTTCCACCACATACTGGTCTTTGCCCTGGCCGCAGTCATCGCCGCCGAGGTGGTGCTGATCCGCAACGAGATGACGCACAGGACAATCGGCAGGCTGGCCGGCATCGACCGGGCCTACGGCCTCGTTGCGCTGTTCGTCATCATCGTCGGCGTCGCCCGCGTGTTCTACGGCCTGAAGGGCTGGGAATTCTACGTCTATAGCTGGACCTTCTGGGCCAAGATGGCGGCCTTTGCCGCCGTCGGCCTGCTGTCGATCCTGCCCACCATGCGCTTCCTGTCATGGAAGAAGCAGGTGGTGGCCGACCCCGCCTTCGCGGTGCCCGCGGCCCAACTCGCCTCGGTGCGCGGCTCTCTGCGCGCCCAGATGATGATCTTCATGCTGATCCCGATCTTCGCGGCGGCGATGGCGCGCGGCTACGGCCTGTTCGGCTACTGACCGGGGTCTTCCAGCGGCGCGACCGGCACCAGCGGCGCGGGTATGCTGGTGGTCTTTTCCTTCGCCTTGCAGATGTCGGCTATGACGCAGTTCGGGCAATCGGGCTTGCGCGCCTTGCACACATAGCGCCCGTGCAGGATCAGCCAGTGATGGGCATGGCGCATATATTCGTCCGGTATGATGCGGACGAGCCCCGCCTCCACCTGCTCCGGCGTCTTGCCGGGCGCGAGGCCCAGCCGGTTGCCGATGCGCAATATATGCGTATCGACCGCCATGGTGTGGTGGCCGAAGGCCATGTTGAGCACCACGTTTGCCGTCTTGCGGCCCACCCCCGGCAGCTTCACCAGCGCATCGAGGTCGTCCGGCACCTCGCCGCCATGGTCGCGGATGAGCGCCTCCGACAGCGCCACCACGTTCCTGGCCTTGGCGCGCCACAGCCCGATGGTGCGGATGTATTCGCCTACCTTCTCCTCGCCGAGCGCCAGCATCTTCTGCGGCGTATCGGCGATCGCAAACAGCGGCCGCGTCGCCTTGTTCACCCCGGCGTCGGTGGCCTGCGCCGACAGCACCACCGCCACCAGCAGGGTGAAGGCGTTGATATGCTCCAACTCGCCCTTCGGCTCCGGCCGCTGCACGGCGAAGCGGCGGAAGATTTCGTGCACCTCGGCAGGCGTGTAGAGCGATTTCGGCCGGCGCGCGCGCGGCTTGGCGCTCTTCTTCGCGACATTGGCGGTTGCGGCTCGCGGCTTTTTGGTTAGCTGCTGATCTTTGGGCTTGGGACTGTCCATGGCTTTCCTATAAACTGCGGGCATGAGCGAGACAAACGCTGCCTATGCGGCCGACGAGCCATTCTTCCACGCCCTGCTGACGCCGCACCGGTCGCTGGGTCGAACCGGCTTCCTGCTGCTGATGGGCACGATGACATTCGGCTGGCTCGTCACCGGCGCGTTCTTCCTCTACAACGGCGCCTGGCCAGTCTTCGGCTTCTTCGGGCTCGACGTGATCGGGCTCTACATCGCCTTTCGCCTGAACTACCGCGCCGCCCGCGCCCGCGAGGAGGTCATCGTCTCGCGCACCAGCCTGGAAATCTGCAAGATTTCACCGTCTGGCCGTGCGGAAGACCATCGCTTCAACCCGTTCTGGGCCCGCTTCGCGGTCAAGCGCATGCCGGAGATCGGCATCACCAGCATGGCGGTGGAGGGTCGCGGGCAAAGCGTGCCGATCGGCAGCTTCCTCAACCCCGACGACCGCGAAAGCTTCGCCAAGGCGTTTTCGCTTGCGCTGGCCACCGCGCGGGGGCGCTGACAAGGTTCTGGTCGCCGGCATCTCGGCAAGTTTCGGGTGGCTATGGCTGCGTGCCCGCACGATAATCGCGGTCAAGGAGACAAGCCATGAACGCACCCACCGCGATCCTGCGCGAGGAAATCACGCCGCAAGGCTGCGACTACGAGATTGTCCGCCGCGTCATCGAAAAGATCAGCCTGGACTATCGCGACCAGCCTTCGCTCGAAACGCTTGCGGCCGAAGTGGGCGAAACGCCGACGGCCTTGCAAAAACTGTTCACCCGCTGGGCCGGCCTCTCGCCCAAGGGGTTTCTGCAGGCTGTGACGCTGGACCACGCAAGGCGGCTGCTCGATTCGGGGCTACCGCTGCTCGAAACCGCCTTCGAGGTCGGCATGTCCGGCCCCGGCCGTCTGCACGACCTCTTCATCACCCATGAGGCGATGTCGCCCGGCGACTACAAGAGCCGCGGCGCGGGCCTGACCATCCGCTACGGCTACCATCTCTCGCCCTTCGGCGTGGCGCTGATCATGGTCACCGACCGCGGGCTCGCCGGCCTCTCCTTCAACGACGCCGGCCGCGAGCGCGAAGCCTTCGAGGACATGGCCGGCCGCTGGCCGAACGCGACCTATGTGGAAGACATGGCCGCCACCGCGCCCTATGCCGCGCGCATCTTCGACCCGGCGCGCTGGCGCGCTGAAGATCCGCTGCGCATTGTCATGATAGGCACCGATTTCCAGATCAGCGTCTGGGATGCGCTGCTCAAGATCCCGATGGGCAAGGCGGTGAGCTATTCGGCCATCGCCGCCGGCATCGGTGCGCCCAAGGCCAGCCGGGCGGTCGGGGCTGCCGTTGGCGCCAACCCCATCTCCTTCGTGGTGCCCTGCCACCGCGCCGTCGGCAAGTCGGGCGCGCTCACCGGCTATCACTGGGGCCTGACGCGCAAGCGCGCCATTCTCGGCTGGGAGGCCGGGCAGCTCAGCAAAAACGGCTGAAACCGGCTTCCGGCATATTTCAATATCGGCTCAAACCGAATAGCTTCCCGCCGATTTGGAGCGCCGCCGATGAACGGCCTGGCGCGCCGAAGCCTTCAAATCCGCGCACTCGGCCGTGCCCTCCCCGCACGGGCTCATGCGCCAGCGGGAGACTTTCCTTGATCACCGTCATCGGCTCCATCAATCTCGACCTGATCGTCACCGTCGAACGGCTTCCCGCGCCCGGCGAGACGGTTCCGGGCAGCACCTTCAAGACGGCGCCGGGCGGCAAGGGCGCCAACCAGGCGCTGGCGGCCGCACGCGCCGGCGCTTCGGTGCGCATGGTCGGCGCCGTCGGCAAGGATGCCTTCGCGGGCGAGGCGCTGGCGCTGCTGAAGGACGGCAAGGTCGACCTCTCCGCCGTGGCCGAAGCCGCCACCGCCACCGGAACCGCACACATCCTCGTAGGCGCCGACGGCGAGAACGTGATTGCCGTTGTGCCGGGCGCCAACGAAACCGTGCTGCCCGGTGGCGTGGCCAAGGCAGCGCTCGGCCAGGGCGACATCGTGCTCCTGCAGCACGAGATCCCGCTCGCCACCGTGGAAGCAGCACTCGATGCCGCGGCGGCGGCCGGCAGCGTTTCCATCCTCAACACCGCGCCCTTCCGGGCCGATGCCGCGGGGCTGCTGGCAAAGGCGAACTATGTCGTCGCCAACGAGACCGAATTCGACCTCTATTGCGAGGCGCTTGCGCTCGAGGGCGCCGACCGCCCTGCCCGCATGAAGGCCTTTGCAGTGGCCACCGGCCGCACCATCATCGTCACGCTGGGCGGCGAAGGCGTGCTTGCCGCCACGCCGGAAGCGTTCCTCAGCGTACCGGCGCTGAAGATCACGCCGCTCGACACGGTCGGCGCCGGCGACACCTTCTGCGGCTATCTGGCCGCGGGCCTTGCCGAGCGCCTGCCGCTTGGCGATGCACTGCGGCGCGCTGCCGTTGCCGGCTCGCTCGCCTGCCTCAAGCCGGGCGCGCAGCCAGCCATCCCGCTTGCAGGCGAGGTCGACGAGGCCATCGCCACCGCCATGGCGAGCTGACCCCATGGCCGCGCCCAATCGCCCCGCCACAAAGCTCGACGTGCCGCCGGCAGGCGAAATCTGCCGCATGCCGGCGGTCGAACTGGTGAAGAAGATCAAGGCGCGGCAGCTCTCCGCGCGCGAGGTGGCCACTGCCTTCCTCGACCGCATCGATGCCGTCAACCCGAAGGTCAACGCCATCGTGTCGCTCCGCGACCGCGCCGAGATCCTTGCCGAAGCCGATGCCGCGGACAGTGCGCTGGCCAACGGCGCCAAGCCCGGCCCGCTCCACGGCCTGCCCATTGCGATCAAGGATTTGGCGCTGACCAAGGGCCTGAAGACCACATTCGGCTCGCCGATTTTTGCGGATTTCGTGCCCGACGAGGACGATTTCTTCGTTGTGCGCATGCGCGCGGCCGGCGCCATCTTCATCGGCAAGACCAACACGCCGGAATTCGGCCTCGGCTCGAACACCTATAACAACGTCTTCGGCGCGACGCTCAACGCCTTCGACCCGGCTCTCACCGCGGGCGGCTCCAGCGGCGGCGCTGCCGTCGCGCTGGCGCTCGACATGGTTCCGGTGGCCGACGGCAGCGATTTCGGCGGCTCGCTGCGCAACCCGGCCGCCTTCAACAATGTCTTCGGCCTGCGCCCCTCGCAGGGGCTGGTGCCGGCCGGGCCGATGAACGAGGTGTTCCATTCGCAGATGGGCATCGAGGGGCCGATGGGCCGCAACGTGCGCGACATGGCGCTGCTGCTCGACGTCCAGGCCGGCCACGATGCGCGCGCACCGCTATCGCTTGACGGCGAGACCGCCTATCTCGATCGCCTCGAGGCTGCGTCCGCGGGCGGTCGCATCGCCTGGTTTGGCGACCTCGGCGGGCATCTGCCGGTGGAGACCGGCATTCTTGAGCTTTGCGAGGCCGGCTTGCGGCGCTTTGCCGAAATCGGCTTTGCCGCCGAGCCGCTCGTGCCGGAATTTGATTTCGAGGCTCTGTGGCGCGCCTTCGTCACGCTGCGCCAGGCCACCAGCGGCTGCGAGTTGAAGGCGCATTTCGACAATCCCGCCCGGCGCGACCTCCTGAAGCCCGAGGCGATCTGGGAGATCGAGGGCGCGATGCGCCTCACGGCCGTGCAGGTGCACGCCGCCTCGACAGTGCGTTCAAAGTGGCACGCGACGCTGCTAAAACTTTTCGAGCGCTTCGACCTGCTGGCGCTCCCCACCGCGCAGGTGTTTCCCTTCCCGGTCGGCACGCACTGGCCGAAGCAAGTCGCCGGCCGCGCGATGGATAGCTATCACCGCTGGATGGAAGTCTCGGCCTACGCCACGCTGGCCGGCTGCCCGTCCGTCAACGTGCCGGTCGGCTTCGACCCACAAGGCCTGCCCATGGGCATGCAAATCATCGGCCGCCCGCGCGGCGACTTGGCCGTATTGCAGGCTGCCGCGGCCTATGAGACGGTGCTGCCATGGGCTGCGGGGGCGTAGCGGCAACCGGAGCGAGGGTCGAACATGCGACAGCCCCTTCCCCTCGAGGGGAAGGGAAAGCGCCGCGCCAAGTCGCTGCTACAGCCGCGCCAGCCTTTCAGCCAGCAGGTTGAAGAAGCCCTCATGGTCGATGTCGCGCATGACCATGGCGTTCTTCTCGCGCGTGGTCACGCCCCACCAGTCGATCACGGTCATGCCCATGGTGAGTTCCGAGCCGATCTCGATCTCGACATTGCAGTTGCGGCCCTTGAACAGCTCGGGCTTGATCAGATAGGCGATAACGCAGGGGTCGTGCAGCGGGCCGCCGTCGGTGCCGTATTTTTCCTCATCGAAGCGCTCGAAGAAGTCGAGCAGCTCGGCGGTGGCGGTGCCGACCCTGGTGCCCATGGCGCGGAATTTTTCGACGCGCTTGGCGGTGGTCAGCGCCTTGTGGGTGACGTCCAGCGGCATCATCACGATCGGCACGCCGGAGCGGAACACCACATGGGCCGCCTGCGGGTCGACATAGATGTTGAACTCGGCTGCCGGCGTGGTGTTACCACCCTCGAAGAAGCCGCCCCCCATAAGCACGATCTGCTTGATGCGCGAGGCGATCCTGGGCTCGCGCACCAGCGCCAGCGCAACATTGGTAAGGGGCCCGAGCGGGCACAGTGTGACCGTGCCGGGCTCTTCGCGCATCAGCGTCTCGACGATGAAGTCGACCGCATGCTGCTCCTGCAGCTTCATCGTCGGCTCCGGCAGGTCGGGGCCATCGAGCCCGGTTCTGCCATGCACGTGCTCGGCCGTCACCAGCGGCCGCACCATGGGGCGGATGGCGCCGGCATAGACCTCGGTGTCGGTCTTTCCGGCCAGCTCGCAAATCTTCAGCGCGTTCTTGGTGGTCAAGTGCAGGGGAACGTTTCCGGCAACGGCCGTGATGCCCAGAACCTCCAGTTCCGGGCTCGCCAGTGCCAGCAGGATCGCGACGGCATCGTCCTGCCCCGGATCGGTGTCGATGATGATCTTTTGCGTGACCGCCATTCCGTTTTCCTTCATGTGATTTGCATGTGATTGGCACAGGCTTGAACTTATTTGCCGTGCGGACCATATCAGGTTCAACGGGAAAGATGCCAATAGGGTTTTTCCCAGTGAGGTCGCTCTTAGAGGACGAACATGAGCCGCATGACGCCTTTCTCGAGCCCGCTACTGCTCGGGTTCGACACGATGGAAAAGACGCTGGAGCGCTTGGCCAAGACGGGCGACAGCTATCCGCCCTACAACATCGAACGCATCCGGCAGTCTGAAGGCAATGGCGAGATGCTGCGCATCACGCTGGCGGTGGCCGGTTTCTGCGACGCAGATCTGGAAGTCACCACCGAGGAAAACCAGCTCGTGGTGCGCGGCAGGCAAAACGACGAGACCGAACGCGAATTCCTGCATCGCGGCATTGCAGCACGGCAGTTCCAGCGAACCTTCGTGCTGGCCGACGGGATGCGGGTGATCGGGGCCGAACTGAAAAACGGCCTTCTGTCGATCGATCTCGAACGCCCCGAGCCAGAACGGCTCGTACGCAAAATCAACATTTCGGTGAAAGACTGAAGCTGTCGCCGGAAAGCAGCTCTACCGCGGGTCCGGTCGCAAGACGCCCCGCAAGAAGGAGGCTAACCATGACCTATCAAGATTCAATGCACACGCTGACCCAGACCGAACTCGCGCATCTTGGACAAGGCTCGGTCGCGTATCTCCGCAAGATCGATAGCGACGAGTTGAAGGGCAAGTTTCCGGGTCTCCAGGAAATCGCCTCGGGCATGGAAATCTGGGCGCTGTTTGCCGCCAACGGACAGCCGATCCTGCTATCGGACGCTCGCGACACGGCCATTGCCGGCGCGCTTGAAAATCATCTCACCCCGGTTGCGATCAACTGAGCATCAGTCTCGAAACAACCAATCGGAAAAACGAAGGGCGGCCCGAAGGCCGCCCGACGCGTTAGAATCTTTCCCGATCAGCTCATTCAGGCCGCGTGCGCCTGCTTGTCGGCCAGCAGCGCATGGATGGCCGAAGCATCGCGCGTGCCGCGAATCTTGGCCACCGTGTCGGGGTCGCGCAGCACCCGCGCGATGCGCGACAGCGCCTTCAGGTGATCGGCGCCGGCGCCTTCTGGCGCCAGAAGCAGAAACACCAGGTCGACCGGCTGGTCGTCCAGTGCCTCGAATTCAACCGGGGCCTCCAGCCGGGCGAAAACACCCGTGATGCGCTTGACCCCGGCAAGCTTGCCGTGGGGAATGGCGATACCGTTGCCCACCCCGGTCGACCCCAGGCGCTCACGCTGCAGGATGGTGTCGAACACTTCCCGCTCCGTGAGGCCGGTGATGGCCGCCGCCCGCTCCGCGAGCAATTGCAGAAGCTGTTTCTTGGAATTCGCCTTCAAGGTCGGCATGATCGCCTGCACCTCGATCAGATCGCTCAGATCCATGCCCAATATCCTTTCCCTGACCGATCGGCCGAACCCCAATCCGGTGCTTCGGTCAGAAGACTTTGTTTATCCCTGCGCGATTTTCGTCGTCGAAGGGTCAATCCACCCGATATTGCCGTCAGGCCTCCTGTAGACGATATTGATCTGCTCGTTCCCAGCATTGCGAAACACGAAAACCGGGGTGTCCTTGGTGTCGAGCTCGATCACCGCCGACGCCACCGACATGGTCTTCAGGACCATGGTCGATTCGGCGACGATTGCCGGAGCGTAGTCCTCCGGCAGCTCTTCCTCGTCTTCGGCGAGCGGCGCCACCACCGCGTAGGCAATGTCGACCGGGTTGCCGTTGACTGTGCCCGGATAGTGCGACTTCAGCCGCCTCTTGTAGCGGCGCAGGCGTTTTTCCAGGCGCTCGGCGGCTGCCTCGAAGGCTGCGACCGGCTCCTGGGCCTCGCCCGCTGCCTGCAGCGACACACCCGAATGAAGCCGGACCAGGCAATCGGCCGAGAAGCGCGCGGCAGATTTCACAACTGTTATCTGCCCGGAAAAACCGCCGTCGAAATACTTGCCAATGGCATCGCCGATGCGCTCCTGGATCCGCGCGCGGAATGCATCGCCGACGTCCATGTGCTTTCCCGAGATGCGTAGAGTCATCCGAAAACCGCCTTCTTGCTCAGACTTCAACTTTGTTCGAGTTTATACCCGTGGCCGGCGCATACAAGGTTCGCGGCGATACCGCGCCGAATTTAAGCCTGAACTATCCGCTTGATCACAAGCCGTCTCCAGACGGAGCTTCTTTCTCCTGGGCAACCGCCCGCTCTTGCCGGCGGGCTTCTAGTCACTTCGCCGGTACTTGTCAATCAAGGCGCAGGTTTGCGGGCATGCGGGGCCCTTGCTAGCGCCCGGCAGCAGCCAGCGCGCGCTTCTCGCGGCGACGCTGGACCGAGGAAGGAATGTTCATGCTTTCCCGATACTTGGCCACCGTGCGCCTGGCTATGTCGATGCCGCCACGCTGCAGGATTTCCACAATCTGATCGTCGGAAAGAACAGCCGCCGGGGCCTCGTCTGAGACGAGCTGCCGGATGCGGTCTCGCACCGCCTCGGCCGAATGTGCATCGCCCTCGCCGACCGAAGCGATGGCGGCGGTGAAGAAATAGCGCAGCTCGAAAGCGCCGCGCGGCGTGAGCATGTATTTGTTGGCGGTAACCCGGCTGACGGTCGATTCATGCATGCCGATCGCCTCTGCCACGGTGCGCAGATTGAGCGGGCGAAGGTGCCTGATGCCATGCACCAGAAAGGCATCCTGTTGGCGCACGATCTCGGACGCGACCTTGAGGATGGTCCGAGCCCGCTGGTCGAGACTGCGCGTCAGCCAGCTGGCGTTCTGGTGGCACTCGGTCAGGAAATCCTTCTCGCCCTGGCTTCTCGCCGACTTCGCAACCCTGGCGTAATAGACATTGTCGACAAGCACCCGCGGAAGCGCATCGGGATTGAGCTCCACGCTCCAGCTGCCGTCGCTTGCGGCACGCACCTCGACGTCGGGCACGATGGTTTCGACGCGGCCGCCCGAATAGGCCATGCCGGGCCGCGGGTCGAGATGGCGGATCTCGGCCATCATCTCGACCAGGTCTTCCTCGTCGACGCCGCAGAGTTTTTTCAGGCTTTGAAAGTCGCGTCGGGCAAGCAGCTCCAGGTTACCCACCAGGGCCTGCATCGCCGGATCGAAGCGGTCGCGGCGGGCAAGCTGCAATCCGAGACACTCCGCAAGGTCGCGCGCGAAAATGCCGGCCGGTTCAAAGCCCTGGCAGGCTTTCAGCACCTCCAGCACCGCGTGCGGCTCCAGCCCGAGCCTGACGGCTATCTCCTCGACGTCGCCGCGCATGTACCCGGCCTCATCGAGCGCATCGGCCAGGTCGCGCGCAACCAGGCGAGCGCTGGGATCCAGGAATGCGAAGGCAATCTGCTCCTCGACGTGGTCGCGCAGCGTGACCACTGCAGGCAGCACGTCCTCGAAGTCGAAATCGCTCGCGGATGCCTCCGCGCCGCCACCAGCCGACTTCCACTGCGCCGCAAGGTCGGGCCCCAGCCTGTCTGCAACGCCCGGATCGTCGGGAAACACGTTTTCCAGCGAGGTGTCCATCTGCTGCGAAATGGCTTCCGCGCTCAACAGCGTGTGCTCGTCGCCCTGGTCCTGCTGCGGAAGCGCAACCTCCGGCGGCTCCGCCAATTCGCCGGCGGTGTCATGCGGCTCCGCCCACTCGAGAAGAGGGTTGCGCTCGATCTCATCTTCCACGAACCGCTCGAGTTCGAGATGGGTCATCTGCAGCAGCCGGATCGACTGCATGAGCTGCGGCGTCATCGTCAACGACTGCGACTGCCGAAGCTGCAATTTGGCCCCGAGTGCCATCACCCTTGAACTCTTGTCCGCCTTTGTCTGCCAGTCAATTGAAACTGGCACGTCCTTTGCTTGTCAAGGCAGAGGGTGGCACGAAAGGCTTACAATAAATGTAACGATGGCCCCATTTTCGACGCGGAAACCTCTCGCGCCATAAGCACGGACACGGGCCTAGAGCGTAAATCCTTCGCCCAGATAGAGCCTTCGCACGTCCTGGTCGGCAACGATGTCGGCGGCCGAGCCGTGCTTCAGGATTTCACCGGCGTGGATGATATAGGCACGGTCGATGAGGCCCAGCGTCTCGCGCACATTGTGGTCGGTGATCAGCACGCCGATGCCGCGCTTGGTCAGATGCCGGACCAGTTGCTGGATGTCGGAAACGGCGATCGGGTCCACGCCCGCGAAAGGCTCGTCCAGCAGCATGTAGTTGGGGCGGCTGGCCAGCGCCCGCGCGATCTCAAGCCGCCGCCGCTCGCCGCCCGACAAGGCAATCGCTGGCGACTTTCGCAGATGCGTGATGTGGAATTCGTCGAGCAGGGCGTCGAGGCTGCGCTCGCGCTCCTTGCGGCTCTTTTCCACCACTTCCAGCACCGCGCGGATATTGTTTTCAACGCTCAAGCCGCGAAAGATCGACGCTTCCTGCGGCAGGTAGCCGACGCCCAGGCGCGCCCGGCGATACATCGGCATGGACGAGACGTCGAAACCATCGATTTCGATCGAACCCTTGTCGACCGGCACCAGACCCGTGACCATGTAGAAACAGGTGGTCTTTCCGGCGCCGTTGGGCCCCAGAAGCCCTACCGCCTCGCCAGCGCGCACGCCCAGTGAAACGCCGTTGACGACAGTGCGGCCCTTATAGGCCTTGGTCAGTCCCTTGGCGATCAGCGTGCCTTTGAGGCCGGCCGTATCCTTTCGCACGGCAGGCGCCGCGGGAGACGACCGAAGGCGCCCGGAAAGGCGCGACATTAGCGAGGTGCTCTGCTGCATTACTGGTTTTGGCTTCCGGACACCGAACCGGGCGTGATCGACATCATGACGCGGCCGCTGCCCGCCTCACCCTTCTTGCAGCCTTCGACCTGCGCCTGGCCGGACTGCATCTGCACGGTCAGCTTGCAGCCGACGAGAACATTGGTGCCTTCGGACAGGACCACTTCCTTGCCGGAAAGCACCAGCACTTCGGTCTTCATGTCGAAGGTGCCGCGATCGCCGGTGGCAACCTGCGTATTCGACTTCACGTAAACCTTGTCGTCCACCTCCAGCCGGTCGATGTTGGCCGAGCCGGTGGCGGCCGATCCGTCGCCGCCCTTGACGTAATAGACCGTCATCTTGCCGGCCTTGAGCAGGGTCGGCCCCTGGACCACCGTCACATTGCCGCTGAAGACAGCGACGTTGTCTGCCTCGCGGACTTCGAGCTTGTCGCTTTCGATCTGGATCGGCTCCTTGCCGGAGAGGCTGAGGCCGGTCAGCGCGCTCTGCATCCTGCTGTTCTCCGCAACAGCCTGCACGGGCGCCATAGCCAGGAGCGCCAGTCCCAAAGCCGCGCGAAGCGGCAGCCGCACATCACTGAACCACATACTGGTCTCCGCTCGCGTCCTGTTCAGCCTTCACACGGCTGGGGTCGATGTTCATGCGTACACGCTTCTCGAACACCAAAACCTTACCGTTTTCAAGGATCGTCATCGAATCCGAGGTAATCTTGGCACCCGTGAGCTGAATATCTACCGGATCGTCAGTCTTCATCCCGCCCTTGCCCATGTCCAGATGGGCCGACTTTAGCTTCACCGACATGCCGTTGCCGGTCTTGATCGTCATGGCGCTCGTGATGTCGAGCGTATTCTTGTCGCGATCATAGACGCCGCGCGGCGCGTCAACCAGGGCCCAGTTGTCGGCATCGATCGGCAATTGGGCGGCGATACCTTCCAACTCGACGATGCCTTCGTTCTTGAAATCCTGGATCGCCCGCGACGCCGTGACCTTGTAGGGACGGTTGTCCTTGGTGAAACCGTCAAGCTTAGGGTTTGCCATCACGAGCTTGCCGTCGGAATAGGCGGAGCCATCGGTGGAGATGGCCACGGCCGCCGGCTTCACTACATAGGAATAGCCGACGAAGCCGAGCGCCATCAGCACCGCGAGAACCGGCAGCGCACCTTTCAGCCAGCGCACGCGAAGCGAATGCCGGCGCGCACGCTCAAACGCGGCCCCAAGCTGCACGTTTGTGGCTGTCGACGGGCCGGCCGAATTGAGGTGGCCGCTGGTCGTTTCAATCGGTCGCGCCAATATTCTGCCTTCCATGCCGGCTGCGACTCCGGCTTCAGTTGTCGTCGCGAATAGTCCGAACCGCGCGGGGGCAGGACCAAACGATAAAAAGCCACGAAATTGTGGCTCTACATTTAAATCTTTTCCGCCTGCGGCGAAAGGCCGACAGGCTGTATTTGGGCAGAGTTGCTCGACATGAACCGAATACACTGCGGCAACTCGATTCATCATCCCATATGTCGGGCGCGGAACCACCTGCAGCCCCGCAGGTTACACGCCAATATGGTTACATTTGGGTAAAGATGTGAGCCATGCGCGCTGCACGGCTTGCCAGGCGGGAACGACGGCGCGATGAAAGGGTAGCGGCGGGCACCTGCATGGACTAGAAGCCGATAGGCCAGAGACAACGGGGCAGTATGGTAATGAGAGCTGACGACATGATCGACCGCCGCCATCTGCGGCGCAAGCTTACCTTCTGGCGCGTTGCCGCCCTCTTGATCGCCGCCATCGGCATCGCAGCCGCGTCGACGTGGCTTTACGGCGACGAACTGGGCACCGCGACCAATCACATCGCCAAGGTGAAGATCGAGGGCACGATCGTCGAAAGCGACGAACTGCTCCAGCGCCTGGAGAAGATCCGCAAATCGAAATCGGTGAAAGGCGTGATCCTGTCCATCGATTCGCCGGGCGGGACCACCGCGGGCGGCGAAGCGATCTTCGACGCGGTGCGCAGGATCGCAGATGAGAAGCCGGTGGTGGCCCAGGTGGGCGCGCTTGCGGCTTCGGCCGGCTACATGGTCGCCAGCGCCACGGAACATATCGTGGCGCGCCAGACCTCGATCGTCGGCTCGATCGGCGTTCTGGTGCAATATCCCGACATCAGCGGCCTGATGGACAAGCTCGGCGTGAAGCTGGAAGAGATCAAGTCCTCGCCGCTCAAGGCCGAGCCCTCGCCGTTCAAGCCGACCTCGGACGAGGCCCGCGCCATGATCCGCTCGATGATCCTGGACAGCTACAACTGGTTCATCGGCCTTGTGCAGGAACGCCGGCCCCTTACGCACGAGCAGGTGATGGCTCTCGCCGACGGTTCGGTCTTCACCGGCAGGCAGGCGCTGGAGAAGAAGCTGGTGGACGAGCTCGGCGGCGAGCACGAGGCGGTGCAATGGCTGTCGTCCAAGGGCGTGGACAAGAAGCTCAAGGTCATCGAGTGGAAGCCGACCCGAAGCGGCGCAAGCCTGTTGCTCGACAGCTCGCTCGGCCAGGCCGTGAGCCGCGCCCTTGGCGTGCCCAACCCTGGCGACGACATCATCCGCAAGATCGGCGCCGAGCGCTTGTTCCTTGACGGTCTCGTATCGCTCTGGCACCCTTGAAGCTTGGCCGGACGGCGTAAAAGCGAATAAAATCATCCGCATACAATTTCAGCAAACCATAGGCGGGGACCGCGCTCATGATCAAATCCGAACTTGTGCAGATCATTGCCTCTCGCAATCCGCATCTGTTTTTGCGAGACGTCGAAAATATCGTGAACGCGATTTTCGACGAGATCACGGATGCTCTGGCCGAGGGCAATCGCGTTGAACTGCGCGGCTTCGGAGCCTTCTCGGTGAAGAACCGTCCGGCGCGCATGGGCCGCAACCCCCGCACCGGCGACTCGGTCGAGGTGGAAGAGAAGTGGGTTCCCTTCTTCAAGACCGGCAAGGAGCTTCGCGAAAGGCTGAACGCCAGCAAGTAGGTGCGCGTGCGCACTCCGAACGTGCCGGCCTGATTGGAATAAGACATGCTCAATCGCTTCCTGATCATCGTGCTCTTCGTGCCGCTCGCCGTCGTCCTGATCGCGCTGGCGGTGGCGAACCGCGCACCGGTGGCCTTCACGCTGGACCCGTTCAACCCCGGCAACCCCGGCCTGACCATGCAGGCACCGCTTTTCGTGCTGCTGTTTGCCGCCCTGGCGCTGGGCATGGTCGTTGGCGCGATCGTCACCTGGTTCAAGCAGGGGCGCTACCGCAAGCTGGCGCGGTTGCGCGGACAGGAATTGCAGATCCGGGGCGAGGATACGTCCCACCATCGGGCTGACAGGACCGGCCTTCCGGCCGCCTGAAACCCGCGGGCCACGGCCTGCTCGATCGACGAGGTGCAGCTATGCAGATGATTTCGGCCGCCGAGGTCGACAAGGCCCTGACCTTTCCGGGACTTGTCGATACGCTGAGACAGGCCTTTCGCGAAGGCGCAATCCAGCCGGTTCGACATCACCATGCGGTCGAGCGGCCGACAGGGGCGGCCACAACGCTACTGCTGATGCCCGCCTGGAGCGATTTCAATGCGGGCGTCAGCGGCAACGGCCATATCGGCGTGAAGATCGTGACAGTTTCGCCCGACAACAACACGATCGGAAAGCCTGCGGTCATGGGGCTCTACCTGCTGCTCGACGGCACCACGGGCGAACCGCAGGCGCTGATCGACGGGCAGCGCATTACGCAATGGCGCACGGCCTGCGCCTCCGCGCTGGCTGCCAGCTATCTCGCACGCGAGGACGCTTCGCGGCTGCTGATCGTGGGCGCCGGCGCGCTGGCACCGTTCCTGGCCCAGGCACATGCGGCGGTGCGGCCGATCACGCAGGTCAGGATCTGGAACCGTACCCACGCCAACGCGGACGCCGTCGCGGCCGAGTTGCGCGCAAAGGGCTTCGACGCCGCCGCGGTGCAGGACCTCGACGGAGCAGTCGCGGAAGCCGACATCGTCTCCTGCGCCACCATTTCGACCACGCCCCTGATCAAGGGCGCGCTGCTCAGGCCCGGCACGCATCTCGACCTGGTCGGCGCCTTCACGCCCGAGATGCGCGAAAGCGATGACGACGCGATCCGCCGCGCCCGCGTCTATGTCGACACCCGCGCCGGCGCGACCAAGGAGGCCGGCGACATTGTG
The DNA here is from genome assembly GCF_040049255.1 of Mesorhizobium sp. KR2-14. Lineage (NCBI taxonomy): Bacteria > Pseudomonadati > Pseudomonadota > Alphaproteobacteria > Hyphomicrobiales > Phyllobacteriaceae > Mesorhizobium > Mesorhizobium sp. KR2-14. The sequence goes on along the minus strand of NZ_JBDZDR010000005.1, from coordinate 266,116 downwards.
CAGCCTTTGGCTTCGGGCGTGCTCAAGCCCGAGGAGATCGTGGCCGATTTGCACGAACTGGCTCGCGGCCAGAAGCAGGGTCGCCGGAGCGCAGACGAAATCACGCTGTTCAAGTCGGTCGGTGCGGCGTTGGAGGATCTTGCCGCCGGCATTGCGGTTTACGAAAGCCGGCCGAAGTCGAGCTAGTCGCCAAGCCTCGCGGTCATGAGGTAACGTGATGCGAATACCTCCTGTCACTTTCTATCTTTCACTGCTTGCGGCCGTGGTTGCCGCGCTCAGCCTCGGACCCTCCTTCGCCCACGTGCTGGAAGCGGAGCCGCGGCTGATGGCCTGGTCTGCCGAACTGTGGCGCGAAACGACGGTCTTCAACCGCCAGTTCTGGCTGTTCGCCGCAGTGGGCGCGCCGCTCGATCTGGCTGCCATCGTCCTGCCGGCGTGTCTGGTCCTTCTTCTCCGAGGGGACGGGCCAGCCTCACGCTTTGCAGCGTCGGCCGCGGCGCTCTATGCCCTTGCTCTTGGCGCGTGGCTCGCTCTGGTCGCGCCCGCCAACGCCGAACTCGCCACATGGATCAGAGGGGCCGCGCTGCCCGAGAATTTCGATGCCGTTCGCCTGCGCTGGGAAACCGGGCATATGATCGTGGCCGCGTTCAAGCTTGCCGGCTTCGTCGCGCTCATGGTCGCACTTCTGTCCATCGCCCGGCATCTACGAGCAGCCTGAAGGCTGTAGTTTTGTTGCGCCGCGGGGTGGGCTGTGGCAGAAGCGCGGCTGCCAAATCTGGAGTGTGAATGAAACCCTCGCGTGACAAACGCCGCGACAAGCGCCAGCAGCCCGATCGCACGTCGCAGCCGGTAGCGCGCGGCGAACGACCGGCCGTGCCGCGCCGCGCCGCTGAAAAGCCGGAACCACAGGCCGCGCCCGAGCCCACGGCGCCGGTGCGCAAGCTCGTGCGCCGCGAAGGCGCGCTGCCGGCCGAGCGACTACCGGTGATCCTCGAAGTTGCGCCCAATGACGACTACGCCCTGCTCGATAGCGGCAATGGCGAAAAGCTGGAGCAATACGGCCCCTATCGCATCGTGCGCCCCGAGGGCCAGGCGATCTGGCAGCGCGCGCTGCCGGCCAAGGAATGGAACAATGTCGATGCCGTCTTCACCGGCGACACCGACGAAGAAGGCATGGGCCGCTGGCGCTTTCCGAAGACGCCGCTCGGAGAGACATGGCCGATGCGCCATGACGGCATCGACTATCTCGGGCGCTTCACCTCGTTCCGCCATGTCGGCGTGTTTCCCGAGCAGGCCTCGCACTGGGACCACATGGCCGGGCTGATCCGCGACGCGAGGCGCCCGGTGAAGGTGCTGAACCTGTTCGGCTATACGGGCCTCGCCTCGCTGGTGGCCGCGCGCGCCGGCGCGGAAGTGACCCATGTCGACGCCTCGAAAAAGGCCATCGGCTGGGCGCGCGAGAACCAGCTTATGGCCGGCCTTGGCGACAAGCCGATCCGCTGGATCTGCGAAGACGCGATGAAGTTTGCCGAGCGCGAGGAGCGGCGCGGCAACGCCTACGACATCATCCTGTTTGATCCGCCGGCCTATGGGCGCGGGCCGAAAGGCGAGGTGTGGCAGCTGTTCGAGGACCTGCCGGCGCTGACCGACATCTGCCGCTCGATCCTGACGCCGAAGCCGCTTGCGGTGGTGCTGACGGCCTACTCCATCCGCGCCTCCTTCTTCGCCATCCATGCGCTGATGCGCGACACCTTCGCCGGCATGGGCGGGGTGGTGGAATCGGGCGAGCTCATCATCCGCGAAAAGTCTGCCGGCCGGGCGCTTTCGACCTCTCTCTTCTCACGGTGGCTGGCAAAATGACCGAGCATCGCGCGCCCGGACGGGTGAAGGAAGTCACCAGCCTCGCCAATCCTCTGGTCAAGGACATCAAGGCGCTGGCGCTGAAGAAATTCCGCGACCAGCAGAACGCCTTCATGGCCGAGGGTCTGAAGCTTGTCATCGACGCGCTCGACCTCGGCTGGTCGATCAAGACGTTGATCTTCGCCAAGGCCGGTCTCGGCAACCCGACGATCGAGAAGGTTGCGGCGCGCACGGTTGCCGCCGGCGGAACGGTTCTGGAAGTCTCCGAAAAGGTGCTGACCTCGATCACCCGGCGCGACAACCCGCAGATGGTGGTGGGCGTCTTCGCGCAACGCTACATGCCGCTCAAGGACATCCGGCCGAAGCACGGTGACGTTTGGGTGGCGCTCGACCGCGTGCGCGACCCCGGCAATCTCGGCACCGTCATCCGCACCGTGGATGCGGTGGGCGCCAAGGGCGTCATCCTGGTGGGCGAGACCACCGATCCGTTTTCGCTGGAGACCGTGCGCGCCACCATGGGCTCCATCTTCGCAGTTCCCGTAGCCAAGGCTACGGCCGAGGCGTTTCTGGCCTGGCGCAAGAATTTCCCCGGCCTCGTCGTCGGCACGCATCTGAAAGGATCCGTGGACTACCGCACCGTCGATTTCTCGGGAAAACCGGTCGTGCTGATGATGGGCAACGAACAGCAGGGCTTGCCGGATACGCTGGCCGAAAGCTGCGACCGGCTGCTGCGCATTCCGCAGGCCGGCCGCGCCGACTCGCTCAACCTGGCGGTGGCCACCGGCGTCATGCTCTACGAGATTCGGCGCGGCGCGCTGAAGCTTGAAGCGGGAGGCGGCGCGTGACCTGGAGATCGCTGCTGCCTTACGGCCTGCTCGCCGCAATCGCCATAGCCATAGACCAGTGGATCAAGCTGCTGGTCGAAACCGAGCTTTTCATGCATGAAAAGGTCGACATCCTGCCGTTTCTGGCGCTTTACCGCACCTACAACACCGGCGTGGCCTTCTCCATGTTCTCCTCGATCGGCGACAAGGGGCTGATCCTCGTCTCGCTCGCGGTCATCGCCTTCGTGCTCTATCTGGCGTTTCGCACCGGCCCCGGGCAGGTGCTGTCGCGGGTCGGCTTCGCCCTGATCATCGGCGGCGCGATTGGCAATCTCATCGACCGCGCCGTCTATGGCCACGTGATCGACTATATCCTCTTCCACACGCCGGTCTGGTCGTTCGCGATCTTCAATCTGGCCGATGCTTTCATATCTGTCGGCGCCGGCTTCGTGCTGCTGGAAGAACTGTTCGGCTGGCGGCGCAGCAAGGCGGCCTCGCACGATTGATTTTGCGGGGCGCACGTCGCAAAGTCGGTCCAAATCGACCAGCGCTGCACGGAGCCCCGCAATGTCCGACACCTTCAGGGCCATCCTGATCATCCGCGACGAGGCCAAGAACCAGTCGGTGGCCGTGACCGAGATTTCCGAGGCCGACCTGATGGAAGGCGACGTCACGGTGGCTGTGGACGCAACCACGGTGAACTACAAGGACGGGCTGGCGATCACCGGCAAGGCCCCTGTGGTGCGGCGCTTCCCCATGATTCCCGGCGTCGATTTCGCCGGAACGGTATTGTCCTCCTCGCACCCCGACTGGAAGGAGGGCGACAGGGTCATCCTCAATGGCTGGGGCGTGGGTGAGACCCATTTCGGCGCCTATGCCGCCAAGGCGCGCGTGAAGGGCGACTGGCTGGTTCCCCTGCCCGAGGGCATGAGCGCGGCAACTGCGATGGCGATCGGCACCGCCGGTTACACGGCGATGCTGTCGGTGATGGCGCTGGAGCGCCACGGCCTGACGCCGGATCGCGGCCCCATGATCGTCACCGGCGCGGCCGGCGGCGTCGGCTCCGTGGCCGTCGCGCTTCTGTCCAAGCTAGGCTACCACGTCATCGCTTCGACCGGGCGGCCTGCGGAAAGCGGCTACCTGCATGATCTTGGTGCCGCCGAAATCATTGCCCGCGAAGAGCTTTCCGGCCCCGCCAAGCCACTCAACAAGGAGCGCTGGGCGGGCGGCATCGACGCGGTCGGCAGCCACACGCTGGCCAACGTGCTGTCGATGACCTCCTATGGCGGTGCGATCGCCGCCTGCGGGCTCGCGCAAGGCATGAACCTGCCCGGCAGTGTCGCCCCCTTCATCCTGCGTGGCGTTTCGCTGCTCGGCATCGACTCGGTCATGGCGCCAAAGGAACTGCGCCTGGAGGCCTGGCAGCGCCTTGCCACTGATCTCGACCACGCCAAGCTGGAAAAGCTCACAACCTGGATCGGCTTCGACGACATCATCCAGGCTGCCCACGACATTGTCGATGGCAAGATCAGGGGACGGGTCGTCGTCGCGATGTAGCTGCCGGAGGGTTTCATCCTGACTTGGAAATGCTCTAAGCCACAGAAATCCCGGGCTATTCCGTCGGACCGATACAATTCGAACTTTCACTCCAAGGCTTCCCTAAGGCTTGGCCCTTATGGTTGCGGCATGGAGACCGATTCCATCGATTTCGAGCTGAACCAAGGCGAAACGGCCCTGCGCGAGCAGTTGCCGCGCGGCTTGGCGCGCCGCCAGCTGACGCCGCCGCCGCTGGCGCCTGACCTGCAAAGGAAGCGCGTGGCGCCTGGCCTTGGCGGCGCCCTCATCCTTTCCTCGCTCATCTGTTCGGTCATCGCCTGGCTGACCGGCGCTCCCGGCGTGGTCAGCCTTGGGCTGTTGGGGTTCAGCACGGCCGGGCTGGCGCTCGCTGCCGCATATTATGCCGGCAAGAGCGCGGCACGCGCCTCCCCCGACGCAATGCAGGAACAGGCCAGGATGGAGGTTCTGGCCGACCGCATGTGGGAGTTGCAGGAGAACGAGGAGCGCTTCCACGGCCTTATCGATGCGCTTGGCGACCTCGTCATCCATCGCGACCGCGATGGCCGCATCGTCTATGCAAACAAGGTTTTCGCCGATCTGGTGGGGCTGGACAGGGCGCAGATTTCCGGCCGCATGCTTGCCGATCTGGGCGTCGAGATCGGCCTGGTGCCGGACGCCGCCTTTGCCAGCGGCGAATGCCTGAGTTCCACCGACGTTGCCATCAACGCGCCGGGCGGAACGCGCTGGTTTTCGTGGATCGAGCTTTCGGTACGCGACAATGAGGGCGACACGGTGTCCCATCGCGCGATCGCCCGCGACATCACCGCCCGCAAGCGTGCGGAGGCCGCACTGATCCATGCGCGTGAGCGCGCCGAACACGCCAGCCAGGCCAAGTCCCGCTTCCTGGCCACGGTGAGCCATGAAATCCGCACGCCGATGAACGGTATCATCGGCATGGCCACGCTGCTGGCCGACACCGCGCTTTCGCCCGAACAACGCACCTATGTCAGCGCCGTTTCAACATCGGCCGGCGCGCTCCTGGCGTTGATCGAGGACCTGCTCGACTATTCCAAGATCGAGGCGGGGCGCTTCGAGCCAGAGCCGCAGCCGATGTCGCCGCGCGAGATCGCGGAAAACGTGGTGGAACTGCTGGCCGCGCGCGCCTTCGCCAAGGGCATCGGCCTCGGCTGCCATGTCTCGCCCGACGTGCCGCAGGTCATCACCGCAGATCCCGGCCGCGTGCGGCAGGTGCTGCTGAACCTGATCGGCAATGCAGTGAAATTCACTGACGAGGGCGGCGTGCTGGTCAGTGTCACGATCGTGCCGGGCGAAAAATCCGACATGCTGCGCTTCGCCGTCACCGACACCGGCACCGGGCTTGGCGAAACGGACCTGGAGCGCATCTTCGGCGAATTCGAGCAGGCCGACAGCACCTCGACCCGCGCGCATGGCGGCGCCGGGCTGGGCCTTGCCATATCCAGGGGCATCGTGCGCTCGATGGGCGGCGAGATCGAGGTCACCAGCGAACAGGGCAAGGGCTCTGAATTTTCCTTCACCATCCCGGCGGCCGAGGCGGTTCACGGCGACAATGGTCGCGGCGAGGCGCTTGCTGGCCGCCGCGCGGTCATGCTGGCTGCCAACAGGATCGAGGCCGAGGCGATCGCGCGCACAATCGCGGCCCATGGCGGCACGATGCAGGTGGCGGAAACGTCCGAGCAGGCCGCGACGCTTTCCGAAGGGTGCGACACGCTGCTGGTCGATGCCGCGTTGGAAAATGCCGACGGAGATATGCTGAAGCGCCTGCGCCGCGCAGGTTTCACTACCTGCGAAGCAATCATAGTGATCGCCCCCAACGAGCGTGGCATGCTGGGCGATTTCCGGCGCAATGGCTATTCGACCTTCCTGGCACGGCCGGTACGCGGCGAAACGCTGCTGCGCGTCCTGCTTTCGGGAATGGCCGCGCCTTCGGCCCTCACGGTCTCGTCACGCCCGAAAGGCAGCGAACCGTCGAAGCCGGACGAACCGGAACTGTCGATCCTGATCGCCGAGGACAACGACATCAACGCATTGCTGGCCCGCGTCACCTTGCTCAAGGCGGGCCACAAGGTCGACGTAGTCGGCAATGGCAGGGCCGCCGTGGAAGCCGTGACCAGCGGCACGACGCGCTACGACATCGTGCTGATGGACCTGCACATGCCGATCATGGACGGTCTCGACGCGATCGCCGCCATCCGCCGCCACGAGGAAGAAACCACTGCCGCGCCAGTACCGATCATGGTTCTTTCGGCCGACAGCCAGGAAAAGACCCGGCACACTGTGCTGGCGCATGGCGCGACCGGTTTCGTGACCAAGCCGCTCGATCCCGACGCGCTGGTCCGAACGGTTGCGGAACAGGCCGCAGGCTGATCGAAGCCGGGACGGCTTCGCAACATTGGCGGGTGCTCGGTCGCCCAACGATCTGCTGCCCCAAATTTGCCCGGCCAGGCTGATGAAGCTACAGTCACACTTCTGTTGCACGGACTTTTTATTCTGCTGCATGTGAGCAAGCTCGAAGGAGAATTAGCCATGCAGACCGCGATGCTCGAGCGTCACCGCCCCTCCGGCGCACATGACGGCGCGGCATACGAAAGCGAGCTTCTCGGCCGCATCGGTACGCTGGAAGTGCGCCTGGCCCGCGATGCCGGCGAGATCGCCGTGGCTCAGGAAATCCGCTACCGGGTGTTTTATGACGAACTCGGCGCCAGGCAGAGCGCTCTCCACGCGATGGAGCGCCGCGACGCCGATCGCTTCGATGCCATCTGCGACCACCTGCTGGTGATCGACAGCGCCCTTCCCGGCCCCATGCACAAGCGCATCGTCGGCACATACCGGCTGCTCAGGCAGGAGGCCGCGATCGCCGCCGGCGGCTTCTACTCGGAAGACGAGTTCGAACTGAAGGGCCTCGTAGGCCGCCACCCCGGCCGCCGCTTCCTTGAGCTGGGCCGCTCCTGCGTGCTGGCCGACTACCGCTCCAAGCGCACCATCGAGCTGCTGTGGCAGGGCATCTGGGCCTATGTGCACCGCTACGACATCGATGTCATGGCGGGCTGCGCATCCTTCCACGGCACGGTGCCGGCTGCCCATGCGGAAGCGCTGTCCTATCTGGCGCACAACTGCCGCGCCAAGGGCCCGTGGGAAGTGCGCGCGGTGCCGGGTCGCTACTGCGACATGGACATGATGCCGAATGAGGCCATCAACCTGAAGTCGGCCATCATGGCCATGCCGCCGCTCATCAAGGGCTATCTGCGGCTGGGCGCCCGCATCGGCGACGGCTGCGTGGTCGATGAGGACTTCCATACGGTCGACGTATTCGTGGTCCTGCCGGTCGAGGAAATCAACGCCCGCTACATCAACTACTACGGCAGCGACGCGCAGCGTTTCGCCGCCTGACAACCCTTCAGGGGATGTCCTCGGGCCGGCGGCCGGGCCGGCTCCTGTAGGCGGGAAACGTCCAGCCGAACTTCAGCGCGCCGCCGCGAACCAGAAAGGCGGCCAGGAATGCAACCACGGCGGACACCGTCGCCGATGTGCCGAACAGTCCTGCAAGGATGAACACGCCTGCGCCGACCAGCGCAGCCGTCACGTAGATTTCCGGCCTCAGAAGAACGGAAGGCTCGCCGCCCAGCAAATCGCGCAGAATACCGCCGAAGGTCGCGGTGAGCGTGCCGGTGATGATGGCGACCGTGAAGGAGCCGGTCACGGCCAGCCCCTTTGCCGCCCCCATCACCGAGTAAGCCGACATGCCCAGCGCATCGAGCCACAGCAGCAGCTTGTAGCGCGACTCGACGAGGTGGGCGGTGAAGAACACGATGGCGGCAATGGCCGCGCTGACCAGCACATAGTTGGGATTGCGGACCCAGAACACCGGCGTGCCGAGGATGAGGTCGCGAAACGTGCCGCCGCCGATGCCGGTGACGCTTGCCAGAAACAGGAAGCCGATGATGTCGAGTTGCTTGCGCGAGGCGGCGAGCGCGCCGGTGGCGGCAAAAACCGCCACGCCGGCGTAGTCGAGAAGCTGTAGTGCTGTCATGCCGTCAGCCCCGAATGCGGAGCGACGGACGCCGAGCGCAGCCGGCCCGACGTCGTTCCCCTCGCCGTCACCATGCTCGATCCCGCGCTTTCACGCAATGTCCGGGATCGACCTGGGACAGTGGCGCCTGTCAGGCGTCCTTTTCAGCCTGCTGGTTGACCGGGCCAGGCTCGGCCGGCGCTTCGGCGGCGTTGTTCTTGGGGCCACCGGCGGAAACACCCACCATGGCCGGGCGCAGCACGCGCTCGCCGATCGAATAGCCCGGCTGAACCACCTGCACCACAGTGCCGGCCGGAATGTCGGGATTGGGCACCTCGAACATGGCCTGGTGGAAGTGCGGGTCGAACTTGGAGCCCTCGGGATCCAGCTTCTTCACGCCATGGCGTTCGAGCGCGAGCAGCATCGACCGCTCCGTCATCTCGACGCCCTCGAGCAGCGCCAGCAGACCGGCCTCGCCGGCGGCACGTGCCTCGGCCGGCACGGCCTCGATGGCGCGGCGCAGATTGTCGGAAACGCCCAGCATATCGCGGGCGAAATTGGCCATGGAATAGGCGCGCGCATCCTGCACATCGCGAGCGGTGCGGCGGCGCAGGTTCTCCATGTCGGCTGCAATGCGAAGAGCCCGGTCCTTCAGCTCTTCGTTTTCCTTCATCAACCGCACCAGCGCCTCATAGTCGCTTTCCTGGCCGGTTTCCTGCGCTTCCGTGGCGGCCCGCACAGCCTCGTTCTCCTCGGGTGCGCGTTCGTGTTTTTCCTGGTCGCTCATCGCATATCCCGTCATTGCTTCAAGAATGGCAAAGTTGCGCCCGATATCGAGGTTCGGGGGTGAAAAATCAAGAGGCAGCCCTGCTTACAGCGGTCGGGGCGGAACTGGAGCGCCCAAGCCGCAACCCGTCCAATTTAACTAAATATTCACAAAACCGGTCTGGAATCGTTCAACACTGTACGCTTGAGGAACAAATTCAAGCCAACGGAGTTCTTCAGCGCGAAACGATAAGGTTTTGGGGCCATGGCCCGAGTTAAAGACAAGATATCCAACGCTCTGGCGGCCGAGATCAGGCGACAGATCGGCACGGAGACAATGCGAAGATTCGTCCGCTCCTTGCCCGCCTTCAGGCCTGATCCAGAAATACCCGGCAATATGCGCGACCTTCTGGGCAAGCTGGACCACCTGGAAAAGCCGGGAAAGGAAGCGCGGCCGCGCGGCTGAGACCGCGTGACTTGTTCAGCGCCTCAGCCGGCTGCCTTGCGACGCCAGGAATATTTGAGGCCGGTGTCCGCCGCCTTCACCGACGGCTGGTAATGCAGCGGCAATCCGCCGATACGTCCCGCCGCCAGCCGGGCGATCAATGTCGGGTGCGAAACCTCGAATTCATCGAAGCCAAGGCGCAGCATGTGGGGAAGCTGGTCGACCAGCACCTGACCCGTGGCGCGCAAGGCACCCGTAAAACCATGGCGCCGCCGCAGCAACTCGGCCTTGGAGAAGCTGCGGCCGTCGCTGAACGCCGGGAAGGCCAGCGCCACAAGCGAGAGCGTGTCGAGCAGATCGACAATGACATCCACTGCTTCGCCGGGCTGGAGCAGCACGCCGAGCCGCTCACTGTAGGCTTCCCGCACCTGCGGATCGAGACCGAGGAAGGCCTGCAGCGGCAGGATGAAGCGGCCATTGCCGGCCAGCGCCTCGGCAGTGTCGGCATGCCGCCAGTCGTCCTCGCGAAAACCTTCAGGCGTCCAGAGGCGCGGTTGCGCGTTGGTTTCAGACATTCGGGGACTTCCTAAAGCGATGAATTGTTCAGCGACCGGTCGAGGCCGGAGAGATGGATACCGCATTCCGTCTTGCCCTGCCCGGCCCAGCGACCGCTGCGGGCATCCTCGCCCGGCTTTACCGCCTGGGTGCAGGGGAAGCAGCCGATCGACAGATAGCCATAGGCGACCAGCGGGTTCTCCCGCAGATCATGGGCGCGCATGTACTCGCCCAAATCGGCGGCGGTCCAGCTCGCCAGCGGATTGATGCGCACGCGCGGCCCCACGGCCTCGAAGGCCGGCAGCGCCTGGCGCGTTGCGGCCTGGAAGCGCTTGCGCCCCGTAAACCAGGCGCGAAACGGCGCCACGCCTCGCGCCATGGGCTCGACCTTGCGGATCGCGCAGCAGGCATCGACGTCGGAGAGGTGCAGCTTCCCGTCGGGGTCGTCGCGATCCAGGGCCACCTGCTCCGGCGTGACGATGCGCAGATCGGTCAGCCCGAAATCGGCGACCAGCGCATCGCGGTAGTCCAGCGTCTCGCCGAAATGCTTGCCGGTGTCGAGGAACACGATGGGCACGGAGCGGTCGACCTCGGCGATCATGTGCAGCAGCACCGCGGAATCGGCACCGAACGAAGACACCGCCGCGATCTCGCCGGCAAAGGACCGGGTCACCGCCTGCTCGATGATTTCCATTGGCAGGCGGCCGCCATATTGCTCTTCCAGCGAGGCGGCCTCGGCCTGCGCCGTGGCTTCGGCGTCAAGCGGCCTTGGCTTCGCTGCCATAGAGCGCCTCCTTGAACGGCGCGGCACCGAGACGACGATAGGCGTCGATGAATTTTTCCGAACGGTCGAGGCGCAGCTTCAGATAGGTCTCCACCACGGTCTCGATCGCGTCGGTAATCTCGTCCGGGGCAAAGCCGCGCCCGACGATTTCGCCGATCGAGGTGTTCTCGTCGGCCGAGCCGCCGAGGGTCACCTGATAAAGCTCGCCGCCCTTCTTCTCCACGCCCAATATGCCGATGTGGCCGACATGGTGATGGCCGCAGGCATTGATGCAGCCGGAGATCTTCAGCTTCAGCTCGCCGATGTCGCGCTGCCGCTCCAGCGAGGCGAAGCGCTGCGAAATCTCCTGCGCCACGGGGATGGCGCGGGCATTGGCAAGCGCGCAGTAGTCGAGGCCCGGGCAGGCGATGATGTCGGAGATCAGCCCGGCATTGGCCGTCGCAAGGCCTACCTCGACCAGCGCGTCATAGACGGCCTTCAGGTCGGCGCGCGCGACATGGGGCAGGATCAGGTTCTGCTCATGCGAGACGCGCAGCTCGTCGAAGGCATATTTTTCCGCGATGTCGGCAACGGCCTCCATCTGGCTGTCGGTGGCGTCGCCGGGCGCTTCGCCGATGCCCTTCAGCGAAATCGTCACCGCGGCGTAGTCGGGACGCCTGTGGGTGATGACGTTCTGGTCGAGCCACTCGCTGAAGCTCTTGCTGTCGAGCCGCGCCGTCTTGACCGCCTCGTCGCCCTCCGGGCGCGGGCCGAGCGCCGGCGGCGCGAAATAGGCGGCGATTGCCTGCACATCCGCCTCGGGCAGCTTCAACTCGCCCTCCTTCAGCGCTTCCCATTCGGCCTCGACCTGGCGGGTCAGCTCCTCGACGCCGGTCTCATGCACCAGGATCTTGATGCGCGCCTTGTACTTGTTGTCGCGACGCCCGTAGAGATTGTAAACGCGCAGGATCGCCGTGGTGTAGGAGAGCAGGTGCTCCTCCGGCAGGAAATCCCTGATCTTCTTGGCAATCAGCGGCGTGCGCCCCTGCCCACCGCCGACATAGACGGCAAAGCCGAGTTCGCCGGCCGCGTTCTTCTTCAGATGCAGGCCGATGTCGTGGACCTGGATGGCGGCGCGGTCGCGCTCGGCGCCGGTCACGGCGATCTTGAACTTGCGCGGCAGGTAGGAAAACTCCGGGTGCACGGACGACCACTGGCGCAGGATTTCGGCATAGGGGCGCGGGTCGGCGACCTCATCGGCGGCAGCGCCGGCGAAGTGATCGGCAGTGACATTGCGGATGCAGTTGCCCGAAGTCTGGATCGCGTGCATCTCGACGCTGGCGAGATCGGCGAGGATCGTGGGAATGTCCGACAGCGCCGGCCAGTTGAACTGGATGTTCTGGCGCGTGGTGAAGTGGCCGTAGCCCTTGTCGTATTTGCGGCCGATATGGGCCAGCATGCGCAGCTGGCGCGAATTCAGCGTGCCGTAGGGGATCGCCACGCGCAGCATGTAGGCGTGGAGCTGGAGATAGACGCCGTTCATCAGCCGCAGCGGGCGGAACTGGTCCTCGGTGATCTCGCCGGCAAGGCGCCGCTCGACCTGGTCGCTGAACTCGGCGACGCGGGCCTTCACGAAATCATGGTCGAACTCGTCGTAGCGGTACATCGTATTCGTCTCTCAATGGGCCGTGTGGCCTGATCTTCACGCCGCGCGGGAAATGTCGGGGCGGGCCTGCTTGCCCAGGTCGATGCGATTGGTCGGGCCGGCGGCGCGGATCTGTTCGCGCAGGCGTGTCGGGCGGATCTCGCCATCGACGAGCTGCACGTCGATCAGATTGACGTCGACAACCTGGTTGTTCTCCAGCGCCGCCTTGCCGATGGCTTCGAGGCGTTCCTCGCCAGCCTTGTCGACGGCGATCTCGGAGCGCACGATCGTCTCGGCCCAGACGTGGCCGGCCGAAAACCACACAGCTTCGCCGTCAGTCAGGCGGTTGGCGGTCAAAATCTTCATGCCACGCTTTCCTTGAAATCCTGGGCCTCGACCCCGTTGGCGCGAATGGACCGGGCCAGCGGCTCGGAGCCAGCGAAATTGGCGCCGGCGACGGCATCGCCGATGATGGTCATGACCGGGCCGGTGAGATCGGTGCGCGTCTCCAGCGACGGCAGATCGGTCAGCGTGCCGTGGAACTTGCGACGTTCGGCAAGACTGGCGTTTTCCACCACAGCGACAGCGGTGTCGGGTGCAAGACCCGCCGCGATCAGCCGCGAGGCGACGTCGGCGGCCACCGATCGGCCCATATAGACGGCAACCGTCGCGCCCGAGATGGCGAGCTTGGCCCAGTCCGGCAGCGACTTGCCCTTGAGATCGTGCCCGGTGGTGAACACCATGGACGAGGTGACCCCACGCAAGGTTAGCGGCAGCTCGAAATCGGCCGCGGCGGCAAAGGCGGAGGTGACACCGGGAACGACTTCGTAGGAAATGCCGGCATCACGCAGCGCCTGCATCTCCTCGCCGGCCCGGCCGAACACCAGCGGGTCGCCCGACTTCAGCCGCACCACGCGCTTGCCCTCGCGAGCGAGGCTGACCAGCAGCGCATTGATCTGCGCTTGCGACTTGGAATGGCAGCCCTTGCGCTTGCCGACAGGCAGCCGCTCGGCATCGCGGCGGCCCATGGCGACCACCGCCTCGGGCACCAGGGCGTCATGGACGATGACATCCGCTTCCATGAGGTGGCGGTGGGCGCGCAGCGTCAGCAGGTCCTCGGCGCCCGGCCCCGCGCCCACAAGCGCCACATGGCCATGCGCCGGTTCGTCTAGCGCAAGCAATTCCGATGCTGCCCGGCGCGCTTCGCCTGGTTCCCCGCGCTCCATTGCCCGCGCCGGCGCGCCGCCAAAAAACTCGCGCCAGAAGCGGCGACGGGCGACGCCCCTGGGCAGGAAAGCCTCGGCGGCCTCGCGAAAGGTCTCGGCAAGCGAAGCAAGCGGACCGAGCGAGGGCGAAAGCATGCGATCGATCCTGGCGCGCACCATCTGCGCCAGCACCGGCCCGGCCCCCTCCGTGCCTACGGCCACGGCCAGGGGCGCGCGGTTGACCAGCGCCGGCGTGAAGAAGTCGCACAGTTCGGGCCGGTCGACCGCGTTGACCGGAATGCCCAGGCGGCGCGCGTCTTCTGAAACGATACGATCCTGCACCGCATCGCCGGTGGCGGCGAAGACCATAACCGCACCTTCAAGGCGGGCAGGATCGTAGGCGGCCTCGGCATAGTTCGCATTGCCGGCCTCGATCCAGGCCGCGAATTCGGGATCGAGCCGATCTGAAAGCACCACGATGCGGGCGCTCGACTGGCCAAGCAGCCGCGCCTTGGCGAAAGCCTCATCGCCGCCGCCGACGATGACCACAGCTTGCCCCTCGACCCGCATGAAGACGGGAAAGGCGTTGAGCTTGGCGGGCGACTGCGTCATGGCGAAGAGGGTTCCGGCTATTGCCGTGATTTGTAGCCGTGCGCACCGAGAAGCAGAAGAAATGCACTCGCGCCGCCCAACGGGCGAGGCAATCGTTTTTCTGCAGGTTCAAATGGGGGCGGAAAAATAATCCCTGCCTGCGCGAGAGACGCCCCAGAGGAGCGATCGCCACCTTTGGTTTCGCGATATATCTGCCACAGCAAAAGCGTCGGCGCGCCGCGAGACGCACCCGGAATGTCTGCCCGCTTCGGGAAATTTCAGCCTGTTGCCGCCATGCCGGGCGGCTGCACGTCAGACGTGCTGGCCGCCGTTGATGTGGATTTCCGAGCCGGTCACGTAGGACGCCTGGCCCGAGCAGAGGAAGTAGATGATGTCGGCCACTTCCGAAGTCGCGCCAAGGCGGCGCAACGGGATCGTCTCGACGATCTTGTCGGTGCCGGGCGACAGGATAGCAGTGTCGATCTCGCCGGGCGCGATGGCGTTGACGCGAATGCCATGCGGACCGAAGTCGTGCGCCATCTCGCGGGTCAGCGAGCCGAGCGCTGCCTTGGACGTCGCGTAGGAGGTGCCGGCAAAGGGGTGAACGCGCGTGCCGGCTATGGACGTGACGTTCACGATCGAGCCCTGCGCGGCCACGAGTTCCTTGAACAGGCCGCGCGCCAGCATGATGGGCGCAAAGAAATTGACCTGGAAGACATCGCGCCAGACATGCATCGGCGTCTCCAGCGAGTTCATCCGGCTGCCGTCCTTGAGCTTCGGCGAGATGCCCGCATTGTTGACCAGCGCATGCAGCTTGCCGCCCTGGTCCAGCAGCCTGTGGCGGATTTCGGCGACCGCGCGGCCGACATCCTCCGGATCGGCGAGATCGACCTTGATGTGGTCTTCCGGCCCGGCAGGCCAGGGGCAATTCTCGGCGAAGTCCTGGCGAGAGCAGGTGATGACCCGCCAGCCCTCGCGCGAGAAACGCTTGACGGTAGCGTGCCCGATGCCGCGGCTGGCACCGGTCAAAACGATGGTCTTTCTTGCGTCGGATGTGTCGGCGGTCATGATGCGATCTCCCGCACGCTATGTAGACGAAGGAGCTCGTGCTGGCGAGAGGTGTTTGGCCGCAGCCTCCGGCTCAGGCGCTAATTGCCGAGGATCACATCGAGGATCGAGCCCTGACGGCGCACGGCCGGGCCGCCCACATCGGCCGGCGGCACCGGACGCCCGATCGACGATGTCGTCGGCCCCCGCGGCATCGGCACGAAGCCACTGTCGCGGTCGGCCGCATCGATCGCCCTGGCCGCATCCTCCAGAACCTGATCCGTCGGCGCCGGGACCCCATTGCCCGCCACGGGCATGTCGGTGTCGCCCCGTTCGTCCTGCGGGGTCGATGTCCAGCTCCCCGGCAGTGCTGCAACCGGCACGCCCTCATGCGCGGCCACCATGAATTCGTGCCAGGCCTGCGCCGGAAGCGCGCCGCCGGTCACCTTCTTCATCGGCTTGCCGTCATCATTGCCGAACCAGACGCCGGTGGTCAGGTTGGCGGTGTAGCCGACGAACCAGGCGTCGCGCGAATTCTGGCTGGTTCCGGTCTTGCCGGCCGAAGGCCAGTTGAACGCGGCCTTCCTGGCGGTACCGACCTCCACCGCCCCGGCCATCATGGCGTTCATCATGCCCACGATCTCCGGCCGGATGACACGCGGTGTGTTGCCGCCGGTGTTCTCGTACAGCACTTCACCCGAGGCGGTGGTTACCCGCTGGATGAAGTGGACCTCCGGACGGTAGCCGCCGTTGGCGAACGGCACATAGGCCGCCGTCAGCTCCAGCGGGGTGACTTCCGACGTGCCGAGCGCGAGCGATGCATTGGCCTGCATCTGTGATTCGATGCCCATCCGCCGCGCCACCTCGATGACGGCCTCGGGCCCGACCTCCATGGCGAGCTGGGCAGCGACCGAATTCAGCGACTTGGCCAGTGCCGTGGCCAGCGTGACCCTGCCATAATACTTGCCGTTGTAGTTGCTGGGCGTCCAGTTGCCGATCTTGATCGGCGCGTCGTTGCGGACGCTGTCGGGCGTGCGGCCCTGCTCCAGCGCAGCGAGGTAGACGAAGGGCTTGAAGGTCGAACCCGGCTGGCGGCGCGCCTCGGAAGCGCGGTCGAACTGGCTGTTGGCATAATCGTAGCCCCCGACCATGGCGCGCACGGCACCGGAATTGTCGATGGAGACCAGCGCGCCCTGGCTGACGTCGAGCTTCTTGCCGTTCTCCTCGATCAGCCGCCGGATCGATTTTTCTGCGAGGCTCTGCAAGGTCAGGTCGATGGTGGTGTCGACAACGATGTCGCTGCGCACCTCGCCGATCAGTCCCGGCAATTCTTCCATGACGCGGTCGGCCACATAGTGCTCCGAACCGGTCCAATAGGCCGCCGCGCGCGTGGCTGGCGCGCTCATGGCCGCCGTCAGCTCCTTGTCGGTGATCATCTTCTCATCGCGCATCGCCGCCAGAACGAGCTGCGCGCGCGCTTCCGCCGCCTTCGGGTCGCGCGCCGGCGAAAGCCGGGACGGCGCCTTGAGCAGGCCGGCTAGGAGAGCCGCCTCAGCCAGGGTGACGTCGCGGGCCGACTTGCCGAAATAGCGGCGCGAAGCCGCCTCGACGCCATAGGCTCCGGATCCGAAATAGACCCGGTTGAGGTACATTTCGAGGATCTGGTCCTTGGTGTGCTTCTGCTCGAGCCAGAGCGCCAGCAGAACTTCCTGCACCTTGCGCTCCAGCGTGCGGTCGGGCTTGAGGAAAAGGTTCTTGGCCAACTGCTGGGTGAGCGTCGAGCCGCCCTGTGCCATGCGGCCACTCGTAATGTTCCCCACCAGCGCCCGGGCAAGGCCGAGCGGATCGAAGCCGAAATGCGAATAGAACCGGCGATCCTCGATCGCCATCACCGCCTGCGGGATATAGGGTGACATTTCGTGCAGCCCGACCGCTTCGCCGCCCGTCATGCCCCGATTGGCGAGAAGCTTTCCGTCGACCGACACGATCTTGACATTGGGCGGCCTGTCGGGAATGGCCCAGGTGGTCGAGCTCGGCATTTGTGCGCCGTAGTAGACAAGCACGCCGGCGGCCGCGATGCCGGCCCAGATCGCCAGCACGAAGCCCCAATAGATCATGCGCCCAAAGCCGCCGAACAGCCCACGGCGCTTCCTGGTCTTCGTTCTCCGGGCCTTCGGCTCCGCCCGTTCTTCGGCTCTCCCCCGCCGCTCTACCGGGCGGCGCGGCGGGCTTTCCCTTCGGCGGCGCGAAGATGGAATGACGCGATCGTCCTCGCTGACCGACAGGCCCGACTCGTCCTCCCCTTCGACGGGACCGCCGAAAGTCGGTTCGATGCGCCTGCTTTGTCTTTTCGCCATGCCGTCCGCTGCCCGTCCACGCCTGATGGGCGTCGAGTGGACACTAAAATGCGGCGATTTAAGGAGCCCTTAAGCAACAAAGCTCTGACCAGGCCGCAGATGGCGTGCAGTCCGGCAAACACAATGTTGCTTCACGCTGGTCGATGAATTCCCACAGGAGCCGTGGTTACGTTATTCCCCCGAGCTTTTGCAGCCAGCCAAATGCCGTGCGTGGATCAGCGCATGCCCTTGCCGATGTTCTGTGAATTTTTGGAAAAAGGCAGAAATATAGACAGCAACAAAGCAACCGGGCCAAGCAATATCCCGATCAGAAACCAGATGAACGCATTATATCCTTTTGACGAGGAAATAACGACCGTAACGCCCGCGCAGATTATCCAGAGTGCGAGGAAAACCATACTCACCTCCAAGCCCCCAGTTAATTGATCATCGCTCAAAAAAACATACGGCGCAAGTTTTCACCGAAGGATTTTCGGCGCCAGAGCAAGGTCGATCGCCGCAGCAAATCAACTCAGATAATCTCCTTGTCTCGTTTTTGTTCCAAATTTTATCGATCCTATGCCGCCGGCATGATCGCGACCGATAGTTTGGAATCTGGCCCTGAGAAAAGCTGAGAAGAACTCAGCTATGGGCGAAAATATCCGCCTCTTCCCAGCCCATCAGATCGAGCCGTGCCCGCGCCGGCAGGAAGCGGAAACAGGCTTCGGCCACGGCCGTGCGACCGTCGCGCTGCAATCTGGCCACCAGCACATCGCGCAGACGATGCAAGTACAAAACGTCCGAGGCCGCATATTCAATCTGTTCCGGGGACAGCGTTTCGGCCGCCCAATCGGACGATTGCTGCACCTTCGACAGGCTGACGCCCAGCAATTCGGAGCAGATGTCCTTCAGCCCGTGACGATCGGTGTAGGTGCGGGTCAGCCGCGAAGCGATCTTGGTGCAGAACACCGGCTCCGGCATGACGCCGAACGCGTTGAACAGCACGGCCAGATCGAAACGGCCGTAGTGGAACAGCTTGGTGATGCCGTTGTCGCCAAGCAGCTTGACGAGGTTGGGCGCGGTCTTCTGCCCGCGCTCGATCTGGATGACATCCGCCGAGCCATCGCCCGGCGAGATCTGCACGACGCAAAGCCTGTCGCGATGCGGGTTGAGGCCCAGCGTCTCGGTGTCGATGGCAATTGCGTCGACATTGTAGTGGGACAGATCCGGCAGGTCGTTCTTGTGGAAGCGGATGGTCATCTTGGTTCTTTCAAAAAATCAGCGGGTCAACGCGTCGAGAATCCGCGCCCAGGAGCGCTGTCCCTTGTGGAACGACGACAGGTCGTATTTCTCGTTCGGCGAGTGGATGCGGTCGTCCACCAGTGCAAAGCCGGCCAGAAGCGATTCCATGCCAAGGAAGTTCTGGAAATCGCCGACGATGGGAATGGACCCGCCCATGGCGATCATCACGGCTGGCTTTTCCCACTCGTCCGACAGCGCCTGCTTGGCCTTGATGAGGAACGGCGAGTCGTAGGAAAGCTGGATGGCCGGCGAGCCGCCATGCTCGTGGAACTCGACCGAGCAATCGGCCGGGATGCGCGCGCGCACGAAGTCGCGGAGCGCGGCACGGATCTTGTCCGGGTCCTGCTTGTGCACCAGCCGGCACGAAACCTTTGCCGAGGCCTCGGCCGCGATCACCGTCTTGAAGCCCTCGCCCGTGTAGCCGCCGGTGATGCCGTTGAACTCGGCCGTCGGACGCGCCCAGGTCAGCTCGAGGACCGACCGGCCCTTCTCGCCCGAGGGAATGGACAGGCCGACTTCGCCAAGGAAGTTCTCCGTGGTTTCGCCCAGCGAGTCCCACGACTTCAGGATCTGCGAAGGCGTTTCCTCCACGCCCTCATAGAAGCCTGGAATGGTCACGCGGCCGGTATCGTCGTGCATGTCGGCCAGCACCTTGGCCAGGATGCGGATGGGGTTGGCGGCGGCGCCGCCGAACTCGCCCGAATGGAGGTCGCGATTGGCCGCGTGCACCACGATTTCCTCGCCGACGAGGCCGCGCAGGCCGACGCAAAGAGCCGGCGTCGTGCGGTCCCACATGCCGGTGTCGCAAACCATGGCGAAGTCGGCCTTGAGCTCGGCCGCGTTGGCTTCGAGGAACGGCTTCAGCGACGGCGAGCCCGATTCCTCCTCGCCCTCGAACAGGATGCTGACCTTGCAGGGCAGCTTGCCGTGCACCTGCTTGTAGGCGCGGCATGCCTCGACGAAGAGCATCAGCTGGCCCTTGTCGTCGGAGGAGCCGCGGCCGGTGATGACCTTGCGGCCCGGGCTGAGCTCTTTCAGTTTCGGATCGAACGGATCGTCTTCCCACAGGTTGAGGGGATCGACCGGCTGTACGTCGTAGTGGCCGTAGAACAGCACATGCGGCGCATCTGCCGACGGGCCTTCGTGGTGGGCGACCACCATCGGATGGCCGGGGGTGTCGCGCACGCTCGCTTCGAAGCCGATCGACTTCAGGTCCGCCACCAGCCACTCGGCCGCCTTGCGGCAATCCGCGGCGAAAGCCGGATCAGTGGAGATCGACCGGATGCGGAGCAGTTCGTACAAGCGCTCCAGGCTCTGGTCGAGATTGGCGTCGATTTGATCGAGAACGGGTGCAATGGCGAGCATTCTTCATGGCCTTTCGATTCTGCGGAGGCCACCCTAGAGCAACGCACCTGCTGATGGAAAGCCCGTTGGCAACCCATGATCGCCGTGATCGTGGCGCTCCATATCGGAGGCCAAAAAAATGCCGCCGTGGTGGAGGGGAACCACGGCGGCGACTTCAAAAAAGGGTGCGGCAGCCCGGAGAGGGGGGATTAGGCTGCCGCAACGTCCGGTCCAGGCGGGGGACGGGCCTTATCCGGACTCGGCTAAGATTGCCGATGACCGGTATTTGGAGCGCTCAAGATGGCAATTCAAGGGCGCCCACATTACACTTTCGTAACATAACCGTGATCGCCAAAACGCCGTCAGGAAACGGCAGGACGCAGTGCCTTTCCCGAGCTTTGCAATGGACAGTTCACGACCTCCACGATAGGGCTAGCCCATGAAAAAAGGCGATCACCTCTTCCTCATCGACGGCTCCGGATACATCTTCCGCGCCTATCACGCGCTGCCTCCGCTGACGCGCAAGTCGGACAGCCTTCCGGTCGGTGCGGTTTCCGGCTTCTGCAACATGCTGTGGAAGCTGATGAAAGACGCCCGCGACACCGAAGCGGGCACTGTGCCCACGCATTTCGCTGTGATCTTCGACCATTCGTCGAAGACGTTCCGCAATGACGTCTACGAGCACTACAAGGCCAACCGCTCGGCGCCGCCGGAGGACCTCGTTCCGCAATTCGGCCTGATCCGCCAGGCAACGCGAGCCTTCGACGTGCCGTGCCTGGAAATGCAGGGCTATGAAGCCGACGACCTCATCGCGACCTATGCGCGGCTCGCCTGCGAGGCCGGCGGCGATACCACCATCGTTTCGTCCGACAAGGACCTGATGCAGCTCGTCGGGCCGTCGGTCGCCATGTACGACCCGATGAAGGACCGCCATATCGGCGTGCCCGAGGTCGTCGAGAAATGGGGCGTGCCGCCCGAGAAGATGATCGACCTGCAGGCGCTGACCGGCGACTCGGTCGACAACGTGCCCGGGGTGCCGGGCATCGGCCCGAAAACCGCCGCGCAACTGCTGGAGCAGTTCGGCGACCTCGATACGCTGCTGGCCCGCGCCGGCGAGATCAAGCAGGACAAGCGTCGCCAGTCGATCATCGAGAACGCCGACAAGGCGCGCATCTCGCGCGAACTGGTCAAGCTCAGGAACGACGTGCCGGTGAAGGAAGAGCTGAGCGAATTTCTGCTCCAGCCGCCGAACGGCCCCAAGCTGATCTCCTTCCTCAAGGCGATGGAGTTTTCGTCGCTGACCCGCCGCGTGGCCGAAGCCACCGGCGCCGAGCCTTCCGAAATCGAGCCGGCGCGTGTGGTCGTGCAATGGGGGAAGGAGGCGCATGGGCCGGACCTGGATCTCGGCCTCGCGCCTGTTTCCACCACCGCGCCTGCCGCCGAAGCGGGCGCCGCGGCGACAGCACCTTCCCCGGAAGCGGCTGCGGGGCGCGCGGAAGCGCTTTCTCCTGCAGCCCTTGCCGAGGCGCGCGCCCATGCTGCAGTCGCCGAAAAGATAAATCCCGACGCCTATGCCTGCATACGCGATCTGCAGACCCTGGCGGACTGGGCGGCGGAGGCCACTGTGGCCGGCGTGGTGGCCTTCAACACCGAGACGACGTCGCTCGACCCGATGCTTGCCGAACTGTGCGGGCTTTCACTCGCCACGCGCTCCGGCCGCGCCGCCTATGTGCCGCTCAACCACAAGAACGGCCAGGGCGACCTGCTCGGCGGCGGCCTGGTCGACAACCAGATCGACATCCGCGACGCATTGGCGCTCGTCAAGCCGCTGCTGGAGAACCCGGCCGTCCTGAAGATCGGCCATGACCTGAAATACGACCTCGTCGTAATGAACCGGCACGGCATCGACATCGCGCCCTATGACGACACGATGCTGATTTCCTACGCGCTCGAAGCCGGCGCAGGCGGCCATGGCATGGACGCGCTTGCCGAACGCTGGCTGGGCCACAAGACCATTCCCCACAAGGAAGTGGCCGGCAGCGGCAGGTCGATGACGTCCTTCGATCTCGTCGACATCGAAAAGGCCACCCGCTACGGCGGCGAGCATGCCGACGTGACCCTGCGCCTCTGGCGCGTGCTGAAACCGCGCCTGGCGGCAAAGGGCGTGGTCTCGGTCTACGAGCGGCTGGAGCGACCTCTGGTGCCGGTGCTGGCGCAGATGGAGCAGCGAGGCATTTCCGTCGATCGCCAGATCCTGAGCCGGCTTTCGGGCGAACTGGCACAGGGCGCGGCGGCGCTGGAGGACGAAATCTACCGCCTCGCCGGCGAGAAGCTGAACATCGGCTCGCCCAAGCAGCTTGGCGACATCCTGTTCGGCAAGATGGGCCTGCCCGGCGGTTCCAAGACCAAGACCGGCCAGTGGTCGACCTCGGCGCAGGTTCTGGAAGACCTGGCTGCCGCGGGCCACGAGCTGCCGCGCAAGATCGTCGACTGGCGCCAGCTTACCAAGCTGAAATCGACCTACACCGACGCCTTGCCGGGATACATCCACCCCGAGACCAAGCGCGTGCACACTTCCTACGCGCTGGCCGCCACCACCACCGGCCGGCTGTCGTCGTCCGAGCCCAACCTGCAGAACATTCCGATCCGCACGGCCGAAGGGCGGCGGATCCGCACCGCTTTCATTGCCGACAAGGGCAACAAGCTGGTGTCGGCCGACTACAGCCAGATCGAGCTGCGGGTGCTTGCACACGTCGCCGAAATTCCGCAGCTCAGGCAGGCCTTTTCCGACGGCATCGACATCCACGCCATGACCGCGTCGGAAATGTTCGGCGTACCGGTGGCCGGAATGCCGCCAGAGGTGCGCCGCCGCGCCAAGGCGATCAATTTCGGCATCATCTATGGCATCTCGGCCTTCGGCCTTGCCAACCAGCTTTCGATCCCGCGCGAGGAAGCCGGCGAGTACATCAAGCGCTATTTCGAGCGTTTCCCGGGCATTCGCGACTATATGGAGAGCACCAAGGCATTCGCCCGCGACAAGGGCTATGTCGAGACCATCTTCGGGCGGCGGGCGCATTATCCGGAGATCCGCGCGTCCAACCCGCAGATCCGTTCCTTCAACGAGCGCGCGGCGATCAACGCGCCGATCCAGGGATCGGCCGCCGACATCATCCGTCGCGCCATGGTGCGGATGGAAACGGCGCTTCCGGAAGCCGGCCTCGGCGCCCGCATGCTGCTGCAGGTGCATGACGAGCTGATCTTCGAGGTGCCGGAGGCCGAGGTCGAGGCGACGCTGCCGGTGGTGCGCACCGTAATGGAGAGCGCGGCCATGCCGGCCGTGGCGCTTAAGGTACCGCTGCAGGTCGAGGCCCGGGCCGCAAACAACTGGGACGAGGCGCACTGAGCCTCGTCATCTCAACGGCCCCGTGAATCGTCAGCCCCCGCCGGTTGCCATGCCCGGCGGCGGCTCGCGTCACCTCGCGGCCATGTCCAGAGGCACGACCAGCATGCCACCGGCGGCCTCTGAGAGATGGGCTTCGACGCCGTAAACCGCGCGCAGGCGCTCCCGCGTCAACACCTCCCCGGGCGTTCCATCAGCAATGATGGCGCCTTTGTTGAGCAGGATCAGGCGCGTGCACCAGCGCGCAGCGAGGCTGAGATCGTGCAGCGACGCGACCACCCCGCGCCCTTCCCCGGCAAGCTCGGCAAACAGCCGCATCGATGCAATCTGGTGCGAGGGGTCGAGCCCTGCCGTCGGCTCGTCGGCAAGCAGGAGCGGCGCATCCTGCGCCAGCGCCCTCGCGATCAGCACCCGCGCCTTCTCGCCGCCCGAAAGCTCGGTCGCCGTGCGATGGCGAAACGCTTCCAGTTCCATGCGCCGGATCGCTTCTTCGATCTGCGCCCTGTCGGTGGCGTCGAGGCCGGCAAAGGCCGGCCGGTGTGGCGCCCTGCCGAGCGAAACCACGGTCTCGACGGAAACGGGCCAGCCGATCTCGCGCTCCTGCGGCAGATAGGCGATGCGGCGCGCCCGCTCCCGCGCGGTCATCGCGGCGACATCTTGCCCGGCGATGGTGACTTTCCCCTGCGCGGCGATGAGCCCGAGGGCCGCCCGAAGCAGCGTGGACTTGCCCGCACCGTTGGGGCCGATCAGCCCGACGAACTCGCCTTCGCCGACGTGGAAGGAAATGCCGTTCAGCACCGTTCTGCGCCCAAGCGAAGCGTGCAGGTTTTCCACCGACAGCAGGCTCACAACAGGGTCCTCCGCGTGCGGTAGACGAGCCAGAGGAAGAACGGCGCGCCGACAATTGCGGTAAGCACGCCGAGCTTCAGGTCCTTTTCCGGCGTGATGACACGCACCAGGATATCGGCGGCGAGCAGCACGCACGCGCCGCCCAGCGCGCTCGCGGGCAAGAGGTGCGACGGTCGCGCCCCTACCAGCGGCCGCAACAAATGCGGCACGACGAGGCCGACGAAGCCGATGGCGCCGGCCACGGCGGTGGCCGCCCCCACGGAAGCGGCCGTGCCCAGCACGGCCAGCAACTGCACCCGGCGCAGATTGACCCCCATGCTGGCGGCGGCGTCTCTGCCGAGCGTCAGCGTATCGAGCGAGCGCCCAACGCTTGCCAGCATCGCCCAGCCGGCCAGCATGAAGGGCCCGGCGAGCCAGACATGCGTCATCGAACGGTCGGCGAGCGAGCCCAGCATCCAGAACATGATTTCGACCGCGGCGAAGGGATTGGGTGACAGGTTGAGCGCCAGCGAGGTCATGGAAGCGGCAAAGCTCGACACTGCCACGCCGGCGAGGATGACCGTCAACGCGCTGCCGCGCATGCCGGCCATGGCTTGCACCACCACGACCGCGACCACCGCGCCGGCCAAGGCGGCCAGCGGCAGGCCGAGCGGGAAGACGGCGGAGAAGCCGGTATAGATCGCGATCACCGCGCCCAGCGAAGCCGAAGCGCTGACGCCGAGCAGCGCGGGCTCCGCCAGCGGATTGCGCAGATAGCCCTGCAGAACCGCACCGGAGAGACCGAGCGTGGCGCCGATCATCAGGCCGAGGAGCGCGCGTGGCAGGCGGATTTCCTGCATGATCAGCGCCATCGGCTCGGCCTTGTCGGAAAACAGCGCAGCAATGCTTTCGCCGAAGCCGATTGCCGCCGGGCCGACCGTGAGCGAGAGGCCAAACAGCAGCAGCACGGTTACGCCTAGCAGGAAGAGAAGCAGCCGAAAGCGCGCGGTCTCGCTCATCTGACCTCCTCAACGGTCCGCGCCGCTTCCCTCATGATGCGCACTGCTTCCAGCGTGAAGGGCGCCCCGCAGATCGTGTATTTGGCCGGGACGTTGACTGCCTTCTTTCCAGCCGTCACCGCCTTGAAGGCGGGGTGGACATAGCCCTGCCCCGCCAGCGCCGGCGCGCCGTATTGCTCCCGGCTGGTGAAAACCAGGTCCGGATTCTCGAGTGCCAGCAACTCCAGCGGCAGCTTGGTGGTGCCGGCCAGGCCCAGCCTGTCGGCAATGTTCCGGAGGCCCGCCGCCCTCACCGTTTCATCCACCAGCGTGCCGGCACCGGAGGTGTAGCCGTCGGTGTAGTAGAGCGCGATCGAGCGGTTTGATGCAGGCTGCGCGCGGAGGCGCGCCAGCTCCGCATCCATGCCGGAAACCAGCGCCGCGGCCTTTTCCTGTTGCCCCAGCATCTCGCCCATGCGGGCGATTTGCGTGCGAATGTCCTCAAAGGAGTCTGCCGGTGCGAACTCCTCCACGCGCAGTCCGAGCCGGCGCAACAGATCGACAGTCGTCCGGGTGGTGTAGGTGCCCGCCACAATGAGGTCCGGCGACATCAGGAAGATTTCCTCGGCCAGGCCGTGATTGACCACATAGCTCGCGGCCGCATCGGCCAGCACCGATGCGGTCGGATCCGTCGCCAGATTGGACACCGAATAGAGCTGCCCCTCGCCCGCAATCAGCATGGCGAGCTGGTCGGTACAGACATTCAGCGACACGACACGATGGGGCGGCTGCGCTGCGAAGACCGGCGCGGAGACCGCTGATGCGATGGCAATTGCCACGGCCACGGCGATCACCCGCAGTGAAGGTCCCGCCCCGGTCATCGCTCTCCGCCTTGTCCCTTCAGCCAGTCCCATCGCATGCCTTCAAACGAGAGCCCGTTGTGCCGGGCCAGCTTCAAACTCAGAAGTTTCGAGTGAAGCTCAACCCGATTGTACGCCCCGGCGCGAGATATCCCTGAGAATATGGCGGAACACCATCTGCGGCGGTCAAATATTGCTCGTCGAAGACGTTCTCGACGGACAGCTTGAGCTGGGATTGGGAATCCAGAGAGTAGAGCGCCGTGAAGTCCACCGTCACATAGTCCGCCAGCTTCCCCGTGTTTGCGGCATCGGCGTAGCGCGCCGCGCCATAGAGCAGCCTGGCCGAAAGGTTGAGCGCTTCCGTCGGGCTGTAGTTCAGCTCGGCGGTAGCCTTGAAGAGGTCGCGGTAGGGAAGATAGTTGCCGGTGTCCTGGTTCAGCGGCTGGCGGATGTCGAGTGTCGTCTTGCCGCTCCATTCCTCGCTGAACTGGTGGGCCAGCGCCGCCTCGAACCCGGTGATGCGGGCGCGGGCAACGTTCTCGGGCGTATAGCTCGGCGCAAAGGAGGCGATCGCGTCGGTCACCCAGGTCTGGTAAAAGGCGAGGTCCAGACTGGTGCCGGCGGACGCCTGCCAGTTCAGCCCGACCTCATAGGAGCGCGACTTCTCCGGCTTCAGGTTCGGATTGGAAAAGCCCGGATAGTACAGCTCGTTGAAGGTCGGCGCCCGGAAGCCGGTGGCAAAGGATGCACGCAGCACCAGATCGGCCAGCACGTCGTAGCTCGCACCCACATTGTAGGTCGTCGCGCCGCCAAATTGTTCGTTGTGGTCGTAGCGAATGCCGCTGTCGACGCGAAGCGCCTCGTATTCCAGCGAATATTGGCTGAACACCGCGGCAAGCGTGCGCGAAGTGACGGCGTAGTCGATCGTGGAATCGACGTGCTCGCGATAGGCCTCGATGCCGCCGGCCAGGATATGCGCCACGCTGCCGGTCTGGAAACCTTTCTCCGTCGAGGCGAATATGCCGTGGCGCTGCGTGTCGTACTTGGTGCCGCCGGCCACTCCCTTGCGGAAATTGGTCGAGTAGTCGAGCCCCGAGCTTGCTTCGACGGTCGAGGTCCAGTCGTCCGCGTGCAGGATCTGCGCGCCGAGCTTTCCGGCGAAGGTGCTGGCATCAACCTCGTTGTCGAAGGGATAGGCGCTGTCATACTGGCTGCGGCCAGCTGCAAAAAGGCCATCGGCGTAGAGCCTGCCCCAATCGAAATCCTTCGACAGCGACAGGTTCAACGAGCCTTGGAGAAAGCCTTCGTCGCCCGGTTCGTGGTCCCAGGCGAGCGGCGTGGTGAAGTCGTAGCCGCGGGTGCCGAGAATACTGCCGCCGACCGAGTAGTCCATCCCGTTGGAGGTACGTCCTTGAGCGGAGCCGGAAACGTAGCCGCCCCAGGGGTGGGTGATGCCGGTCGTCACGCTGGCGCAGGCATCGCGGCCATCGGCGCAGGGGCCGCCCTGCCTGGTGATGATGTTGACGACGCCGCCCATGGCGTCGGCGCCATATTGCGCCGAATGCGCCCCCTTGGCCACTTCGATGCGCTCGATGGCGCTCAGCGGAATGTTGAAGATCGAGGCGGTTCCGGTCGTGGCCGCGCTTGCCCGCACGCCGTTGATGAGAACCAGCGTCTGGCTGGCCGACATGCCACGCATGTGGATATTGGCCGCGGCTCCCTGACCGCCATAGGAGACGATGGACACGCCGGTGTGGGCCCTCAACAGCGACGGCAGGTCCGGCGCGGCAGATTGCTCGATCTCCTTGGCATCGATCACGGTGACGGAAGACGTCGAACCCGCCAGCGAGCTTTCTCGCCTCAGCGGCGTGGTCACGACGACCCGCTCCAGAAGCGTGGTGTCATCATCGACCTGCTCGGCCGATGCGGTCTGGGGGAACACGATTGCCGCACAGCCGGTTGCGGCGAGCGCAAGAACACTTGCGCGCAAATTCAGTCTCTTCATTCAGCACTCCATTCGGCCTGCAAGCGGGGTTCCGCATGCAAGCTCCAGAGCCGCCGATCGGAGATGTCCGGGACTGTGTCCGTCAGAATCGTCCGGGCGCGCGGCAACACTTTTTTCAAATGTCACCGCCACGGACGACCGCGCCTGAACACACCCCGTATTCAAGCATGGGTGACCGGAAAAGGCAGGTCTCCTGACTTCCGGGTCAACGCTTCGCCTTCGCCTTCCCAATCGCGCGGTGCGCTCTTAGTGGCTTGGTTGAAGGAAAGCTCGCCGGTTACAGTTGCGGGGGCAGTCTCGGCTTCGACCCGAAGGTCTCACCGTGTTCCCTTTTCATCCGCCGCGAAGCGGAACCAATTCCGAATCGATTGGTAGCCACGCGCGCCCGGAAGGTCAACCAGCACGAGGTGCAGATCGGGCGCGGGGAAGAGTTCGTCGCTTCCTGGCCGGTGTGGCACGCGGCCGCATCACCTGAGGCGAGCGCGCCGGCCTATGCGGCCAACGCCGCGCATTTGGCGCAGGTGCCGCGAAATTCGATGACAGCCCTCTTCGCCGCAAAGCCGGTCGAACCGATCCAGGCGTCGAGCTGCTCGCCGATGACCTCGTCCGAAAACTCCGAGACCTGGCCGCACTTGTCGCAGATTGCGAAAGCAATCAGCCGGTGGCTGTGATCGTGCGGCTCGGAACAGGCAACAAAGGCATTCATGCTCTCCAGCCGGTGGACGAAGCCGGCATTCATCAGACCTTCGAGCGCGCGATAGACCTGCAGCGGCGCACGAAAACCCTGCTCCCGCAACTGGTCGAGCAGCATGTAGGCGCTGAGCGGCCCGCTCGCAGCCTCGAGTTTCTCGAGCACGCGAAGCTGGTTCTTCGTCAGCTTTTCCCTTGCCGCCATGATGCTGCTCGCCCTTCCTAAACCCTGCAATTCTGAAACTTGGCCCGAATTGCCGGGTTTGTCACCTTCGAGAGCTCACATAGCGATTGGCCGGGCAAAATGCCACTGCCGGGACCCGGCAGTGGCATTGGTAATGGCCGCCCCAGCCAATTCCGTCAGAGTTTGGTCCAGGCCGCGTTCTT
The DNA here is from genome assembly GCF_040049255.1 of Mesorhizobium sp. KR2-14. NCBI lineage: Bacteria > Pseudomonadati > Pseudomonadota > Alphaproteobacteria > Hyphomicrobiales > Phyllobacteriaceae > Mesorhizobium > Mesorhizobium sp. KR2-14. The sequence goes on along the minus strand of NZ_JBDZDR010000005.1, from coordinate 236,661 downwards.
CTTGGAAGACTTCACGCAGGCTTCCACGAAGGCCACGCCTTCCACGCCATCCTCCACCGTGGGGTAGAGCACGTCGTTGCCCGGATTGCCGTTGCGGCGCGCGGCGCGGATCGCCCTGGCAGCTTCGGCATAGATGGTGGCAAAGCCTTCCAGATAGCCTTCCGGATGCCCGGCCGGCACGCGCGTGACGCGTGCGGCCGCCGGTCCGGCGCCCGCGCCGGCACGGGTCAGCAGCCGCTTGGGCTCGCCGAACGGCGTGTGCCAAAGGTAGTTCGGGTCGCTCTGCGTCCACTCGACGCCACCCTTGGTGCCATAGACCCGGAGCTTCAGGCCATTTTCGTTACCGGGCGCGACCTGGCTTGCCCACAGCATGCCCTTGGCCCCGCCCTTGAAGCGCAGCATGACATGCGCATTGTCGTCGAGCTGCCGGCCGGGCACGAATGCGTCGAGGTCGGCCGAAAGACTGTCCAGCTCCAGCCCGGTGACGAAACGGGCGAGGTTATAGGCATGGGTGCCGATATCGCCGGTGGAGCCGCCGGCGCCCGATTGCTTCGGGTCGGTGCGCCACGCCGCCTGCTTGGACCCATGATCCTCCGCCTTCTCGGTCAGCCAATCCTGCGGATATTCGGCCTGCACGACACGGATTTCGCCGAGCTGGCCATTCTGCACCATCTCGCGCGCCTGCCGGATCATCGGATAGCCGGTGTAATTGTGGGTGAGGACGAAGACCTTGCCCGTCTTTTCGACCAGCGCTGCGAGCTTCCTGGCGTCGGCCAGGCTGGAGGTCAGCGGCTTGTCGGAGATGACGTGGATGCCCGCCTCCAGGAACGCCTTGGCGGCCGGATAATGCATGTGGTTGGGCGTCACGATCGCCACCGCCTCGATACCATCCGGGCGTTTCGCCTCGGTCTTGGCCATCTCCTGGAACGAGCCATAGCTGCGCTCCGGATCAAGCCCGAGTTCGGCGCCCGATGCTCTCGCCCTTTCGGGATCGGACGAAAGCGCGCCGGCCACCAGCTCGAACTCGCCGTCTAGGCGAGCGGCGATGCGGTGCACCCCGCCGATGAAGGCTCCCTGCCCGCCGCCCACCATGCCGTAGCGGATCGGGCCTTCCCTGCGCTCGCTGCGTCCCTCAATGGTCATCTTGAAACCTCCCCTCCTCGCTCGTCCGGTCTCGTCTCGATTTCAGGCAATGCCCATCATCTTGCGCAGCGCCGCCCGGTCCGTTTCCCCGCCCGCAAAATCGTCGAATGCCTTTTCCGTCACCCGGATGATATGGCTGTCGATGAAGGGCGCGCCCTCGGCAGCACCCACTTCCGGATGCTTCAGGCAGCACTCCCATTCCAGCACCGCCCAGCTGTCATAGTCATAGGCAGCGAGCTTGGAGAAAATGCCTGAGAAATCGACCTGCCCGTCGCCGAGCGAGCGGAAGCGGCCGGCGCGCTGCACCCAGCCCTGGTAGCCCGAATAGACGCCCTGCCGCCCGTCCGGATTGAATTCGGCGTCCTTGACGTGAAACGCCTTGATGCGTTCGTGATAGATGTCGATGAAGGCCAGGTAGTCGAGCTGCTGCAGCAGGAAATGCGATGGGTCGTAATTGATGTTGCAGCGCTTGTGGCCGCCGACCGCATCGAGGAACATCTCGAAGGTCGCCCCGTCGAACACGTCCTCGCCCGGATGGATCTCGTAGCAGAGGTCGACGCCCGATTCCTCATAAGCGTCGAGGATCGGCTTCCAGCGCCTGCCGAGTTCGCCGAACGCCTCCTCGATCAGCCCCGCCGGCCGCTGCGGCCAGGGGTAGAGGTAAGGGAAGGCGAGCGCTCCGGAGAAGCTGACCGCAGCCTTCAGCCCGAGATGCTCGGAGGCCTTGGCGCCGAACATCATCTGCTCCACCGCCCATTTCTGGCGCGCGCTCGGGTTGTTGTGGACCTCGGCCGGCGCAAAGCCGTCGAACTGGCTGTCATAGGCGGGATGCACGGCGACGAGCTGGCCTTGCAAATGCGTCGACAACTCGGTGATCTCCACGCCTGCGTCGGCGCAGATGCCCTTGACCTCGTCGCAATAGGCCTTGGAGGACGCTGCCTTCCTGAGGTCGAACAGGCGCCCGTCCCAGGTCGGGATCTGCACGCCCTTGTAGCCGAGCCCGGCCGCCCATTCCGCAATGCTTTTCAATGAATTGAACGGCGCGGCGTCGCCGGCGAACTGCGCCAGAAATATGCCGGGACCTTTCAGCGTCTTTGCCATGCTCCTGCTCCCTCTCCTCAAGCGCTCACCGAATCCAGGTGGAAGGCTACAACAAACCGCCAGCCGGTTCGCCCGGATGCCTTCACCTATCAACAATCTCTCTGGTAATACCAAATAGAAGTTTCCGGTCAAGCAGCCTGTTTACCGCCCGCGCCAGCTTCACACGAGCGGAACGCCTCCATAAAGCCTTGTTTTACAAAGAATTACCTTAGGATTTGGCCTGCATGGCACCACTTCTTGCGAGCAGGTTCGAAATCGTCTAGAAATCCGCATATACCTAATTGGTCGAACCAGTTGAAACTGGCGCGCCTTGCGGGAGGAGGAACCGCTTCGCCACCCGGCGAAGCCGATTGCAGGCGAATTGTTGAAGGGAAAGACCATGCATCTTTCGACGCACAACTGGATGCGCGCCGAACCGCTGGGCAAGACCTTGGCCCGGATCAAGAAGTTCGGCTACGAAAGCATCGAAATTTCCGGCGAGCCGGCGCAATACGACGTCAAGGAAACCCGCGCGCTGCTGAACGAACACGGCATCCGCTGCTGGGGCGCCGTGACGCTGACGCTCGGCGAGCGCAACCTGGCCGCCAGGGACGAGGGCCAGCGTGCCCGCTCGGTCGACTACGTCAAGAGCGTCATCACCATGGTCAGCGAACTCGACGGCGAGATCGTCACGCTGGTGCCGGCCACCGTGGGCAAGGTGACGCCCGACGGCACCGAGGAAGAAGAGTGGAACTGGGTGGTGGACGCCACCCGCGAGTGCTTCGCCCACGCACAGAAGAAAGGCGTGCGGATCGCCATCGAGCCCCTGAACCGCTTCGAGACCTATCTGTTCAACCGCGCCTCGCAGGCGCTGGCGCTGGCCGACGCGGTGAGCCCCGAATGCGGCGTCTGCCTCGATGCCTTCCACCTCAACATCGAGGAGGAGGACATGTACGACGCCATACGGCTCGCCGGAAAGCGCCTGTTCGACTTCCACGTCGCCGACAACAACCGCTTCGCCGCCGGGCTCGGCCAACTCGACTGGCCGCAGATCATCGGCACGCTGAAGGAGATCGGCTACGAAGGTGCCGTCACCAACGAGTTCGTCGCGCCGGTGGATCGAACGCCCGCCAACAAATATCCGACCATGGTGGAGCGCAACCCGGTCGACATTCCGCCCGAGCAGCTGAAATTCATCCAGGACCATGGCTCCAGCCTGCTGACCGAAGATTTTTATGCCGACCAGATGCGCATTACGGCGGAAACCATCCTGCCGCTGATCAAGTAAGGGCCAGCCGGCGTTGCCGGCGTTTTCAAGCCTTTCCGCCTCGCCAGGGCGGGAAGGCCGAGGTGCGAGATGCGCATAAGACACGTTCAGGCATGGTGGGTTCGCGTGCCCATCCAGACGGACCGGCAACACCGTAGCGACTTCGGTCAGGTGCGGACCTTCGACGCCGCCATTTTGCGCATCGAGACCGACGACGGGCTCGTCGGCTGGGGCGAAGGCAAGAACGCGGCTGGCAGCGCAGGCACCTATGGCGCGCTCGTCCACATGCTCAACCACGAGATCGCCCCGCAGTTGATCGGTCTACATGCCGGCGACATCGGCGTCATCTGGGAGATGCTCTACAACGGCGTGCGCCATGAGACCGCAGCTGCCGCCGGCCATGCCATGCCGCAGCTGGCGCGGCGCGGCCTTTCCATCGCGGCGATCAGTGCGGTCGACATCGCGCTGTGGGACATTTTTGGCAAGTCGCTCGGCAAGCCGGTCTGGCAGTTGCTGGGCGGGCGCAAGCTGGAACGCATGCCGGCCTACGCCTCCGGCGGCTGGGCGAACGCCGAAACGATCGGCGACCAGCTGAAATCCTATGTCGAGGCCGGCGGCTTCAAGGCGGTGAAGATGCGCGTGGGCGCCATGGACGGCGCGCCGCACATCTCGGCGGAGCGCGTGCGCGCGGCGCGCAAGGCGCTTGGGCCCGGCATCGACCTCATGGTCGACGCACACGGCACCTACACCGTGGCCGAAGCCAAGCGCTTCGCCGGCATGGTCGCCGACTGCGACCTCGCCTGGTTCGAGGAGCCGGTGATCGCCGACGACAAGCCGGGCATGGCGGAGCTGCGCGCTGCCACCAGCGTTCCGATCGCCACCGGCGAGAGCGAGGCGACGCGCTATGCCTTCCGCGACCTCGCCATGCTGAAATCGGCCGACATCTTCCAGCCCGATCCCGCCTTCTGCGGCGGCATCAGCGAGGCGATGAAGATCGGCACGATCGCCAGCGCCTTCAACCTGCGCTTCGCGCCCCACCTGTGGGCCGGCGCGCCGTGTTTCTTCGCCGGGCTCCATGTCTGCGCCGCCTCGCCCGCCAGCTTCACCATCGAATATTCGCTGGGGGCTAATCCGATGATCCATGATCTGATCGAGGAGACTGTAACGGTCGAGGGGGGTATGATTGCGATCCCCGATTCTCCCGGTCTGGGGTTTACGGTCTCCGAACGGTTCCTGGAGGCCCACAAGCAGAGCGCCTGACGATGAAAGACAACAACCTGCTCGCGGAACTTGCCGCCTACCTGTTTTCCTGCTCCGACGCCGAGACCGGCCGCACCCCTTCCGAGCGCGAGTTGGCCGAGCATTTCTCGGTGAGCCGCGGCCAGATCCGCGAGGCGCTGGCGATCCTCGAGGCGATGCGCATAGTGGAGCGCCGCGCCAAGTCGGGCATCTATCTCACCACCCGGCAGGCCAGCGTGGAGGCCATGGCGCTGTTTGCCAAGGCGGGCGTGCCGCTCGACCCGATCCAGATCTACGAGACGGTGGAACTGCGCAAGATCCACGAGATCAAGGCCGCCGAACTGGCCTGCTCGCGCGCCACCGAGGAAAATTATGAGCGGCTGCGCGAGATCCTGAAGGAATCCGAGGAGCGCCTCGAAGCTGGCGAGGACCTCGCCAAGCAGGACCGCGACTTCCACCTCGAGATCGTGCGCGCTACCAAGAACAGCGTCTTCCACCGGATCTGCAGCGTCTACTACGTCATGGGCGAGCAGCGCCTGCCGATCTATTTCAACGACCCCGAGCGCGGCCGCAAATCGCATGCCGAGCACATCCAGATCTACGAAGCGCTGCTGCGCCGCGACGGCAATCTTGCCCAGGCACTGATGAGCGCGCATCTGCAGGGCGCGGAGAGCTACTGGAAGGGGCTGATCGCCGGCACCGAGATCGGCGCGTCCGGCCAGCCGAACGGCGCGGCGCCGCAGCCCGACACCGGGCGGGAGTAAAGCCGGGTGGCGGTGATCTTCTCGACTCATCCGCTGCACCCCAAGGCAACGGCCATCCTCGCCGATGCCGGCGAACTCAAGATCGCCTCGGCCCTCGACGACGCCACATTGACCCGCGAGGCGGCGGAGGCCGAGATCGTCATCGTGCGCGCGCCGCTGCCGGCCGCTCTGTTTTCCAACACGCCGAAACTGCGGGCCGCGATCCGCCATGGCGCCGGGCTCGACATGATCCCGGTGGAGGCGGCAACGCGCGCCGGGGTGCTGGTGGCCAATGTGCCGGGCGTCAATGCGCGCTCGGTGGCCGAGCACGTCATCTTCGTCACACTTTCGCTGCTGCGCCGCTTTCGCGCCATGGACCGCGACCTGCGCACGCAGGGCTGGCTTGCCGGCCGCGAACACGCCAACCTCACCAATGAGCTTGCCGGCCGCACCATCGGCATCGTCGGCATGGGCAGCGTCGGCCACGCCGTCCTTTCCATCGCCCGGCACGGCTTCTGCCTCGACGTGCTCGCCACCAGCCGCAGCGAAAAGAGCCTGCCGGATGGGGCGCGTTTCGTCGGCCTCGACGAACTGGTCGAGCAAAGCGACGTGGTCGTGCTTTGCTGCCCGCTGACGCCCGAAACCACCGGCCTGATGAGCCGCGACCGCATCGCCCGCATGAAGCCCGGCGCGCTGCTCATCAATGTCGCGCGCGGGCCGGTGGTGGACGACGCCGCACTGATGGAGGCGTTGCGCGAGGGGCGCCTCGGCGGCGCCGCTCTCGATGTTTTTGCCACCCAGCCGCTGCCGCCCGACCACCCCTATTTTTCGTTTCCCAACGTGATCGTGACACCGCACATGGCCGGCATCACCGAGGAAAGCATGGAGCGCATGGGGGTGGGCGCGGCCCAAGAAGCCTTGCGCGTGCTCTCCGGCGAGCTGCCCGTAAACCTGCGCAACCCCGAGGCGGTGGAGCATTATCGGCGGCGGTTTGGGTAGCGGGGGAGCCCTCTACCCCGCCTTGCCCAGCGCCGCCTCAACCGCGGTCGCGATGGCGAGCAGGCGGTGGTCGTGGCCGTGGCGGGCGAACAGCATCAGCCCGCCGGGAAGTTCCATGCCCGGCATGGGCAGCGAAATGGCGGTGAGGTCGAACTGGTTGGCGACCTGCGGGTTGCGCAGCACGAGATCGTCTGTGCGGTTCTGGGCGGTGATGTCGTTTTCCACCGAGGCGATGAGCGGGGCGACGATGGGCGTGGTGGGAAGTGCGAGCACGTCCACCTCGGCCAGGCGTTCGTCCATGCCGCGGGCAAGCGCTGTGCGGCGCTCGATGAGCTTTATGTAGGCGCCCGCAGACACCGTGGCCCGGCGCGCCAGCGGGCCGGCCACGCGCGGATCGACCTGTGCCGCGAGAGCCGGATCGGCCAGCCAGTCGGCATGCACGGCGGCCGCCTCGATGCCGGCAATGGAGCCGCCCCGTGTGGCGTCGATCATGGAGTCGACAAGATCGTCTATGCCGTGGTCGGCCAGGCGGGCGCCCGCGGCTTCCAGCAGGTGCAGGCTGTGCCGGAAACCGGCATCGACCGCCGGCTCCAGCCCCTCCAGCAGGCGACCCCGCGGCAGGCCGATGCGCAGGCCGGCGAGCGGCACCGCGCGCGGAGCACAAAACTCCTCGCCCGCCATGATGGCGTCGGCCAGGGCGCAGTCGGCCACGTTCCTGGCCAGCGGGCCGACCGAATCCAGCGTGGGCGACAGCGGAAACGCTCCATCGAGCGGCACGCGCCGCGCGGTGGGCTTGAAGCCGACCACGCCGTTGAGCGCGGCCGGGATGCGGATGGAGCCGCCAGTGTCCGAGCCGATGGCGATCTCGCTGGTGCCCTCGCCCACTGAGACGCCGGCGCCCGACGACGAGCCGCCGGGGATGCGGGCGGGATCGGCCGCATTGCCAGGCGTGCCGAAATGCGGATTGGTGCCGACGGCGGTGAAGGCGAATTCGGTCATGGCCGTCTTGCCGACGATGACAGCACCGGCGCGGCGCAGGCGCTGGACCACGAGCGCGTCGTGTGCTGCCGGCGGGGCCTCGCGGCGGATGGCCGAGCCAGCCAGGGTGGGCTCGCCCGCGACATCCAGCAAGTCCTTGATCGAGACGAGCCGGCCGTCGAGCGCGCCCAGCGACACGCCGGCCTTGCGGCGGGCATCGGCGGCATCTGCCGCGGCACGGGCGGCCTCGGCATAGATCCGGGTGAAGACGCGTTCCTCGTCGGCGCGGGCCGAAAGGCGTGCAAGGACGGCTTCGAGACGGTCGCGGCTAGACTGCATGGCTCCCCCAGCTTGCTTCGCTCCGGCGCGGTTGTTTAAAAGAAGTGTCGGCGTCCCGTTCCAAAGGGGCGCTATCCACCTATCCAACCACGACATTTTGGGGAAACCGGTTCCCATTTTTCGGGCATCCGGTCAAGGCGAACGCAGGACCAAGGAAAAGCACGATGCAGAAGACGATCGAGACGATCAGGGGCAATGGCGACGGGGTGGCTTACGAATTTCCCGTCTTCCGCATCGCCGGTTCGGCGCCGGACGCGCCGAACGCCTATATCCAGGCCGCACTCCACAGCGACGAGCTGCCGGGCGTGGTGGCGGTGGACGCGCTGATGCCGAAGCTGCGCAAGGCAGAGGCCGAGGGCCGCGTGCGCGGCAACCTGACCATCGTTCCGCGCGCCAACCCGGTGGGCCGCGCGCAGCAGTTCTTCGGCGCTACGCAAGGGCGCTTCCATCTCGGCACGCGCACCAACTTCAACCGCGACTTCCCACTGATCGACAGGCCGGACGCCATCCTGCTGCCGGGCGACGACACGCCGCTGAACGCCGACGAGCAGCTTAAAGCACGGCTGATCAAGCTCTCGCTCGGCCACGAGATCGTGCTGGACCTGCACTGCGACGACGAGGGCCTGCCCTATCTCTACATCCAGAGCGACCTGTGGCCGGCCATGGCCGATTGCGCCGCCTGCATGGGCGTGGACGCAGTGGTGCTGTGGAGCGACGCTTCGGGCGCCTCCTTCGACGAGGCGGCGTTGCGCCCCTATCTGAAGCTGCCGGCCGGCGAGGCGAAGCTGGAGCGCCGCGTGGTGACCACCGTGGAATATCGCGGCATTCTCGACGTGGAGGCCGGCCATGCCGAGGCCGACGCCGAAGGGCTCTACCGGCTTCTGGTGGCGCGCGGCGTGATCGAGGACAAGTCGGTGGAGACGCCGAAGGCGTTCAAAGGCGAGGTGGCGCCGATCGACCATATCGAGATGATGCCGGCGCCGGCGGCCGGCGCGATCGTCTATGACGTGAAGCCCGGCGACCGGGTGAAGGCCGGACAGCGGCTGGCGACCATTGTGGCGGCCCCCGGCGAGGAAGGGGGCCGTGTGGAAGTGCTGGCGCCGCAGGATGGATTTATCCTGACCCGCCGCGCCACCCGCTCGATCCGCGCCGGCGAGGACCTGGTGAAGCTGGTGGGCGTGGCGCGCAGCGCCGATGCGCGGTCCGGCGCGCTGGAGGACTAGGCAAAAAAGCCCCGCGCGAGGGGCCTTCGCGCGGGGCGTCAAACCCGGAACAGACCGAAAGCGGGGAATTCGGCTTTCGGGAAATGCCTGCTCCGGCAGATTTTCGAACCGCGTGCCGCCTGGCTCGTCGTAGAGAACCTACCCGGCGTGGCGCAGGCTGATACCGCTGGCGCGGTCGAACAGCACTACTTTCCTGGGGTTCCAGGCAAAGCGCACCGCTTCCTCCAGCGCCACGTCGGTGCGCGCGGGCACGGTGGCATGCAGCATGGCGTTGCCCACCCGCAGCCTGAGAATCTTTTCCACGCCGTGGTTTTCCACGTCGTGCACCCTGGCCTCCACCGGCGCGCCGGATTCCAGATGCAGGTCTTCCGGGCGGATGCCGAAGGTGAGGCCGCGCCCGTCGGGCGCAAGGGCGGCCGCGCCGTCATAGGGCAGGGCAAAGCCCGGCTCCGACATGACAGCGCGGCCGCTGCGCAGCTCGCCATCGAGGAGGTTCATGGGCGGCGAGCCGACTGAACGGGCAACAAAAGTGTTGAGCGGGTTGTTGTAGATCTCGTGCGGCGTGCCGGTCTGGACCAGGCGGCCCTCGTTGAGGACGCCGATCTTGTCGCCCATCGACATCGCCTCGATCTGGTCGTGGGTGACGAAAAGGAAGGTGGCGCCGAGATTGACCTGCAGGTTCTTCAGCTCGGTGCGCAGCGCCTCGCGCAGCTTGGCGTCGAGCGCCGACAGCGGCTCGTCCATGAGGAACACGCGCGGCTGGCGCACGATGGCGCGTCCGATGGAGACGCGCTGCATCTCGCCGCCGGAGAGCCGGTCGGTCTTGCGGTCGAGCAGGTGCTCGATGCGCAAGGTTTTTGCCACGCGCGCCACGCGCTCGTCGATCTCGGCCTGGTCGAGGCGGCGGATTTTCGGCTTGAGTGGAAACTCGAGGTTCTCGCGCACCGTGTAGCGCGGATAGAGCGAATATTGCTGCAGCACCAGCGCAACGTCGCGCTCGGCAGCCCCCCAGGCGCCGACATCGGTGCCGTCGATGAGGATCCTGCCCGCGTCGGGTTTTTCCAGCCCGGCGATGACGCGCAGCGAGGTGGTCTTGCCCGCCCCGGTCTGGCCAAGCAGGACGAAGAACTCGCCGTCGGCGATCTCCAGGTCGAGCCCCTTCAGCGCGACATGGGCGCCGAATTTCTTGACGATGTTTTCGAGCCGGATATGGGCCATGGTCAGGCGTTCTCCTGATCGACATCAAGCGAATGGCGAAGCACCCCCATCACAGCCTCACCCCCAGCGAATTGCCGCTTCTGGTGTCGAAAAAATGCGCCTGCGCCGGATCGAGGCGGGCGAAGACGCGGGCGCCGGCATGGGCGACGAATCCGCTCCGGGTGCGGGCGCGCAGCGTCTGCGAGCCTACCTTGAGATCGACGATGTCATAGGCGCCGAGCGGCTCGATGAGCTGCGCATCGACCGGCAGGAAGCCGTCCTGCGCCTCGTGCCGGACGATGATGCCCTCGGGCCGGATGCCCAGCGCGAGGCTGCCATTGGCGGCCTTCAGCCCATCGAGCCGGCCGAGCAGTTCGGCGGGAAACAAAAAGCCCTGCTGCGCGCCTTCGACGGTGACGCGGGCTGTGCCGCCCTCGGACGACACCGAGGCAGGCGCGACGTTCATGACCGGGCTGCCGACGAACTGCGCCACGAACAGATTGGCCGGATAGGCATAGACCTCGGCCGGGCTGCCGATCTGCTGCAGCACGCCTTCATGCATGATGACGATGCGGTCGGCGAGGCTCATCGCCTCGACCTGGTCGTGCGTGACATAGATGGTGGTCGAGCCCTGCTTCATGTGCAGGCGCTTGATCTCGGCGCGCATCTCCTCGCGCAGCTTGGCGTCGAGCGCGCCGATGGGCTCGTCCATCAGAAGCGCCTTGGGGCGCCGGACCAGCGCCCGGCCGATCGCCACGCGCTGCATGTCGCCGCCCGACAGCGCCGACGGCCGATGCCCGAGCAGATGGGTGATGCGCAGCGTCTCGGCGACGCTCCTCACCTCGCTGTCGACCTCGCTGCTGCTCTTGCGCGTGGCTTTGAGCGGGAAGGCGATGTTCTCGAACACGCTCATATGCGGATAGAGCGCGAAGGACTGGAACACGAAGGCGATGTCGCGGTCGGACGCCTTCATGTGCTGCACCGGCTTGCCGTCGATGAGGATGTCGCCTTGGTCGATGGTCTCCAGCCCGGCGATGGCGCGCAGCGTGGTTGTCTTGCCGCAGCCCGACTGGCCGAGCAGCACGATGAACTCGTTGTGGTCGATATGGAGGTTCAGGTCCTTGATGACCTGGACGGCGCCAAAGAACTTTTCGACGCCGCGAAGCTCGATCTGCGTCACTGCCGCGCCCCCTCGTCTCTCTGCTCCTCGGGCGCGATCTTGGAGGTGACCATGAAGCCGACGAGGCCGATCAGGATCGTGGTGACGCCATAGCGATGCAGCGCCAGACTCCAGGGCTGGCACAGCGCCGCGATGCCCAGCACCATGAGCAGGATCGAGCCGGGCTCGAAATATTTCCGGTTCAAGGCGCGCCAGCTCATTTGCGGATCGCTCCGAAGGACATGCCGCGCAGAAGATGGTTGCGCAGGAGGAAGGTGAAGATAGCGACCGGCAGCAGGAACAGCACGGTGCCTGCGGCGATCACGGTCCAGTCGGGCAGGCCCGAGCCGACCTGAGACGGGATGAAGGGGGGTGCTGTCTGCGCCCGCCGGTTGGTCATGATCAGCGCGAAGGCATATTCGTTCCACGCGGTGATGAAGCAGAACACGGCGGTGGCGGCGATGCCGGTGGCGGCCTCGGGCAGCACGATCCTGAAGAAGGCCTGCATGCGCGTGTAGCCGTCGACGAGCGCCGCTTCCTCATATTCCTTCGGGATCTCATCGATGAACCCCTTCATCAGCCAAACCGAGAAGGACAGGTTGAAAGCGGTGTAGAGGATGATCAGGCCCCAATGCGTGTCGTTGAGGCCGACCGCCCGGTACATCAGGAACATGGGGATCGCCACCACAACCGGCGGCAGCATGCGCGTGGACAGGATGAAGAACAAAAGGTCTGCCTCGCCCTTCACCTTGAAGCGGGAGAAGCCGTAGGCCGTGAGCGTGCCCATGCTGACGGCGAGCGCCGTGGAGGTGATGGCGATGATGAGGCTGTTGAGGAAGCGGCTGGGATAGCCGGAGGGCTGGATCTCGCCCTTGCCCGAGCGCACGACCTTTTCACCGCCGTCGAAGATCAGCCGCTCCCACCAGGGGGCGGCGGCATATTCCTCGGGGGTGGGCGCGGTGCGAAGCTGCGAGCGCTTTGTGAAAAGTTTCACAAAGGGCGAAATCTCCGGCTCGAACACGATGGTCGGCGGCACGGTGGTGGCGAGATTGCGCGGCTTGAAGGCGGTGGAGGTGATCCAGTAGATCGGCGCCAGGAAGACCAGCGTAATGACCAGAACGGCCGCGATGGCGAGACGGTTGAGCGCGACTTCGCCGCGCGTGCGAACTGCGGCCATGTCAGCGCCCCCCCGGCGTTGCGTTGCACTTCAGACCCCCACCCCTTACCCCTCCCCACAAGGGGGAGGGGGTCGTCAGCGTCTCAGAATCCCCCTCCCCCTTGTGGGGAGGGGTAAGGGGTGGGGGTAAAGGCAAGGACTGCCCGATCAAAGAACTGACCGAAGGAACTCTCATCTCAGCGCTCCTTCACCTTGTTCAGGTACTTCACGTAGATGTTGGTGATGGCGATGACCATGATGAGCACGATGTAGGCCAGCGCGCAGGACCGCCCGGTCTGCCATTCCTGGAACGCCATCTTGTAAAGCCGGATCGAGATGACCTCGGTGGTGGGCTGGCTGGTCAGGATGTAGGCGAGATCAAAGGTCTTGAACGCCTCCATGGTGCGAAAGATGATGGCGATCATCAGGATCGGCGCCACCAGCGGGAGCGTGATGCGGAAGAAGGTGTAGAAGCTGCCCGCCCGGTCGATGGCCGCTGCCTCGTAGAGATGTTTCGGCACCGCGGACAAGCCCGCCAGCGACAGCAGCATGACGAAGGGCGCCCACATCCAGATGTCGGTGATGGCGACCGCATAGAGCGCCATGTCCGGATTGGCGAGCCACTCGAAGGTGCCCAGGCCCAGCGCATGGTTGATGATGCCGAAGGACGGGTCGTAGAGCAGCTTCCAGAACAGGCCGACGACGGCCATGGACAGCATCATCGGCAAGAGCAGCAGCGTGGTCAAAAGCCCCTTGAAGGGGATTTGCCGGTTGAGCAGAAGCGCCACCCCGAAGCCGACCAGCACCTGCCCGGTCACCGAGACGATGACGTATTTGGCGGTGATGGAAAAGTTCGACCAGATGAAGGGGTCATTGAGCAGCTCGCGATAGTTCTGCAGGCCGACGAAATTCGCCTCGGCGTTGGTGGAGGCGCGGAAGTCGGTGAAGGAATAATAGAGCGAATAGAGCAGCGGAAAGATGTTGAAGACGATCAGGAACAGGATCGTCGGGATGATGAAGAGGTTGCGGATCGAGAGATCGCTCATGCCGCGCGCGGCGGCCCGGGAACCCGGATCCAGCGTTGTCATGACTGCGGTCGCCAAGGCGTCGTTCCCCTGCAATGCCGGAAATGATGGAGGGGGCGGGCTGCGCCCCCTCCGACGCTTCTGTTGCCGCTATTCGCCGCGGCCGTATTTGGCGAAGGTGGCCTTCCAGTCGCCAGCCAGCGCGTCGAGCACTTCCTTGGACGTGCCCTCGCCGCCGACGATGTGCGGATAGAGGCGCTGGTTGAGCTGCTGCAGCAGCTCGGCATATTCCGGCACCGCCCAGAAGTCCTTCACCTTGAACATGGTCTCGTAGAAGGCCTTGTTGTACGGCGTCGCATTCTGGAACTCGTCGGACTGGAGCACGGCCGCGCTGCAGGTGTAGCCGCCGAGTTCGGCCCACTTCTTCTGGGTCTCGTCCTTGATGAACCATTCGAGGAATTTCATCGCCTCGTCCTGGTTCTTCGAATAGGACACGATCGAGATGCCCTGCCCGCCGAGCGCGGCGAACTGGTCGCCGTCGGGGCCGGGCGGATTGGCGAAGAAGCCGGTGTTCTTGGCGTGCGGGTTGGTGGCCTCGTTGAGCAAGGACGGGAAGAAGGCGAAGTAGTTCATGCTCATCGCCGCCAGGCCCTCGGTGATAGCCTGGTTGTTTTCCACGAAGAAGGTCTTGGCCCAGCCCGGAGGCGTGTACTTGTAGAGCTCCTTGTAGGCATCGAGGGCTGCCACCGCCTTGTCGGAGTTGATGTAGCCGTCGACCTTGTAGGTGGCCATGTCGCCCAGCTCGCCGCCATAGGAGAACAGCGCGTTCTCGAAGCCCATCGCCATCGCGTCATAGGAATTGTCGGTGTAGATGGCGATGCCGTAGCGCTTCTCGTCCGGGCGGTGGAAGAACTCGGCTATGTCACGCAGCGCCTTCCAGTCCTTCGGCGCGGCAAGGTCGTAACCGTACTTGGCCTTGAAGGCCTCCATTTCCTTCGGGTCTTCGAACCAGTCCTTGCGATAGGACCAGCCGACGGCGTCGCCCTCGAGCGGGATCGCCCAGTACTTGCCGCTGTTGCCGGGATATTCGGCGTAATATTTCACCGTGGCCGGGGCCATGACCTCGCCAAGCTTGTGCTTGTTGAAGAAGTCGGTGAGATCGACATAGTGCCCGCCGGTGGAGCCGGCGCCGAGCCACTGGCTGTCGCCGACGATCAGGTCATAGGCATCGCCCTTGGCGTTGAATTCAGTGAAGGCCTTGGTCTGGAAATCGGCCCAGGGCGTCGTCTCGACAGTCACCTTCACGCCGGTCTCGGCTTCGTACAGGTTAACGAGTTCCTGGAGGTAGTTGGCCGGGTCCCATTCGGCCCAGAAGATGGTGAGTTCCTGCGCGAACGCCGATGTGCTGCAGGCAAGCGACAGGCCTATGCCGGCAAACATGCCGGTCAGTGTCTTGCGCATTTGAGTTCCTCCCTTGTGCGCACTCTACCTTCTTGTCGAAGCCGCGCCGGACCGATGGTCGCTGGCTGCTCCGGGTAGTCTCAATGCACTGCTTGGGAACCGCCATCCCGCCGGTTCTAAATCGATTTAGGCTTTGACGCCCAATCCGCTCCTCCTCCAAAATCTGGTATTACCAATTGGCGCCAAGCCGTCAAGTGCTTTCTTTGGCAAGCAGTATCGTAGCAGACCGAACCGCCATGTCCTTCCATCTGGCAGGACCAGTTGTGGGTTGGCCGCCAGAAAATTCGCCGTCGACTGTGCAGCGTAACAAAACTGACACGCAACTGACACGGCCGTTTCATGATGCTCCGTTAGCGGACTCCCCCAGAGGCTGGAACAGCCAAACGGGGAAAGCACCATGCTGGAAATCCGCAACGTCTCGCGTCGCTTCGGCAAGAAGACCGCCGTGGACAGCGTCGCGCTCGACATCGAACAGGGCCAGATGGTCGGCATCATCGGTCGCTCCGGCGCCGGCAAGTCGACCCTTCTGCGCATGATTAATCGCCTCATCGACCCCTCCGATGGGGCGATTTTTTTTGATGGCAGGCAAGTGTCGGCCCACAAGGGCGCCACGCTTCGCCGCTGGCAGCGCGACTGCGCGATGGTGTTCCAGCAGTTCAACCTGGTGCCACGCCTCGACGTGCTGACCAACGTGCTGCTCGGGCGTCTGAACCACCGCTCCACCGCGCTCAACCTGATGGGCATCTTCTCCCGCGAAGAGCGCGCGCTGGCGCTTGCCGCGCTGGAGCGGCTGGACATCGCCCAGACCGCGCTGCAGCGCGCCGGCACGCTTTCCGGCGGCCAGCAGCAGCGCGTGGCCATCGCCCGGGCCCTGATGCAGCAGCCCAAGCTGATCCTCGCCGACGAGCCGATCGCCTCGCTCGACCCGATGAACGCCAAGGTGGTGATGGACTCGCTGCGCGACATCAATCTGCGCGAAGGCATCACCGTCATCACCAACCTGCACACGCTCGACACCGCGCGCACCTATTGCAACCGCATCGTCGGAATGGCGGGCGGCAAGGTGGTGTTCGACGGCCCGCCGGAAGAGCTGACGCGCGACGCCGTGCGCCTGGTCTATGGCGCCGACGCCAATGGCGAGGAAATTTCGGAAGCCATCACCTCCACCAGCATCCGCCCCGAGCGGCTGCGCAAAATAGAATCCGCCGGAAGCCTGGTGCCCGCCTTTGCCGGGCACTGAACGACCGTGATCGTCTCGCCCGCGTGAAGGGCTGCTAGCAGTCGAAAATGCAATCCGACTTAACAGGAGAGAACTCCATGTCGCTCAAGAAAGCCCTTCTGGGCGCGCTCGCCCTCGCCCTTTCCTGCGGCACCGCCGCCCGCGCCGAAACCCTGGAAACCTTCCGCGTCGGCATCCTCGGCGGCGAGAACGAGGCCGACAGCCTTCGCAACTACCAGTGCCTCGCCGACAAGCTGCCGGCCGCCATCGGCGTCAAGGAAGTGAAGCTGTTCCCGGCCACCGACTATGACGGCGTCATCCAGGGCCTGTTGGGCGGCACGCTCGACTATGCCGAGCTCGGCGCCTCGGGCTATGCCAAGATCTATCTCGCCAACGCCGACGCGGTCGAGCCGATCCTGACCACGGTGCAGACCGATGGCTCGCAGGGCTACTACTCGATCATGGTCGCCCGCAAGGATTCCGGCATCAAGACTCTCGCCGACATGAAGGGCAAGAAGCTCGGCTTCGCCGACCCGGACTCGACCTCGGGTTACCTGATCCCGGTCACCTCGCTGCCCAAGGACCTCGGCAACGTCGCTGTGAAAGAATTCTTCGGCGAGACCGGCTTCGGCGGCGGCCATGAGAACCTCGTGCTCGCCGTCAAGGACGGCAAGTTCGACGCTGGCACCACCTTCGGCTCGGGCGTGGGCGATTTCGACGAGGGCTACACCTCCGGCAACCTGCACAAGATGGTGTCCAAGGGCATGATCGACATGAAGGACTTCGTAGAGCTCTGGAAGTCGCCGCTGATCCCGAACGGCCCGATCGTGGTGCGCACTGAGCTCGACGCCGACCTCAAGGCTAAGTTCAAGCAGTTCATGGTCGACCTGCCGAAGACCGACCCGGCCTGCTTCTCCGCCATCCAGGGCGGCGACTTCACCAGCTACACCGAAGTCACGCCGGAATTCTACCAGCCGATCATCGACGCCCGTAAGGCGCAGATCGGCGGCTGATTGTCCTCCCAAGGGCGCTGCGGGGGTGAGGCTTCGGCCTTACCCCCTCATCCGCATTTCATGGCAGGGCCAATCGGTTGCGGCGGTAGGGCAATTGCACATGGCGCGACCTACCCCCACTCCGCCTCGCTTCGCTCGGCACCTCTCCCCCTCAAAAGGCGAGAGGAAGGGTGCCAGCCTTGCGGACGGCGCTTCCTCTCCCCCGTCGATCGGGGGAGAGGTTGTTTGCTAAGCAAACCGGAGTGGGGGTCGAAATTCCATATGCGATCGCCCTGCCCAAGCATCCATCCTTTCCAAAACCCAGTCTGAGTTGGAGACGGCATGAGCCAGACTGCCCACACCCTGTCCGCCGAAGGCATGGCCATCGAGCGGCACTGGCATGAACTGGCGGCGCGGCGCCGTCTCTACTCAGCCCTCATCGTCGGCGCATTGGCGGTGGCACTCGGCGCCTCGCTCTGGTTCGCCAATGAATCCAATGCCGGCAAGTTCTTCGACCGGCTGCCGCACTTCTTCGACTTCGTCGGCGATATGCTGCCCCGCGACGGCCTCGAGGTGTGGCGCGCGCTGTTCGACCTGCCCTCCCCCTATTTCGACGGCAGCCTGAAATACGACTACCCCGAAGGACGGGTCCATCTGTTCGGCTCGGGCTTCTACGTGCCAGAATATTTCTACAAGATGCTGGAGACGCTGAACATCGCAGCGCTCTCGACGCTGATCGGCTTCGTCTTCGGCTTCCTGCTCTGTTTCCTCGCCGCCAAGAACCTGGTGACCAGCCGCGCATTGCGCTTCGTGGTGCGGCGCTACATGGAAATCGTGCGCGCCTTCCCCGAGATCGTCATTGCCGGCTTCTTCGCCGCAGTGCTGTCGCTCGGCGCCATCCCGGCCATTCTGGCGGTGGGCATCCACACCATCGGCGCGCTGGGAAAACTGTTCTACGAAGTGGTCGAGAACGCCGACATGAAGGCCGAGGAGGGCCTGCGGGCGGTGGGCGCCAACTGGTTCGAGCGCGTGGGCTTTGCCATCGTGCCGCAGGTGATGCCCAACTTCATGTCCTACGCGCTGCTGCGCTTCGAGATCAACGTGCGCGCTTCCACCATCATCGGCGCCGTGGGCGGCGGCGGCATCGGCGAGGAGTTGCGCCTTTCGATCGGCCGCGGCCACGAGGCCAAGACGCTCGCCATCATCCTCCTGCTCTTCGTCACCATCGTCGCCGTCGACCAGCTTTCGGCCTGGCTGCGCCGCAAGCTGGTCGGCGCGCAATCCTTCGACTTCGGACGCTGACCATGACGCATCTTTCCGCCACCCAATTGTCCGAGATCGAAAGCCGCCATCCGGAGGTGTTCCACCGGCCGCTGCTGAAACGCTCGCTGCCCCTTCTGATCGCGCTCGGCACGCTCGTCTATGTCGTCTATTGCTGGTGGTTCTTCTCCATCGGCACGGTGATCGCCGGCGGCCAGTGGGACCGCGCCGAGATCTATGCGCGGCAGTGGTATTCCTACGACCTCAGGCCCACGATCCGCTTCTCGGGCGACGAGGCGAAGGTCACCTGGCCGCGCTATTCGCCGCTGGGCGACAATCCCAGCCCGGACTGGCTGGTTCAGGACGGCCGTAAGGTGACCGTGGACTTCGGTTCGGCCGGCCGCATCGTGGCCGATGCCAAGCTGGTCGAGGTCGAGCATCGCGGCGAGAAGCTGACGGTGGTTATCGAACCCACGGGCGCCAAGCCGCAGGGCGAACTGCCCGCCTGGGCAACGCTGCGCGAGGACGAGGTGAAGGCCGATTTCGGCTTTGCCGGCGAAGTGCGCATCATGCCCGAGCGCGTGTCGTTGAGCCGCCGGTTCTTCGGCTGGCCGAACTTCCTGTTCGATCCGCGCTCGCCCTTCTGGGGCAAGCCGCTGGCTGAAGTGGCGGGCCTGATCATCTCGGGCGAGCGCATCAAGCCCGAGATGTCGAATGCGGCGCTTGCCTTCGACAACATCTGGAACAACTCGCAATGGCAGCATGGCGACGTCTGGACAAAACTGTTGCAGACCATCGTCATGGCCTTCGTGGGCACGCTGTTCGCCTCCTTCATCGCGCTTCCGCTGGCCTTCATCGCCGCGCGCAACATCACGCCGAGCTTCCTCGCCAACCAGGCGACAAAACGTTTCTTCGACTTCCTGCGTTCGGTGGACATG
Organism: Mesorhizobium sp. KR2-14; assembly: GCF_040049255.1. Taxonomy (NCBI): domain Bacteria; kingdom Pseudomonadati; phylum Pseudomonadota; class Alphaproteobacteria; order Hyphomicrobiales; family Phyllobacteriaceae; genus Mesorhizobium; species Mesorhizobium sp. KR2-14. Next base: position 217,243 of record NZ_JBDZDR010000005.1, on the reverse strand, counting down.
CTGATCTGGGCGCTGTTCTTCACCCGCGCCTTCGGGCCGGGGCCGCTGGCCGGCATCTCGGCGATCTTCTTCACCGACACCGGCACGCTCGGAAAGGTCTATTCCGAGACGCTGGAAAACATCGACGACAAGCAGCGCGAGGGTGTGCGCTCGGTGGGTGCCTCGCCGGTGGTGGTGCAGCGCTATGGCGTGATGCCGCAAGTGCTGCCGGTGTTCGTCAGCCAGGCGCTGTATTTCTGGGAATCGAACACGCGCTCGGCCACCATCATCGGCGCGGTGGGTGCGGGCGGCATCGGCCTGAAGCTCTGGGAAGCCATGCGCACCAACTCGAACTGGGCCAACGTCGCCTACATGGTGCTGCTGATCCTGATCGTGGTGTTCATCTTCGACAACATCTCCAACGCGCTGCGGCGCCGGCTGATGGAAGGCGGCGCGGGACGCTAAGTCTGCCTTTGCCTCTCGCCTGAATTCGCCTAATCTGGTCCGACCAGATAGACTGGCGGCATTCAGGGAGGGAAGCGATGAATATTGCAGCGGGAACGAGCCGGGAAGGCAGCGCGCCGTTCGACCACGCAAAGCTCGACCGGCTGATGGACGAGGCCGGCATCGACGTGCTGGTCGCGACATCCAAGCACAATGTGCAGTACCTGCTCGGCGGCTACAAATTCATCTTCTTCTCGGCCATGGATGCGATAGGCCACAGCCGCTACCTGCCGGTGCTGATCTATGAAAAGGGCCGGCCCGAACATGCCGCCTATATCGGCAACCGCATGGAAGGCGGCGAGCATCACAACAACCCGTTCTGGACGCCGACGGTGGAGACCGCGAGCTGGGGCTCGGTGGATGCCGCCACGCTGGCTGCCGGACATCTGAGGAAGATCGGCAGGCAGGGCGCGCGCATCGGCATCGAGCCGGCCTTTTTGCCCTCGGACGCGCATCATGTGCTGGCGCAGGCGCTGGGCAACGAGAGACTGGTGGACGCCACCGGCACCCTGGAGCGGCTGCGCGCGATCAAGACGCCGCAGGAACTCGACCTGCTTCGCCAGGCCTCCGAGCTGATCACCGACGCGATGCTTGCGGTGTTTTCCGGCCAGCGCGCGGGCGCGAGCAAGCGCGAGATCGTCGAGGCGCTGCGCCGCGAGGAGACCAATCGCGGGCTGCAATTCGAGTATTGCCTGATCACCATCGGCGCCAGCCACAACCGGGCGGTGTCGCCTCAGACCTGGAACAAGGGCGAGGTGCTGTCGCTCGATTCCGGCGGCAATTTCCACGGCTATATCGGCGACCTCTGCCGCATGGGTGTGATGGGCGAGCCCGACCAGGAACTGAAGGATTTGCTGGCCGAGATCGACGCCGTGCAGCAGGCCGCCTTTTGGCACTGCCGGCCCGGCGCCCTGGGCGGCGACATGATCGCCCACGCCGAAGCGGTGCTGAAGGCCTCGTCGGTTGCCGCCTATACGGATTTCTTCGCGCACGGCATGGGGCTGATCAGCCATGAGGTGCCGTTCCTCATGACCAACCACCCGGTAGCCTATGAGGGTGTCGATGCCGACAGGCCGCTTGAGCCCGGCATGGTGCTGTCGGTGGAGACCACGATGCTCCACCCCACACGCGGCTTCATCAAGCTGGAGGATACGGTGGCCATCACCGAGGACGGCCACGAGTTGTTCGGCAAACGCGGCCGCGGCTGGAATGTGGGCGGCTGAGGCGGCTCAGCCCGCCAGCGCTGCCAGCTTCTCGGCCTCTGCCAGATCCTCCACCGTATTGGCGTTGAAGAACGGATCGACCGGCTCGGCCGGCCAGGACACGGTGGCGAGCGGGTAGCGCGCCGTCCAGCGGTCGATCTTGCGGATGTCTTCCTCGACCAGAGCATGGCGCAGTTCCTCGCGCAGCGCCACGCTCCACAGGCCGATCACCGGATGCGACTGGCCGGCCGAGGCCGCTACCGCCAGCCTGGCGCCTTCTGCGACACGCGCGCCGTGCAGCCGTGCCACCAGATCGCGCGGCAGGAAGGGGCAGTCGCCGGCAACGCTTGCCACCCATTGCACACCGGGCCGCATTTGCGCGGTCCAGTCGAGCGCGGCGAGTATGCCGGCGAGCGGTCCGGGAAAATCGGCCACGCTGTCGGCCACCACGGGCAGGCCGAAGGCGGCAAAGCGCGCCGGGTCGCCATTGGCGTTGAGGATCAGCCCGTCGCATTGCGGCTGAAACCGCTCGATAACGTGGTCGAGGATGGTGCGCCCGCCGATGGCGCGCATCGGCTTGTCGCCGCCGCCCATGCGCCGCGCCAGCCCGCCGGCGAGGATCACGCCGATCGTTTCGGTGTTCGTTTCAGTCATCGTGCTCCGCGCCCTTGCGATGATGCCGGGGGGCTTCCTCCTCGACGGAAGCGAGGTCCTGGTCGAACACGATCCGCTCTTCGCCCGACACGGCGATGAAACGCTTTCCGCGCGCGCGGCCCACCAGCGTCAGCCCCGCCTGCCGGGCGAGCGAGACGCCCCAGGCGGTGAAGCCGGAGCGCGAGACGAGGATGGGTATGCCCATGCGAACGGTCTTGATCGTCATTTCCGAGGTCAGCCGGCCGGTGGTGTAGAGGATCTTGTCGGCCGGGTCGACATCGTGGAGGTACATCCAGCCGGCCAGCTTGTCGACGGCGTTGTGGCGGCCGACATCCTCCATGTAGCAGAGCGGCCGGCCCTCCCGGCACAGCACGCAGCCATGGATGGCGCCGGCGGCGAGATAGAGCGAAGGCGTGGTGTTGATGGTCTTGGTCATCTCGTAGAGCCAGGAGGTGCGCAGCTCCGCGTCCGGCAGATCGATTTCCTCCAGCGCTTCCATCAGGTCGCCGAAGGCGGTGCCCTGCGCGCAGCCCGAGGTCAGCGTGCGCTTCTTCAGCTTGTGCTCGTAATTGGTGTGGCGCTCGGTGCGCACCACGGCCACCTGCAGCTCGTCGTCATAGTCGACGCCGGTCACCACGTCGTCAGGCTTCAGCATGTTCTGGTTGAGCAGGTAGCCGAGCGCCAGATATTCCGGATAATCGTTGATCGTCATCATGGTGACGATCTCCTGCGCGTTGAGATAGAGCGTCAGCGCGCGTTCCACCGGCACCATCACCTCGACGATCTCGCGGGTGTGGTCGATGCCGATGACGCGCTCGGTCAGGCGCGGGTCTTCCGGGTGGGGCAGGATCACGGCCGGGTCGGCCTTGGGTTTAGTCTGCTGCATGACGCTCTCGTCCCTGCTCGCATCGCTTGACCCCCAGTCTATAGCCTGTTCAAATCCAGGCCAATCTTGAAAGGGCGAGTGCCCTTTCGGGATAAGCTCAGGCCGGCCTTCCCGCCCGGCGAAGACCGGAGGGAACAAGACCATGGCGCAACTTTCCGACGACTGCTTCGCCTTTGGCGGGTCGCTGATGCCGGTGGACGAGGCGGTGGCGCTGATCGCCTCCCGGCTGAGGCCGGTTGCCGAGACGGAGATGGCGCCGCTGGCCGAAGCCGACGGGCGCGTGCTGGCAGAAGATCTCGTCGCACCCTTGCCGCTTCCGCCCTTCACCAATTCGGCCGTGGACGGCTATGCCCTGCACGGCGCCGACCTTCCGGCGGAGGGGGAAGCCGTTTTTCCCGTTTCCGCCCGCGTGCAGGCCGGCATGTCGTCCGCCGCCCCCATCGAGCCGGGACAGGCCGTGCGCATCTTCACCGGCGCGCCCATGCCCGAGGGCGCCGACACCGTGTTCATGCAGGAGGATGTGCGGCTGGACGAGGCCGGCGGCGTGATCCTGCCGGCGGGCCTCAGGCGCGGCGCCAATGTGCGCCCTGCGGGCGAGGATATTTCTGTCGGCAGCACGGTGCTGCGCGCCGGGCAAATTCTGCGGCCGCAGGACGTGGCGCTGGTCGCCGCGCTGGGACTTACCGAGGTTTCCGTGCGCCGGCGCGTGCGGGTGGCTGTGTTTTCCACCGGCGACGAGATCGTCGCGCCCGGCAGCACGCGCGGCCCGGCGCAGCTTTTCGATTCCAACCGCTTCATGCTGCGGGCCATGCTGGCCCGGCTCGGCTGTGCCGTCACCGACCTCGGCATATTGCGCGATGAAGGCGACCTGATCGCCCGCGTGCTGGCCGAGGCCGCGGCCGCGCACGACCTGATCCTCACCTCCGGCGGCGTCTCCACCGGCGAGGCCGACCATGTGAAGGCCAGCGTGGAAAGCGTCGGCTCGCTGGTGTTCTGGCGCGTTGCGATAAAACCCGGCCGGCCGGTCGCCATGGGCGTCATCCGTGGGGCGGCCTTCATCGGCCTGCCCGGCAATCCGGTGGCGAGTTTTGTTACTTTCGCCCATGTCGCCCGCCCTGCGATCCGGGCGCTGGCCGGGGCGAAACCGGAAACCCTGCTGGCGATGCCGCTGCGCGCCGCATTCTCCTATCGCAAGAAGGAAGGCCGGCGCGAATATGTGCGGGCAAGCCTGCGCAGGGGCGCAGATGGAGCCTATGAGGCGGAAAAATTCCCGCGCGAGGGGGCGGGGCTGCTGTCCTCGCTGGTCGACACTGACGGGCTGGTCGAGCTCGGCGAGGAGGTCACGGGCGTCAAGCCCGGCGATATCGTGCGCTTCCTGCCCTATTCGAGCCTGCTCTAGGCATGCGATTGACCATATGGCGCCCGTGGCTCATCGTAGGCGCGACATGACGACGAAGCTTGACCTGAGCGGATTGAAATGTCCCTTGCCGGCGCTGAAGACGCGCAAGGCGCTTCGCGGGCTTGCCCCGGGCGAACGCATCGAGGTCGTCTGCACCGACCCGCTCGCTTCCATCGACATTCCCAACCTGCTCGCCGAGACCGGCGACCTGATGATTGCGACGGAACGGCAGGCCGGGCGCATGGTTTTCGTGATCGAGAAGGCAGGCGAGGCCCCCGATGGTGGGGGTTGATTTACCTAGCGTCACCTGATTGGCTTGCCCTATAGTGGTTGCAGGCTGGAATTGCTCCGACATCGACGCGAAATGCGGGAGGTGGCGCAGGTGAACATCCAGGACCAGAAATTCAGGCGAGGCGGCGGTCGCGACCGTGGCCCAAAGGGCCGAGGCCTCGATGACAAGGCGCTGCACGAGGTGCGCGACCTGCTGATCGACAGGCCCCGCCGCCGCGACCTGCTGATCGAATTCCTGCACCTGATCCAGGATCATTATGGCTGCCTGTCGGCCGCGCATCTGCGCGCGCTGGCCGAGGAGATGAAGCTGTCGCAGACCGAGGTCTACGAGGTCGCCTCGTTCTACGACCATTTCGACATCGTCAAGGAAGGCGAGACGCCGCCCGCGCCGCTGACCATCCGCGTCTGCGATTCCGTCAGCTGCATGGTGGCCGGTTGCGAGACGCTGCTGAAGGAACTCGCCGCGAGCGTCGATCCGAAGGCGATCCGTGTGGTGTGCGCGCCCTGCATGGGCCGCTGCGACACTGCGCCCGCCGCGCGCCTCGGCGACCGCGAGGTCGATCATGCCACCAGCGACGGGCTGATCAAGATGGCCCGCGACGGCGAGACCAAAACGGTGGTGCCGTCCTATGTCGGGCTGGATGCCTATCGCGCCGCCGGCGGCTACCGCCTGCTGGCAAAAGTGCGCGCGGGCGAGATCGGTGCCGAAGCCTTGATAGAGACCATGCAGGCCGCCGGCCTGCGCGGCCTTGGCGGGGCAGGCTTCCCGGCCGGCAGGAAGTGGAGCATCGTGCGCTCCTTCAACGGGCCGCGCCTGATGACCGTCAATGGCGACGAGGGCGAACCCGGCACCTTCAAGGACCGCTTCTATCTCGAAAGCGACCCGCACCGCGCGCTCGAGGGGGCGCTGATCGCCGCCCACGCGGTCGAGGCCGAGCGCGTCTATTTCTACATGCGCGACGAATATCCGGCGGTACTGGAAATCCTGCGCACCGAGATCGCGGCGCTCGCCAAGGCCGGCATCATCGCGTCGGGCTTCATCGAGCTACGGCGCGGCGCCGGCGCCTATATCTGCGGCGAGGAAAGTGCGATGCTGGAGAGCATCGAGGGCAAGCGCGGCCTGCCGCGCAACCGCCCGCCCTACATCGCCGAGGTCGGGCTCTTCGGCCGGCCCACCCTCAACCACAATGTTGAGACGCTGTGGTGGGTGCGCGACATCGTCGAGCACGGCGCGGAGTGGTTCGCGGCCAAGGGGCTGCCCGGCCATCCCGGCATCAGGTCCTGGTCCGTCTCCGGCCGGGTAAAGCAGCCGGGCGTGAAGCTGGCGCCGGCCGGGATCACCGCGCGCCAGCTGATCGAGGACTATTGCGGCGGCATGGCCGACGGCCACGAGTTCAAGGCCTATCTGCCGGGCGGTGCCTCGGGCGGCATCCTGCCCGCCTCGATGGGCGACATAGCGCTGGATTTCGGCGGCGAGCTCGCCAAGCTCGACGCCTTCGTCGGCTCGCATGCCATCGTCGTGTTTTCGCAGGCCGACAGCGCCAGGGACATCACGCTCAACCTGCTGAAATTCTTCAAGCATGAAAGCTGCGGCCAGTGCACCCCGTGCCGTGAAGGCACGGCCAAGCTGCTCGCGCTCCTGAACAGGCCGGCACCGCTGGACGAGGTCGCGATCCGCGATCTGGAAAGCGTCATGCGCGACGCCTCGATCTGCGGGCTGGGCCAGGCCGCGCCCAACCCGGTCAACCACCTGCTGAAATACTTCCGGGACGAACTGTGATGGCTGGCACGATCAAATTCACGCTCGACGGTAGGCCGGTCGTCGCCGCCGAAGGCGAGACCATCTGGAACGTGGCCAAGCGTGAAGGCACACTGATCCCGCATCTGTGCCATGTCGACATGCCCGGCTACCGGCCCGACGGCAATTGCCGCGCCTGCATGGTAGATGTCGAGGGCGAACGCCTGCTCGCCGCCTCGTGCATCCGCAAGGTAACCGAGGGCATGGTCGTGCGCACCGACACCGAGCGCGCGAAGAAGTCGCGCGAAATGGTTTTCGAGCTTCTGGCGAGCAACATGCCTCCGGCGGAAGAGGGGCCGGACAACCAGTCCGTCTTCTGGCTGTGGGCCGCTTCCATGGGCATTTCGGGCAGCAGCCGGTTTCCTTCCAAGTTCCAGAGCGAGCCTGCCGAGTTCGACATCACCAACCCGGCCATTGCGGTCAATCTCGACGCCTGCATCTCGTGCAATGCCTGCGTGCGCGCCTGCCGAGAGGTGCAGGTCAACGACGTGATCGGCATGGCCGACCGTAGCGACCACGCCCTCCCCGTCTTCGACATGCACGACCCGATGGGACATTCGACCTGCGTGAGTTGCGGCGAATGCGTGCAGGCCTGCCCGACCGGCGCGCTTTATGAAAAAACGCTGATGGACGAGGAGTTTCGCACCCGCGCCGTGCAGTCCTTCGACCGGGTGGTGGACACGCTATGCCCCTACTGCGGCGTGGGCTGCCAGACGCGCGTGGCGGTGAAGGACAACCGTATCGTCCAGGTCGACGGGCGCAACGGCTTTGCCAACCAGAACCGACTATGCGTGAAGGGCCGCTTCGGCTTCGACTATGCGATGTCGCCCGAGCGGCTGACCAAGCCGCTGATCCGCCGCGACGATGCGCCGAAGGATGCCAATGCCGACCTGCGCGACGTCGACCCGCTCACCATATTCCGCGAGGCGACGTGGGAAGAGGCGATGGAGCGCGCGGCAGCCGGACTGGTGGCGATCCGCAACGAGCATGGCGGCAAGGGGCTGGCCGGGTTCGGCTCTGCAAAAGGCTCCAACGAGGAGGCCTATCTGTTCCAGAAGCTGGTGCGGCAGGGTTTCGGCACCAACAATGTCGACCACTGCACGCGGCTGTGCCACGCTTCGTCGGTGGCGGCGCTGATGGAAGGCGTGGGCTCCGGCGCGGTCTCGGCGCCCTTCAACGATGCGATGAAGGCCGATTGCATCCTCGTCATCGGCGCGCGGCCGACGGTCAACCACCCGGTGGCGGCGACCTTCTTCAAGCAGGCGGCCAAGCAGGGCAAGAAGCTGATCGTCATCGACCCGCGCGGCCAGGACCTGATGCGCCATGCAACATATGCGCTGCGGTTCACCGCCGGCAGCGACGTGGCGCTGCTCAACGCGCTCATCCACACCATCATCGAGGAAAAGCTCTACGACGAGCAGTATATCCAGGCCAATGTTTCCGGCTTCGAGGCGCTGAAGGCCAAGGTTAGGGACTTTTCGCCCGAGGCGATGGCGCCGGTCTGCGGCGTGGAGGCGGCGGTGATCCGAGATGTGGCGCGCATCTATGCCAAGTCGGAGCACTCGATCATCTTCTGGGGCATGGGCATTTCACAGCATGTCCACGGCACCGACAATTCGCGCTGCCTGATCGCGCTGGCGCTGATCACTGGGCAGGTCGGCCGGCCGGGCACCGGCCTGCACCCGTTGCGCGGGCAGAACAACGTGCAGGGCGCTTCCGACGCCGGCCTGATCCCGATGTACTATCCCGACTACAAATCGGTCGACAATGTCGACATCCGCAGCCAGTACGAGAATTTCTGGGGCCAGACGCTGGACCCCAAGACCGGCCTGACGGTAGTCGAGATCGTCGATGCCATCCATGCCGGCGAGATCCGGGGCATGTACATCATGGGCGAGAACCCGGCCATGTCCGACCCCGACCAGACGCATGCCCGCAAGGCGCTGGCGATGCTGGAGCATCTGGTGGTGCAGGACATCTTTTTCACCGAGACGGCCTGGCACGCCGATGTCATCCTGCCGGCCTCGGCCCATGCCGAGAAATGGGGCACCTACACCAACACCAACCGCCAGATACAGATTGGCCGGCCCGCGCTCGCCATGCCGGGCAAGGCGCGGCAGGACCTGGAGATCATCATCGACCTCGCCAACCGCATCGGGCTCTACTGGCACTATGGCGACGTGTCGGAGGTCTACAGCGAGATGGCGAGCGTCATGCCCTCGCTGAACCACATTTCATGGGAGCGCATTGAGCGCGAGGATTCGGTCATCTATCCCGCCGACGCCGACGACAAGCCCGGCAACGAGGTGGTGTTCACGTCCGGCTTCCCGACGGCGGACGGGCGCGGCCGCATCGTGCCGGCCGACCTTCTGCCTCCCGACGAGGTGCCGGACGAAAACTATCCGCTGGTGCTGACCACCGGACGCCTGCTGGAACACTGGCACACCGGCGCCATGACGCGCCGGGCCGGCGTGCTGGATGCCATCGAGCCCTATGGCATCGCCGCCATGAACCCCTACGAGATCGCCCGCAACAATCTAACCCCTGGCGACATGATCACGGTGGAGACGCGGCGCGGCATCATCGAGGCGATATTGCGGGCCGACCGCGAGGTGGCCGACGGCACCATCTTCATGCCGTTCTGCTTCAACGAAAGCCCGGCCAACAAGCTGACCAATCCGATGCTGGACCCTTACGGCAAGATACCGGAGTTCAAATATTGCGCCGCGCGCATCGGCAAGGTGCGGCATGCGGAGGCGGCCGAGTAGCCGCCCGCGCGATGTTGCGCGGCGGGGCTCTACCCGCCGTGCTTTTCCAGAAATGCCTCGGCCGAAAGCTCGCGGAAATCGTCGAGTGCTGCGCGCAGGCGGGCATGGTCCCAATCCCACCAGGCAAGCGCCTGATAGCGTTCGGCGGTGCGGCGGTCGAAGCGTTCACGGATCGGCTTGGCCGACACGCCGGCGACGATCGTGTAGGGCGGGACGTCCTTGGTCACCACAGCACCCGAACCGACGACGGCGCCATCGCCGATAGTGACGCCGGGCAGAACCGTCACGCCATGGCCGAGCCAGGTGTCGTGGCCGATACGCACGGCGTTAGAGCGCCGCCAATCGAAGAACTCTTCCTCGTGAGCGGCGTCTTCCCAGTAGTCCGCGGCGCGGTAGGTGAAGTGGTGCAGCGTCGGCCGCCAGGTGGGATGATTGGTGGCGTTGATGCGCACGGCGGCCGCGATGTTGGAGAACTTGCCGATCTCGGCGCACCAGACGCCGCAATCCTGCATGATGTAGGAATAGTCACCCAGCGTGCTCTCGTGCACGCGGCTGCGGTCAGCAACCTCAGTGTAACGGCCGAGGGTGGATTTTCTGACTTCCGCCGTCGGGTGTACCAGCGGCTGTTCCGATAGTTTCGTCGTCATGCCGCGATCCTTTCCGGTGCGAACTTCGTCACGTCGATGATCCGGTCGGCCACGGCATCGCGCACGTCCTGGTCGTGGAAGATGCCGAGCAGCGCCACGCCCTCTCGTTTCTTCTGAGCAATCATGCCGACGACGACCTCGCGGTTGACAGCGTCGAGCGAGGCGGTCGGCTCATCGAGCAGAAGCACCGGATGGCTGGTGATGAAGCCGCGCGCGATGTTGACGCGCTGCTGCTCGCCGCCCGAGAAGGTGGCCGGCGGCAGGAGCCACAGCCTTTCAGGCAGGTTGAGACGGGACAGCAGCTCGCGCGCCTTTTCGCGCGCCGGCTCCCTGCCCTCGCCCAGCGCCACCAGCGGCTCGGCGACCACGTCGAGGGCGGAGACGCGCGGCACGGTGCGCAGGAACTGGCTGACATAGCCGATGGTGTCGCGGCGGATGGCAAGCACGGTGCGCGGGCTGGCCGAAGCGAGGTCGACCAGCTGGCCGCCGTGATCGACGATGATCTGGCCTTCGTCCACGGCATAGTTGCCGTAGAGCATTTTCAGGATCGAGCTCTTGCCCGCGCCCGAGGGACCGCCCAGCACGGCGCATTCGCCGGCCTCGAGCGCAAAGGACACACTAGCCACCACCGGCAACTTGATGCCGTCGCGCAAGTGCATGATGAAGCTTTTGGCGACGTCGGAAACGACGAGAGGTGTGGGCATGGTTACACCTGCAAAATGGAGGAGACGAGAAGCTGGGTGTAGGGCGCGCGCGGATCGTCGAGCACGCGGTCGGTGAGGCCGGCCTCGACGACATGGCCGTCCTTCATCACCATCATGCGCTGGGAGAGCAGGCGCGCGACGGCGAGGTCGTGCGTGACCACGATAGCCGCAAGGCCGAGGTCGGTGACCAGCCCGCGCAGCAGGTCGAGCAGGCGCGCCTGCACCGACACGTCAAGGCCGCCGGTGGGCTCGTCCATGAAGACAAGACGCGGGCCGGTGACGAGGTTGCGCGCGATCTGCAGGCGCTGGCGCATGCCGCCCGAGAAGGAACGCGGCTCGTCGTCGATGCGGTCCTCGCCGATCTCCACGCGGGAGAGCCAGTCGATGGCGGTCGAACGAATCCGGCCATAATGGCGGTCGCCCACCGCCATTAGCCGCTCGCCGACATTGGCGCCGGCCGAGACGGTCATGCGCAGGCCGTCGGCCGGGTTCTGATGCACAAAACCCCAGTCGGTGCGCATGAGGAAGCGGCGCTCCGCCTCGCTCATGCGGTAGAGGTCGCGCCAGCTGCCGTCGCGCATGCGATAGCTGACGGTGCCGGAAGTGGGCAGCAGCCGGGTCGACAGGCTGTTGAGCAGCGTGGTCTTGCCCGAGCCGGATTCGCCGACCACGGCCAGCACCTCGCCCGGCCAGAGGTCGAAGGAGACATCTTCGCAGCCCAGCCGCGCGCCGTAATATTTGGACAGCGCATTGACGCGCAGAAGCGGTTCGTCGGTCATTCGGCAGGCTCCATGGCTTCGGGGGCGAGATGGCCGCGATGGCCTTCCGCCTGGCGCTTTTCGCAGTGGTCGGTGTCTGAGCAGACGAACATGTGCCCGCCCTTGTCGTCGAGAATGACCTCGTCGAGGTAAACCTGCTCGGCCCCGCACAGCGCGCAGGGCTGGTCGAAGGTCTGGATCTCGAAGGGATGGTCCTCGAAGTCCAGGCTGACCACTTCCGTGAAGGGCGGGATGGCGTAGATGCGCTTTTCGCGGCCCGCGCCGAACAGTTGCAGCGCCGCCGACATGTGCATCTTGGGATTGTCGAATTTTGGCGTCGGCGACGGATCCATCACATAGCGCCCCTCGACCTTGACCGGATAGGCATAGGTGGTGGCGATGCGGCCGTGCTTGGCGATGTCCTCGTAAAGCTTCACATGCATGAGGCCGTATTCCTCCAGCGCATGCATCTTGCGGGTCTCGGTCTCCCGCGGCTCAAGGAAGCGCAGCGGCTCGGGGATCGGCACCTGGTAGACCAGCGTCTGGCCCGCTTGCAGCGGATATTCCGGAATGCGGTGGCGGGTCTGGATGATGGTGGCCTTGGCCGTCTCCGTGGTGACGGCGACATCGGCGACCTTCTTGAAGAAGGCGCGGATGGAGACGGCATTAGTGGTGTCGTCGGCGCCCTGGTCGATGACCTTCAGCACGTCTTCCGGCCCGATGATGGAGGCGGTGACCTGCACGCCGCCGGTGCCCCAGCCATAGGGCATGGGCATCTCGCGGCTGGCGAAAGGCACCTGGTAGCCTGGAATGGCGATGCCCTTGAGGATGGCGCGGCGGATCATCCGCTTGGTCTGCTCATCCAGATAGGCGAAGTTGTAGTCGGCTATGTTCATTGCGCTGGCTCCGAAGATGCGCTGGGTGATGCGGACTGCGGGGCCAGTCCGGATTGCGCTTCGTACAAAAATGTGCGAGGTTTCCTCTCGGGGGGAAGAGAGGCATGAAACGCGAAGCTCTGATCCGCGAGCTTCGGGCGCTGGCCAGAAAGCAGAACCAGACCTTCGAAGTGTTCACCGATCGGGGCAAAGGCTCGCACTACCGGATAAGACTTGGCGACAGGCTGACGACCGTTCCGTCCGGAAATTTGTCCGAGCTGATGGTGAGGACCATCAAGAAGCAGCTGGGCGTTCTGTGATGAGCAACGCGCCTCGACGGCAGCGGTAGCCGACTGGAGTTGAACCAAATGGAATACATCTACGCGGCGAGGATCGAACCCGATCCGGAAGGCGGCTTCCTGGTTACGTTTCCGGACGTTCCGGAAGCGATCACCGCTGGCGCGACACTGATCGAGGCCCGCGCCAACGCCTCCGAGGCGCTCGGGCTGGCGCTGCGGGGCTATCTGGTTCTCGGTCGGCCGCTTCCGGCGCCGGCCACAAAGCGCAAGGGGCTGGTGGAAGTGCCTGTCGACGCAACTACGGCGTTGAAGCTGGCCGTGGTCGAAGCCTTCAACGCAAGTGGCATTTCGAAATCCGACCTTGCCCGCAGGCTGGGCAAGGCAGAGGGCGAGGCTCGCCGCATCCTCGATCCTGATCATCCGACCAAGGTTCAGGCGCTGGAGGCTGCCCTTGCCGCGCTTGGCAAGGAGATCGTCATTTCGGTGCGGGACGCCGCGTGAGCCGACGAGGATAGCAGAAGGGATCATTCCGCCGCCTCGCGCTTTTCTTCCACAGCCTCGCGCGCATCGTGCTCGGCGCGCATGCGGCGAATGAGGTCGAGCTCGGCCTGGAAGTCGACATAGTGCGGCAGCTTCAGGTGCTCGACGAAGCCGGTGGCCTGGACGTTGTCGGAATGCGAGATGACGAATTCCTCGTCCTGCGCAGGGGCAACGACATCCTCGCCGAATTCGCGGGCGCGCAGCGCGCGGTCGCACAGCGACATGGACATGGCCTTGCGCTCCGACTGGCCGAAGACGAGCCCGTAGCCGCGCGTGAACTGCGGCGGGACCTTTGCCGAGCCCTTGAACTGCGTGACCATCTGGCACTCGGTGACACGGATGCGACCGAGCGGCACGGCGAAGGGCAGTTCCGGCACTTCCAGCTCCAGCTCGACCTCGCCGATGCGGATCTCGCCGACGAAGGGATGGTTGCGGCCATAGCCGCGCTGGGTGGAATAGCCGAGCGCGAGCAGGAAACCCTCGTCGCCGCGGGCGAGCGCCTGCAGGCGCAGGTCACGCTCGATGGGGAAGTCCAGCGGCTCGCGCGTCAGGTCGCCGGTTATGTGATCCAGCGGCATGTCGCCATCGCCTTCGATCAGGCCCTCATGCGCCAGGATTTCCGAGACGCGCGGCATGCGCCCGCCCTCGGCCTCGCGCTGCTCGGGTTCTTCGACCGGCGCGCCGGCCGCGATCTCGGGGTCGAGCAGGCGGTGCGTGTAGTCGAAGGTGGGGCCGAGCAACTGGCCCCCGGGCAGGTCCTTGTAGGTGGCGGACACGCGGCGCTCGACCAGCATGGCGCCGGTGTCGATGGCGTTGGTGTAGCCGAAGCGCGGCAGCGTGGTGCGATAGGCGCGCACCAGGAAGATCGCCTCGATCAGGTCGCCGCGCGACTGGGCGATGGCAAGTGCTGCCAGCTCGCGATCATAGAGCGAGCCTTCGGCCATGACGCGGTCGACGCCGAGCGCGAGCTGTTCCACGATCTGGTCGATGCGCAGCGCCGGCACCGAACGGTCGCCGCGGCGGCGGTCGGCAAGCAGCTTGTGCGCGTTGGAAATGGCGGCATCGCCGCCTTTGACGGCCACATACATGGGTCAGGCCTCCGTGGTCTTGATGCGCGTGGTGCGCGGCAGGCAGGCCACCCCTTCGGGTGCCGCCAGGATGACGTCGACGCCGCGCGGGAAGCGGGCGCGGTTCTGCTTCCACTGCTCGACAAAATGGCGCGGCAGGGAAACGGGTGCAAAAGCGAGCGATGTCTCGATGCCGGGGCCTTCGAGCTGAAGCGTCTCGCCGCCGGACAGGCTCGGCACCTGCAGGATGAGCGTGGTGGAACGGTCGGGATATTCCTGCGACCCTTGCGCGAAATTCTCGAGCGAGATCAGCTCGGCCGGGTCCGACACGAGCGCGAAATGCGCATCCGCCGGGGTGTGGGCCAGCGGCGCGCCGGTGTGAAAGCCGAGCCAGTGGCGAGCGGCCGCGGAAGCCTGCAGGGCCGGATCGAGCCAGAGAGGCGTGTCGGCATCGCAGAGCGCGAGAGCGACGGCAGCCGCCACCGGCGCGAGCGGCGCGGGCGGAGCAGTGAGTTCGCCGCAGGGCTGGATGGTGCCGGGGCGGGCCATGGCGTCCATGACCGCGCGGAACACCACCTGCGCGTCAAAGACCGGATTGGCGAAGCCGCCGTCTATTGCCTCGGTTTGCATCAGTCCTCTCCGCGTACCATGGTGAAGAAGTCGACCTTGGTCGCCGCCGTCTCGGCTCGGCGACGGTCGTCGGCTTCGGCCTGCGCTGCCTGCAGCGGCGCGATGATTTTCGTTTCGATGTCGCCGCGGCGCGACGTGTCCTGCCACAACGCGTCGGCTATGGCCGAAAGCAGCGCCTTCTCCTTGTCGCGGCCGAGCGCGTAGGCGTGGCCCACCGCGCCGCCTTCCACGCGCACCGTGGCACGGGTGACGGTCGCCTCGCCGAAATTGAACGGCGCACCGCCGCCGCCGATGCGCCCGCGCACGGTGACCAGCCCGGTTTCGGGTCCGCGCAGCCGCTGCGCGTCGCGCGGCAGGCCGGCCTCGTCCCACAGCGCCTTCAGCGTTTCGCCCGGCGCATTGGCCAGCGCGGCCATTGCCGCCTTGCGCGCCTGCGCCTCTTCCTGTTCGTGCCGCCTGTCGGTCTTCATGGCCGCTCCATCGCCTTCCATATTTGTCTATTGCTCTATACAACTGAACAAATTATATTGGCTTTCTAGCGGCTGTCCATGACGGCTGAATGACGGAGCGAAAAATGAGTTCGACGGTTGGCGAAAGCGGCATGGAACGCCGAAGCGGGGTGGCGCTGTGGCGGCAGGTGGCCGACCGCATCCGGCTGGGCATCAGCAACGGCACGCTCGGCGAAGGCGGCAAGCTGCCGCCGGAGATCACGCTGTCGCAGCTATTCGGCGTGAACCGCCACACGGTGCGAGCGGCGATTTCGGCACTGGTGCAGGAAGGCGTGCTGCGCGCCGAGCAGGGGCGCGGCACCTTCATCGAAAGCCGCAAGCGGCTAGCCTATCCGATCAGCACCCGCACCCGGTTTTCGACCGGCTTGCAGGACCAGACGCGAGCGCGAAAGGCGATATTGCTCGGCCATGTGGTAGAGCCGGCAACGGAACGCGTGGCCGAGGCGCTGGGCATCGAGACAGGCGCGCCGGTGTTGCGGCTGGAAACCGTGACGGAGGCAGACAACCGGCGCATCTCGCGTGCAACGAACTGGTTCGACGCCACGCGTTTTGCCGGGTTCGCGGATGTCTTTGCCGAGACGGGGTCGGTGACCGCGAGCTTCGCGCGCTTTGGCGTGGACGACTATGTGCGCCGCACCACGCTGATATCGTCACGGCATGCGGATGCCGACGACCTCGACAACCTGAAACTGTCGCCCGGCGCCATCGTGCTGGTGACCGTGGCCATCAATGACGATCTCGAGGGCAGGCCAATCCAGTTCGCCGAGACGCGCTTTGCCGCCGATCTGGTGGAGCTGACGATAGAGACGTAGGGGCAGCTTACCTACCTTCGGTAGTGCTGTCGTCTACTGAGGCTCGCTGATCTTACCGGCCTGTACCCCCACCCCTAGCCCCTCCCCACAAGGGGGAGGGGGACGATTTTGCCGCCCCGACCGCCAAAGCCGGCCAAGGGTGGTGTTAGGCAGCTACACAGCAGAATTCCCCCTCCCCCTTGTGGGGAGGGGCTAGGGGTGGGGGTCATTTCAAATGCAGACAGGAGAGGATCAGGCCTCTCTCACACCGCTATCGAATGCCGCGCGCCGTTGTTGCCCAGATAGGCGTCGAAGGCCGAGACCACCGCGCGTACCACCGGGCGGCCGCGGTCGGTGACGACAAAGCGGTCGCCTTCGCGCACGATCAGGCCGTCCTCGTCCTCCGCCACCAACCGGTCGGCCAGATCGATCACCGGCGCTCCACCGGCGCCGAAGCTGCGGGCGAACTCGGACCGCGAGAAGAAGAAGTCGCACATCAGCCGCTCGATCACCCAGGCGCGCATGCGGTCTTCCTCCGACAGCGCAAACCCCTTTGTGACGGCAAGCCCGCTTTCGGACACCAGCCGCTCATATTCGCCGGTGGCGGTGCTGTTCTGGACATAGCCCTGAGGCAGCTTGCCGATAGAAGAGGCGCCGAAGCCGATCAGCGTGTCGAGATCATCCACCGTATAGCCCTGGAAATTGCGGCGCAGCCGGCCTTCGCGATGGGCAACCGCCATGGAGTCCGCCGGCTTGGCGAAGTGGTCGATGCCGATCGTCTGATAGCCGTGGCCCGAAATGATATCGGCCGCGCGGCTGGACTGCTCAAAACGCTCCATCACGTCCGGCAGCGCTGCCTCGTCGATCATGGTCTGGTGCTTGCGCATCCACGGCACATGGGCATAGCCGAACAGCGCGATGCGGTCGGGCGCCAGCGAAAGCGCCTGTTCCACGGTCGCCGCGACGCTGTCTGCCGTCTGGTGCGGCAGGCCGTAGAGCAGGTCGAGATTGACCGACTGCGCGCCGCGCGCGCGGGCGGCATCCACCACCGCCTTGGTCTGCGCAAAGCTTTGCTCGCGGTTGATCGCGGTCTGCACTCTCGGGTCAAAGTCCTGCACGCCGAGGCTGACGCGGGTCATGCCGATTTCGGCCAGCGCGTCGAAGCGCGCCTCGTCCATGTCGTTGGGGTCGATCTCGACGCTGATCTCGGCATTTTCACGGAAGGAGAAGCCCGTGCGCAGGATAGCGTTCAGCACGCGCATGTCGTCCGGCGTGAGCATGGTTGGCGAGCCGCCGCCGAGGTGCAGCGCGCCTACCTCGGCCTTGCCCGCCACGAGTTCGGCCACCGTGACGATCTCGCGGTAGAGATATTGCAGATATTTGGCGACCGGCTCGTAGCGGCGCGTCTGCCTGGTGTTGCAGGCGCAGAACCAGCACAGGCGGTCGCAATAGGGAATGTGGACGTAGAGCGAGAGCGCGGTGCCGGGCTCGATCGCACCAAGCCATTCGCGGTAGGTGGCGGAGGTGACGCCATCGTGGAAATGCGGCGCGGTGGGATAGCTGGTGTAGCGCGGAACGGGCGCTGCATGCTTGCGGATGAGATCTGGCTGCATTCGTCTGGCTCCGTGAAACTAAGCCAGACATAAAGGCGCCCCGCCCTGCGTCGTTGATCTCGATCAAGGCCGCCGGAGAGGTCCTTTGCGCCGCGCCCTGCCCCGGCGCGCGGCGAGCCCGCAGGAAAGCGGGCTCAATAATCCTTTTCGTAGAACACGCCGAGGCTGGAGTCGCCATCGGACCCCACCGCGCCCTTTGCCTTGAGGTCCTGGGTGATGTCGAGGTTGATGGTGCCGCGCGTCGAGCCCTGGGCACCCGCCTCCACGCCCAGATAGATGTTGTCCTGGATGTAGCGGCCGGCGCGCACGGCGGCATTGCCCTTGCTGTCGGTGACCACGTCGAGATCGTCGAGACCAGTAGCATTGCGCAAATTGCCCAGCAGCGAATTGTTGGAGCCGCCGGCCAGCTCGGCCGCCGCGGCGGCGAGCTGGGCGATCTGGAAGGCCGACAGCTCGTCGATGCCGCGGTCGAAGATCAGGCGGGCGAGCACTTCGTCCTGCGGAAGCTCGGGCTGCGACGAGAACGTTACGCCGATGTCGGAGGCGCGCCCCGAAACCGTGATGAACACGGTGATGTCGGTGCCCTCCGAGCGCGCCACGAAGTTGAGGAAGGGGTTGAGGTCGCCCACCAGCGTGACGGTGCCTTCATCGAAGGTGATGCGCTGGCTGAGGATGCTGAGCCGGCCGCGAATGAGCTGGAAACCGCCCACCGGCTGGATGTCGGACACAGGGCCGGTGAGCTTGACCTGGCCGCCGAGCTCGGCATCGAGCCCGCGCCCGCGCACGAAGACGCGGGCCGGCGCATTGACGCTGACCTCGAGCCGCATGACGCTCGGACGGCCGGTCGGGGTGGGCGTGCCGTCATTGGCGCGCGCACGCTTCAGCGTCTCGGCCACGGCCGGCGAGGCCTTGAGGTGCTTTACGTCGAGCGCGGCAGCACCGCCGGCAAAGCTTTCCGGCACGGTGATCTCGGCGCGGCTGACATTGATATTGCCCGACAGCACCGGATCGCGCGCGAGCGGGCCGGTGATGGCGAGGCTGCCGCCCACGGTGGCCACGACAAGCGTGCCGTCGGAATAGCGGGCATCGTTGAGCGTGATGCGGATGTCGGCCGGGAAGGCCGCCGCCGCGTCGAGCGAGATGGTGCCGGTAGCGCCGACCGAGCCGCCGGCAGCGAGATTGGCCGAGGCGTTGCGGATCGTGACCTGGTCGCCGTCGATGGTGCCCATGACCGCGATGGAGCGCAGGCGGACATTGCTGTCCGGATCGACGAATTCGGCCCCTTGCGTGGAGAACATGCCGCGGATGGAGGGCTTTTTCAGGCTGCCGGAAATGGTGGCGTTGGCCGAAAGCGTGCCGCCCGCCTGCGCGCCGCGCTCGGCGAGAAAACGGTTGGCCAGCGCCAACGGTGCCTCGCCCCGAACGGCGAGGTCCACGCCCTCGCCGGAGACCGGCACGCGGCCGCTGGCGGTGAGCGACAGACCCTGCGGACCGTTGGCGGTGGCCGACGACAGCGTCAGCACCTTGTCGGCGAAATGACCGGAGGCGGCGATTTCGAGGGGGGCTGCGCCGGCTTCTTCCAAAGCGGCTGCGCGGATGCCCGCGCCGCGCAAATTGAACGCCGCCGCCGGATTGGCGAGTTGGCCGGAAACCTTGGCGGTGCCTGAGATGTTGCCACCGAGCCGCTGATCAGGCGCGACCGCATTGAGCAGCGCAAGCGGGAAGGATTCGAGCCCGATGTCGAGCGCCAGTGCACCCTTGTCGAGCGGCACGGCGCCGTGTGCCGTGGCGCGCAGGCCATCAGGGCTGGTCACCGCCGCCTTGACGTTCAGCCAGCTGGCTGTGGAGTTGCCCTCGGCTTCGAGGTTGATAGAGGCAAGACCCGCCTCGCGCAGGGCGGCGGCGGCAATCGAATTGCCCTTGAGCGAGAAGCGCACGTCCGGATTGGCACGCGTGCCGCCGATATTGGCGGTGCCGTCGACCGTACCGGCCAGCGCCAGGTCGGGGCGGACGGCGTTGGCGATGGCCAGCGGCAGCCTGGCGATGCTGACGGCGAGGTCCAGCTTTTCGTCGATCTCTCCGCGCGCGCTGACGCGCCCGCCGCCGACGTCGAGCACGAGATCGTCGATGGATATCTTTTCGCCGCGCATCTGCAGGGCGGCCGGTTCGGCAAGCTTGGCCGAAAGGTTGCCCTGGGTCAGCTGCGCCTGCTGCAGGGCGAGCCGGTAGCCGCCCTCGACCGGCGACAGCGCGCCGGCGGCAGCGGCGACAGCGCCATTCTCGAGCTTCGCGTTGGCCGCAAAATTCGTCGTCTGGCCTTCGTGCCGGGCGGTGGCCTGCAGCGTGGCGACATCGACGCCGCCGGCGACAAGCTTGCTGGCATTCAACGAGCCGTCGGCGATCGGCACGCCGAACAGGTCGGCAACGGTCGCGTTGAGATCGGCCTTGCCGACATGGACGGTGTCGACCACCAGCTTGTTGATCTCGGCGTGGACCGTGGCGTTCTGCCTGCCGTCCTGATGGGTCAGCGCAATGTCGGCGTTGACCGCGCCGGTGGCATGCTTCAGCAGCAATGCCGCAGCGGTGGAAACGTCGGCGGCGGCGAGCGACAGCTTGCCGTCGAGCAGGCCGCCCCTGTCCTGCGTCACATCGCCGGTGATTTTGGCGCCACCTGCGGTGAATTTCAGGTCGCTTAGGCGCTTTTCGTCTTCATTGGCGGCAATGGCCGAGGCGAGATCGACCCTTACGCCGTCGAGGAAGGCGTTACCGGTCACATTGCCGTTGAGGTCGCCCTTCTGCAGCGTGCCTTCGAAGTCGAGCACGGCATCTTTCAGCGTCTTGCCGACCAGCGTGCCGCTGGGCACTTCCGCGCCGAAGGTCAGGCCGATCAGCCCTTCGGTGCCGGAAGCGCGGCCCTTGGCGGTGAGACGGCCGGCAGTCTTGTCGGACACCAGCGCCAGATCGGCCACAGAGAGGTCGAAGCCGAAATCGGCCGCACCCGTGGCGAAGCGGCCATCGGCCTTGGCCTCGACCTGGTCGTTGAAGATGCGCAGCTGCCGCGCCACAAGGCCGGTCTCGCCGCGCGCGACACCGCCGGCGATGCGAGTTCGGCCATGCAGCAGATTGTCGGCGGCAGGCGTGCCGATGCCCAGCCCCTCGGCCATGCCATCAAGCGCGAGGTCGAACGCGCCGGTGAGCGGCTTCAGCTCGCCCCTGGCGACGAGATCGGCGCCGCCCGAAAGCTGCCGCCCGGCAAGGCTGGAGAACGGAGCCAGCGACCTGGCCTTGAGGCCGACGTCGCCATTGAAGACGAAGTCGGAAATGTCGCCGGCAAGCGAAAGCGCAAAACCGTTGGCCGCGATTTCGGCCTTGGCGAGCTTCACCGGCGCGCCGGCCGACCATTCGCCGCCGACGTCGAGCGCGATGCGATCGCCCAGCGCCTCGGCGATGTCGGCGCGGGTGGCGACGATGCCGGACACGCCGCCAGTGGCGGCGAAGGTGAGATGGCGCGACGCCGGGTTGGCGATGTTCTGGGCCAGGCCCGATAGCAGTACCTCGGCCGACTTGGACGAAAAAGTCTCGGTGGCTAGGTCGTCGATCTTGAACGAGCCCGACCATTCGTCGCCCGGATTGTCGCCGAAGGCCAGCGCGAGGCTGGCGCGCTGCACGGTGTTCTGTCCCGGCACGGGCAGAAGCACAGGCTTGCCGGCCGGGTCGGCGATGTCGGCGCTCAGCGTCAGGCGCTGGAGGAAGCCGTCGGGGGCCGTCTCGGCTGCGGCCTTGAGGTCAAGCGACGCGCCTTGCAGGTCGAGCTTTTCCAAGAGCACGCCGCCGCCGTCGCGCACCAGACCGGAGGTCTGGAGTCTGGTCTCGGCGCCGAAGAAATCGCGGAAGCGCGGCGACACCAGCTGGGCGATTGGCCCATGCACGTCGGCGCTGAACCCGTAGCCGTCGGCCCGATGGCGCACCTCGGCTGTGCCAGTCAGGGCGCGCAGGCCATCGGCATCGAGTGTCAGGTTGAGGTCGAGGTCCGAGATCGGCCCCTTGCCGCCCAGCGCCAACGCCATGGGCGGCCGGCCCTCGACGTTGAGGAGATTCGCCACGATGCCGTTGGCCGGCTCGTCGAGCTTCAGGTCGATATCGAGCACCTGGGTCGCATTGGCGTAGGCCGCCCGCAGTGCGAGCTGGCCGCCGGGCCCATCGAGGCGGTTGACGTTGAGCGTCGTGTCAAGCGAGCCGCTGGCAAGTTGCAGGTTTCCGGTGATCGCCACATCGGCGGCAAGGCCGAAGACGCTTTCGCCGAAGGTGACATGCGGCACCTCCAGCGTTCCGAGCGAGATCGAGAGCGGCAGCTCGGGCAGCTGGAAGCCGCCGGCTTCCGGCGCCGGCGCGCCTTCCGCCGGCAAGGGCTTGCGCAGGACATCGATGCGGTCGGCGGCGAGCCGGTCCACCGACAGCCGGCCAAGAAGCAGTGCCGAGCGGGTCCAGACGATGCGCGCATTGGTGATGCGCAGCCACACACCCTCGCGGTCGGCGATGGTGATCTCGCCGATGGTGGCGTCGGACGACAACGCGCCCTGGATGTTGTCGATATGGATCTGGCGATCCGGCGTCGAAAGCTGGTTCTCGACGAAGCCGACGAAATAGGAGCGCTCGGCGTCTGCCGAGTCCTGCGCGAATGCGGACAGCACCAGGGCGGGCAGCGCGCAGACGAAAAGGGCGATGGCCAGAAAGATCCGGGTCAAAACGCTTGTCCTATTCCGACATAGAAGCCGATAGTGGGATCGCCCGGGCCGCGATTGAGCGGCACGGCTGCGTCGAGCCTCATCGGCCCAAGCCCGGTGATGTAGCGCACGCCGCCGCCGACGCCGACGCGCAGATCGTCGTTGAAGTTGGGTATGGAGTCGCCGCCGACATAGCCGGCATCGGCAAAGCCGACCAAGCCGATGGTGTCGGCGACGCGCGCGCGCAGCTCGGCCGAACCCTCGATCAGCGAGCGCCCGCCGATGATGCGGCGATCGCCCACCGGCACGCCGATGTTGCGATAGGCATAGCCGCGCACCGAGCCGCCGCCGCCGGCGAAGAACAGCTTGTCGGGCGCGATCTCGGCCACCGAAGGCCCGGCAATGGCACCGAGCTTGAGGCGGCCGGCCGCGACGATGCGGCTTTCATCACCGAAGCCGAAATAGGCGCGGCCCTCGGCCGTGGCCCGGATTGCCGGATTGCCGTAGTTGAACTCGTAGAAGGGCTCGAGCGTCACTTCGGCATAGTAGCCTTCCGTCGCGTCGGCCTTGTCGTCTCGGCTGTCATAGATGCCGCCGCCGACCAGGCCGAGATTGACGAAGTTGCGGCGGCCGAAAACGTCGTCCTCGAAGCGGGCAGCACCCGCATTGAGCGCCACGCGGCCAGATAGCTGGTCGTTAAAGATGTGGGCAAGACCTGTCTCGGCGCCGCCGCCGGTGCGGGTATAGGCGTCGAGCACCTCGCGCTCGCCCACCGCGGAGGCGTAGTAGTCGGTATCGGGCGTATAGACGCCCGGCCTGGTGAAGGTAGCGCCGAGCCGATAGGTCAGTTCCTTCGGGTTGAAGGAATTGACGAGGCCCAGCACCTTGGCGTCCAGCCGCAGGCGCTCGGCATGGCCGAACAGGTTGCGGTGCAGCCAGTAGGCCTCCACCCCTGCCCCGTCGAGCGTGGAATAGCTGCCGCCGAAGCCGAAGCGGCGCGGCAGGCGCTCCTGCACGATGAGGCTGATGGGCAGCTGGCCGTCCGCGCCGATTGCGTCGCCTTCCTGGAAGCGCATAGCGCGGAACACGTCGAGCCGCGACAGCCGCTTGCTGGCGCGGGCGAGATCGTCGGGGTCGTATTCCTGGCCAGGCTCCAGCCCGGTCATCCAGGCGAGGAATTTCGGGTCGATGCGCTCGGTGCCCTCGACCTCGACCGGCGCGTAATAGGCCTTGCGTCCGGGCTCGATGGTGAGCGTGGCGTCGACCACGTCTCGGTCGTGGGCGGCCTCGACGCGACGGTCGGCCACGCTTGCCTTGGCATAGCCCTGTTGGCGCCAGGCCTCGACCGCCAGCCGTTCGGCGGAAAGGATGACGCCCGAGCGGGCAACCTCGCCCGGCGCGAAGCCGGCGTGCTCGGGCTGCTCGACCTCGTCGTCAGGCCTCACCGGCGGCGGCGCGCGGTTGACGATGCTGGTTTCGCCGAACAGGAAGATGGGGCCCGGATTGACGACGACGCGAACCGCGACCGGATCGGGCAGTTGGGCGTCGGGCGGCAGGTCGGCCGCCTCCCGCCCGCCCACGAGTATGCTGATGCTGCCGCCATAGCGGCCTTCGCTGTAGAGCGCGGCAAGCAGGCGGCGATAGTCGCCGCGCGCCTTGGCCAGCAGACCGGCGGCACCCGAGGCGGGCTTTTCATGATCCTTCCAAAGCGTGGAAGCGCCCTTGAGCTTGGCTTTGACGTCCTCATTGCCACCGGCGACGGAGAAGTCGACCGTGTAGTTCTGCGGCTCGCCGATGACCTCCTCCGCCGAATCGGACTTCTTGGCTCCGAAGATGTGGGTGCCGAACAGCTCCAAGGCCGCCGCCGGCGCGACCGGCGCGGCAGACAGCCCCAATCCGACAAGCAGGCAGAGCCCCCGCGAAGTCCTGGCAGTAAAAACTCTCACTCAAGCTCCTAGACGCGGTCGAAAAGACCAAACGCACCAAAACCAGCGCGCCTCGAAAAGCTCTCCGCCCCTTCAAGAGAGGAGGCGGATGCTAGGTGATCGCGGAATCGAAAAACAGCCTTGGCACGACTTGAGGCAGAGGGCGGCATGCAATTTTCGGTCGGCATGTTGCCGAAAGTAGACGCCAATGGTTGCAGCTTTGCAAATGCACCCCGGACGCGGCCCCGGCTGCCCGTCAATGCCCAGAGCTGAGCTTCAAACCGATCAGCCCCGCCACGATGAGCGACACGCTGACGATGCGAAAAAGGGTGGCGGCCTCGCCAAAGGCCACGATGCCGACGATGAAGGCGCCGATGGCACCGATGCCGGTCCAGATGGCGTAGGCGGTGCCGAGCGGCAGGCTCCTGAGGGCCAGCGCCAGCAGCCCCAGGCTGATGAGCATTGTGACACCGGTGACGAGCGTGGGCATGAGCCTGGTGAAGCCTTCCGATTGCTTCATCGTCGTGGCCCAGACGACTTCGAAAACGCCGGCGAAGAAGAGGTATATCCATGCCATTTAGGTGCGGTCCTTTATGCTGGGAGGGCGCTTGGGAGGCAGCGCCGATATGAAAATTCGCAACGAGCGCAGCGCAAATCGCGCAGCGGTGTGCCGGGCGCGCATTTTCGGCCCGGTGCAGGCCAGGTCGCCTGCCAGGCGGCGCGCGCCAATGGTCCGCGCCGGAGCAGCGCGTAGCGGATTTTCGAAACGGTGTTCGGGAAAGTGGCGGGTGGGGGTTTCCATCACTTCGGTGCTCCGAAACAATGGGGCCGTCCCCGTTGGTCATGAAACACGGGCCGTCCCGCGCGGGGCCCATATAGGCAATTCCGGTGGCAATGGCCAGAGCCGAAGGGCCGCAGCCTCGGCCGGCGGCGCTACATCCGGCGGATCGGAGCGCCGAGCT
Organism: Mesorhizobium sp. KR2-14; assembly: GCF_040049255.1. NCBI lineage: Bacteria > Pseudomonadati > Pseudomonadota > Alphaproteobacteria > Hyphomicrobiales > Phyllobacteriaceae > Mesorhizobium > Mesorhizobium sp. KR2-14. The sequence goes on along the minus strand of NZ_JBDZDR010000005.1, from coordinate 191,718 downwards.
GGAGAAAATCGCGCTCGCGGCAGGTGAGCACCAGCACCTGCTGGTTCTGCGCCGCCTTGCCGAGCACCAGATGCATGCGCTCCAGCCGCTCTTCGTCGGTGTTGACCAGCGCATCGTCGAGCACGATGCAGGCCTCCTGCCCCGCCTCGCGCAAAATATCGGCCAGCGCGATGCGGGTGATGACGGCGATCTGCTCGCGCGCACCGACGCTCAAGCCCCCGAAAGGCTCGGCCACGCCATTGCGCACCAGTTGCTCGATCTCGAACGTCTCGTCGTGCAGCACGATGTCGCTGTCGGCCTGGATCAGCCGCAGATAGGGCGCGGAACGCTCGCGCACCGGAGCCAGCCAGCGGTCCTTGGTCTCGCGCTGGGCGTCGGCCAGCGTGGCGTGAAGCAGCCTTGCCGCTTCCGCCTCAAGCGTCATGGCCTTCAGCCGCGCTTCGCTGAGCGCGATCTGGCCTTCGAGCTGCGCAAGCTGCTCGCCCAGGCCGTCCCTGCCGAGCGCGCGCAATGCGGCCTCGATCTCGCGCCTTTCATTGTCGAGCCGGTTGATGTCGGCCTGGATCTCGCGTTCCGACTGCTCGGCCTGCTTCAGGGCAAGCTGCTTGGCTTCGGGATCGGCGCCGGCCAGCGCAGATTGGGCCGCCGCACGAGCCTGTTCTGCCTGCCGGAAGGCCTGGTCCTCGCGCACGCAGTCCTCTTCGAGGGTTCTGTCGTCTGCCTCGGCGCGCGCGGCCGCCAACTCTTCCTGGCGCTTGGCGCACCGCGCCTCGGCGACCGAAACGCGTTCCTCCAGCACGGCCAGCTCCCGCCGCGCCGTCTCGACGGCGGCGCCGCGTTCCTTCGCCTCCGCCTCGATCGCGCGCAGCGCAGCGGCTGCCTCGCCGCATTCGCGCCGCGCGGCCTCGATATCGGCCGGTTCGCAAGCTTCCGCCTCGCCGCCTTCGGCCAGCAGCGCGTTGCGGGCAAGCTCCTGCCGCAGCGCCTCGATGCCGGCCGGCGCAAGTGCTGCAAGCGTCGCGCCATGCGCCTTCACCTCGGCGCGTGCGGCCTCCTGCTGGCGCAGCGCCGCGCGCGCGGCCGCGACATCGGCCAGTTCCAGCCGGCGCAGCGCCTTGTCGAGTGTTTGCCTGGCCTGCTCCGCAGCCTGCACCAGCTCTTCCGTGCCGCCGCCGGGGTGGATGCCGATCTCGCCATAGCCTTCGAGGAAAAGTCTTGTGTCGCGCGACAGCGAAAGTTCTGTCCCGGCCTCGACGGGCTTGCCGTCGAGATGCGCGGCCTGCGCGCCTTGCGGGTGCAGCGTGATGCGCACGCTGGCCGCCTCCAGCCGCATGCGCGCCTGTTCGACGGCGCGTTCCAGCTTCTCCAGCCCCGCGATGTCCTCCGCCGTCAGCGTAGCGGCCTGCGCAAACGCCAGCGCCTTGCGGCGGGCGTCGTCGGCCTGCTCGGCGAGCTTCAGCTGGCCGGTGAGGCGTTCCACCGCCTGTGCCGCTTGCCGGCGGGCGAGCGCCTGTTCCATGCCGCGCAGGCGGGAAGTGGCCTGTCGCTCGGCTTGGGTCGCCGCGTCCAGCCGGGTGGCAGTCTCGGCGGCGACGGCATCCAGCCGGGCAAGCGCGGCTAACGCCTCGTCGCGGGCGACGCGCGCGGCATCCAATGCGCTCTGGTCGGCAGCGAGATCGGCCACGAGCTTGCGGCGCGCCGCGTTGCGTGTGGTGGCCGCGTCGAGCTTCAGCCTCGCACGCTCCACCTCGCCCTCGGTGGCACGCAGCGCCTCCTCCAGCCCAGCGACGGCGGCGGCAGCCTGCCGGGCGGCGGCGGCGCGCTTGCGGCTTGCCTCCAGCGTGTCGTCGCGGCGGTAGCGGGCAAGGATGTTCTGGATGCCGGCGAGCTTGGACACCCGCTCATCATGCTCCGCCATCCGCCTTTTCAGGTCAGCGAACTGCTGGCGGTCGGCGCCGAGCTGGACGGCAAGCGCCTTGAACTCGCCGCGGGCGTTGCCGCGCCTGTCCCAGAACTGTTCCCGGCGCGCCTCGGCGGCCGCCAGCAGCGCGCGGCCGCGCTCGCCGCCGGTGACCTGGCCGATCTCGCGCTCCAGCGCCGACGCCAGATGGTTGCGGCCGGCGCCGATGCCCAGCTGCCGGTGCGACATGCCCTGCTCGACCCAAAGCAGGCCGAACACGCCGTGATGCTCCTGCGGCTTGGTCCCGCCCGAGCTTGCGGGCGTGAAGCCGAACATCTCGGCAAGTTTTTCCTCAACCGCGTCGCCGGTGTAGCGCTCGCCATTGCCGGAGAGCTCCGCCTCCTGACGCTGGCAGAACGCCTTGCGCAGGGTCCAGATCGCGCCGCCGCGCTCAAATTCGACCAAAACTTCCGGCCGCACCGACTGGTTGTAGGGCTGCATGGCGGCAGCCGCCGCACCGCCGACGCGGTGGCGCTCGAACAAGGCGGCGCGCAACGCGGCAAGGAGCGTTGATTTGCCGGCTTCATTGTCGCCGACGATGACGTTGAGCCCGTCGCCGAGCTCGTCAATGACGACATGACCGAGCTTGCGAAAATCCCTGACCTCGATGCGGCGCAGCTTCATCTCACCGCCCGCCGTTCATGTGGTCGACATACATCATGCGCAGCGCCACCCGCGCGGCGGCCGCCTGCGGGTCGGCATCGATGGCGGCCTGCGCCTTCAGCCGCTCGACCGCCAGCCGCACGAAGCCGGACGAACCCAGCGCGTCGAGGTCGTCGTCGGTCGGCTCCTCGAACAGGCCGAGATCGTCGACGTCGAGATGGTGGAAACGGTTGCGCCACTTCTCCAGCTCGATCTCGAGCTGGTAGCGCTCTGCAAGGCTGATGCCGCCCTTCAACGTCAGCGAAACGACGCGGCGCGCGGCATCCGCCTCGAGCTCCGCCAGCGCATCGAGGCCGGCATTGCAGGTGCCGTCGAGCATTTCGGCCTCGACCTGATGCCACTGGAAATGACTCGTCGCCACGGCCTCCACGCGCTCCGGCGCGTCCGGCCCGTCGAGCTCGACGATGTGCACGAAACCGGAGCGATTGGCGCGGTGGCGATCGGTTTCCGGCGTGCCGGAATACCAGGTGCGCTGCGCGATCTGCAGCGAGCCGTGCCAATCGCCGAGTGCCAGGTAGGAGAGGCCGGCGGTGAGCGCCCGGTCCTCGGGGATTTCGTTGCTGGCCTCGGCCGCACCCGGCAGGCGGTTGGCCACGCTGCCATGGGCAAGGCCGATGCGAATCGCGCCTTCCGGCGTGGCGGCGGCGCTGAACCATTCGGTCTGGTCGAGCGATTCGCGCCGGCGGGTCAGCGGTGCGGGCAGGATGACGGCGCGGCCGTCCCAGCCCTCGATCGGCTGCGGTTGGTCGGCGATGACGATGTTTTCTTCCGGTCCCATCTGGCGCAGGCGGCTCCAGACACTGTGGGCGAGCGCCGCGTCATGGTTGCCGGGGAGAAAGATCCAGCGGCCGGAAAAGGGTTTCAGCGCATCCAGCGTGCGCAAAATGGTGCGGTCCTGCACCTCGTTGCTGTCGAAGGCGTCGCCCGCGACCAGCACTGCATCGACATTGCGCGCGGCGGCAAGCCGGGCGATCTCGCCGATGGTGGCGATGCGCTGGCCGCGCAGCTCGGCGCCTGCATCGCCCGGAACGTTGCCGAAGGGCTTGCCGATCTGCCAGTCTGCCGTGTGAAGAAACCGGAACGCCATGCCGACCCTTGTTCTTGCCCGCCGAACCGGCGCGGCGGCGGTGCTTGCTTGTCCGCCCATCGGTCGAATCGGCGGCAATCCGAGATTGGGTCTGGCTGCGGGAATGTCAATTCGCCGGGCTGGGCCAAAGGTTGGACAGATGCGGCCTGTTGCGGCGCTGCTTTGGATTGGTATCATGGTGGTATTACTTTGGTATCAATTAAGGCCGCAAAGGGCGTGAATCGAGCTCTGAATCGGCCACTGCCCGAAACGGACCCTGCCATGAGCACCACGCCGATTGCCGCCGCCTATCTTGCCGAACTGACGGCCCGCATCGGCCGCCTCATCGAAGACAACGGGCAAGCGATCGCGGCCGGGGCGGACGCCATTGAGCACGCCGCACGCAATGACGGGCTGGTCTACATCTTCGGCACCGGCCACAGCCACATGCTGGCGCTGGAGGCGCACTACCGCGCCGGTGGGCTGGCGCTGACGGTGCCGATCCTTTCCAGCGCAGTGATGCTGCATGAGGGCGCGGTGGCAAGCACGGTCTATGAGCGCATTCCCGGCGCGGTGGCGCCGATCTTCGCGCGCTATCCGATCGGCGCGAAGGACGTGCTGATCGTGATCTCCAACAGCGGCGTCAACGCCGCCCCCGTGGAGGCGGCCCGCATTGGCAAGGAGCGCGGCGCCACCGTCATTGCCGTGACCTCCGAGACCTATTCCAGCCAGGCAGCGCAGGGCCGCCCACGCATCGCCGACATTGCAGACATCGTGCTCGACAACGGCGCGCCGGCCGGCGATGCCATTGTCGATGTGCCGGGGTGCGAGCTGCGCGTGGGGCCGATCTCGACCTCGGTGGGCGCGGCGATGATGAACGCCATGTTCGCCGAAGTCGCCGCGCGCCTGGCTTCCGCCGGCTCCGACGCGCCGATCTACCTCAGCGCCAACATGCCTGGCGCCAAGGAAGTGAACGACGCCCTGGTGGCGCGCTATCGCAGGCGCAATCCGCATCTTTGAGCGGCCTGGCCAGCCGACCGGGCCCTGCGCCCTCTGGGCGCGGTGTTTGATCCATGTCAAGGACGGCGGCACCGGCCCTGAAATGATGTTCCTGCAACAGGAGAGGACCTGGGAATGTACAAGCACATACTCATCGCCACGGACGGATCCGAACTGGCGCAGAAGGGCGTCGACCACGGCCTGTCGCTGGCCAAGAGCCTTGGCGGCAAGGTCACGATCATGACCGTCACCGAGCCCTTTCCCATCTACGGCATGGCCGGCAGCTTCGCCTGGGTGGGCAGCCCGGCCGACATCGAGAGCTATAACGCAAGCAGCAAGGAATTTGCCGAGAAGGTGCTTGGCGCGGCCAAGGAAGCCGCCGACAGAATGGGCGTCCCGGCCGAGACGATCCACGCCGACGACAGCACGCCGGCCGAAGCGATCCTCGCCATGGCCGAGGCGAAGGACTGCAGCCTGATCGTCATGGCATCGCACGGCCGCCGCGGGCTGGGCCGCATGCTCCTGGGCAGCCAGACGCTGGAAGTTCTGACCCATAGCAAGGTGCCGGTGCTGGTCGTCAAGTAAGGGCCCCGCACCCGAGCGCGCCAGCGGCACAGGCCGGACGCTCTAGGCCGGCCTGAAACCCGCCGCCTCCAGCGCCTGCCGCACGTCGGGCGAATGCAGCGCTGACAAGAATGCCTGCACCGCCGGCCGCTCGCGCCGCACTGACACCAGCGCGAAATCGTAGTGCTCTTCCGTCAGCGGAATGAAGCCGAGCCCGGCGGCTTCCGCCACCGGCGCGATGGTGACGCCCCAATCCGCCCTGCCCTGCAGCACGGCGGCCGCCACCGCATTGTGCGATTTCGGCTGGTTCCAGTAGCCGTCTGGCCGTGCGCCGCCGAGCAGCGCGTCGATGAGGATGCGCGTGCCGGCACCTTGGTTGCGGTTGACCATCAGGCAGGCGGGATCGACAAGGGCGGCCTTCACCGCCCCCTCGGCCGAAAGGCCCTCGAAGCGCATGTCATGCCTGCGATGGACAAAACCCTGCATGCGCCGCCAGCCCGGCACCAGTTCGAGGCCGGGCGACAGAAAGGGTTCGTTGTAGCTTTTTGTCCGCTCGTCGAAGAGATGGATCGGCGCAAGATCGCATTCTCCGCGCTTGGCGGCCGCCAGACCGCCGAGGCTGCCGACCGACAGCGAGCGGACCAACAACCCCTGCCGCGCCAGTGGCGCCAGCACGCGGTCGAGCCCGGTGCAATGGCTGCCAATGATGACGAGATCGGGCACGTGGATCTGCTGCGTGAACAGCGTCACCTCGACCGCAGCGCCCGCCGGCAGGTGGTCGGCCAGTGCCTCGATGCGGACGAAGCCGTCGGCCTGCGCAAAGGAGGTGATGGCGCCGGAGCCCTTGCCGGTGGGATAGGCGACCAATCCCTGCTGCCCCTTGACCAGCGAGACCATGACGAATTCCGTGCGGCCTAGTTCGGAAGGGACTCGCAGCGGGACGGTGGCGAAAACATGGGCGTCGCTGCGCGGGGGCAGGCCGGCCATGCGGCGCAGCACCGGCACGATCATGTCGTGGAAGGTGAACATGGCCGAGGTGGGGAAGCCCGGCAGGATGACCACCGGCTTGCCATCGCAGACTGCGAGGCAAAGCGGCTTGCCGGGCTTCAGCGCCACGCCGTGGGCGATGATGCCGGGCTTGCCGAGCCGCGCAACGATGCGGTGGGTGACGTCGCCCGCGCCCTTGGAGGTGCCGCCCGAAAGGATGAGCATGTCATGGCCGGCCAGCGCCTCCCGCATGGCCGCTTCCAGCGTCGGCTCGTCGTCCGGGAAAGCGCCGAGGAACACCGGCTCGCCGCCGTTTTCGGCGACCGCCGCCGAAACGATGGCGCCGTTGGTGTCGAAGATGCCGGCGGGCGGCAGCGGCATGCCGGGCTGCACGAGCTCGTCGCCGGTGGAGAGCACCGCGACCTTCGGCTTTTGCGCCACCGGCACGACAGCGATGCCGCAGGCGGCGAGCATGCCGATCTCGCGCGAGCCGATCAGGGTGCCGGCGCGCAGCAGGGTTTCGCCGCGCGCGATGTCGGAGCCGGCATAGGAGATGAACTGGCCGGGGCTTGCCGCGCGTCGCACCGAAATGCCCTCGCCCGCCGGCTCGGTGTGCTCGACCATGACGACGGCATCGGCGCCGCGCGGAATGGGGCCACCGGTGGAGATCGGCGTGGCGGTGCCGCCGAGCACCGGCAGGGCAGGTTCGATGCCGCAGGCGATGCGCTCGTCATTCAGCGCCAGCCGTACGGCGCGCGCTTCGCCGGCTTCGGCAACGTCGGCCGAGCGCACGGCAAAGCCGTCGACATTGGCGCGGTCGAAGGGCGGCACGTCGATGGGCGCAACGACGTCTTCAGCCAGCGCCAGCCCCAGCGCATCGGCAAGCGGGCGTTGCTCCATCGCGATGGGGCGCGGAAACAGTGCCGCCTCGAAGCGCACCAACGCCTCCTTGCGCGACAGGATGGTCAAAAACTGCTCCTGCTCGATGTCGGGGCGGGGAGCCGGGCCGGGCTTGCTCATGAAGCGGTCCAATCGCGCAGAGGAAATGCCGTGACTTCAGTGCCGGCGGAAAAACCTTCGCTCTCGGCCGGCACCGCCAGCCAGGCGTCGGCTTGGGCGATTGCATGCAGGGGCAAGACACCGGTGGCGAGCGGCAGCCACGACGCCTGCTCGCGCTTCAGCAACACTATTTCCGTGACGCCAACGATAGAGGCGATTTTTCGGGCCAGCGGCAAGGCAAGCGCCTGGCGCGGCAGGCGGCCCGACAGCCGGTCAAGCACCGGAAGCGCGAGCGTCAGCCACACCGCAAGCGCCTGATCCGGCGCGCCGGGCAGGGCCACGACCGGCGTTTTCCCAAACCGGCCGACGGCGGCGCTGCGTCCCGGCTCCAGCGCGATGCCGTGGGCGGCCAGGGCCTGGCGCCGGGTCAGCGCCATCGCCGTTTCGTCGTGGCGCCCCTGCCCCGTGCCGCCGATAAGGAGGATGAGGTCGGCCGGTTCCGCGTCGAGCGCCTCGGCGATGGAAACCGCGTCGCGCGCGACCGCCTCGATGCCGACCAGCCAGCCGCCCGCCGCACGCCCCAACTCGGAGATCAGTTCGGTCGTGGCGGTGCCGCCATCGGTGGCGGCGACATCGATGATGCGAAACGAGAGGCGCCGCACCGGCAGGCGCTCCATGCCCGCGCGTCTGACAAGCAGCAGATCGTATGGCGAAATCACGCGGCCGGCGGTGACCAGCGGCTGGCCGGCTGCGATATCCTGCCCGGCGCGGCGCACGCCCTGTCCCGGAACGGCATCTGCCAGAACCTGAACCAGCGTAGACGCCTCGACCAGTCCGGGCTCGATGACGCAGTCACAACCCCGTGGCATGGGCTGGCCAACTTCGACCCAGCGCGGCTCATTTGCCGGCATTACCGGCGAATAGGCGGACGCACCCACCAGATCGCCCGCTGCAAAGGCCCAGCCGTCGGCTGCCGCTTCGTCGGTTTCGGGCAGTCCCTGCTTGAGCGGCGGCATCCCGGCCGCAATGCGGCCCAGCGCCTCGGCCAATGGCACGTCCAACGGCACGACCGGCTCGAGGCCGTCGAGCAGCAGCGCAAGTGCTGCTTCGACGCCGGTCAGCGCAGTGGCTTGCGGACGGGCGGTCATCATGGCCCATGATGAGCCATGATGGGCGCGCTTTGCAACGGCAGCCTTGTGGTCAGGAACCCTTGGCGGCGTTGGGGAAGAAAAGCTGCTGGCCGCCGATCCTGTAGGCGGCGATTGCCTGCTGCCCTTCCGGCGAGATCAGCCAGTCGACGAAGGCCTGGCCGAGATCTGCCTTCACATTGGGGTGCTTGGCCGGATTGACCAGCATGACGCCATACTGGTTGAACAGGCGCTTGTCGCCTTCAACCGCGATCTCGAGGTCGCCGCGGTTCTTGAAGGAGAGCCAAGTGCCGCGATCGGACAGCACATAGGCGTTCATGGCCGCGGCAGTGTTGAGGGCAGCACCCATGCCCTGGCCGATCTCGCGATACCAAGGCCCCCTGGCGGCGTCGATGTCGATGCCGGCGTCCTTCCAGAGCTTTAGCTCGGCCGAGTGCGTGCCGGACTTGTCGCCGCGCGAGACGAAGGGCGCCTGCTTCTGCTCGATCGCCTTCAGCGCCGCAACGATGTCCTTGGTACCTGCCACGCCGGCCGGATCGCTCTTGGGGCCGACCAGCACGAAGTCGTTGTACATGACGTCGAAGCGTTTCACGCCAAAGCCTTCCTCCAGGAATTTTTCCTCCTGCGCCTTGGCGTGGACGAAGACCACGTCGGCATCGCCACGCCGGGCGGTGTCCAGTGCCTGGCCGGTGCCTTGCGCGACGACCTTCACGTCGATGCCGGTCTTTTCCTTGAACAGCGGCAATATGTGCCCGAACAGGCCGGAATCCTGCGTCGAGGTGGTGGAGGCGACGATGATGGAGCGCTCCTCGGCAAGCGTTGCGGCAGACCCCGCAGCGAGGAGGAACAGGGCGGACAGGCAGAAAAGGAAGGCTCGGCGCAGCATCGGAAACTCCATTTTCAGCGGTTGAAGAAAAGGTCACAGAACGAGGTCGCCGCGCAGGAAGGCGGCGGCCTCCGGCGTCGACGGATGATCAAGGAATTCTTCGGCCGCGCCCTGCTCGCACAGGCGGCCACGCAGGAGAAAAAGTACCTCGCCGGCCAGCCGGCGCACCTGGCCGAGATCGTGCGAGGCCATGACGATCTTGATGCCCGAGGCGGCGGCGGCCAGCACGATCTCTTCCACGCCGCGCGTGGCGGCCGGGTCAAGATTGGCGGTCGGCTCGTCGAGGAACAGCAGTTCGGGGTCGCGCGCCAGCGCGCGGGCCAGCGCCAGCTTCTGCTGCTCGCCGCCCGACAATGAGCGCGCCGCACGGCCCGCATGGCCGAGCAGGCCGACGCGGTCGAGAAGTTCATCCACCCGCCGGCTGCGCATAACTCGCGGGCAGCCGGCCCGCGCAAGGGCGTAGGCGACATTGCCGGCCACCGAGCGGCGCAGCATGACCGGCCGCTGGAACAGGAAAGCGCGGCGCAAGGGGCGCGCCTCGCGGCGGCCGCCCCAGGCGACGCTGCCTTCGCTTGGCGTGGCAAGGCCCATGCACACGCGCAGCAGCGAACTTTTTCCAGCCCCGTTTGGGCCGATCACCAGTGTTGGCATGCCGGGGCCGATCGACAGGCTGATGCGATCGAGGATCGTGGTTTCGCCCGCATGCAGCGATACGTTGTCGAGCGTCAGCGGGAGATCGCTGAGGGAGGCCCGCATCACCCGCCCGCCCGCTGTTCGGACCACACGCGCACACCCCAGGCGGCGGCGTTGATGGCAAGGATGAGGCCGATGAGAATGAAGCCCAGCCCCATGGCGAGCGGCAGGTTGCCCTTGGAGGTCTCCAGCGCAATGGCCGTAGTCATGGTGCGGGTGAAGCCGTCGATATTGCCGCCCACGATCATCACCGTGCCCACCTCCGCGGCCGCGCGGCCGAAGCCGGCCAGCAGCGCCGTGAGCAGGCTGAAGCGGCTGTCCCACAGAAGCGTTGCGACGCGGCCGGCGGGGCCGACATCCATGGCGGTGAGCTCGTCGCGATATTCGCGCCACAGGTCCTCGATGGTCTGGCGCGCCAGCGCAGCGATGATGGGCAGCACCAGCAGCGCCTGGGCCACGATCATGGCGAGCGGCGTGAACAGGATGCCATAGACGCCGAGCGGCCCCGAACGCGACAGGAGCAGGTAGACGGCAAGCCCCACCACCACCGGCGGCAGGCCCATGAAGCCGTTGAGAAGAACGATGAGGGCGGTGCGCCCCGGAAAGCGGGTCAGCGCCAGCACAGCCCCGAGCGGCAGGCCGACGAGTGCGGCGATGGCTACCGCCGAGAGGCTGACCGCGAGCGACAGCCGGACGATGGCGAACAGCGTCGCATCGCCGCTGACGATGAGCTGCCAGGCACCCAGACCATCCGGCATAGCCGCCTCCTTCTGCCATTCTGACAGCAAAAATTCCGCAACTGTCAAATTATTGAGCTAACGCAGGAATATGCATAGAAATGCAGGATGGAGTTCCTGACCACAGGCGAAGCGGCGGACTATCTGCGCATCAGCGAACGCAAGCTCTACGAGCTAGTCGCCGAAGGCGCGATCCCGTGCAGCAAGGTCACCGGCAAATGGCTGTTCCCGCGTCACGAGCTTGACCGCTGGGTCCTGTCGGGCCTGATGCGCCCGGCAGGCATGACGATCGCCGAGCCGCCGCCCATCGTCGGAGGCAGCCAGGACGATCTGCTGGAATGGTGCCTGCGCCAGTCCGGCTCGGGACTGGCGACGCTGGTCGAAGGCACGGGAAGCGGCGTCGAGCGCCTGCTGCGCGGCGAGGCCATGGCCGCCGCGATCCACTTCCACGATGGCGACGAAAGCGGCGACCCCAACGTCGCGGCAGTTCGCGCCATGCCGCGCCTGCATGACGCCGTGCTGGTTGGTTTCGCGCGCCGCGAGCAGGGCCTGCTGCTGCCGCCGGGCAACCCGAACGGCCTGCGGTCGCTGGAGGATGTTCTTGGCTCCGGCGCGAAAATGGCGCTGCGGCAGAAGGGTGCCGGCGCGCAGATGTTTCTGGAAGCACTGCTGGCAAGGCTGGGCGCCAGCCCGGCGGAACTGAACCGGCTGGAGCGGCCCTGCCTGACCGGGCCGGACCTGGCCGTTGCCATCCGCACGGGCGCGGCCGATTGCGGCGTGGCCACCCGTGCCGCAGCGCGCGGTGCGGGGCTCGACTTCGTGCCGCTCGCCTGGGAGAATTTCGACCTGCTGATGCGCCAGCGCAGCTATTTCCAGCCGGCGTTCCAGACGCTGGCCGCATTCCTCGCCAGCGACGGCCCTGCCCGCCGCGCCGCCGAGCTGACCGGCTATGACGTTTCGCCAGCCGGGCGCATCCGCTTTTCCAGCTGACGAGGCCGGCGCGTATATCTACTGGAACAGCTTCAACGCATCCAGAAGGGTTTGCGAGACGCCCCAAAGCAGGGGAATGCCGACGAACCCCCAGGCCAGCACGAGCTCCAGCGTGGTGGTGCCGCTTCGTTCGCTCTTGTCCATGGCGGCTCTCCTATTGCCGTTCCGCTGCCGTCTGCACCGGGCGCACCCCGTTTTTCATGTGGTAGCGGGCGTCTACCGCCTTGACGAGCAGGTTGCAGATGAAGCCGATGACCAGCAGCCCGGCCATGATGTACATGGTGACGTTGTAGGCTCCCGCCTTGGGCACGCCGTGGCTGATGTTGTATTCGCGGATGTAGTTGACCAGCACCGGGCCGAAGATGCCCGCAGCCGACCAGGCCGTCAGCAGCAGGCCGTGGATGGCGCCGACATAGCGCGTGCCGAACATGTCCTTCAGATAGGCTGGCACCGTGGAGAAGCCGCCGCCATACATGCTGATGATGATCAGGAAGCACAGCACGAACCCGGCCACGCTGCCGATCCTGCCGGTATAGGGCACCGTGCAATAGAGGATAAAGCCCAGCACCATGAACACGAAATACGTGTTCTTGCGGCCGATATAGTCGGAAGTTGAGGCCCAGACGAAGCGGCCGCCCATGTTGAACAGGCTCATCAGGCCCACGAAGCCCGCAGCTGCAACGGGCGTCACGCGGCCGGGAAACATCTCCTGGCTCATGGCCGATGCCTGCCCGAGCACGCCGATGCCGGCGGTGACGTTGAGGCACAGGATCCACCAGATCAGCCAGAACTGCGGCGTCTTCAGCGCGTCATAGACATAGACGTCGTTGCGGGTGATGAGCTTGCCTTCTTCCGCCGGCGGCTCGTAGCCCACCGGGCTCCAGCCCGGCGGCGGCACCCGCACGATGGCCGCGCCGACCATCATGAAGATGAAATAGACGATGCCGAGCACGACGAAGGTTTCCATCACGCCGACATGGGTGGGCGTGGAAAACTCCTTCATCAGCCACACCGACAGCGGCGAGGCGATGAGCGCTCCGCCGCCGAACCCCATGATGGCCATGCCGGTGGCCATGCCGGGACGGTCGGGGAACCACCGGATCAGCGTGGAAACCGGGGAGATGTAGCCGATGCCGAGCGCGATGCCGCCCAGAACGCCGTAGCCGAGATAGATCACCCACAGCGCGTGGATATAGACGCCGAAGGCGGAGATGAGGAAACCGCCGGCCCAGCAGATGGCCGCGGTTGCCATGGCGCGGCGCGGGCCGCCCTCCTCCACCCAGCGGCCGAACACGGCCGACGAGACGCCGAGAAAGAAGATCGCCAGCGAAAAGATCCAGCCGAGCTGGGTCAGCTTCCAATCGCCCGGCGCCGACTCGGTGATGCCGATCAGCTTCGTCATCGGCAGGTTGAACACGCTGAAGGCGTAGGCCTGGCCGATGCACAAGTGCACGCACAAGGCTGCTGGCGGCACCATCCAGCGGCTGAAGCCGGGCTTGGCGATGGTGCGGGAGCGATGGAGCACCGAGTACAGAGAGGCTGAGCGCCCCTTGCTTGCAGCGTCGTTCATGTGGGTTGCCTCCGGTTCCCTTCGCGGCGCCGGCATGGCTGCCGGTTGGCTGGAAGAAGATTCGCCGCCAGGGGCGGCAAAGGGAAGGCTGGCGCGAGGCGCTCGCGGGCCGCCGGCCAGGTGCCAAGGCCTGCCGACACAGCGGGGCATGCGGGCGGGAAGCCCAGTCACGGGCATTGTCGGCGCATTTCCGGCCGGGAACAATCGTTAATTGGTAGGAACGGGCCGGCACAAGCGGCAGGCCGATACCTCGAAAAAAGAACGGACCGCCCGCGCCAGGCGGGGCGATCCGGTAGTGGAATGCACCCTTGCGGATGCATTCGGCGGCATGGCGGCTGCATAGGCCGCCGCCGGGTTCAACTGGCTGGCTTGCCGCGCTGGGCAACGATGCTGAGCAGCGCCAGCAGGCCGGAGCCGATCATCAGGAAGACCGAGACCGCGTTGAGAACCGGGGTGGAGCCGACCTTGACCATGCGGTCATACATGGTGATGGTCAGCGGCGCGTCGGAGCCGACGAGCATCAGCGTGGTGTTGAAGTTCTCGAAGGAGACGAGAAACGCCACCACGAAGGCCGAGAACAATGCTGGCGCCAGATAGGGCAAGGTCACCGTGCGCAGCACCCGCAGGCGCGATGCACCCAGGTTCAGCGCCGCCTCTTCCAGCGCCACGTCGAACTTGCGCAGGCGCGCCGCGATCACCAGCGAGGTGATGGTGACGAGGAACGAAAACTGGCCGAGCACGACGAGCAGAGTGCCGGGGCGCAGGAAGTCCCATTCCAGGTTGAGCGTGTCTTCCACCCCGTTGGCGATCATGCTGGCGAAGACCAGGATGGAGATGCCGAGGATTACGCCCGGGATGACCAGCGGCACGATCATCAGCACATAGAGCACGCTCTTGCCGGGAAACTGCTTGCGCTCGAACAGGAAGGCATTGCAGGTGCCGACCACCACCGACAGCGCCGACACGATCACGCCGATATAGAACGAGTTGCGCAGGCCCTCCATGAGCCGCCGGTCATGGAACATGCCAAGCTTGGGCTCGGTGGTGCCGAAGAACCAGTCCAGCGTGAAACCCTTCCACGGAAGCGCCGGAAACAGCGAATCGTTGAAGGCGAACATCGCCGCCGCCGTGAGCGGCGCCGCCAGGTAGAGGAAGAAGGCGAGCATGTACCCGCCATAGATCCAGCGCAGGACGTTTGACTGAGGTGCAGCAACGTTCATGGCGTTAGTCTTTCGCGACAGTGGAGGCCAGGCTCTGGCCGGTCAGACGCAGGCCAAGCCAGACGACGAAGGAAGTGAACGCCAGCAGCAGCACGCCGAAGGTCGCGCCCGATTCCCAGTTGTAGCGGGTCACGAACTGCTCGTAGATCTGTTCGGTGAACCACATGCTGTTCTTGCCGCCCAGCAGGATGGGCGTGAGGTAGCTGCCGGCCGTCAGCATGAAGACGATGATGCAGCCAGCCACGATGCCCGGCATCGCATAAGGCACGACGATGCGGCGGAACACGGTGAAGCGGCTGCCGCCCAGATTGTAGCCGGCCTCGAGCATGGAATTGTCCATGCCGTCCAGCGTCGACACCAGCGGCACGATCATGAACAGGACGACCGTATAGACCAGACCGACGACGACCGTGATGTCGTTGTAGAGCAGTTCCACCGGGCCGCCGATGAGACCGATATCCTGCAGGAAGCTGGAGATCAGCCCGGTCTCGCGCAGCAGCACGATCCAGCCGAACGCGCGCACCAGGTCGCTGACCCAGAGCGGGATGAGGCACATGAGAAACAGCGCCGCACGCGAACGCTGCTTGGCGATCTTGGCGATGTAGTAGGCCACCGGAAAGCCGACGAACAGCGCCAGGATCGTCACCAGGATCGACATCCAGGCGGTGCGCAGCAGCGTGTTCCAGTAGACGGGCTCGCCCAGGAAGTCGGCGTAGTTGGCGAAGCTGAAAGTGTACTGGCCCGGCCCCAGCTTCTCGCGCAGCGAGAGGTAGCCGATGCCGATCTGCGGCAGGATGATCAGCAGCGCCATCCACAGCGCGAACGGCATGAACAAAAGAATAAGGGACAGTTTGCCGGCGTCGGAGCGAGGCATGGTCTTATCCCGCCACGCTGAAGCACAGGCAGTGGTCGCGCGCCACGAAATGTCGGCCTTGTCGCCCGGCCTGATCGGCGAGGAGCCGTCCATGACCGCGTGACCCACTTCGATGAGGCTGCCGCCCGCGGTGCGCACCAGCACGCGGCTGTTGGCGCCGTTGAACAGCAGGCTGTCGACGGTGCCGGACAGGCGATTGCCTTCCCTGCCCTCGCCGATTGAAATGGTCTCGGGGCGGACAAACACCTCGACCTTCGAGCCGGCTGCCACCTTGCCGTCGCCGGCCATGGCGATGACCCCGCCACCGGCATCAAGCTCGACCCGCGCCTCGCCGTCGGAGACGGCCGTCACGCGGCCCTGCCAGCGATTGCTGTCGCCGACGAAGCCGGCGACGAAGCCGGACCTCGGGTTGTTATAGAGTTCCTGCGGCGAGCCGATCTGTTCGAAGCGGCCCGCATTCATGACCGCGACATTGTCGGACATGACCAGCGCTTCCGACTGGTCGTGCGTGATGTAGAGGAAGGTGGTGTTGAACTGGTTCTGAAGGAGCTTCAGCTCGATCTTCATGCGCTCGCGCAGCTTCAGATCGAGCGCGCCGAGCGGCTCGTCGAGCAACAGCACGTCAGGCTCCAGCACCATGCAGCGGGCGATCGCGATGCGCTGCCTCTGCCCGCCCGACAGTTGCGAAACCTGTTTTTCGGCCACACCCGGCAGCCCGATGCGCTCCAGAACGGCCGCCACCTTGCGGCCGATATCGGCCTTGTTCTCGCCGCGGCAACGCAGGCCATAGGCGATGTTTTCGCCGACATTCATCATCGGGAACAGCGCGAGGTGCTGGAACACCATCTTGACGCTGCGCTTGTTGGGCGGCGTGGACAAAACCGATGCGCCCTTGATGCGGATATCGCCGCTGGTGGGCGTCTCGAACCCGGCGATCATGCGCATCAGGGTCGTCTTGCCGCAACCGGAAGGACCAAGGATAGAAAAGAACGAACCGCGCGGGACGTCGAAGGAAACGTCGTTGACCGCAATATGCTGGCCAAACCGCTTGGTCAGGCTCTCGCATTGAAGATCGTGCATGGGGTGCTCGCCAATTGCCGGCTAAAAATTCCACAGCCCGCAGGGAGAATATCATTCTCGCCTGCGGGCCATATCGATGTCAGGTCGCTTAGTTGGAGGTAGCGGCCTTGATGCGCTCCAGCGCCTTGCCCTCGATATCCTCAAGCCCTGCCGGGATGTTGGCGAAGAACTTCAGGTTGGCAAGCGCCGCATCGTCGAAGGCAACCTTCACGGCTTCCTTCTTGTCCTCGGGCAGAAGATCGACGCCACCCTTGACGGCCGAGATCGCGCCAGTCGAATCCGACATCAGCTTGACGATGTCGGGACGCATGACGAAGTTGATCCACTTGTAGGCGGCATCATCGGCCTTGCCCTTGCGCGGGATGACGAAGGTGTCGATCCAGGCGAGAGCGCCGGTCTTGGGCGGAACGTAGACCAGGTTGCTGTTCTGGCCGTAGAGCTTGAAGGCGGTCGAGTCCCAGGCCTCGGAAGCAACGACCTCGCCCGAGAGCAGCAGCGTCGACAGATCGTCGCCGCCGTTCCAGTAGGTCTTCACGTTGCTCTTGCAGGCGATCATCTTGTCGGTCACTTCGTCCAGCATCTGCTGGTAGGCCTCGCGGTCGGAGTAGAGCGCGAACGGGTCCTTGCCGAGCGAGAAGGCCATGCCGAGCAGGACCGTGCGCTTCAGGCGCATCGAGGTGCGGCCCTTGTATGCCGGATCGCACAGATCGTCCCAGCCCTTGATGTTCGGCGCCTTGCTGACGTCGACGACCAGGCCGGAGGTGCCCCACTGATGCGGGACGGCGTAGACGTTGCCGTCGATCGTGGTGTTGGCCTTGACCGCTTCGAGCAGGTTTTCCTGCATGTCGGCGGTGTTGACCTTCGACAGGTCGAGCGGCTTGTAGATGTCGTATTCCTGCTGCGCCGCGAAGATGCGGTCATGGCTGGGCTGGGCCAGGTCGAAACCGGCGCCGCCGGTGGCCCGCAGCTTGGCGATGATTTCCTCGTTGTTGGAAAGCGTCACCTCGACATTGACGTCCGGATATTCCTTCTCGAACAACTGGATGACGTTGTCCGGCGCATAGCCGCCCCAGGTCAGGATGCGAAGCGTTTCGGCGCTTGCGCCGTTCGAAACAGCCATGAGCGCGGTGGCGCCGACCAGCGCCGTAACCAGTTTTTTCAAAATCATTACTCTCTCCCGCCTTGATTTTGAGGCCGAGCGAAACGCCGGCCTGTCTCCCAGCGGCCACTATGCGAAAGGCCGCCGGGGGTTATAAGGTCCACTTTCAATCAAAGATGATGCCGCTTGGGGCTGCGCGTGACCTCAGATGCGAATCGAGACCGCCTTGGTCTTGCAGTAGCTGGTGACGGCTACTAGGCCCTTTTCCCTGCCGATGCCAGAGCGGCGGTTGCCACCGAAAGGCGTCTCTATGCCGCCGGCAAAATACTCGTTCACATAGACCTGGCCGGCGTCGACATCGCGGGCGATGCGAAGCGCCCTGGTCAGGTCTTTCGTAAAGAGCCCGGCCGCAAGGGCGTAGTCGGTGCAATTGGCGGCTTCGACCGCCTCCTCCGCACTGTCCACGACCTGCACGGCCAGGACCGGCCCGAAGATTTCTTCCTGGACCACCGGGTCGTCCCACTTCACGTCGTCCAGCACTGTCGGCTCGAAGAACCAGCCCTTGCCGGTGGCCGGGTCCACGGCGACGTTGCCGCCCGTGGCGATGCTGATGCCCCGGGCCTTGGCCCCTTCAACATAGGAGGCCACCTTGGCCAGATGCTCGGCCGAATTGATGGCGCCGAAATTGACCCCTTCCGTCAACCCGTGGCCGATGCGCAGGGCGCGAGCCCGCGCGACGAGCTTTTCGATGAACTCGGCATGGATCGAGCGTTCGATGACGAGCCGCGAGCCGGCCGAGCAGATCTGCCCGGCATTCTCGAAGATCGCCCCGACGACATTGTCGAGCGCCAACTCGATGTCGGCGTCGGCAAGCACGATGTTCGGCGACTTGCCGCCGAGTTCGAGCGTGACGGAGGCGACGTTCTGCGCCGCCGCCTTCATGACGTTGATGCCGGTGACGGTCGAGCCGGTGAAGGTGACGTGGCGGACATCCGGATGCGATACCAGCGGCGCGCCGGCGGAAATGCCGGTTCCGGTCACCACGTTGCAGACGCCGCGCGGCAGCCCGGCCTGGACCAGGATCTCGGCCAGCAGCAGCGCCGTCATCGGCGTCTGCTCGGCGGGCTTCACCACGGCGGTGCAGCCAGCAGCCAAGGCCGGCGCGATCGAGCGGCACGCCGTCGACAGCGGATAGTTCCACGGCACGATATGGGCGGTGACGCCGATGGGCTCCTCGATCGAATAGGAGGTGTAGTCCGGCCCCAGCGGAAAGGCCTTGCCCTCATGCTTGTCGGCCGCGCCTGCGTAATATTCGAACGCGCGCGCCGAGCCGCGCACGTCGCCGCGCGCTTCGCCAAGCGTCTTGCCGCTGTCCAGCACCTCGGCTATGGCGAGCCGCTCGGCGTTCTGGCGGATGAGTTCCGCCGCCCGCATCAGAATGCGCCCCCGCTCGGCCGGCGTCGTCTTGCGCCATTCGTCGCGCTGCGCGCGCTTGGCCGAGGCGACCGCCTCGGCGACGTCCTCGGCGGTGCCCGCCGCGAAGCGGGCATGCGGCTCGGCGCGGCCGGGATCGAAGGTTTCCATCAGGTTCCCGGACTGCGGCTTGCGCCACTCGCCATCGATGAAATGCGCCGACGGCAGCGAATCGGAAAAGGCAGCAGCACTCGTGGACACGTCGACCATCACTCAACCTCGCTGATCTGGTAGCTGGACTTGGCAAGCCATTCGGGATCGATCTCCACGCCCCAGCCCGGCTCGTCCGAAACGGTGACCATGCCGTCTTCGACCGTGTAGGGCGACTTGACGAAAAGGCCCTCCTGCCACGGGTAGTAATCCGGCCCCTCGATCGAGAATTCCAGATATTTGCCGGCGCCCTCGATGGCGCGCAGCAGATGCATGGTGAACAGCGTCACCAGGCCGAGATTGGCGCTATGCGGCGTGACCGGCAGGCCAGCGGCGCGCGCCATGTTGCACACGCGCAGGGTACGGCTGATGCCGCCGAGATAGAGAATGTCGGGCTGAACGATGTCGACGGCGCGCATCTCGATCATGTGGCGCCAGGTCGGGATTTCGCAATCCTGCTCGCCGCCGGTGACCGCGATGTCGAGCGCGTCGGTCACCTGCTTGGTCTGCTCCAGCTCCCAGTAGAGGCACGGCTCCTCGAAATGCTCGATGCCGTTGTCCTTCAGCAGCTTGCCGACTTCGATGGCGCGCCTGGGCGAGAAGCCGCTGTTGGCGTCGACCAGAAGCGAGACCTCGTCGCCCAGCGCCTTGCGGATGGTGGGCACGATTTCTTCGGTGCGGCCCTCCCATTCGTCCACGTCGTGGCCGTATTCGGCGGCGATGCGGAACTTGAAGGCGTCGAAGCCGAACTGGTCGCGCAGGCACCTGAAGCGCTCGGCTTCTTCAGCCGGCGTAATATCGCGCTTCATCGAGGAGGCATAGGTGCGCAGCTTGCCTGGCGTGCCGCCGAGCAGGCTGACGACCGGCAGTCCGGCCACCTTGCCGCGCAGGTCCCAGATCGCGGTATCGAGGCCGCCGAGCGCGCGCTTCATGTAGGAGCCGGGGAACTTGTGCTCGCGCTCGATCACCCTGTCGGTCAGCGCATCGATATCGTCGAACTCGACGCCGAGCACGTAAGGCGCAACCTGGCGATGCAGCACGGCCGAGGTGATGTCGGAATTGTAGGTCGAGACCTGCCCGATGCCCTGGGCGCCATCTTCGGCCGTGATGCGGACGAAGCCGACAAACTGGTTTGCAAAGGTCTCTATGCGTTTGATCTTCAAGTCCGGAGGTCCTCGGAAAGCGAGCCAATGATAGGCGCTTGGACTAGGAGATCCGGCCATGCGCGGTAAGGTCCACTTTCGAAAAATCGGAAAGCCGGTTATCTCCTGCCTCGGTGAAATTTGCGGCTGCTGCCTGGGCCCGAAGCTCCAGGCTGGAACATCAGCGCCTTTCGGGCTCTTAAGGGAGACATTCTCGGAATGGTAAAGAGGTCCTCAGGTGAATTGCTGTTTTCGATCGCCGTCGACCGCTCCCTGGACAAGTCCATCACCACCCAGGTCTACGGGGCAATACGCCAGCTGATCACCTCCGGCGACCTGCCGGCAGGCAGGCGCCTGCCCTCCAGCCGGACGCTGGCGAAGGAACTGGATATTTCGCGCACGACGGCGATGGCCGTGTTCGAGCGCCTGACCTCGGAAGGGCTGATCGTTTCGCGCACCGGCTCGGGCTCTTATGTCTCGGACGTGGCGGAAACCACCAGGCCGAGCGAGGCGCTGGTGGTGCAGCAGCCCGCCGCGCCTGTCTCCACCAAGCTCGCCGACATCATCGCCGACGCCTCGCCGCGCTTCTTCCAGCGACTGGCGCATCCGCGCACGCCGCGCGCCTTCGTGACCGGCCTGCCAGACTACGACGCCTTCCCGGTCGCCGTCTGGGCGCGCCTGACCGCCAAGCACTGGCGCGAGCCGCGCGACCAGATCATGGGCTATTCAGACGCCAACGGCCACCCGCGCCTCCGCTCGGTGATTGCCGAGCACCTGCGCTCCAACCGTGGCGTGTCCTGCGACCCGGAGCAGATATTCGTCGTCAACGGGGCGCAGCAGGCCTTCGACCTGATCGGCCGCGTGCTGCTCAACCCCGGCGACCCGGTATGGTTCGAAAATCCCGGCGCCATCGGCGCCCGCAACTGCCTCATTGCCTGCGGTGCGCGCATGGTGCCGGTGCCGGTGGACGCGGAAGGCATTTCGGTCGAGGCCGGGCTGCGCCTGGCCCCGGATTTCCGGCTTGCCTTCGTCACCCCTTCGCACCAGCACCCGACCGGGGTGGAAATGAGCCTGGCGCGGCGCGCCGAGCTGCTGGCCGCCGCCAACCAGAACGACGCCTGGATCCTTGAAGACGATTATGACGGGGAGTTCCGCTACGACGGCCGGCCGCTGCCGACGCTGAAAAGCGGCGATACCGGCGAACGCGTCATCTATGTCGGAACCTTTTCCAAGACGATGTTTCCCGCGCTGCGCCTTGGCTTCTACATCGCGCCGAAGCCGCTGGTGCCGATCTTCCAGCGCATTTCCGGCGCGTTTCTGCAGGGCGTGCCGTCGAGCATCCAGGCGGTTCTGGCCGCCTTTATAGAGGAAGGCCATTTCGCTACGCATCTGCGCCGCATGCGCGAGATCTATGCCGAACGCCACGCGGCATTCCACGAGGCGGCCGAACGGCATCTGGGCGGGCTGCTGAATGTCACCCGCTCCGTCGCCGGGTTCCACGTGGTCGGCACATTCGCCTCGCCTGCCATGGACGAGGACCGGATCTCCGCCGACGCCGATGCCGCCGGCCTTTTCGTCTCGCCCATTGGCCGGTTCTGCATCGACCGCACGCAGGTCGAGCCCGGCCTGGTGCTGGGCGTGAGCGCCATAGACGAACGCGCCATCGGCAAGGGGGTCGAGACGCTGGCCCGCGTGCTGGAAAAGCACCGCGGCTAAGCCGAGTCGGAGAAGCGACCTAGCTAGCGATTGTCCTCCAGAATCATCGCCGCGCCCTTTTCCGCCACCATCATTGTCGGCGCATTGGTGTTGCCCGACGTGACATTGGGGAAGACCGAGGTGTCGACCACGCGCAGGCCCTGAATGCCATGCACGCGCAGGCGGGCGTCGACCACGTTCGTTCCGTCGTCAGGCCCCATGCGGCAGGTGCAGGATGCGTGGAACACGCTGCCCGAACGGGCGCGGATGTCGGCGATCAGATCCTCTTCGCTCTGGGTCTCCTTGCCGGGGCTCATCTCGTTGATGATGAGGGCGCGCATCGCCGGCTGCTCGGCAATGCGGCGGATGAGGCGCACGCCGGCCAGCATGTCTTCCATGTCGCCCGGCGTCGACAGGTAGTTCGGCTCAATGACCGGAGCCGCCCTGACGTCCGGCGATCCGATATTGATTGACCCGCGGCTGGTCGGGCGGCACGGCTGGATGCCGATGAAGAAGCCGGGGAACGGGTCCGGCATGGTCAGGCGTCGCACACCGGGCGTGGGCTTGCTGTAGCTGACCGGCGAAAAATAGAGCTGCATGTCGACCCGGTCGAGGTCGGGGCTCGATTTGACGAAGCCGCCAGCCTGGTTGACGCTGAGCGAAAGCGGGCCGTCGCGGAACAGCACATAGCGCGCCCCGAGCAATATCCGGCCCCACCAGGGCCGCAGCAGCGAATTGAGCGTCGGCCTGCGCGAACGATAGAGATAGTCGATGCCGAGATGGTCCTGCAGGTTCTGGCCGACCGCGGCCATGTCCTTCACCACCGTCTTGCCAACCTTCTGCAGCAGCGCGCCGGGGCCGACGCCCGAATGCTGGAGCAAGGTGGGCGAATGCACCGCGCCGGCAGACAGGATCACCTCCCGGCGGGCACGCGCGGTGCGCTTTTGGCCACCGACTTCATATTCGATGCCGACCGCGCGCAAGCCTTCGAAAAGGACGCGGGTGGCGAAAGCACCGGTGACGACCGTCAGGTTGGGGCGCTTGGCCGCAGGATGCAGGAACGCCGTGGCCGACGAGGCGCGAAAACCCTTTCGGGCGCTGATCTGATAGACCGAGATGCCTTCCTGGTACTCGCCGTTGTAGTCGGGCGTCCGGCTGAAGCCGGCCTGCTCGGCGGCCTGCAGCCAGTCCTTGCACAGCGGGTGGACCGAGGGCGCCATGTCGGTGACGTGGAGTTCGCCAGAACCGCCGCGCCATTCGTCGCCGCCGCGCTCGAATGTCTCCATCGACTTGAAATGGGGGAGGACGTCATCCCAGCCCCAGCCCGGATTGCCGGCCTTTTCCCAGTCGTCGAAATCGTTGCGCTGGCCGCGCACATAAACCATGGCGTTGATGGAAGACGAACCACCCAGCACCTTGCCGCGCGGCCAGTAGCTGGTGCGCCCGGCCAGCGCTTCCTGCGGCCCGGTCTCGAATCGCCAGTTCACCTTCGGATTGTAGAAGCTGTGGCCATAGCCGATGGGCATGCGAATCATGAAGCGGCGGTCGCTTCCGCCAGCCTCCAGCAGCAGCACGCGAAACTTGCCCGACTTCGTCAGGCGATTGGCGAGCAGACAGCCGGCCGATCCGGCCCCGACAATGATGAAATCGAAATCAGCCAAAGGTCTGCCCCTCCTTGCCACGAGCCCGTGCTTCTACACCGGCGCGGCAGCCTGAAAAGGAGCCATTGCGACAAGACCTTAAAGCCACTGCAAATGAGCAGGCGAACCGCGTTCGGCCGGAGTGCCCGAGAGGCAACATGCAGAGCCCGCACAAGCGCCTCTTGGAAAATGAACCGCCGTCTCGCCGCCGGCCGCGCCGGACCGTCCTTCGCTCGGGCAAACGATACCTAGATAGCGGCTGGGTTTGCCTCTGGCAGCCCGGCAGGGATCAGCCTTTCCCACCTTGCGGCAAGGGCCCGGCTGCGCAGATCCGGCCCGGTCCAATGTGCGGTTCGTATCCTCAGCGGCCCGCACCTTATGCCCTCTCGGGAAACTCGGACCAGTTTATGAGAGGCCAGATACTGCGCCATACTCGGATCAATCAATACCGTGTCCGGATTTGCCCGTGGAACTGCATGGGGGTTTTCCGCATTTCTACATCTATATGGCGACCGAGGAGTGCGAAAATGAAACCTGCGATTGCTATCCTGAGCGGCTTTATGGCCACGCTCCTGGCATTCGCCGGAGGCATCGCAATCGCCATTGTTTTCTTGACCGCCAAACCCGTTCCCGTTCAATTGCCGGACTCGCGTATGGCTTCGACGTGGACGCAAGAGGCCGTGAAGGTGAACAAGGCAGCCCAGGACTATGAGCGACTGCCGGCTCGCTTGCCGACCGGAGGCGATGCGGACAACAATGCCACCTCGGCTCGATCGATCGATACATTGACGACCGCAGCCACACCGACACGCGCCGAGCCCGAGGAACAGGCGGCTGCCCCGGGCAACGCCGCTCACCTGGAATGGTGCGCGAGCCGATATCGCTCCTATAATCCGGACGACAACAGCTATAGAACCTATAGCGGCGTACAACGCGAATGCGTGTCGCCGTACTCCGACCTGGCAGCGGCTGAAGGGTCGAGCAACAGTGATCCGGCTGATTACTCGATCTTGGTTTCCGAGGCCGGCTATGCTGACGACGCTGCGGCCGATACGGAGCACGTCCAATCTTGCTTCGCCCGTTATCGTTCCTATCGGCCGGAGGACAACTCGTATCAGCCCTACAGCGGCGGACCTCGCCGTCAGTGCGAGTAAATCGCTACGTCGAAAGCGTCGCCGCCTATTTCCGCTGGGTCTGATCGAGCGCGCCGGCTGCATTGCACATATCTGCGATAACAAGCTTGTAGCCGTAGTGGCTCCCTACGAAGCCCAAGCGCTCATAGAACTAACGCTCGGACAAGTGTCGGTTTGGCCTGCTGCCGGTTTCATGGACACCGAGATAAGGTGGTCCTCCGAAACCGGCAGCAGGCCAATGCTCCTTCTACGGATCTAATAGCCGCTTATGAGCAGCGCGTGAGGGGGCAGCATGAGAAGACGGCGCTCGTCGAGAAACTGGCCGACTGCGGACGCAAGCTGCCAGATTTCGACGCAACTTTTCGAACCGCAGTCGATTTTCTGGCAAGCCGTTGTAAACTATGAGAAAGTGGGCGACCAGAGGACCGACAAGCAGTTCTCAAGCTCGTCTTCGCAGACCACGTCGCATACGACCCCGTAGACGGTTCTCGAACCGCCGAAACCACCTTGCTGTTCAAGGTGTTAGACGAAATTTCCGCCGGGAAATTCGAACTGCCAGGATGCCCTGTTTCTGGTCCTCTCTCTGGCCCAGAACGAACTTCAAACCGGATTAAGTCAAAGGGCAACGTCAGCTGGAGTGGTGAGATTGGCGCGGACCTGAGCTCGGACCTGCCGCCTGTTGACGCGAGCTTATCCAGGTTTTCCGTGCGAGGGCGCTCGGAACCTGGACGCCGAAGTTGTCGCTAAGAGAGCGGGCGAGATGACGGCCCGCAATCAGGCTCAGCCCTCCCGTTCGGGTCCGATATGGGAATGGCCGGAGCATGCCGTCAACTGCCGGCGAGCAACTTCCTCAGTATGCCTGCTACGCCTTGCGAGGCATTTTAATGCGGGCAACGGCAGGTCCATGATCCTCATTAAAAGAAAGAAATTTGACTCCTTCCTTTTCCAAAGCTCGCCGTATCTTCTGCAGAGTGGCCGCGTTGACCGTCGAATCGGCCTTCTCGACTCTGGCAATCATCGCGCGGCTAACCTTAGCGATCGCGGCGAGTTGGTCTTGGCGAAGCCCCGATACATGGCGACACGTCGGCCACCTTGCATCCTCAATCGAACCGGCTGAACGCAGCAACTACGTCGAAAACGCCGGATACGTTTTCGGTCAAAACCTGAAAGGCTCTAATGGGGCGCCGATCGCAGTTCCTGCGCAGTTGCAACTGCACATTTTCGCCGCGCTGGTCATTAACCGCCCTCGGTACCGCCTTCAGCCGCAACAGGGCAACCTCCCCCAGGGTTTGCCGGGCCCGAATAGATCCGGCCGCCAGACCGCATCAATCGCGAACGGCGACCACTTCGATTTCTACCAGCCAGTTCGGATTGGCCAGGCCGGCGACCTGGAAGACCGAACGGGTCGGCATGTTGGGCTGCTTCTCGGTCCCGAAAAACTGCGTATAGCCTTCCATGAACCCAGAGAAGTCCATTCTGCCGCTTGCGTCGGCCACCAGATAGACCTGCATCTTGACGACGTCGCCGATGCTCAGGTCGATATCTTCCAGATTGGCCGAGATGCGCTCGAGCACGGAGATGGTCTGGTCGCGGGTATTGCCAAAGGCCTCGGCGGAGCCCTGCGGAGCTTCCTTGTTGGTGACAACGGGCACAACACCGCTGAGATATACCAGTGTCGCTTCAGGCGGGATCTCGACCGCGCGCAGGATCGGAAAATTCGATCCCGGTGTGGTGTGGCGGATCACATCGGCCTGAGCGGAGGTGGCCAGGGCAAGGGCAAGTCCCGTTACCAAAGCGAGTTTCTTCATCGTTCGTCCTACTCCTTGAAATGAAAAGCCCGGCGCGTCGGGTGACGCGCCGGGCCGGACCGGTTACCGGGATCCGGCAACCATTTCAGCGGTCGCCGGAGCTTCCTTGTAGTCGTTGCCGAAATGCATGCGAATGTAATTTACGACTTCAGCGACCTGCTCGTCGTCCAAAACCCCCCCCAGAGCCGGCATGGCGCCACGGCCATGTACGATCATGTAGATCGGGTAGTCGGCAGACTCGAGCATTTCGTTGCTGGCGAGGGCAGGATAGTCGCCAGCCCCCTTCGCACCCTTGCCCTCGGGCATGTGGCAGCTGATGCACACGGCATTATAGATGCCTTCGCCCGTCTTCTGGGTCAGCGCCGTGGAACTGGCGAACCAGGCCTGGCTGTCATCGGTCGGCTTGGCCTCCTGGGCAAAGGCGATACCCGTGGCCAGGCTCAACGTGGCGGCGAGAGTGATGAGAACACGCATGTTTCTTATTCTCCTGCTGCGCTGGTAGCTGTTTCATGCAGACGGGTGATGGCGTCCAGAGAGGACAGCACCGCCCCTTCCATCCAGGCCGGCAGGTAGGACAGGTGCTCGCCCGCACAGACGATGCGGCGATCCATCGCCACGGCGTCCTGATATTGGGCTTCCTTGTCCTGCCAAGCGCCGTAACAGCCCAGCGTCCACGGCACGCGGTGCCAGGCGACAGCCACACCAGCCTTGAACTCATCCTTCATCTGCGGATGGATCTGGCTGCCGTATTCGATCGTGCGGCTGATCCGCTCCTCCGGCGACATCGACGAGAACTGATAGGCGGTCGCGCCCCAGGAGTAGCAACCCAGCAGCACGCCCGGCTTGTCGGACAAATAGTCGTTGGACGGATAGGAAATCTGCGAGATCGGCAGGTCCGTATAGGTCGTGCCGCCGTAGATGTGTTCGTCCTCTTCCCAGAAGCGACGCTTGAACTCGACGCCGACCTTGATCGACGCGTTGTAGGACATCGTCGAGATGACGTTGGCCAAGGGCGTTGAGAAGTCGTGTTCGATGCGACTGAGGATCGAGAACGGGATGGTGCACACGCAGTAATCGGCCGTGGTCGTGACCTCGGCACCCCCATTGGCCATGTCCTCGTAGACCACGGTGACGCCGGCGTCGCTCTGGCTGATTTTGGTGACGCGCTTTTCGTACTTCACCAGATCGCCCAGATTGACTGCCATGGCGCGTGCGATCATGTCCATGCCGCCCTTGGGCTGGAAGATCGGCATCGAGCCGTTCAGCGCCTCGCTGGTGGCAAGGCGGCTCCACAGGCCCGAGCTGAGCAGGGTGGACAGGTCCATGATCTCGTTGGGGACAGGGGCCCCATTGACGCCGCCGCCCGGGGCTCGCTCATAGCCGCGCCGACCGCTGGCCGCGTTGCCCGAGACATATTCGTTGTCGGCGTTCAGCGCGCCGAAGGTGCGCAGGCCTGCCAGCAGGTTCTGCTTGTCCTCTTCGGACAGCACCTCGTCCAGCGCACCCTGGTTGGTGACCTTGGACAGCAGATCCGAGATGTGGCCGCGGAAGTCGGAGTTGATCTCGCGATAGCGCACCGGCTTGCCATCGAAGGCCTTGGTCGAATGCACATAGCTGAAATTGTTGATCTGGATGAGGACTTCCAGCTCTACGCCCAGGCGACGGCAATAATCGATGATGCCGTAGTGGTTGTACGGCACACGCCATGGGCCGGGGTTGAAATAGTTGCCTTCGGCAAAATCAACCTTCTGCACGGCCCCGCCGAGCTCTTCATAGGTGTCGCCTGCGCGCAGGGTCCAGCAGCGGCCGCCGGCCACTCCCCGGAATTCCAGGACCTCGACTTCGTAACCCGAGTCGCGCAGTTCCATGGCGGCAACCATGCCGGCGATACCTGCGCCCAGAACCAGCACCTTGGTGCCGGCCGGCGCCTGTCCCAGCTTTATGGGACCTGCATAGGGAGATGCTTCCGCCAACCCCATCATGCCCATCGCTTGATACATAAGCGCTGCGCCGCCAACCGCACCGACCATGCGGAGGAATTCCCTCCTGGTCGGTTTTTTGTTCTCGTCGACGTCCACTGCTGTCTCCGTAAATCGTTTGTGAAGTTAGCCTTATCCCTCGAAAGGATGATTTGTTCTAGGGCTGTCGAGGATTTCAGCGCTGAGCCTGTGGAAATCCGAAAACATTGCCGCAGGCACGTCCAGTCCAAGGAAGCTTTTCTGGTTCTGCTACCGGCCTGCGCTAGCCCAGTTCTTGCCGGCTATTCTGGATCGATTAGTTTTTTCCCCGGACAGGGCGCTGCAACTCCGCTGCAGCGCGGCCCTGTGCCGATAAACTTCAATCCGCATTGATCTAAAGGGGCACCGTAATCCGCAACAGCGTCACACCGGATATCGCAAAAGAGCGGCCAGAGGTGCATCGCGCGGCATGTCTGCTTTTCGAACGCCTATGACCTGCCCGCCGGACACGATGACCCGGCCAGCAATCTCATTGACCAAATCATAGCTGGTTGGGCCATCTTCGGCGAAAACGATGGCCCCCCCGGTCGTCAATGTCGCCCAGGACGACCGCGTCGATATCGATAAGGACACATTCCACCGCACCCATCGTTGCCGCTCGCGCCGCCTGGGCAATGTCGGTGGTGGCCCGACCCTCGCTCTCCCGATCAGCAAAGAGATCCCGCCAAGCCGCTACCTGGCGGCGGTAGATTCCGTCCAGAACAGTTCGCGCCCGCTCACCGAGTTCGGCATCTGTCAGGCCTTCCGGGCTGCCTGCAATCGTCTCTTCGGCCAACCGGCTGCAGCTGTTCACAGAACGATAGATGGAAGCCATCGGCTCGGCGGCGGCGAGTATCAGCGGAGCATTGCTCCCGGTGACGATGGTGCGCAACGCATTGTCCACCCGTCGCGCAAACTGGCGCAGCAGCACCTTCTGACCCTCCGCACCATGGATGCGCCCGCTGGGCCAATAGCTGATCTCGCCAATGCCCTGAACAGCGCGGCCCGCGCCTTCGGGCATTCCTTCGATGCTGATCCTCTCAACCGGCAGATCTGACGAAACTTCAATCACCCTCACCGACTTCTGGGCCAGCGCCAACACATAACACGTGTTCGGAAAACTGATGCTACGCAGCAGCGGTTTGACATGAAACCGATCCGAAACCTGCACGAGCGTCTCAAGTGCATTGGGCACCCGAAACGTCCGCATCTTCTGCGGCGTGGCGAAAATGGCGAGGCTGCGAGCCTGGAACCGCCAAAATTCATCATCATCGATCAGATCGTCAAATTGCTCGGAGACGCTGGCGATTTGAGCACCGTCTGCGCCTGCAGCGACAAGCTGCTGCGTCGCCGCCTTGGCCAGATTCTTCAGCGTGATGCGATCTGCCTGCGCCTCCTGGGTAACCGGGGTGGTTGGCAAATAGACCGAGACGCAGGCGTCGCCGCGATGCGAGTACAAAGAGTTTATGTCTTCAGGGGTCGGGATATCCACGTAGAGCACTGTATTATACCTCACGAGAATGGTGGTGGGGGCGGCACGCCGCCGCCGCACATAATTTGTTCTTATTGGCGCTAGACGATTCAGCTATCGATTAGCCGAGCCAGCCCGCCCATGTGATCTGAATCGGGCCTGCTCAGGTACGACACGAACGCAGCCAAATCCTTGGGCGGCCGGGCAAGCCCAAGGGCGATACGTTCCACATACTTCGTGTAAGCTACGCCCACTTCCGCGCCGGTGATCTCAGCGCTCCGTTAGTTCGCCAACTCTTCCATCTCCACCCGCAGAGCCCGAAGGCGGGCCGTCTTGCGGTCTCGTGCCTGGCGCTCGGAAAGCATAATCTCACGAGCAACTCTGTCCGAACGTTCTTGTCGACTCTCTTTCCTTATTTCCGACGAAAGCTTCAAACTAGCGTCCTTTGCTATGATATCTATCGTTGATGTTTCAGTGGGATTGGCAGTTGGAGCGCCAAAGAGCCGAGAACCTCGCCCTTTAAGTTCCGCTCAACTTCAGGCGAACTATGCCGGCCCCAGTTACACCTGCTCCTCTGCGTCTTGGGTATGCGCCTCGAGAAACCAAAGCGACTTGTCGAGCGATTGCGAATAGGCGGTGAAGATGTCCGCCGTTACCATGTCGTCAGCCTCTTCCGCCTCGTCTATGGCCTGCCGCGCATTTTTGGCTGCGACAGCATAGCAGTCGATGAGCGCCGCCAGATGATCCTTCGTCTTGTAGATGTCGGTCGGATATGGCTTCAGCGAGGTCCGTTCGGCTATCGCTTGGCTGGTGCCGAGGGCTGTGCCGCCGAGTTGAACCGCACGCTCGGCTATGGTGTCGACATGGACGTCGAGATTGGCCCGAAAACCATCGAGCATTTGGTGAATGGCGATGAATTGTGGGCCCTTCACGTTCCAATGGGCCTGCTTGGCGATGAGGGAAAGATCGATTGCGTCTGCCAGCCTGGCATTTAGAAGATCAATCGATATTTTCTTTGCATTTGAATTGAGATCGTTGCGTGTTTCGTAGTCCTTCAATGGTCACCTCTCATTATAAATCAGAACAATTATTCCGATATATTACTTACCTAATCATATGTAGTGACTGACGCTCACATTTCAACACCGATAGACACTCGCAATGATCCATAAATATCCAAGCAGACCACCATTATTAAATGCAGCCTTCGACCTGCAGCGGGACCAAGCCGTCTTTTGAAACATTGAAGCACCATGCGCGGCTGGGCGAAGCAGGCGAGCGGCTGAAAAGCTCGGGTGTGTCGCAACGTGCGAGTATGCCGCCTACCAATGCCCGAAGCGCTCGAGTCGAGTGAGCGAACTCGACGCTTGATGCGCCGATGAACCTGCTCAATCTCGATTGTTCAGATATCGGCTCTGCCGAGGGTCCGCAGGCGGCTCTCGCGACCACAGGCGCTGATCGCCTCGCGATTAGTGGACTGCCGTCACTGTCGAGCCGGCAGGAGCCAGGGAGCTATGCCAGCTTTCGCAAATCAGGGCCTTCGGGGGAAGACATGCAGCTTTGTCGCGGGAAAATCGATGGTGATCATCGATCCTTCGACCAGCCCGATGATCTGCCAGGCGCTGCGGGTTATTTCAACGTCCAATGTCTGCCTGATCTGGGAACAGCGCAGCGAGAGCCGATAGAAGTTGCCGCGAAACGAGACGGTATCGACCAACGCTTCGAGTCCGCCGGACAAGCCGGCAGATGGCGTCGCAACGGTAATGTCTGCCGGCCGTATGCAGAGGCTGACCTCGCTGCCGGGAGCAAGATTTTCCATGCCCGGCAAAGCGAAGGTTATCGGTCCGGCCGAAACGCTGTTGCCGGAGGCTGCAATCGCGGGGATAAAATTCATGTCGCCGAGAAAACCGGCCACGAATGGCGAATTGGGCCGCGAAAAAACCTCCTCCGGGGTCCCCACCTGCTCGATCACGCCATGGTTCATCACCACGATGCGGTCGGCCATCGCAAGCGCCTCGTCCTGATCGTGCGTGACCATGATGGTGGTGACGCCCAGGCTGCGCTGCAATTGCCGGAGCTGATCGCGCAGATGCAGCCGCACCTGCGCGTCCAGAGCGCTCAGCGGCTCATCGAGCAGGAGCAGGCCCGGCGACGGCGCCAGCGCGCGGGCCAGCGCCACGCGCTGCTGCTGGCCGCCGGAGAGCTGGGCGGGATACTTCGCGGCCTGGCTCTCCAGCCCGACAAGCTCCAGAAGCTCGAAGATGCGCGCCTTCCGCTGCTGCTTCGACAGGCCGGCGTGGTGCAGGCCGTAGCCGATGTTGCGTTCGACCGTCAGGTTCGGGAACAGCGCATAGGACTGGAAGACGATGCCGAAGTCGCGCCGGCCGACGGGCAATCGCGAAATATCGCGGCCGTTCTGATGGATCGTTCCCCGGTCCTGCGGGTCGAGGCCGGCAATGGCGCGCAACAAAGTGGTCTTGCCGCACCCGGAGGGGCCGAGGAAGCAGACGAACTCCCCCTGCCCTATGTCGAGATCGATGCCGTCGAGCGCCACGAACCTGCCGAAGGATTTCGACAGGCCGTTGACCCGCAGCGCTGGCGGTTGCGCGCCGGCGGCATTGCCGTTCGGCCGGGGAGTTGCGATGGGTTCAGGCACGTTCAGCATGGGCCCAGCCTTTCGTTTCAGCGCGACCGAGAAGCTCCAGCGTCTCGGGCAGAAGTCCTGCATCCCCGACCGCGATGAAACGGTCGCCGGAATGCAGCGTCAGGGGCGCGCCGTTCCAGTCCCTCATGAGGCCGCCCGCGCCTTCGATGACGGGAACGGCGGCGAGATAGTCGACGATGCCGTAGCGGGCCGCGATCATCATGTCGGCATGGCCGCTGGCGACCAGGCCGTAGGCTTGCGTGCCGGCATCGTAGATCGTGAACCTGGCCGCGTCCGCCACATTGGCAAAGGGCCGCGCGGCATCGCCGTCGAGATATTCGGGCGAGGTGGCAAGCAGGATGGCGCCGGCGGTTGCGGGGCATTTGCGCGTGCTGGCGGCCTTGCCGTTGAGCAGCGTCGCATGGCCCTTCGCGCCCACCCAGCGTTCCTGCGTGATCGGAATGTCCACCACCCCGAGCACGGGAACGGTGTCGACCGTCAGCGCAATGAGGGTCCCGAACACCGGACGCCCGGCGATGAAGGAGCGCGTGCCGTCGATGGGGTCGATCACCCAGACATGGTCGGCCGAGGCGGCGCTGGCGGGGTGCTCCTCGCCGATCACGCCATGCGTTGGATAACGGTCGGCGATCATGCCGCGGATCAGGGTCTCGACCTCCAGATCGGTGGCCGTTACCGGGGTGTTGTCGGGCTTCATCTCGACCTCGGCATTCCGGCGGAACCGGCTGCGGATCAGGGCGCGGCTCGCATCGGCGAGCTCCTGGGCGAAGCGGATGAATTCCGTTGGCGTGGCGGTGGCTGACGAAACCGTCATGGACTGGTCCTTGGGTTGGGGCGGCCGCCGGGCGCGGCCGGTTGTCTTGTTTTTCTAGCTTTCCGTGCCGCGCCAGGCCTGCGTGCGGCGCAGCAGGCCGCGCATGAGCAGCCACTGCAGGCTGACCACCGTCGCCGATGTCGCCACGATCAGCACGCTCATCGCGGCGGCGGGCCCGAGCATGGCGTTGTCGTTGAGCAGCACCACGCTAACGGTCGCAACCTTGGTGTTGGCCGAATAGAGGAACACCAGCGCCGAGATCGTCGTCATGGAGTTCATGAACAGGTAGCTGGCGATGCGCAGGATCGTGGGCAGGCACACCGGCGCGACCACCTGGCCGAAGGTGGCAAAGCGCGACACCTTGAGCGACGCGCCTACGGCTTCGAGCCCGGGATCGAGCTGCTTGAGCGCGGTCAACGCGGTCAGATGCGGCACGGTGTAGAGATGGACGACGGTGCTCAGCACGAGGATCGCCATCGTGCCGTAGATCGCGCCGAACGGATTGGAGGGGCTGTTGAAGAAGAAGATGTAGGACAGGCCAAGAACCATGCCGGGCATGGCCAGCGGGATCATGCAGCAGAAATTGATCGCGCCGCGCAGCCAGGCCGCACCCGGCACGCGCTCCAGCAGATAGGCGCCGAAGAAGATCACGGCCGTTCCGAACACCGCCACCCCGCCCGATAGACGCAGGCTGTTGCGGTAGGCACCCCAGCCGCTCGGCTCGTATTCGGCGAAATTGTAGCTGGCCAGGGACAGGCCCAGATTGTACGGCCACAGCTTGAACAGGGAGCCCAGCACTGCCATGACCAGCACGCCCAGGATGGCCAGCGCAACCACCGAGCAGAAGGCGAAGCAGGCGAAATCGCGGATCCGGCTTTTTGCAGGCACATAGACCACCGCCCGCCCGTCAATGCCGTTGCTGCGGCCGCGCTGAAGCAGATGGCCGGCGAGGAAGGCGATGGCCGCGGGGATGAACAGCAGGATGCCGACCACAGCCCCCATCTGGAAATCGAAGCCGCCGATCACCTTCTGGTAGAGGTCTGTGGCGAGCACCGGATAGGACCCGCCGACTACCACCGGCACGCCGAAATCCGTGAACACCTTGGTGAAGGTGGCGAAGAACGCCGCCCCCAGGCCGAACCGCATGGCGGGCAATGTCACGGTGAAGAAGATGCGCAGCCGTCCAGCCCGCAGCGCGGTCGCCGCCTCGTAGAGCCTGCGATCGATGGTCAGCAGCGACGTCAGCACGATCAACAGCGCAATGGGGAAGGTGAAGAACACCTCGCCGAGGACGATGCCGATCGGCCCATAGAGGCTGTGGCCCAGCAGCGCGCCGCGAAAAAAACCCTGATTGCCGAAAAGATAGATCAGCGCGATGCCAGGCAGCAGTGAAGGTGTCAGCAACGGCACCAGCGCCACCGCGCGGAAAAACCCCCGCCCCGGCATCCGCGAATGGGTCAGTGCAAAGGCGTAGATGCCGGCGATCGCCAGCGTAAGCAGCGTTGAGAGAACCGAGATGCGCAGGCTGTTCCAGAAGACGACCGAAACGCTCGGCTCCCGGAAATAGCTGACGAAATTCTGCAGGCCGACGAAGTTGCCGCTGGTGTCCTGCAGCCCTTTCGACAGCAAGGTATAGACCGGCAGCAGCAGGCCGACGGCGAGAAACAGACCGAGCCCGACCAGGCAGAGGCGAAGAAGAACATCCTCGCCGCTGAAGCCGATGCGGGTTTTCTGCCCGGATGCGGGCATGGCCGGGGCCTGGTTGACCATCTGCCTCTCGCCTTTCGGTGCGTTGGAGGGTATCGGCCCGTCAGCGACGGGCCGATTGCATCACGCGCGGTTGCGGTTGCGGATTATTTCGGCTCGTCCTTGGCACCGTAGCGCTTCTGCCATTCGGCCAGGATGCGATCCCGGTTGGCGGCCACCCAGTAGAAATCCATGTCCACCAGGGCTGCCTCTTCGCCCTCCGGATAGTTCGGAACCGACGTGGAGACGCCCTTGCGCCCGACCAGCGCGTAATACTTGTTGTGGATCTCGTTGCCTTCCTGGCTGGTGGCGAAATCGGCGAGCTTCCTGGCCGCGTCGGGATTGCGCGCGCCGGCGACGATGGCCACGCCTTCCACCTCGGAGCCGACGCCCTCCTCGGGGATCACGATGCTGAGCGGCGCGCCGTCATTGATCGCCTTCACGCCCGGAGCCGGATAGGCGATGCCGATCACCGCCTCGCCGGTGGCGGCCATGCGGCACGGCTTGCTGCCGGAGTGGACATATTGCGCGATGTTCCGGTGCAGCGCGTCCATGTAGTTCCAGGCTTCGTCCTCGCCCAGGATCTTCATCCAGCCCACGATCGCAAGCAGGCCGGTCGCGGAGGAATTGGGATTGGGCATGGTGATCATGCCCTTGTATTCGGGCTTGGTCAGGTCCTTCCAGCTCTTCGGCTCCTCCACGCCGTGATTGGCGCCTTCGACCTTGTTGAAGCACAACGCCGAAGCCCAGGCGTCGGTGCCTACCCAATGCGGCGTGTCGCTCCTGCGGTCATAGAAACGATCCTTGATCTGGTCGAGGCCGGCCGGCGCATAGGGCATCAGCATGCCCTTCTCTTCCAGCATGACCAGTCCCGGCACCGAGGCGCCGAGAATGATGTCGGCGCGCGGGTTCTCCTTTTCGGCCAGCAGGCGCGCGATCACGGGGCCGTTGGAGTCCAGCAACTGGTTGATCGTGATGTCCGGCTCCTGCTTCTGGAAGGCGGCGATCAGTTCCGCGAAATGCTCCTTGGCCAGGGCGCTATAGACGGTCAGTTCTTCGGCTTGCGCAAAGTTCGCGCCGCAGCCGACAGAGCCAGACACCACCAGCGCCGCGCACAACAGCCGCATGCGGGCCAGAATCTTGAACTGTATCATTGGTCGCTTCTCCCCTTCTTCTTGAACCCTCTGCCGCGAGTATTGGAACGCAAATCCATAAAGTCAAAGAGCAAGATTTACGCATCTCATGCATAAATGCTATGGATTACGAGGGATCGGGGGAGCTCAGGATGCCCAAAACGCCAAAG
The DNA here is from genome assembly GCF_040049255.1 of Mesorhizobium sp. KR2-14. NCBI lineage: Bacteria > Pseudomonadati > Pseudomonadota > Alphaproteobacteria > Hyphomicrobiales > Phyllobacteriaceae > Mesorhizobium > Mesorhizobium sp. KR2-14. The sequence continues at coordinate 155,149 of NZ_JBDZDR010000005.1, read as the reverse complement.
CCGGCCACAATCAGCCTGCGCCAGATCGAAGCCTTCAAGGCAATCGTGGAGACCGCCTCGGTCACAGCCGCCGCTTCAAGCATGCATGTCTCGCAGCCGAGCGTCAGCCGCCTGCTGCGCAGCCTGGAGGAGAGCATCGGCTTCGCGCTGTTCGAGCGCCGCAAGGGGCGCCTGGTGGCGACCCCCGAAGCCATGCTGCTCTACGACGAAATCCAGAAGTACTTTCGCAATCTGCAAAAACTGGCGCATACGGCAGCCGACATCCGCGCCCTCGCCCACGGTCAGCTGCGGCTCGGCTCCTTCATCGCGCTTTCGATCGCCATCACGCCTGCGGTGATCAAGCAATTCAATCGGGCGCACCCGCAGATACATATTTCGTGCACGACGGCACAGTCGCGCCAGATCGTCGATCTCATCGCCTCACGCTTCGCAGATCTTGGTATCGTCGATCCCATTGCGGTGACCGATGCCGTCCGGATCGAGCGGAGGTGGCAGTTCCGATGCGTCTGCGCCATACCCGCCGGACATCCGCTGGCGGGAAGCGACGGCATCTCGGTCTCGCAACTGGCCGGCGAGAACGTGATCGGGCTGGAGAGGGAGTTCCTGTCGAGATATGCGCCCGGCGCGAGATTGTACGAGGCGCTGGCTTCCCAACTGCGAATCCAGGTGCATCAGTCCATCGCGGCCTGCGCATTGGTGGCCGAAGGCATCGGGGTGGCAATCGTCGATCCCTTCACCGCCATGCACTGCGCGCCGAGAGGCATCGCGGTGCGGCCGCTGGAGGTCGCCATCCCCTTCGAGATGTGCATCGTCTCCTCTCCCGAAGCGCCGCTTTCGGGGGCCGCGCGGGAGTTCCTCAACTTATTCGATGAGGAAATGGACAAAGCCTGCCGGGCTGCGGACTATATCGTGCCCTGCCCGTAGAGGCGCGCTCCATCTTTCAAGATGGCAACGCCACGCTTTCGCTGCCGGCGGGATCAACAAGATCAGCCGTTCGTCTCGCGCGATGCTCACCGAACAACAATGACGATCCACTCGCACTCTTGGACGGCCGCTTCAGAATTCGAAACCATTCCTTCGATCCGGCACGCCGTCAAAGCCGCCGGCGCATTCCACTGCATACTCCGCGTGTGGAGAAACCGATGCGAACGAAGTCAGGGTACCCTGTTGCTCGCAACGATGCCGCCTTCGCCTTCCAGGCGAGCGATCCGCTTGGCTTCCGATTCCGTGAATCTTAAGCGGACACCAATGCCGCCACCATTTTCCTCGAGGAACACGGCGCCGAGCGTCTCGAGTGCAGACTTGAGGGCGCTGATCTCGTCCGGCTCTGGTTCTTGAAGTTTGCGCTCGAATTTCTCGATGACGGCTTCATGCACACCAGAACGGCTGGCCAACTTCGCCCGGGTGATTTCGACGAGTGCGCGTCCTGCACGACATTGCGAACCTGTGATCACAAGGTCCTCCTTTTTTGCCAATAGAGACCAAGCGGCTAGAATTGTTGAGAATCAACTTGTAATCAATAGATAGACCGCCGCCGGAGATGCTCGAAGGCCCTGTTCCAAGACGGAAACAGACAGAACAGGAAAATGGACTCGCGACCGGCAGATCGCGTCTTGAATGTGATGGGACAATAGGGCAGCTTGTCCTTGTTCCCGCAGCGCAAATGCGCGAACCGGCCTTTCGCAGCATGGATTTCTCCTGAGGATCGCTTCCAAGTCGAGCAAGATCTGGCCCGTGGTCGATGGCGTCGTCCGCAGCGGGTAATTGTGCCCCCGCCTGTTTGCTCGAGCGGCCGCTCCGGGGTTCCGCCATAAACGGCTCATGCCCGGCATAGGGTGCAAAGCGGTCTCTATAACGCTAGCCTGATGTAAGTCGCGCTTTAGACAAGCCGCCCTTTCGACGAAGCTGGCCAACAACAAGCCAGAACCGGCGGGAATACGCTTGCGAGCGGGTAAGGCGCTGCGGGCCGGATGGGATAGGTGCTCGTCTGCCATTTCGTTGGCCAGGAAGAGAAGCCGGGAAAAAGACTGTCCTGTTCACCGAAAACGATACTCCATGGGAGCCGGAACTGCCTGCTCAGCGACAGGCAGAACAGTTTCGGGCGCGCCTGCCGGGCCAACGTCATGTGGGGGTTGAGTGTCGCCGCATACGCAAAGGCCGGCGGCGTGCCGTGGAAGCTTGCCGGTCTTAATCCTGATGAGGCCTTCATCGGCATCAGCTATGCCATGAAGTCCGATGGTGCCGGCAACTACACGACGTGCTGCAGCCAAGTCTTCGATCCCGATGGCACCGGCTTCCGGTTCGTGGCGTATGATGCGCGAGAGTTTACGCAGGATCGCCGGAAGAACCCTTATCTTTCCTACCTCGAAATGCAGGCTGTGCTCTCACGCAGCCTGGAAATCTACCAAAGCGCGCATTTTGGGAAGTCGCCCTCGCGCATCACCATCCACAAGAACACCGAGTTCAAGGAAGACGAGATCCTTGGCGCCATCAATACTTTCCGGGAAGGGACGGATGTTGAGCTCATTCAGATCTTCCGAAACGTCCCTTGGCAGGGCATTCGCTTCAACGCGCAGGATCGGCCAGACGGCTACCCGGTGACCCGCGGCACGTACATTCCGGTCAGCCCCAGTGAGGCGCTCTTATGGACGCAAGGCAGCGTCGGGGGCGTCCACATGCAGGGAGCAAGTCGCGACGTCTACAAGGAGGTAGCGCTCAAGCCGACGCCTTCGCCGGTGCTGGTCCGCCGCTTCACGGGCCAAGGCGGTTGGCACGACACCTGCTCAGGTATTCTTGGGCTCACAAAGATGGATTGGAACAACAACACTCTCTACAAGAAGCTACCTGTGACGCTCGGCTACTCAAAGGCCTTCGCCGATATCATCCAGCAGAATCCCAACATGGTGGATGAATTCTACGACTTTCGGAATTTCATGTAGGGTCAAGCAAAGGTTCCGGGCATAACGCGATGTACTTGCAACGTAGGCAGCAGCGATGCTCTTCGCGCTAATCTCGTCCCGTTCGCCCCGCACCACACGACCAGCGCGAGGCGGAACAAAGCGTAAGACCGGGTTTGGCGCAGAGGCGTCAGCGTGATGTGGCAACGCTCATGTCCGCTTTAGGTACGTCGTCATCATGTCGGCAACGGCCGAAATCGGGCGCGAAGATGCCGTTTACATTGCAAGCTAGACATAGGCCGCCGAGGCAATTCCTCCTGTCTATCAATTCTCGACCTGAACGATCAGCTTTCTGTCAAACGCCCTGTTCTCGTCGCCGTAACCTCTCGGGTTGGCGACAATGCGGTGTTATAGACAACATGGTCGCAACTGTCATCGACGTGGCCGTGCACCCAGAGCGCCGGCGTTCAAGCCGCAACAATGCTGGACAGGTCCGAGGCAAAGGCGGCATTCGTCAGGTCGCCGTTGAAACGTTCCGGAAGCGACAGGGGATGTGGCAGATGATGGGTGACCACGACGGTGGGTAGGATTCGAGCTCAGTTCCGTCTCCAGCAACGCCCTCAAGTCCTGGTGCAGCCTGTAGGTTAGGTATAAATAGCTTCTCACTTTTGTGACGCCGACCAGTCAACGACAACCTTTCTGACTTTTTGCGCTACGTTTTCTCTATATTGTGAGGGCGCTCCCCTGGCCGTCGCGGCCATGCTGGGCAAGTCGCTCTATCCCACGATGCTGAAGCGCAGCTATGATGACAAGCTGTCCATCGGCGCCATTCTGGCCGGGGCCTCGCTTGCTCCCATCATCCCGCCCAGCCTACTTGCCGTCGTCATCGCCACGCTTGCAGACGTGTCCATCGGCGAGATGCTGATTGCGGGCGTCATGCCCGGGCTGCTCGCGGCCGTGCTGTTCCTAGCCTACATCTTCCTTCGCGTGATGTTCAATCCGGCGCTGGCTCCGGAGGTCGACCGCAACGAGGTCGCGGGCATGGGGCTGGGACGTTCGCTGGTTCTGCTGGCGCCATTCTCCATCATCGTGTTTGCCATCACGGGCCCGCACGTCTACAGCGCGATGCGCGCATGAAGAAGGGACTGCACACGCAAACAGATTGGGGATGATCGTTTCTTTCCGACTGATGGACATAGCCCCGACCTTAAAAGCGGCACCTCTCAAGGTCGTTCTGTTTCGCCGTATGGCTTCTCCATCACACGGTTCTACGCAAAACGAATCAATCTGCCACTGTGTCGGGGCGTCAGTATGTTTGCGCATTCAAACACAAGAAATACTGTGCGTTTTTGCCGCGTTTAGGAAGCGGTCTTGCCGCAGCCTGCGAAGCCGTCAGAGGCGTCGGGCGCCGTATACGCCCCGTAGCTTCTCGAAGATCTCCGGGGCGATCTCGTATTGCCGGGCCTTGCCGCGACCGATCGACGTTCGCCCCCAGCTTTCCTTCAAAAGGCCTCGCACGACCAGCGGATCAATCGCTTCCTGCGCGGCTTTCCTCGTCATTCCCGCCACTTCCGTGACATTGGTGATCGTCAAGGCCATGTCCGCTTTCTGCAGGCTATAGAGCAAATTGATCATGCCGAGCTGCCGTAGCCTCGAATTGGGCGTCTCGTCGGGCAAGGGTTTGGACATGATCTCGTGCGTCGCCAGGGTCGCGAAACCCGTGTTGTGCCAGCGATGCTTTAACGGGCCTGGCATCAGTCTATCTATGCGTTATCGTGCAGTATGACAACTTGACGAATCCCCCTCGGCGGCCAGCCAAGGGCGTTTCTGACGAGGGACTTGCATGAAAAATGCAGTCATTCTGGCACTTTCCGGGGTTTTACTATGCGTTGTACACGTTTTCGTCTTCCAAAGCGCGTGGAGATGACTGGGGCTGCCAAGTTCTCCTGTGCTTTCGAACCCCGGCGGTCCTACCCAATACGCCGAGTGCCGTCCGCCGATAGAGCGGCTTTGGTCGCATCTTGCCAAGGCACGATCCTTTCCGATCTGCGGCGGTGTCGGCTTCACTACGTCCAAACCCCGCTATGAGCCCTATTATGGCGATGCTGGCTTCCGGCTGGCCACCAAAAACGGCGATCGCGGGCGCGATGAAGTGGGCTGCATATCGACGGAGCCCAGGATCGTTAACAACGAAATATGTAGGAACGATAATAGCGGCGGAGGGGACGGTGCCCCGGAATCCGGCCTTTGGCATTTCGAGGTCGGACGGCGACTGTGCAAGGCCTTCGTGACGGCGCGTCCCCATGTCCGTGAGCAGCCGCGATATGTTGATGTCACGATCAACGGCGTCGGCCGGCAACGCGTGTGGTTCTAGGCCATGCCGGTTGCCTTTCTCGATCTCGCTCATCAATGCGCGCCGCGGATCGCCACGGAGACCCTTGCGGCCGTCATAAGCATCGAAAGCGGATTTCACCCCTTTGCGATCCGCATCAATTCCGATCATCCACTCGCCGACCAGCCGAGAACTAGAGCCGAAGCGATCGAGACGGCAACGTTACTGATTGCGGAAGGCCATGATGTCGATCTTGGCCTCGCCGGAATCAATTCAAGCAACCTCGGGCGGTTGGGCCTTTCGGTCAGTGACGCGTTCGATTTCTGCCTGAACCTCAAGGCAAGTGCGTCGCTGCTCGATGGCTATTACCGTGCGGCGCTACAGACCGGCGCAACGCAGGCACAGGCCGAGACCGTGATGCTGCGTTCCTACTACGGCCATGGCGACGCCTTGGTCGGCGAGATGGTCGGCTACGACAGCCAAGTGCTGGCGAAAAGAGACCGCCTGGCCGAACGCCTTGCGACCATCGAGATCGTGGAGGAGAATCCGACCGAGCCGCCAGCGCTCGTGCGGGCAGAAGAGCCAGTCGCCGCCTCAACCACCGGCACTGTGTCGGAGCAAACCCCGCAACGCCCACAAGTGTCGATCCCGCAATGGGACGTCTTCAAGTCGGGGCGGCGATCCTCCGCCCTCGTCTTTTCCAACGAGCAAAAGGAGTAATGAACACATGAGTCTGCCGGCAAGCATCAGGTCGGTCGCAACAATCGCGACGATGACGACCGTATTCTCTCTGGCCCTGATCGAGCCAAGCTTCGGCCAGGCGGGCGGGATCGAAAGCGTGCTGCAGAATATCGTCAACATGCTGACCGGCAATGCGGCGCGGCTGCTGGCCATCATCGCCGTCATCATCGTCGGCATCGCCTGGATGTTCGGCTACCCTGCCCCGCTGCAAAGCCGCGCTTCGGCCAGAACTCACATGTTCGACATCCGGCATGGTCTGGCGTCTCGCGGCGCCATATGAGCGCAGCTTGTCGGTCACGACACGCTTTGGCGAAGCGCCCTGCTTCTTCAAAAGACGAATGAGCAGCCGCTTGGCTGCCTTCGTGTCGCGACGGGTCTGGACAATCTCGTCGAGAACATAGCCATCCTGATCGACAGCGCGCCACAGCCAGCATTTCCGGCCATGGATGCGAACGACGACCTCGTCGAGATGCCAGACGTCGTCCCGTGCGGGCGCCTTCCTGCGCACGCGACGAGCGTAGTCAGCACCATGCCTACTTGCCCATCGGCGAATGGTCTCGTAGGAAACGACGATCCCGCGTTCCAGCAGCAATTCCTCGACATCGCGCAGGCTCAGCCCGAACCGGTAATAAAGCCAGACGGCATGAGCAATGATCTCTGCCGGAAATCGATGGTTCTTGTAGGTGGCGACAGCTTCAGACATGACCCTTGCCTTACCGTCAATCCGTTAACGCAGAAGCAATGTGACAGCCCCCCACCCCCCAAGAACTGCTCACTCGGGGCGTCTCTCGCGCGATCAGCGATATTCTGAAGGTTAACCGATCGCCTAGCTCAAGACACTCCATTTATGCCGCCACTGGTTTCGGCCGCATCCAGGAATAGATGATTGAAACCCAGATCGCGCAGAACAGCACGAAGATGGCGAATGCGACGGGGCGATTTACAAATGCAAGAAAGTCGCCCTGAGATTTGATCAGCGTCGAGATGAGGTTCTTCTCAAGGATCGGCCCAATGACGATGCCCAGCACACAGGGGGCGATCGGAATTCCGTTTTCCTCCATCAGGTATCCCACAATGCCAAAGATCAGCATGATGGTGACGCCATAAACGGCATTGTTGGATGCAAAGGCCCCGACGATGCAGAATATGAGGATCAGAGGCATCAGGACCTGCTTGGACACACGCAGGATGTTCTTGGAGAACTTGATGAGACCCCAGCCGAGCGGGATCATGATCAGGTTGGCGAGAATGAAGATGAGAAAGACCGCATAGATCGTCTGCGGATTGAACAAGAAAAGGGTCGGTCCCGGGTTCATGCCCTTCACGTAGAGAACGCCTATCACGATTGCGGTGATTGTATCGCCAGGTATGCCGAATACGAGCGCTGGTACCCAAGCGCTCGAAAGCGATGCATTGTTAGCCGCACCCGCCTCGATCACGCCCTCGACATGGCCGTCGCCATATTTCTCAGGCGTCTTCGAAAAGCGCCGGCTGACGGCGTAGCTGACATAGGCCGCCACGTCCGCACCTGCACCCGGAAGAATGCCGATCGCCGTACCGGTGATGTTGCCGCGAATTGACTGTCTCCAGAATGTCTTCAGCATGTAGCCCCAATCGCGGAAGATATTGCCAACGGTCTTGGGGGCCTGCTCCACGCCGCCGCCGCCACTAAGCACGGTGCGCAGGACTTCCGAGATTGCAAAAATGCCGATCATGACGGGAATGAAGTCGATGCCCGCCAGCATCTCGGTAGAGCCGAACGTAAGGCGCGGTACTCCGGCCGGGTTATTGAGGCCGACCGATGCGATCGTCAGGCCAATGAACAGGCTCAAAAGGCCACGCGCAGGGCTCGACGTTCCCATGAACACCGCGCAGGTGAGGCCCAGCAGTGCCATCCAGAAATATTCCTGCGACGAGAACTTCATCGCAAATTCTGCAAGCGATGGCGCGGCGAAGATGAGCACGAGCGTGCCGAAGAGACCACCGAGGGCGGAGAAGAGAACGCAGGCGCCAAGACCGAGTTCTCCCCGGCCGTTCTGCGTCAGGCGATAGGTATCTTCGACGTAGGCCGCCGACGCGGGCGTGCCAGGAATACGCAAGAGAGCACCTGGAATGTCGCCCGCAAAGATTGCCATCGCGGAGCAGGCGACCATTGCGCCAACGGCCGCGACCGGCTCCATGAAGAAAGTGAGCGGTACCAGCATCGCCGTTGCCATGGTTGCCGTGAGACCCGGAATAGCGCCGACGATTAGTCCGAAGATCGATGCTGCCAGAACCGTCAGTACGACGTTCCACGTTGCGACCAATCCGAAAGCTTGGAAAATGACGTCCATGCGCGCCTCCTACCAGGGCAGCCGCGGCATGATGCCGGAATGCAGGGGCACCAGCAGCATCGTGCGGAAAATAAAGTCGCAGACAAAGGCAGCGATGATAGCGAGGATCGCAGCCTTTGCGGGATGAACCTTCAGGATTAGAAACATCGAGAATGCGATGACGATTGCCGTGGGGATGAAACCAAGGCTGCGCGAAAAAAGGATGTAAAACACGATCAGCAAGATCGTCGCCGTAGCGCCGGCCAGCGCACGTGGACTGCGTATCTCCTCGGACAGTTGGATCGGGGGTACTGTGCCGTTTCGAGCGCCCGAGTAGATGAGCTTTGCCGAGCAGGCGATCATAGCAATGCCGATGAACAGCGGGAACGTCGCCGCGCCGTATTGCTGGCCGGGGATTGTCGGGAGCCGGTAGGAATACCAGGCGAGCGCTATGCCTGCCAAAAGGAAGATGGCTCCCAGCATCTTGTCGCTGAAACGCATGGGTGAACCTCGATCGCAAAAGAGAAGGCAGGCCCACCTCAGCGGGCCTGCGTTTCAAGCTGAATGCTTACTTGGCCAGGCCGATCGCCTTCATCGTCTCGCCGAAGTTCACGTCGTTCGTCGCCATAAAGTTTCCGAACTCTTCGCCCGGAAGGAAGCGTGCACCAAACCCCTGAGCGCCCATGAACTTGTGGTAGTCCTCGCTCTTGTAGATGGCATCCAGTGCACTGATCAGGCGAACGCGAATATCATCCGGCAGGCCCTTCGGCGCAACGATGCCGCGCCATGCGCCAAACTCCCAGTCAGAACCTGTCTCTTCCTTGAGCGTCGGCACGTTGTCGAAGAGCTTCGAGCGCTCGTGGCTCATATAGGCGAGCGACTTGACGCGACCTGCCTCAATGAGCGCGCGTGCTTCGACAAGCGACGACGGGACGATGTCGGTGCCGCCAGCGAGCAACTCCTGAAGGCCGCTGGCAGCGCCATCGCTCGGCACCCACGTCACCTTCGACGCATCGATGCCTTCAGCGTTGAGCATGCCGGCAATTGCAACGTGCCAGCTCGAGCCCTGCCCGCTCCCAGTCGCGCTGAAGGTGGCGGCCGGCGAGTCTTTGATCGCCTGCAGCAGTTCGCCGACCGTCTTGTATTTCGAATCTGCCGCGACCTGTACGCCCGCAGGGTCTGTGTTCATCAGCGCCAGCGGCGTATAGACCTGATAATTGAGCTCGGTTAGACCGAGCCAGTGCATAAGGTTGACCTCAGTGGTCGCTAGACCAATCGTGTAGCCATCTGGCTCCGCATCGGCCATAGCAGAGTGGCCCACGACGCCCGAACCGCCGGTGCGGTTGACAACATTGACCGGCTGGCCGAGTTCTTTCTCAAGGCCGACCGCGATGACACGCGCCACCGCATCTGTCCCACCGCCTGCGCCCCAGGCTACGTAAAGGGCAATTGGCCGGTCCGGATAATCAGCAAGTGCGGGCACGGCGGTTGTCGACAGCAGGATTGCTGTCAGGATGCTCTTGGTCAGTTTCATTTTCTCTCCTCCCGAGATTTTCTGTCTGACTAGGGATCTGTCTAACTCTCAGCCTTTCCTGTCTTTCCCCTCAACTGAATGTGTGAGCGCCGATGTCAAAACCCACCGGACACGGTAATCGTTGTGCCGGTGACAAAGCCCGACCCTGGCGATGCGAGCCAAACCACCGCGCGTGCAATGTCTTCCGGCTCAGCAATCCGGCCCATGGGGGTTTGTGCGGCAATCTTTGCCGGACGTGCGGGATTTCCCCCCTCGGTGTGAATGCGCGTGTTGGTCGTGCCGACGCGAATTGCGTTGACGCGGATCCCCTCCGGGGCGAGTTCCTTGCCGCTTCCGGCTGTCAGGCTCTCGACCGCGCCTTTGGAGGCAGCGTAATGGACATATTCATTGGGACTACCGAGCATTGCGGCAATCGATGACATGTTGATGATTGTGCCCCCCGGCACCCCCGTGGCGCGTCGACATGCGGAGCGCGGCCTGCTGGGTACAGTAGAAAGGCCCGAACGTATTAATCGCAAACGTGGCCGCCAAAACGTCAGGTGAGAGCTCCTCGATCCGGCAAGCTGCCCCGATAATGCCCGCGTTATTGACGAGGCAGGTTAGCTGGCCGAGCCGATCATCACACTCGTCGAACAGGCGCCGCACGTCATCATGATCCCCTACATTTGCTGACACCGCCACAGCCCTGACGCCGATCTCCTCGCATTCGGCGACGACCCTGGCAGCCGCTTCATGATCGCTGCGATAGTTGACGCAAATATCGAATCCTTCGGCGGCCAGCATGCGTGCGCTCGCCGCGCCAATGCCGTGGCTTGCACCAGTGATGAGCGCGATTTTCCGTGTCATGACCGACCCTCCACCGCCATTGTCCCCGCCTCTACATCACGCTCTCGAGGATCGCGGCATAGTCGTCATGGCTGAGCGGCTTCGGATTTGTCTGGTGGCTGTGGTCGGCCAGTGCGCGCTCGCACGTCCATTTGAAGACATCACGGGTGACGCCGAGTGTCGAAAGCTTGGTGGGAACGCCAAGCTTAGCGTTCAGCGCGTCCAGCGCGCCGGCCAGCGGAGTTGCTCCAAGACCAGCCACCTCCTGCAATCGCGTGATCTTCTTCGCGGCCGCAGGGTCCTCGGCGTTCACACGAAGCACTGGCGGCATCAGAATCGCATTGAGCGTGCCATGGTGCAGCTTCAATTCCTTCAATCCGCCGAGGGCATGGCTGAGGGCATGCACGGCACCAAGACCCTTCTGGAATGTGAGGCCACCTTGTAGCGCACCCATCATCAGTTCTTTCCGCGCTTCAATGTCCGAACCATCGGCAAATGCCTTTGGCAGCGCGTTCCAGATGCGCGCAAAACCATCGACGGCGATCGCTTCTGCGGGCGGATTGTAGCGCGGTGACAGATAGGTCTCGATGCAGTGCGACAGCGCATCAAGTCCGGTCGCCGCCGTCAGGAACGGTGCCAGGCCGAGCGTCAATTCGGGATCGCAGATCGCCCGGCGCGGGATCAGATAACCGCTGATGAAACCTAGCTTGCGCCCGTCGTCGAGCGTGATCAAAGCTGCGCGGCCAACCTCGGAACCGGTCCCGGCAGTCGTCGGCACGGCAATCAAGGGGGCGACCGCGCTGGTGATTTTCGGGATGCCGCCGAGGATTGCGGCGTACTGCTCGAGCTCGCCGCCATGGGTGGCAAGAAGCGCAATGCCCTTAGCGAGATCCATCGGCGAGCCCCCGCCGATGGCAACGAGGCCATCGCATTGATTGGCACGGTAAACTGCGAGCGCTTCTTTGACTGCGCTTTCCGTCGGGTTTGTCGGCACGTCCAGGAAGGTCGGCGCAGAGGCGAGACCAGTTAGCTGCGGATGGTCGAGCAGCCCCGCGGCCTTGATGCCATGGTCACTTATGACCAATGGTTTCGTGATCCTCAGATCGTTCATCGAAGGATCGAGGGACGAAATCGCGCCAATGCCGAAACTGATGCTCGTCAGATAGTTGATGAGATCCATATCCCCTCCGCAGTGCCTTCCCGATCTGCGGGCGCACCAAACTATTGTCCGCGCAGCAGCTGCACGGCGTCTCAATCAGACGGATCTAGTTCAGATCTGCTTTTGATCCGATTAGTACAAATTGCAGCCGGAAAGGTACGCCCCTGCCGTGTAGCCCGTGATAGACATTCATCCTCCCAATGAAGACACGATTGCGCAAGCACTCTCGATTCTCTCTTGGCAGGCCCTGCCTACTATGTGGACGATTTGCCCACGCAATCGTTGCCGAGCTTTGCCGATATGTCAATATGGCAATTTTCTGATCAAATTTGACGTAAATTATTCTGTTGACACCACGATCGGTCGATGCCAATCAGCATATGGATCAAGTGACCACATGGTGGGCGCCCAGCCGCGGATGAATACTCTGTGAAGCGTTGAATTACTTGAGCGATCGCAGGAGCAATGCATGTCCTACACCCCGCACGGAAAACACCTGATTGCCGGATCGTGGCGGGCAGGCAGTTCGACCTTTAAGTCGTCGCCAGCGACCGGCTCATCGCACGCCTTCAGCGTCGGTACGGTTACAGACATTGACGATGCTTGCCGTGCGGCGGAGGAGGCGTTCAAGACCTACGGTTATCTACCGGCGACGGTCCGCGCAGAGTTTCTCAATGCCATTGCCGACGAGATTGACGCCCGCGCCGATGCGATCACCCAGATCGGCACCGAAGAGACAGGCCTGCCGGAAGGCAGGCTGATTGGCGAGCGTGGGCGTACGACCGGCCAGCTACGCCTCTTCGCGCAGCATATCCTTTCCGGTCAGCATCTCGACCGTCGCCATGATGCGGCACTGCCAGATCGCAAGCCCGCACCGCGCCCGGATATCCATCTTATGCAGCGCCCGATCGGCCCCGTCGCGGTGTTCGGTGCTTCGAACTTCCCACTGGCCTTTTCAACGGCGGGTGGCGACACGGCAGCAGCGCTGGCTGCCGGTTGCCCGGTCGTGGTGAAGGGCCATTCGGCCCATCCTGGCACCGGCGAGATCGTCGCAGATGCCATCGATGCGGCACGGCAGAAGCTGGGCTTGCACCCCGGCGTCTTCTCCTTCGTGCAGGGCGGCAATCGAGAGGTTGGCGCAGCGCTTGTTCAGCATCCGATGATCAAGGCTGTCGGCTTTACCGGTTCGCTGCGGGGCGGCCGCGCACTGTTTGATCTCTGCGCCGCACGGCCAGAGCCGATCCCCTTCTTCGGCGAGCTTGGCTCCATCAATCCGATGTTCCTTCTACCGCATGCAGTCGAGGCACGCGGGGCAGCGATAGGCGCGGCATGGGCAGACTCGCTCGTCATGGGCGCAGGGCAATTCTGCACCAATCCTGGCGTTGCCTTTGCCATCGAGGGCGCAGGTGTCGACACCTTGCTGAATGTCGCCACCGAAAAGCTGCGCGCAACAGCAACGCAAACCATGCTCACCGATGATATCGCGTCGGCCTATCATCGCGGTGTTGCGGAGGCGCTGGATACAGCGTCCGCCGAAATCCTCGTGCGCGGAGACAGCGGCAGCCGTAACGCCGCGCCAGCCTTCATCAAGGTATCCGCCGACACTTGGCGCGCCAACACCAATCTTGCTCACGAGGTCTTCGGACCGTTCGGTATTGCCGTCGTCGTCCGTGGTGCCGACGAGATGCTTGAGCTTGCGCGCGCTTTCGAGGGCCAGCTGACAGCAACTCTGCATCTCGACAGCGAAGATATGGCGCTCGCCAAGCGTCTTCTGCCGGTGCTGGAACGCAAGGCTGGCCGCGTTCTTGCTAATGGCTTCCCCACCGGCGTCGAGGTCTGTGACGCCATGGTCCACGGCGGGCCCTATCCGGCCTCAACCAACTTCGGCGCGACATCCGTTGGCACGCTATCCATCCGGCGTTTCTTGCGACCGGTTAGCTACCAGAACTTGCCCGAGGCACTCGTCGCAGAACTCGACGCCCGCGCCTGAGGTAGGGAGCGAGCGCACCTGGCGTCTGAGGGAACGCGTTACCATGAATGAGCATGCACCCGCATCGAATGGAAAAGCTGCGTCTGGCGCGGTTCAAGGCACTGCCGCTTTCCCGAAGTTCATAACCGTGCTTCAGGCCGCCGCCGACAATCCGAGCCAGCTCGACATCGGCAAGCTGCCCCGCCAGGTACAATTCCCACGCGGCACAACCTATCGAATCATTGCGGGGCTGATCGCAGAAGGGCTCGTCACACAGGACAGCGAGAGAGGCACGTTTGCTCTTGGCAACCGACTGATCCTGCTCGCCTCGCGTACGTGGGAAAGGTCTGACCTTCGCACCACGGCCCGCCCCTTTATCGAGGCGCTGCGCAATGCGACCAACAAGACGGTTCACTTAGCTGTGCCAAGCGGCGACGGCATGGCGTATATCGACAAGCTCGAAAGCCCGAACGCCGTTCGCATGATGACGCGTATCGGAGCACGCGTCGAATTTCACTCGACTTCCGTCAGCAAGGCTTATCTAGCTGCACTGCCAGACGAGCAGGCGCGCGCCATCATCGCAACGCTGCGCCTCCCGCGCTTCACCGCACACACCTTCACTGATCCGGACGCGTTCTACGGCGAAATCTGCAAGACGCGGGCGCGCGGCTATTCCTGCGATCACGAGGAGAACGAACCGGACATTCGTTGCTTTGGCAGCATGATCTATGACCGCTCCGGCCAGCCGGTCGCCTGCGTCAGCATTAGCATCCCGCTTTATCGCTATTCAGAGGACCGACATCGCGAATTCGCCGAGCCCTTTGCCAGCGTCGACGCGCAGACCCGCATGACCTTGCAGGAGGAACTCGCCCGGATCTGGGAAGAGCGCCGGCCGACGGTAGTGTTCATCCCGCATGACGTGCCGGAGGCTGTGTTCCTCGCCAACAAGGTGGTGGTGCTGTCCAAGGGACACGCGCTTGCCGAGGTCGACATTCCGCTCGAGCGGCCGCGCTCATGGGACAAGCTCAACGAGGACGACCGGTTCAAGGCGCTGTCCAACCAGGTCCTGCAAGCACATCGACGCGAAGCCGATCGTGGCGGTTATGGAGAGCAATCCGGAACTGTTCTCCGATCTCCAGCCGATCCCCACGGACGCGTTGATCGGCGAAGGCTATGTCTTCACGCCCATGGACTAAGTAACGGTATTGTCCCGCCGCCGCACCGGCGGCGGGGCATGATTTCAAGCGCCAAGGCGGCAGAACGGGAATTTTCGAGATGGATCTGGGTATCAAGGGCAAGACTGCCATCGTCTGCGGCGGCTCCAAGGGCCTCGGCCGCGGGTCGGCCGAAAAGCTGGCGGAAGCAGGCGTGGACATCGTGCTCAACGCTCGCTCCGAGGGTCCGCTCGAGCAGGCCGCCAGCGAAATCGCAGAGCGCTATGGCGTAAAGGTGACACCGGTCGCAGTGGACGTCACCACCCCGGAAGGCCGCGCGAAACTGCTCGAGGCGGCGCCCGCACCCGATATCCTCGTCAACAATGCCGGCGGCCCGCCGCCCGGAATGTGGCACCAATGGGGTGAGGTCGAGTGGCAGGCGGCGATCCGTGCGAACATGCTGACGCCGATCCATCTTATCACGGCGGTGCTGCCGGGCATGATCGAACGGCGCTGGGGCCGCATCGTCAACATCACGTCGGGCTCGGTGAAGTCGCCCATACCGGCGCTCGGCCTGTCGGGCGCGGCGCGCAGCGGCCTGACTGGCTTCGTGGCCGGCACGTCGCGGCAGGTTGCGCGCCATGGCGTGACCATCAACAACCTGTTGCCCGGCCAGCACGAGACCGCCCGCATTGAATCGCTGATGAACAACACCGCGCGGGACAAAGGCATCAGCGTCGAGGAAGCGCGCAAGGCGGCCTACGACGCGAATCCTGCGGGCCGCTTCGGCACCACCGAGGAATTCGGCGCGGCTTGCGCGTTCCTGTGCAGCCAGTATGCCGGCTATATCGTCGGCCAGAACATCCTGCTCGATGGCGGCGCCATCAACACCACGCTGTGAGTAGGCGAACATGACCGGCCATCATTCCGGCGCACCCGATCCGCGATGGGCCGCGCCGTTCTTCACAGGACGCCGCGTGCTCGTCACGGGCGGCACCTCCGGCATAGGAGCAAGGATCGCGGCTGGCTTTGCTGGCGCCGGCGTCGTCGCGACCGGCGCCACCGCCACGGAAATCGATGCCGCGAAAGCCGTTGACAGAGCGGGCGTCGATTTCCGCCGGCTCGACATTCGCGACAGGCAGGCGGTGGATGACGCGCTGAATGCGCGCCTTGGTACACCGCGAACGCTTTCGCAGCTCGGCGTCACGCGCGACGTGTTCGACTGGACCTGCCAACGCGCACTCGCTGACCATAATCACCAGACGAACCCGCGCTTTGAGCGCGCAGGACTACGCCGCGATCTTCGAAAGCGTGATGTGACACTGGCCAGGAACTCCGGTCCACGTCATTCAAGTCATAAAGGTTTCCTTCGATGAACTACGGTTTCCATCACGTTCACATCAAGACGCACGACCCGAAGGGGGTGGCCGACTGGTTCGGCAAGGCCTTCGGGTTCGAAATCGTCATCGACGCGGCACGGGAGAGCGGCGACCGGATCATCCGGTGTGCGCTGGGCGGCAATCATCCCCCCTTCGTGGTGATTTCAAACCCCGTACCCGGACAGGATCTGCCGGAAGGCCGCACGCATCAGTCGCTCGGCCTGGAGCATTTCGCGCTGACCACCGAAGATGTCCCGGCAGAGGTTCAGCGTTTGGTCGAGCTCGGCGCCGTTCTCCTTGACGGTCCCGAAACCTCACCGAATGGAACCGTCATGGCATTTCTTGCGGTGCCTGGCGACGTGCGGGTCGAACTCGTCCATTTCCCGGCGAGTATACGGCACGACGCGTGACGCACTCGAGGCGCTCTTCGCGCACGGGTACCTCAACGACGATGCGCTGACGCTCCCAGCCCCTGGGACGGGCAGCCTGGAGCACGGGCCCCATCCGTCCACCCCGGAGACACGACTCAGGCTCTGACCGGAGGATGAAGCCCGGCCAGAGCCTCGCATAGAGACCGCGGTCGAGGTTGCCGCCTCTGATCTTCATCATGCACGCGGCCAGGCGGCCGCGTCGTCAACACGGAGAACAGCAGTGACCATATAGCGTTATGGCGTCGGCATTGTGGGCTTGCAACTCGGACGAAGCTGGGGTGCGGTCGCGCATGTTCCGGCGCTGCGTGCCATGTCCGACGATTACGAGATCGTGGGCGTCGCTAACACAAGCCGCGCCAGCGCCGAGGCGGCAGCCGCGGTCTGCGGCATCCCTCGCGCTTTTGCCGATGTCGCCGAACTAGTGGCGTCTCCGGACGTCGATGTCGTCACGGTCACGGTGAAGGTGTCCGCACCACTTTGAGATCGTGAAGGCGGCGATTGGCGCAGGCAAGCACGTCCATTGCGAATGGCCGCTTGGCAATCGGCTAGCCGAGGCGGAGGCAATGGCCGGCCTTGCGCGGGGCAAGGGCGTCCTCGGCGTGATCGGAACCCAGGCGCGCGTAGCGCCAGAGATCGAGCATCTGCGTCGCTTGATCACCGACCGCTTCGTGGGCGAGGTGCCGTCGACCACCTTGATCGGCAGCGGCGGGACCTGGGGCCCCGAGGTGGATCAGGCGAATGCCTACGTGCTCGACCGGGCCAACGGCGCTACCATGCTGACGATTCCCTTCGGCCACACCATGGCGGCGGTCCAAGCCGTCCTCGGCGAAGTCGCCGAGCTGTCGGCGCGCCTGGCCACTCGGCGCACTGCCGCGCCTGTCGTCGAGACGGGCGAGACCAGGCCGATGACCGCGCCCGACCAGGTGCTGATCGAGGGCGTGCTTGCGAGCGGGGCGCCGATTTCCGTCCACTATCGCGGCGGCGTGCCGCGCGGCACGGGTTCTTGTGGGAGGTCAACGGCACCGAAGGTGACATCCAGGTGACCGGCGCCAACGGCCATGCCCAGTTGGTGCAGCTCACGCTCCAGGGCGCGCGCGGCGACGAGAGGAAGCTGCGGCCGCTCGACGTGCCAGAGGCCTATACGGGCATCGTAAAGTTAACCGGTGGCTGATGAAGCTTTGCGAAGAAGCGGCATGACCAAGCCTGCCTGTGATCCGCTATATCGCCGCCACCGCTTTCCTGCCCGTGCGGTGTAGCTCTATTTCCGCTTTCTACTCAGCTTGCGCATGGTCGAGGATTTGCTGGCCGCCCGCGGCATCATCGTTTCCCATCAGACAATCCGGAACTGGGCAGAGAAGTTCGGACGCAAGTTTGCTAATCAGATCAAGCGACGATCTGCCGGCCGCCTCAGCGACAAATGGCACCTCGACGAAATGGTCGTCACCCATTGCCGGCAAGAAGCGGTGGCTCTGGCGGGCCGTCGATCAGGACGGCTTCGTCCTCGATGTTCTGGTGCAAAGCTGCCGGAATGCCAAGGCGGCAAGACGCTTAATGCGCAAGCTCCTGAAAGAAAAGGGCCATATTCCGCGCGTGCTGATCACCGACAAGCTCGGTTCCTATGCCGTGGCCGGAAAGGAGCTGATGCCGAGCGTCGAGCATCGCCGGCACAAGGGATTGAACAATCGGGCTGAAAACTCACACCGCCGATCCGACGACGGGAACGGATCATGAAGCGCTTCAAGTCACCGGGCCAGCTTCAGCGCTTCGTCTCCATCCACGATCCGATCGCCAACCTGTTTCACTTTTCCCGCCACACCCTTTCGTCCTTCGACAATCGTGAGCTGCGCAGCGCTGCTATGGAAACCTGGCGTGCGATCGCGCACGTGGCAACCGCCTGACAAGCAGAGCGCGGTGGGATAGTCTGAGCCACTTATTTATAACTTTACGGTGCAGTCGGAACTGCGCGACTACGGCTCTGGGTGCATTTGAACCCCGAAGCAGCATAAACCTCGAACAGTGATCAGATTGGTCGTATTGCATTTAGCGATACGCGCTATTATCTTGCGTTCAAGGAGATAGCCATGGTCAGCACCGCAGAGCGCAAGGAATACCCGATCTCGATGCGCCTCCCCGAGGCAGACGTCGCGATGATAGATCGCGCGGCTAGCCTGCGTGGCCGCTCTCGCACGGATTTCGTGCGGGACGCCGCCGTGCGCGCCGCGGAGGAAGTTGTGATGGAGCAGGGGCTGATCCGTATGAGCCCCGAAGGATTCGCCGATTTCATGGACATCCTGTCCCGTCCGGCCGCTCCGGTTGCCGAGATGGTGGAGCTGGCCAGGCGGCCTGCCCCTTGGGAGCCCGGCTACATTCCGAAGCGGTAGCCGTGGCTTTATCGGCTCCCGAACCGCTCACCGCTGCGCATGACGTATCTGGCTTTTCCTGCGGAAAGCCTACGCTTGATCACTGGCTAAAGTCCAGAGCCCTCTCCAATCAGGAGAAGGGCTTCACTGCGGTTCTCGTCATTCACGAAGCAGGGCGTGTCGTTGGGTATTACGGGCTGGCGCCGACGGCGGTTGTCCCCTCCATCCTGACTCGGTCTATCCGCACGGGACAGCCACCCGATCCGGTCCCCTGCCTGCTTCTAGGCCAGCTTGCAATCGATACAGAATGGGCGGGACGAGGGATTGGCACCGGCTTGGTTAAGCATGCGCTCCAGCGTTGCATTCAGGCGGCGAGCCTCGTTGGTGGGCGTGCGCTAATGGTCAATGCTGTCGATGAGGAAGCGGCACGGTTCTGGCAGAGGCGAGGGTTTCTTCCGACGAAGGACGATCCGCTCGTCCTGTTCCGGTCCATCGCCGCAATCGCTGCCTCCCTCGCTGAAGAGACGGCCCGTTGAGCGAGCCTGCAGTGCAGAAAGGCGATACGCCGGTGGAGCCGGTCGATGACCTTCTCGCTACGAAATTCCTCGAATATCGAACTGTGCTTCGCGGAACTGCACGCTGCACGCCGTTCATGCCATATGGGTGTGGTTCCGAACGCCGCAGACCATCCGGCTGGATGCCAAGTTCGGCTTGCCGCAAATGGCCTATCGGGATCTGGCCGATGAGGCTGCACGAGACCTTGCCAATGACATCAATCACCTGATCGATGTAACGGCGAAGCTCGAAGCATGGCAAACGGTCATGTTTGGCCTGGACCTCCGGCAGAAGAATGAAATCCTGCACGAGTTCGTGCAGGATCTGGCCACCATGGCCCTTCTGGGTCCCTATACCCTCAAAGCAAGGTTCTATTTCGCGGTCGCTTACCTATCACATCAGGCGAATGCAGTACTTTTGCGTGAAGAATGGGCAGACAATTTCTCGACACTGCCTGAGGCATAGAGACCGACGACGTCTCGGGTGTTCGAAGGATTGATGTTGTCTGCAGCCTCCGCCGAGTTCGTCCATTGCGTTCTGATGCACGGTCATTCTGGTTTTTTTCCTGCTGCCGCTGTTCGCCTGATGGGAACAGTTGTCTGCTGAACCGAAAGTCGAACTGCCCTGCTTGGGACAAAAGTTTTCGAAGGTGACGATGGCCCAGCGGTTCTGGCGCAAGGCCAGCTTTCGCATCCAGCCGGTCCTCTCGCCGAACTTGGCGCGGCACCAAGCGCCGTCGGTCGCCATCAAGCACAGTTCGGTCGTGACGCATGTTTGCGTCGGCACCACGCCGACCACCTCGGCGTCGTCGCGCGCCTCGGCACGGACGTTCAGGTTGACTAGGACCTGCACGCTGGAAGCGACGATGCCGGGCACCCCGACGCAGGACGTCGGATTGAGGCGCAAGGGCAACGTCAACTTGTTGAACCTTAACGTCCGAGACGAGTCCTGGACCGCGCGCACTGCCTACGGCTTCAAACTGAATCAGACACACCAATGCTTCAGGAAATGGACGCAGGAGCAGGCGAACCAGGCTCCGGCGCCCCAAACGTGACCTTTACGGCTTGGCAACCGCCGCCATGGCGGCGCGCGCCTGCTCGACGAGATGGACGCCGATCTTCTCGCTGTACTCATCCACGACGGGCGCAACGCGCTCGCGCATCGTTGCGAGGGCTTCGGGCGTGGGTTGGGTGATCTTGAAGCCTTTCGCCGCGAGCTCCTGCTCCAGCTCCTCGGCCGACTTGCGAGAAACTTCCCGCTGGAAAGTTGCCGATTCCTTTGCGGCTTCCATCACGAGCTTCTTGTCTTCATCGGAGAGGCTTCCAAACCACTTCTGGCTCGCGAGGAGAACGAACGGCGTATAGACATGGCCCGTCTTGGCCAGATGGCTCTGAACCTCATAGAACCTTGCGGTGTAGATCAGGGCGTACGGCGTTTCCTGAGCATCGACAGCGCCATTTTCGAGGGCACTGTACAGCTCAGGCCAGGGAAGCGGCGTCGGATTGGTTCCCAAAGCCGTCCAGGTCGCAAGGAACAAGGGGTTGGGAATGACGCGGATGTTGATCCCGCTCATATCCTCCACCGTGTTGATGGGACGAACCTTGTTAGTCATGTGGCGGAAGCCGTTGTCCCACCAGGCCAGCCCCACGATGCCGGTCTTTTCCTGCAGCTGCGCGAACAGCTGCTCGCCGACCGGCCCGTCCATAACGGCGTCCACCGCGGCGAAATCCTTATAGAAGAACGGCAGGTCGAAGATCATGAACTGCGGAACGACGCCGACCAGGTTCGGCGTCGGGCCAACCATGATGTCGATGAAGCCAGCCTGAACCGACGCCTGCATCTCGGGCTCGCTGCCGAGCACGCCATTGCCGAATGTTTCGATCTTGATGCGCCCGCCGGTCTTCTCCTCCACCAGCTTCGCAAAATGGCGCGAAGCCTGTCCGACCGGATGATCTTCCGTGGGCACGTAGCCCAGGCGCGGATTCTGGGCCATCGCCGGAGCGGCGGCCAGGAGCCCTCCCACTAGTGCCGCAGTTAGAAGCAGTGCTTTCATGATATAACCTCCCAAGGATGGTTCACGGGTACCAGGATGCAGGGACTGTCACCACTGAGGAACAGGACCGGCGGTAACGAGAATGGCCAGTTCGGCCAAGAGGAACGGTTTGGCGCCCTCGGCAACTGAAGCGAAGGATACGCTTCTTGTGCTACGGCGCCGAAGACGGCCCCGGCCGGCGGTGTGATCAAGCCAAAGCTTCGGTCACGAGGAACGTGTCACCCCCGAGCACACCAGCTCGATGCCTGCGCCTTCACCGATGGTCAACGAGACCAGCGGCCCGCCCTCGCGATGAGGACGGGCCGTCGGCAAGATCAATCGAGCCAGCCCTTGCCCGAGACCGGGGGCACTGGGGGGTTGGGCTGCGTGGCAGTCGGCGGCCAGTTATGCGTGCCGGTCGGGAAGGGATTGATGGCAATCCGCGTGTCGAACCCCGGACAATAGTTCGCTGCAGAATGCCAGCGGCCGGCCGGGACATAGACGATATCGCCAGCTTCTGAGACGAAGGGGTCCAGACCTTCGATGTTGTACTGTATCTGACCTTCCATGATGAACCAGAATTCAGCATAGTTGAGGTGCCTGTGGCCGAGCGCCGTAGGGGACTGCATGTTGCAGTTGAACGCCTGGCCGCGGATGGCGTTCACGAACAGCCCGGGGGCGGACACGAATGCACCCGCCGACGGCGCAGCAAGGTAATTCCTGTGCTGCACATTGTTCACTAGCGTAGTACCGTTCGTGGAATAGTTGTTAAGAGCTTCCGCACCCGGATCCTGCCGCGTCAACTGCCAGCTGTGGCCCGGCTGCGGCTTCGGCAAGGTTGCGGATTCCTGCTCGTAGGTGATCGTGGCGTCCGCGGTGAAGACCTCGAAATGCAGGGACGGCACCGCGCCGACGTTCTTCATCTGGAACCGCGTGCGTGCAGGCACCTGGACCATCGAGCTCTTGGTGGCGACGAACGTGTTGGTCGTCGCCGGCGTGTTCCCGATCGTGAACTCGACCTCGCCCTCCCAGACGATGAAGGCCGCGCGGGTGTCCGATATGAACATGGCCGGCGACTGGTCACCGAGCGCCAACTGCACCCATGAAGCCTGCAGGTGCTTGTCGCTGACGACCTGCTCGTGCCAGGTCTTGGACTGTTTGGCGGCCGGTATCTTCTGGCGAACTTCCGCTAGCGTCGTGCGGGGCTTGTTCGGGGCTTTGTATGGTGCCGGCGCCACCGTCTTTGGCGTCCAGGTGAATACCTGCTGCGCGTGGGCGCCGGTGGTCGTGAGCGACCCCATCGCCAGCGCGGCCGCGATGGCCAAGCTCCCCTTCAAAAACTTCATGACAGTCACTCCTCCGTTTTCTAGTTGACGAACTAGGACATCGCGAACCCGACCCATAACCCAAACCTCTCTCTGGGAACGCGTCCATAATGTGGACTAAATGTCCAACATCTAATGATGGCCAGACTATAAACAGATTGTCAACGCGTCTTCGCCGCAATTCCTGCTCATTGGTTATATGCTTGCCACTTGGGTTGACGCTGGGGCCGCTGCCGGCGGTGGCGGTGTCCGAGGCCGGGTGAGCGATCGGATGCCGCCTAGGGTACGGGTGTGAGCGCCGCTCCGCTCCGGAACCAGGCGATCACGTTCTGGGCCACCAGATCCGCCATTGCGGTGCGCGTGGTGACCGAGGCCGAACCGATGTGCGGCAGGATCGTCAGGTTATCGAGCGCCAGCAGGTCGTCGGAGACGTTGGGCTCGTCCGCGAGCACATCGAGGCCGGCGGCGGCAATGGTTCCCGTGCGCAGGGCACTGATCAGGGCATCCTCGTCCACGACGGTTCCGCGGCCGACATTGATGAACACGCCGTCGGGCCCGAGCGCGGACAGCACCTCGGCGTTCACGCTCCTGGCAGTCGACGGGTCGCCGGGAACGATGGAGATCAGGACGTCGACGGCACTGGCGAGTCCGACCAGTGAAGGAAAGTAGTCGTACGCGACTCCGTCCGCCGGGCGCCGGCTGTGATAGGCAATGGGAAGCCCGAATGCTTCAATTCGACGGGCGATGCAGCGGCCGATTCGCCCCATCCCGTAGATGCCGACCTTGCGATTGCGAAGCGTCAGGCGGCTGAGAGGATAATCCGATGATTTCCACCGGCCCTCGCGAACAAAGGCTGCGGCCTTTGGTATCTCGCGCACGACACTGATAAGGAGCCCCAACGTAAGGTCGGCGACCTCTTCGTTCAGGACATCAGGGGTGTTCGTGACGACGATGTTCCTGGTGCGTGCGTAGGCAGCGTCCACCGCGTCGTAGCCGACGCCGTAGCTGGCGATAATCTCCAGGTTCGGAAGGGCGTCGATGAACTGGTGATCGATTCTGGTGCGACAGGCCACGCCGCGGATCGAAGCCCGTACATCCGGGGACAGATGGGCGTGAATGTCACAGTCGGGGGTTTCGACCAGGTTGAAATACGTTCCGAGAATGCTGCGGGCATGCTCGTGCATCCAGCCTGGTATCAGCACGGTGGCGGCGGATTTCGACAAGGGTTTTCCTTCCGGTTCGGGGGTGTCACCGCGAGCGCGAACCGCCGCAGATGAATTAGTGGTTGTCGCGTGGGAGGCCCTTGGATCGCGCAAGGCACCGATAGTGACCGTCGACCAGATCTCTGCTTCGAGTTCGCGGCGCCGACTGGCGAGTTTCCCCCGGCCAAATCAGCATGCGGCGCGCCCATGCCATCTCCTCCAAGGCCGTCGCCCAACTGCCCATAATGTGGTCACTTTGTCCATTAATTGGTAGCGGCTTGCGACTTCTTTGTCAAGCCGACGCGCGCCTCACGACCACAAGTGGAGCTTGACAAGTGCAGAGTTCCGCCTCAGATATCTGGGCAGAGTGTCCATATGATGGTCAGGCTTGCCTAGGTGGTCGCGCGGCCGTATGCGGCGGCTGCGGGAAGTGTGCCGAATGCCAGACGTTGGCTGCAGCGATGCAGATGGGCTGAATATCAAGGAGAGCGGCAGCGTGCATACTATAACTTACCTTACCAATATAAGCTTCGGGCTTGGAGCCTCCGATTCATTGGCAGAAATACTGCGCGAACTCGGCGTATCGCGCCCACTGGTCATCAGTGATCATGGCGTCAAGTCTGCTGGTCTGCTAGAGCGCCCGGGCTTCGCATTCCTGAACACGGCGCCGGTTTTCCTGGACGTGCCCACCAACCCGACCGAGAGCGCGGTCGCTGCGGGTCTCAAGCTGTACAGGGAAAGCGGCTGCGATGGAGTAGTCGCGATCGGCGGGGGATCTCCGATCGACCTGGCCAAGGGCGTGGCGCTGCTCGCCACGCATGACGGTGAACTCGAGCGCTATGCGGCGATCCTGGGCGGGGTGGCACGCATCACTCCCGCGGTGGCGCCGCTCGTGGCCATCCCGACAACGGCGGGCACGGGGTCCGAGGTCGGGCGTGCGGCACTGATCACGCTGGACGACGGGCGGAAGCTCGGATTCATCAGCCCCCACCTCATCCCGCGCAGGGCGATCTGTGATCCGGCGTTGACAATGGGTCTTCCGCCGGCACTGACGGCTTCTACGGGTCTGGACGCCCTGTCGCATTGCATAGAGACCTACCTGTCCCCCCGCTACAATCCGCCTGCCGAGGCAATTGCCACCGACGGGTTCAAACGCATCTGGAAGGCCTTGCCTGTCGCCTATGCAGACGGCGCGAACGCGGAGGCGCGGACCGAACTCATGATGGGTGCCCTCGAAGGGGGCATGACGTTTCAGAAGGGCCTCGGAGCCGTCCATGCACTGAGTCACGCCCTGGGCGGTCTCAAGGAGGCGAAGCTTCATCATGGGACGCTCAACGCAATCCTGATGCCGACCGTCCTTCGGTGGAACGTGGACGTTGAAGCTGCGGCTCAAAAGGTCGCCCACCTTGAACGCCTGGCGGGACTTGAAGGGACAACCCTCGCAGATGCACTGGACGAGTTGAACAGTCGGTTGGGGATTACACCCAAACTGTCCGAACTTGGGGTGCCCCGCCACGTCATCGATTGGGTGTGTGAGCGAGCCATTGCAGACCACAGTCACCCCACCAATCCACGTCCCCTGACCAAGGAAGACTACGCCGCGATCCTCGAGGCCGTTTTCTAAGCCGGAACGCCCCAGAGCAAGACGGAGGAGGTAATTCCGTGAGACCTATTGTAATCGTGACGGGTGCGAGCCACGGCATCGGCGCCGCAACGGCTCGGCTGTTCGCCGCCGAAGGCTATGATGTTTGCATAAACTATCTTTCGGACACCGCCGCAGCGTCCGAAGTCGTCGAGGCCTGCAAGGCCGCTGGCGCCCGTGCTATCGCCGTGCAGGGAGACGTGGGCAAGATGGAGGATATCCAGGCGCTGTTCAGCGCCTGCGACGATGAACTTGGGCGAGTGACCTGCCTGATCAACAATGCCGGGATCATTGGGAAAGCCGGCAGGATAGAGGAGCTGGAGCCTGCGGTTCTGGAAACCGCCTTCAGGATAAACGTCTTCGGGGTCATCTACTGTATCCAGGAGGCCGCGAGACGCATGTCCACCCGCAGGGGCGGTCAAGGCGGGACGATCGTGAACATGTCGTCGCTGGCCGCCTTCCTCGGCAGCCCCAACGAATATGTCCACTACGCCGCCACCAAAGGGGCAGTGGAATCCATCACCTTCGGTGCGGGCAAGGAGCTGGCACCCGAGGGCATCCGCGTCAATGCCATCCGTGTCGGGACCACCAACACGCGGATACACACACAAGGCGGAAATCCCGAGCGCCCAGCCAGGATTGCGGCGGCAACGCCCATGGGGCGGATCGCGGAGCCCGAGGACATCGCGCGCGCGGCCCTGATGCTCGCGTCTCCCGGTTCCGGATTCATGACAGGCACCCTGATCACGGTGGCCGGGGGGCTCTGATGCTCTGCGG
Source organism: Mesorhizobium sp. KR2-14 (assembly GCF_040049255.1). Taxonomy (NCBI): domain Bacteria; kingdom Pseudomonadati; phylum Pseudomonadota; class Alphaproteobacteria; order Hyphomicrobiales; family Phyllobacteriaceae; genus Mesorhizobium; species Mesorhizobium sp. KR2-14. Next base: position 128,523 of record NZ_JBDZDR010000005.1, on the reverse strand, counting down.
TCGGGAAATCTCACAGAGAGTGCCGGGCTGACCCGGCACTCCTGCCGAGGCCGGTCGCGTCTCGTCCAAGGACGTTCAGTCCAGCTCGATTGCCGCGCGACGCCAATCAAGCACTCTGTAAGGTGCTTCGTCCGCGTTCGATACAAGCATCAATGCCTCGAACGATTCGCTGTAACCCGACTGCAGGGTCGTCTCGAGAACGACGCGCCAACTCGGTGCCTGCGCCAGCGTGTTGAAGGCTACCGCCCCTAGCGACTGGTCGAGCTGCTCGCGCGACAGGCGGCCGGCGTTGAAATCCCGAATCGCCTTTCGCACCGATGGCGGCAAGCCAGGAATCTCGCCCAGCAGTGCATCATCAAGCGCTACCAGACGAACTCCGGACAGGCCGGAGGAGACAGTGACATAGCGCTCGATGGCGATGGCCATGTCGGGCGTTATTCCCGGGAAGGCGGCGAGTTCGGAGACCGTCTGAAACAGCCTTATGTCGTCCCCAGCCCGCTGTGGAGCGGAACCGGCCGGCTGTCCGTTCAGCGGAGTCGGCCCGGCGCGGTGGCCGATGATCTTTGTCGCCAGATCGTCCGCGGTTCCGGGAGCGGCGCCGGCGGCTCGCAACGCGCCAACGATCAGCGGCCGCTCGGCGGTGTTGAGATCGATCCGCAAGGCTTCATTTGTCGCAAAGACGGAAGCGACCCCGGCCGGCAGGGTGATCGTGGACGATATCTGATCGCTCAGCGTGCCCACACCGTCGGGCGGGCCCGCGCGAATCTCGGCCGCGGCCCGCGAGAGCCCGGCTTCCGCCAGAATGCGCGCCGACGCCTTGTCTTCCGTGACGCGCACGCTGGCCACGACCCCGGTCATCTGCACGCGAAGGATAACGGCAAGGAATCCGAGGAAAATGATAATCCACAGGACGCTGACGAGGATTGCACCCCGCCGGCTCGTTGACGAGTTCACGCCCACTGCCGCAAGACCCATTTCGGCCCCATGCCTCGCCACGAAAAGTATCACCACGACCCCGGCGGAATCAAGACTTTGCCCACCCCGACCCAATCGATGTCACCATGCGGCGGGCAGCCACGCCCAGACGATGACCAGTGCCGGCGCGAGGAAGGTGCCGAACGGAACCTTCGCCATGGCACGCAACGGTCTGCGCAGGCGCATCGCCCGCAACGCGATGAAAGTCAGCGCGGCCGATGCGGCAAGCATGATCTGAACGCCGGTCCCGGAAATCCCAACGAGCAGTGCTGATGCCCCAAGCAGCTTGATATCGCCCATCCCGAGCCCGGTCTGCCCGCGCAGGCGCTCGTAAAACATATCAAAAAGCCACAGCGCCCCTCCCAGCAGCAGAGCGCCGCACGCACGCACGGCGAGTACCTCGGGGTCTCCCGACGCGAACAGCCACTCGGCAAACCCGACAAGAAGGATGCCAAGCGTGTAGCGGTCGGGTATGAGCATCGTCGCGAGGTCATGAACGGTGATCGCCGCCGCCAGCAGGCACAGCGCGGCCCAAGCTGCCAACGTGTATGTGGTTCCCCCGACGATTGGCGGGAACGTCACTGCCGCGGCGACGGACGCCACGATCACGATGGCCCGCGGCCGCGCCACGAATGTCTTCATTTGATGATCGTCTTGGTCGGCCGCCGCAGCGGTACGTTCCGGGACGGTTCGTTCATCAGCCGCAATTGCGACCGCATCTGCTCAGCCACATGTTGCGCATCCAGGCTGTCACGGATGACCTGTGGCCGGATCAGGATGATGAGTTCTGTGCGCGTCGCGGAATTCTGGTTTGACCGGAACGCGTCGCCTATCAGCGGAATGTCGCTGAGAACCGGCACGCCGTCGCGGCCGCGCTGCTGCCGTTCGCTGATCAGGCCGCCAAGCATCACGGTCTGGCCGCTCGTCACCGAAACCGTCGAGCTGACCTTTCGCTGCGATATGGTCGGCGTCAGGGACTGGGCCTGGCTGCGCTGGACCGAGCTGATCTCCTGTTCGATGACCAGGCTGATCGTGCCGTTGCCTGTGATGCGCGGGAGGACCTTCAGGATGACGCCGGTATTGCGGAACTCGACATTGTTGACGATCGGCGCCTGTGGATCGGTCACCGATTGCGCAGTGCGCGTCACGATCGGAATCTCGTCGCCGACCTGAAGCAGGGCCGGCTTGTTGTCGAGGACGACGACCGACGGCGACGAAAGTACCTTGACCTCGGTAACGCCGCGCAGGGCGTCGATGACGACGCGCGGCTCGGTTTCGGGGCCAAGCAGCAGGTTGAAGCCCGGAAGCGTTCGCGACAGCACGGCCCTGCCAGCTTCCTTGACCAGACCGAACGATCCGTTGTTGGCGCCCAGGCCAAGATCGCTGGATTTCAGGAAGAACTGCACGCCATAGCGCAACTCGTTGGTCAGGGTCACCTCGGCGATCGTCGCTTCGATGGCAACCTGCTCCTGCGGACGGTCGAGCGCGACGAGGGCCTGTTCGATGAGCCGCTGCTGATCGGGCCGCGCGAAGATGAGAATGGTGTTGTTTTCCGGGTTTGCGGTGATGCGCACGCCGTCTTTGGACAAGTTCGAGTTTTCCGCCCCGCCCGCGATCGGCATTTCATCCGCCATGCGCTGTTCCGGCGTCGCATCGGCTGACTGCGAACCGTTTGTGCCCTCATTCTGGCCGTCGGTCTGCGAGCCGGGCGGAAACTGCGAGGCCGGATCTTCCGAAGCCGACGATGCTGAGGCGCCGCTGAACATCGCGTTTACCATCGATGCAAGGCGCCGTGCCTGCAGGTGCTGTACTTTGTACACGCGCAAATTGGAGGCAGCCGCGTCGATCCGGTCGAGCCGCTGAATCCAGGTCGCGGCGCGCTGCAGCTGGTTGCGCGTCTTCGCCACCACCAGAATCGCATTGCTGCGCTCGATCGGCTGCACACTGATCGTGTTGCGTCCGCGACCGCCCGCCCCGATGTCGAGCACTCGGGTCAGTTCGGGCATTATGGTGGCCGCACTGGAATTGTGGACGGGGAAAATACCGACCGACTGGTCGGCCAGCCAGTCCTGGTCGAACGAGCGCGCCGCTTCGATCGCCGCGGTCCGCTCCGCCGCCGTCCCCTGGAAGATCAGCTGGTTGCGATCGGGATCCTCGCGCACCATGCCGGGACGGGCGACGAAGTTTTCGAGCAGCGGCAGGATCGTGCTGGCGGAAACGTTCTGCAGGGGCAGAACCGTGACGCCGTAGCCCGGCTGGACGGTGACGCCCTGATCGAGTTCGGCGCCGCCAAACGCTTCGTTCGCAGGCACCAGCCGCAGACGGTCGCCTTCGCGCATCATGGCCACGCCGTTGCTGCGCAGCGCGGACTCGAACATGGTGAGTATTTCCGGGGCTGGCGTTGGCGTCGACGTGGTGATCGAAACCTTGCCCGCGACCCGAGGGTCGATCGAGTAGTTGATTCCCAGCACTTCGCCCAGCACTGTGCGGGCCGCGACCTTGATTTCGGCCTCCTCCAGGTTGACCTCGAACTTTTCGCCGCTCAGCCGCTGGAGCGACTTGCGCTCGCTGGCAGTCAGCCGCTGTTCGTAGCCGTAGTAGATTTCACCCTGCCTGTTCTGCTGCGTACGGCCGAAGCCGAGATTCGACAGAAAACCGCCGCCGGAAGACTTGCGCGCACTCAGATCCGCGTTGGCGACCTTGTCTAGTGGGTCCGGCCGCGCGGCAACGTCTCCAAGATAATCACTAGTGGAAGTACACGCAGCCATTATCGCCAAGGCGAAGGCAGCCGAGCCTCTGCGAACCCACACGGCATAGACATTTGGAGTGCCGCCTTGCCGACCTACACTCACCCGCTCACCCAAGCGTACACGCGGCACCCTATAGTCGGAAAAGTACCGTTCTATGAAACGCCTGACAATCATAAAGCACTGCTTCCCACTTGCGCACAGTACACCTCGCCGATGTCGGTCAGCGGAGGCTCGGTGAAGAACTCGAACGTGTGCAGCGGTTCGACATCGACCTGCGCTCGCGATGCAATTCCTCCTGTGTCAGGGTCCCGCCGCCGTCCGCGGCAGGACCCTGTGTCATGTAGACGGAAAGGCCGTCGTCGAATGTTCCGTCTAACTCCTCCACTGTTCGAGCCTCAATGGAGCAAGCTTGCTGGCACGGTCACCAATGCCGGAAACAGAACCAGCAGGACAATGAGTGTCACCTCGGCCAGTAGGAAAGGCCAGATACCCTTCAGAGCCGATCCCATCGAAACTTGACTGATCCCGCACACTGTATTGAGGACGGTTCCAACAGGGGGCGTGATCATGCCGACGGCGGCGGTCATGATGAACATGACACCGAAATAGACCGGGTCGATCCCGGCCGCGACGACGAGCGGCATGAGGATAGGCACCAGGATTGTGATGGAAGGTGCGAAATCGAGCACCATGCCGATGATGAAGATTGCCAGAACGATCATGCCCATCAGCAGGATCGGCATCTCGATAAATGGAGCAAGAAGACTGATGAGCTGGCCGGGCAGATTGGTAATCGTCATCATGAACCCGGTGACCATGGAGGCTGCCACCAGCAGCATGATGACGGCGGTCATGCGACCGGCGTCGAGCAGCGCCTGATAAAGCAGCTGCGGTGTCAGCTCCCGATAGACAACCAGCCCCACGAACAGTGCATAGGCGGCGGCGACGACGCCGGCCTCCGTGGGCGTGAAGAGTCCGAACCGCAGTCCCGCCAGGATGATTACCGGCAGCATCAACGCCCAACCGGCTGTCATGATGACTTTCGGTATGTCCCTGCGCGGCAGTTTGGGCTTGACCGCCGCCGTTTCCTTTTTCGCGACGAACCACCAAGCCACAACGAGGCTTAGCGCCATCATGATCCCTGGCACAATTCCGGCCATGAACAGGCCGATGATGGAAATGTTTGCGGTGACACCCAGAATGATGAACCCGACAGAAGGCGGAATCACAGGGGCAATGATGCCTGTCGACGCGATCAAACCTGTGGCTCGATCCATGTTGTAGCCCGCATCCCGCAAGAGGGGGATTAGCATGACGGCCAGCGTCGCCGTATCCGCGATAGCGGATCCGGAAAGGCTGGCCATCACCAGGCCCGTGCCGATGACCACGTAACCGAGACCGCCACGCAGGTGACCGACGAGCGCTAGGGCCATCGTCACGATACGGCGGGAGAGCCCGCCGGCGTTCATGAGTTCGCCGGCAATGAGAAAGAACGGGATCGCCATCAGCGGATAGCTGTCCGCGCCATTGACCAGACGTTGTGCCAGGATTTGCGCATCGAGATTGCCCATCAGCAGCATCAGCGCTACCGCCGACAGCATTAGAGCGAAGCTGATGGGTATCCCGATGCCGATCGCACCAAGGAGGGAGCCGAGAAATACCAAGCCACTCACTGCAGTTTCTCCTGAGATAGCGCGGAGCTCACGGCCAGTGGGGTCTCATCCGACTTTGCTCCCGCCCATGTGCTGGGCAGGGTGCCGCGCAGCGAGCGCCACAGCTGAAGAAGGAGAACCAGAGCCATCATGACGGCGGCGACGAGCCCCGCGGCGTAAGTGAGGCCGACAGGAATTCCCGTCAGTGGGGTTATATTGCCCCATTCGATGCGCGTAAGTGCCCAGCTGCCCTGTGCAATGAGCCAGTAGCACCAGAGCATCAGGCCGCATGAAACGATAAAGCACGCGAAGCGCGCTTTTTGAGGCAACCGGACGACCAACGAGTCGACGCCGAGATGCGCGCCCTTGGCGAGCGCCACCACGGATCCCATGAAGATGACCCAGACGAGGACCACACGGGACACCTCAACGGCAAAGGGAATGCCTGAGCTGAAGCCATACCTGAGCACGACATTCGTGAAGATCAGGAGGCTGATGACGGCCATCCCGACAACGACGAAGACGTCGAAAGCCTTTAATAGCCAATGCAACGGTGAGGACATGATTGCTTCCAAAAAGGCTGTGCGCGCATGCGACACACCTCACCGCACTCCGACGATGATCCGGAGACCGTGAGCAGGACGCTTCCAGCATGCTGATCGGGTGAAAACACCCAATCGAGCGATGAAGGCCTGTCTTGCTCACCCGGTGGAACAGCGCGCAGGGGGTAAGACGACGATCACTCCAACCAGTATGATAGGAGGTCTCAAGCGACTCTTCCGGTGTCAGACACCTTCCACTACGGCCAGATGTGCTTTGGCATGCTTCTCGCGGGCCTTGATCGCCGTCTGATACTCTGGAGAGTTGTAGCAGGCGAGAGCGGTCTCGTAGTCCTTGAACTCGATGACCGCCAGACGGTTCGCGTGGGGGCCCTCCATGACCTGGCTCTTTCCCGCGCGAACGACAAAGGACGCCCCGTATTTGTCGAACGCTGCCTTGTTCAAGGCAATGTATTCTTTGTATCCCTCCTGGTCTGCAATATCGACCATTGCGACCCAGTATCCTTTTTTGGTCATCTGCTTCCTCTCCCACAGAAATTCCCCTACCCCCTCGCGGAAGATACGGGCGTCCCGATGCGTTCACATTCGCCACAAGTGCGTTTGCCGTTGATCCTCCTCGATCACACGGTTAGAATCGGGAACCACGAACGCTGACTACAATATGGACAGCTTGTCCAAAAACGTAGTACCACCATGTTTCGTTGTCAAGCTTGCAAGGAGATGCGCCATGAGCCTGAGTGAGCTCCATGACGAAGCCGATGAGAGAGCTCCTACCCGCGTACAGGGAGCGGCCTCGTTCTCGAAGTTCATTACGGTGCTGCAGATCATCGCGGATGCCCCCGGAACACTGGACATTGCGCAGCTGACAAAGCGCGCGCCATTTCCCCGGGGGACGGTCTACCGCCTCGTTTCGGCGCTCACGGCGGAGGGACTCATAACGCAGTCAGGAGACGGCGGAACGTTTCGCCTGGGGCCACGCCTCCTGGAGTTTGCTGCCAAGACCTGGGAGGACTCCGACTTGCGGACGATCGCAAGGGATTTTCTGGTTTCGCTCCGCGACGCAACGGATGAGGCGGTGCACCTTGCGGTGCCCAGCAACAACCGGATGGTCTACATAGACAAGTTGGAGGGCTCCAGCAGGGTTCAGATGAAAACCAGCATTGGCGGCCAGGTTGAACTCCACTCCACATCCGTGGGTAAGGCGTGGCTGTCCGGCCTGCCGGACCAGCGGCTGCTGGAGGTCATCAAGAGCCTGGACTTGAGGCGCCATACCGCCAAGACTTTCACGACACCCGAAGCGCTGTTCGATGAGTTGAAGCGGACGCGCGAGCAAGGGTTCGCGTTCGATGACGAGGAGAACGAACCGGATATCCGCTGTCTCGGCAGCCCGATCTTCAATCGTTCGGGGGAACCGATCGGAGCGGTCAGCATCAGTATGCCGGTGTACCGGCACGACGAGCGCCGCCACGAGTTCTGCGGAAGGCTGGTGCGTGAAACGGCGAAACTGATCAGTACCGAATTGTCCAGGATGGTGTAGCGCCAGGCTGCGCTACGCCCATATCGCCGTCATTGACGTAGTGCTTTTCGATGGCGGCTATTGATCATATCGATTTGGGGAGGCCGAGATGAGTTTGCATCACTACGCCTGGACATGGGTTGCCGCTGGCATTTTCATTGTCGTTTCGGCCGCGCAGGCAGAAGAAGAACGTCGAGAGCTTGGTCCACATGTCCATGGGCACGGGACATTGGCAATCGCCATCGAGACGAACAATATTCAGATGGAGCTTTCCGCGCCTGGCATGGATATCGTCGGGTTTGAGCACGAAGCTGAAACCGCTCGGCAGAAGAGAGCTGTCGAGGCCGCACTTGCCGACTTGAAGGAACCGTTGAACCTCTTCGGATTGCCTGAGTCCGCGGGGTGCGCCGTCACCTCCGCCGACGTCAAAATCGTCGCGGAAGAGCACGAAGACGATGACGCCCCGGCCGAAGCTGACAAAACCGCGGGGACCGAAGAGCACGACGGCCATCACACCGAGTTCCGGGCCACTTACGCTTTCGCCTGCGCGGATGCGGCCCAGGTCAGGTCGATAGATTTCCGCTTCTTCGATCGCTTCCGGGATTCCGGGGAACTGTACGTGACGTTCATCGATGCAGACGGGGAGACGGCCTACGCGGTGTCCCGCGAGGCTCGCAACATGGAAAGATAGGGTGGAAGCGCACGCCTTGACCGACGCCGTGCGCTTGCGCGGCGTCGAATACAAGTGGAACGGGCGAGATGCGTTCGCTCTATCAGTCGGCGCCCTCCAGATTCCCCGTGGCGAGCGTCTCCTGCTGCTCGGCCCTTCCGGCAGCGGAAAGTCGACGCTGCTCAGCCTGCTGACCGGCATCGCCTTGGCGCAGGCCGGAAGCGTGGAAATCATGGGGCAACAGCTCGAGGGGTTGAGCGGCAGCGGACGCGACCGGTTTCGGGCGGAGCATTTCGGCATCCTCTTTCAGATGTTCAATCTCCTTCCCTACGGCACCGTCATGGACAACGTGCTGCTGCCGCTTAGCTTCGCACCGCAGCGTCGCGCCCGCGCCATGGCCGCTGGCGGCACGGACAGCGAAGCCCGGCGCCTCCTGTCGGCGCTGGGACTCCCGGCGGATATCGGGCAGCAAACGGCGGCCACTCTGAGCGTTGGTCAGCAGCAACGCGTCGCGACGGCACGGGCGCTCATCGGCTCACCCGAGATCATCGTCGCCGACGAGCCGACATCGGCTCTCGACGACGATCGACAGCAGGATTTTCTCGATCTCCTGTTCGGTCAGGTCGACGCCACGAAGGCGACCTTGATCATGGTCAGCCATGACCGACGCCTGGCGCGGCATTTCACCAGAGTGGTCGAGCTTTCCGACATCCTGACAACGTCGAAACGCCAAAGCGACAAGATATGATCGTCGCCCGCCTGGCCCTGCAATCCCTGCGCAACCGCTGGATCACGGTGTTGCTGACCGTCCTGGCGATCTCCGTCAGCGTCATGCTGCTGCTCGGTGTCGAAAAGGTGCGCAGCGGGGCAAGAGACAGCTTTGCTGGCACAGTGTCGGGCGCGGATGTGGTCATCGGTGCCAGGTCGGGCGGAATGCAGCTTCTTCTCTACTCGGTGTTCCGCATCGGCAACGCCACCAACAACGTCACGTGGCGCACCTACCAAGATATCGTTTCGCGCTCGGAGGTGGCCTGGGCAATTCCGCTCTCGCTTGGCGACAGTCACCGTGGCTTTCGTGTCATCGGGACCACGCCGGATTATTTCGAGCACCTTCGGTATCGCGGCGGGCAAGCCTTGACGTTCGCAGCGGGGGTGCCATTCGATGACCTGTTCGATGTCGTCCTCGGCTCGGATGTTGCGACCCGGCTTGGCTATGATATCGGCGACAACATCACCGTGGCGCACGGCATGGGCTCCCTCGGGTCGCAGCACGAGGATCTTCCGTTTCGCGTCTCTGGAGTTTTGGCACGGACCGGCACGCCCGTGGACAAATCCCTCCATGTCAGTCTCAAGTCAATCGAGGCCATTCACGTCGACTGGCGATCCGGTTCACGCATCCCGGGGCAGGTTACGCCGGCCGACCGGCTGCGGCAGATGTCGCTTCCTCCGAAGGCGATAACTGCGGCCATTATCGGTTTGACATCGCGCTTGCAGGTCATCGGGTTCCAGCGATCTGTGAACGAGTACAGGGTCGAGCCTCTTTCGGCTGTGCTGCCTGGGGTCGCATTGCAGGAGATGTGGGGACTTGTCGGCACCGCCGAGACAGCGTTGCTCGGCGTTTCCGCGATGGTCGTGGTGACCTCGATGCTCGGTCTGTCGGCAATGATCCTGTCGACGCTCAACGAGCGGCGGCGTGAGATCGCGATACTGCGCTCGCTGGGGGCGAGACCGGGCACGGTAGCAGGCCTTCTTGTCGGAGAAGCGACACTGCTGACGGCGGCGGGAATCGCAATCGGCACGGCCGCGCTTTACGCGGTCCTGGTGGTGGCCCGCCCGCTCGTCGACAGACAGTTCGGCATCGACATTGGCATTCAGCCTCCATCCACGACCGATGCCCTGTTGCTGTTGGCAATATTGATAGGCGGAGTGGCGGCCGGTTTCCTGCCTGCTTATCGCGCCTACAGGATGTCCCTCGCAGACGGCATGATGGTGAGAACATGAAGACCCTCGGATCCTTACTCTGCAAAGCGAGATCGATGCTCAACGGCCTCGCTCTCATTCTGGCTGCCTTGAGCCTTGGTTGCGGCGCGGCATTCAGCGAGGGCGCTACCCGACTGAAATGGGAGATGCTGATACCGTCGACAGAACCGCTGGCATTTTCACCGAATGAACTCCCGTTCGATCAGCAGGTGGCGTTGAGAAATGTCATGTACTGGAAGGGTCACCCGTCGGGAGAGCTGAGCGAGGAATTTGCCCTTCAGCGCGACGAAGCCAAGAAAAGGGTCGACGCCGACAGGGAGAAAATCGCGGCGCAAGGCGTCGATCTCGATGCGCTTTACGACCGATACGTGGCCTGGGCTACGGAGATCGAGAGGCGCGGAACCCTTACCGAGAAGAAGTATGACGGCGAGCGCGTAGCGATCGCGGGCTATCTGCTGCCTTTGGACTTCGACCCGGCCGGCGCCACCGAGTTCCTGCTTGTCCCATATTTCGGTGCGTGCATCCATGAGCCGCCGCCGCCGCCGAACCAGGTGATCTACCTGAAATCCTCCACCCCATACGCGGCCACGAGCCTGTTCGAGGGCGTCACTATAACCGGCACGATGCGGGTGCAGTCCGAGAACAAGAACCTGTCCTTCATGGACGGCTCAGACGACGTTGCCTCAAGCTATCTTTTGGAGGGCGAAAGCATCGAGCCCTATCAAGGCGAGGAAGGCGGGCAATAAGGACCGATGGCTACGGAGGAGCGTCGGACCGCTAGCCGAAGATCGACGCAAGCGCGTGCGTCGACGGATGCGCTCAGCGAAATCCGGTCACCCTGAGTACCTCCGCCGGCGAGGTTAGACCCTGGCATGCCTTCCTGGCGCCGTCGTGGGACATCGTGCTCATGCCCCGCTCGAGCGCGAGCGCTTCTATCCGCGAGTGGTCCGCGCCTTGTGACGCGAGTTCGGTGATCGCCTCGTCGAGAACCAGGATCTCGAACACGGCGATGCGGCCTCGGTAACCCGCACCGTTGCAACGGCCGCAGCCCACTGCATTGAACACTTTCTGGCCCGGAGAAAACCCGACGGCCTGATAACGCGAGTCGGACGAGAACATCTCGGCCGAGAGAATTCCTTCCTCCTTGCAGTGATCGCAGAGCCGCCGCAACAGGCGCTGGGAGATGATGCCGCGTACGGCGCCGACCAGCAGATAGGTCTCGACACCCAGGTCGCGCATGCGCGTGAAGGCCGCCGCCGCGGTGTTCGCGTGGACGGTGGTGAGCACGAGGTGTCCGGTGAGCGCCGCCTGAACGGCGGCCCGTGCCGTCTCGCCGTCGCGTATCTCGCCGACCAGGATCACGTCGGGGTCTTGACGCACGAATGTCCGGATCGCGGACGAGAAGGTGATGCCGATCGCCGCGTTGATCTGCGACTGCACGATGCCGGGGATCTGGTACTCGACGGGGTCCTCGATGGTCACGATCTTGCGGCTCGGATCGTTGAGCTTAGAAAGCGCGGCGGCGAGCGTCGTCGTCTTGCCGCTGCCGGTCGGGCCGGCCACCGCGATCATGCCATGGGTGTGCTCGAGCAGCCGGTTCAGCGTCTGCCGTTCTCCCTCGTCCAGGCCCACGCCCGCGAAATCCAGCAGGACGCTGTCGCGGTGCAGGATGCGCATGACGACGGTCTCGCCATGGATGGAGGAGAGGGTGGCAACGCGCAGTTCGACTTCGCGGTCGCCGATGGGAAGGCGCATCGCACCATCCTGAGGCTTGCGGCGCTCGGTGATGTCGAGGCCGGCGAGAACCTTGATTCGCGACACGATCGCATCGCCCATTTCGTGCGGCGGCGAAGGCATGATCCGCAAGACGCCGTCGATGCGGAAACGCATCACGAGCCGTCCGCGCATCGGTTCGAGGTGGATGTCGGTTGCCCTCAGGTCGAGCGCGCGCCGGAACATGTCGTCGACGACAACGACGACTGGCGCGCCGCTTGCAAGATCCCGAAGGCTTGCGATCGCCGCTTCGGAGGTTGCTCCTTCGCCGGTGGCCTGGGCAACATACTGCGCGCCGGAAAGGTGTTCCAGGCAGGTTTCCAGATCGGGCGCGGGAATGACGCACACCTCGGCGGTCCCGTCGAGAACAGCCCGCAGCGCCATTATCGGGTCTTCGTCTCCTGGATGGAGAACTCCTATGACGGCGCTTCCGTCTGGTGCCGTGAGCGGCGCGATCCAGTTCTCTACAAGAAATCGGTTTGAGAGATTCTGCGCGAAGGGCCTGTAGTCAGCGAGCTGCTGCCGGTCGAGAAGCCGCACGCCATAATAGGACGACAGGAAGCCTGCGAGGGCGTCGGCGTCGACGATCTGCGCTTCGATCAGGCGGTGCAGGTCGGAGGCTCGCGAGGCCGTGCTCTCACCAAAAAGGTCCCGCGTAGCTTCGCGGCTCGCCAGTCCGGCATCGGCCATGGACCCCAAGAGTGAGTGTGAGTGTAAGTCTGTAGGCTGTGGGTTCATTGAACGTACCTGTCGCACTTCACCCTTGAGCACAATGGACGCCGGCTTCCGCAAGCCGAATCCGGCTGTCGGCTTAGTCCGCAGAGCGGTCTGCCTGACGTACCATTCCGGATCCGGCGATTCCCCGGAAAGCTGCGCCAGACCAGAAGGCTGTGCGGTGTAGGTGTCAAGAGCCGTGCCCTTCTACTCCGCACCAGACGGTGAATCGGGTGCCACACGGGGTAGCGATTGAGATTCGTTCACTACACCCACATATGGCCGCCAATGTTGCGGAACCCCCACTCGACCACGGCATGCGTAACGCACGCCAGCGGCTGGTGGGGCATCGTCATGACGCTGCGACCGTGATGATCGCAGCCGAGGGCTGCTTCGGCCGAGGAAGGATATCTCAGCCGCAAAGCCAGGCTGCGCGCGTTGGAATGAGCAGGCCTGGAGTGGCTGGAGCCATTCCCGCTTCATCGCCTTGTTGCGTGTATCAATCTCAGTGCTCCATCGCCTTGACGATTTCCTCGGTCATCTTCTTGGCATCGCCCAGCAGCATCATGGTGCCGTCCTTGTAGAACAGCGTGTTGTCGATGCCGGCATAGCCGGAGCCGAGCGAGCGCTTCACGAACAGGCAGGTGCGCGCCTTGTCCACGTCGAGGATCGGCATGCCGTAGATCGGCGAGTTCTTGTCGTCGCGCGCCGACGGGTTGGTCACGTCGTTGGCGCCGATGACATAGGCCACGTCGGCCTGGGCGAACTCGGAGTTGATGTCCTCCAGCTCGAACACCTCGTCATAGGGCACGTTGGCTTCGGCGAGCAGCACGTTCATGTGGCCCGGCATGCGGCCGGCGACCGGGTGGATGGCGTATTTCACGTCGACGCCGTTGGCCTTGAGCTTGTCGGCCATCTCGCGCAGGGCGTGCTGCGCCTGCGCCACCGCCATGCCGTAGCCCGGCACGATGATGACCTTCTGCGCGTTCATCATCAGATAGGCGGCATCGTCGGCCGAGCCCTGCTTGACCGTGCGCTCGACGCCGTCATGCGCCGCCGCCGTCGTCTCGCCGCCGAAGCCGCCGAGGATGACCGAGATGAAGGAGCGGTTCATGCCCTTGCACATGATGTAGGACAGGATCGCACCCGACGAGCCGACCAGCGCGCCGGTGATGATCAGCGCCAGGTTGCCCAGCGTGAAGCCCAGCGCCGCCGCCGCCCAGCCGGAATAGGAGTTGAGCATCGACACGACCACCGGCATGTCGGCGCCGCCGATCGGGATGATCAGCAGCACGCCCAGCGCCAGCGACAGCGCCACGATGAGCCAGAACACGACATAGCTCTGCGTGACCACCAAGAGCACGATCAGCACCGCAAGCGTCGCGCCCAGCACGATGTTGATGACATGGCGTGCCGGCAGCATGATCGGCTTGCCCGACATGCGCCCGTCGAGCTTCAAAAAGGCGATGACCGAGCCGGTGAAGGTGATGGCGCCGATGGCCACGCCCAGGCTCATCTCGACCAGGGCCTGGCCGTGGATGGCGCCAACCGAACCGATGCCGAAGCTTTCGGGCGCATACATGGCCGCTGCCGCCACCAGCACGGCGGCCATGCCGACCAGGCTGTGGAAGGCCGCCACCAGCTGCGGCATCGAGGTCATGGGGATGCGGCGCGCCACCACCGCGCCGATGCCGCCGCCGATCGCGAGGCCGACGACGATGAGCGCGAAGCCGCCGACCGAGGGTGTGGCCAGCGCCAGCGTGGTGGCAATGGCGATGGCCATGCCGACCATGCCGTAGATGTTGCCCTGGCGGCTGGTGGTCGGGTGCGACAGGCCGCGCAGCGCCAGGATGAACAGGATGCCGGAGACCAGATAGAGGAAGGAAGCGAGGTTGGCGTTCACGTCACTTTTCCTTCTTCTTGTACATGGCCAGCATGCGCTGGGTGACGAGGAAGCCGCCGAAGATGTTGACCGAGACCAGCATCAGCGCGACGAAGCCGAAGCCGGTGGCCAGCCCCGAGGCCGCGATGCCGACCGCCAGCAGCGCGCCGACCACGATCACCGAGGAGATCGCATTGGTCACCGCCATCAGCGGCGTGTGCAGCGCCGGCGTCACCGACCAGACGACGTAGTAGCCGACGAAGATCGCCAGCACGAAGATGGCAAAGCGGAACACGAACGGGTCGATGGCCCCGCCCGACGCGGCATGCACCGCCGCGCCGGCGGCTTCCGCCGTACCTTGCGCGTTCACCAGGTCCTGAACTCCGAGACGCACCGCCGCGACCGCCTGGTCCAGCTGGTCGAGCGCCTGTTCGAGCGCGGTCTTGTCCATCATGCATCCCCCTTCGACGTCTTGGCGGCAGGCTTTTTCGCGGCGGTTTTCCTCGCCGCCGGTTTGGCAGCCGGTTTTTTAGCCGCCTCGGGGGGCGCGCTTGCCGCGGCCTCTGCCGCAGCGGCGAAGGCCGGGTGCACCACCTGGCCGGCATCGGTCAGCATGGTGGCCTTGACCAGCTCGTCGTCGCGGTTGATTGCCAGCTGCTTGGTTTCCTTGTCGACCAGCGTCTCGAGGAAGGCGAAAAGGTTCTTGGCGTAGAGCAGCGAGGCCGAAGCCGCGACGCGGCCCGGCACGTTGAGATGGCCGACGATCTTGACGCCATTGGCGGTGGTCACCACCTGCCCCGGCACCGCGCCCTCGACATTGCCGCCGCGTTCCACCGCCAGGTCGACGAGGACCGAGCCCGGCTTCATCGAGGCGACCATCTCCTTCGACACCAGCTTCGGCGCCGGGCGGCCGGGGATCAGCGCCGTGGTGATGACGATGTCCTGCTTGGCGATGTGCTCGGCGGTCAGCGCCGCCTGCTTGGCCTGGTATTCCTTGGACATCTCCTTGGCGTAGCCGCCGGCCGTCTCGGCCGCCTTGAACTCCTCGTCCTCGACCGCCAGGAACTTGGCGCCGAGCGAGGCGACCTGCTCCTTGGCCGCCGGGCGCACGTCAGTGGCGGTGACGATGGCGCCGAGGCGGCGCGCCGTGGCGATCGCCTGCAGGCCGGCCACGCCCACGCCCATGATGAACACCTTGGCCGCAGGCACCGTGCCGGCCGCCGTCATCATCATCGGCAGCGCGCGATCATATTCGGCGGCTGCGTCGATCACCGCCTGGTAGCCGGCGAGGTTGGCCTGGCTGGACAGCACGTCCATCACCTGCGCGCGGGTGATGCGCGGCATGAATTCCATGGCGAAGGCGGTGACCCCGGCCTTGGCCAGCGCCGCAACCGCAGCGTCGTTGCCATAGGGGTCCATCGCAGCGAGGACAACGGCGCTGCGCTTGTAGGATTCGAGCTCCGTCGCGTTGGGACGGCGAACCTTCAGAATCACATCCGCACGGGCCGCATCGGATGCGGAACCAATGGTGGCACCTGCCATCGCGTAGTCTTCGTCGACGATGCGGGACAGTGTGCCCGCTCCGCTCTCAACCACCACGTCAAAGCCAAGGGCGGCTATGCGCTTCACCGTATCGGGCGACGCCGCGACACGGGTTTCGCCCGAGCCGCCCTCGGCAGGAATGAAGATGATCTGGCTCACGCTTGGCTATCCCTCCCCCAGCACGCGGCGCGTCTCCACGCCTGTCATATCGTTCATATCCTTCTAAGTTTCCACAAAATGGACAATTTGTCCACATCTGAGTGAAAGTACTTGTCCGACAATTGCCGATACCATATCGATGGCCCGGAGGACGGTTCTGGGAGGTGTAAATGTCCAAGATCAATGGTTCGAAGCGGATGCGCTCGCGCGAGTGGTTCGACAATCCCGACAGTCCCGGGATGACGGCGCTCTATCTCGAGCGTTACCTAAACTACGGGCTGACCCGCGAAGAACTGCAATCCGGCAAGCCGCTTATCGGCATCGCCCAGACGGGCTCGGACCTGTCACCTTGCAACCGGCATCATATCGAGCTCGCCAAGCGCGTGCGCGACGGCATTGTGGCCGCCGGCGGCGTCCCGCTGGAATTCCCGGTCCACCCGATCCAGGAGACAGGCAAGCGGCCCACCGCTGCGCTCGACCGCAACCTCGCCTATCTCGCTCTCGTTGAGTTGCTTTATGGCTATCCGCTGGATGGCGTTGTGCTGACCATCGGCTGCGACAAGACCACCCCGGCGCTGCTGATGGCCGCGGCCACCGTCAACATTCCCGCCATAGCGCTGTCCGTCGGCCCGATGCTGAACGGCTGGCACAAAGGCGAACGCACCGGCTCCGGCACAGTCGTATGGAAGTCACGAGAAAGGCTGGCGGCAGGAGAGATCGACTACGACCAGTTCATGGACATCGTCGCCTCATCGGCGCCGTCCGTCGGTTATTGCAACACGATGGGCACGGCAACGACGATGAACTCGCTGGCCGAGGCGCTCGGCATGCAGTTGCCGGGCTCGGCGGCGATCCCCGCTCCCTATCGCGAGCGCGGCCAGATCGCCTACCAAACGGGCCAGCGCATCGTTGATATGGTGCGGGAGGACCTCAAGCCGTCCGACATCATGACCCGCGAGGCGTTCGAGAACGCGATCGTCGTCAATTCCGCCATCGGCGGCTCTACCAACGCGCCGATCCACCTCAACGCCATCGCGCGGCATCTCGGCGTGTCGCTGACCGTCGATGACTGGCAGAAGGTCGGTCACCACGTTCCGCTGATCGTAAATCTCCAGCCGGCCGGTGAATATCTCGGCGAGGACTATCATCATGCCGGCGGTGTGCCGGCCGTGGTGGCAGAGCTGATGAAGGCCGGCTTGTTGCCGCACCCTGGAGCCATGACCGCCAACGGCCGCACGATCGGCGACAATTGCGCCGCGGTGGAGAGTCTCGACGGCAAGGTCATCCGTACCGTGGCCGATCCGCTCAGGAAGGATGCCGGCTTCATCAACCTGAAGGGCAATCTCTTCGACTCTGCGATCATGAAGACGTCGGTCATCTCGCCGGAGTTTCGCGACCGCTATCTGTCGAACCCGAACGACCCTGATGCCTTCGAGGGTGTCGCCGTCGTGTTCGACGGGCCCGAGGATTACCACGCGCGCATCGACGATCCGTCGCTTGGTCTGGACGAGAATACCATCCTCTTCATGCGCGGAGCCGGCCCGGTCGGTTATCCGGGCGGCGCCGAAGTCGTGAACATGCAGCCGCCAGCATACCTCATCAAGAAGGGCATACATTCGCTGCCTTGCATCGGTGACGGCCGTCAGTCCGGCACTTCCGGCTCTCCATCGATCCTCAACGCCTCGCCCGAGGCAGCAGTCGGCGGTGGGCTTGCTCTGCTCAAGTCGGGCGATCGTGTGCGCATCGACCTGCGTGCGGGCACTGCCGACATCCTCATCTCGGATGAAGAACTGGCCTCGCGTCGCGCTGCGCTCGATGCGGATGGCGGCTATGCATATCCGAAGCATCAGACGCCTTGGCAGGAGATCCAGCGGTCAATGGTTGACCAGTTGTCCGAGGGGATGGTTCTGAAGCCGGCGGTGAAGTACCAGAACATCGCCGTCACCAGCGGCCTGCCGCGCGACAATCATTAGAGCAGTTCCTACTTGGGGCCGAATGGCTCGGCAGGCAGGAAACATTGGCGCCGCGATCAGATGCCAGTGCCCTGCAGACAGCGCCCGCACTAACTTTCATGGCGAGCAATTTGCCGGGCATTCGCCTCGAAATGCTGAAGTCTGCCGAAATCGAAGTCGAGGTCAATTGCCGACAGATTCTGTAACTCCGCCCCCAAGTTGGTCGTCTAGGCTCAAGATCGGTGCCCGATGGGCGAAGAACTATGACTGATCTGGAATAAGGGCCTGAAGATGCGCTATGATTAGTTCCCACGCGCAGCGGAACTCCGGTTTCTGTGCCGGCTTCCGCTCTAAGGTTTGACCGGAATGGCTTCTCCTTTCACCGCGGCGTTCCGCGGCATGGACGACTGGATCGCGGGACCAGCCTCTCTGCTGGATGAACTTGCGCGCGTCAAATCCGGCAGCCGCGTGATCGGGTCGGTCGCTGATGACGGGAGCGTGCTTGAAATCAGGCCGGCGTCGAGCCGAAAGCCGTCTGCCCCCCTGTTGATGCCGATTTCGCAAGACGCGCAGCCGCCCGCTGCATTGCGCAGCGCGGTGAACGGAAAGACGGTCCATCTCGGCATCCCGGTGAACTGGGTGATCGCGCGCCGGATCGAACTGCCGATGGAGGCTGCCAGCCACCTCGACGGCATCGTTGCTTCGCGTATGGGCGTGCTTTCACCATTGCCTGTCTCCGACATCTATTTCGGCCACAGGGTGCTCGAGATCGACCGCGAAGCCCGGCAGATGACAGTCGCCGTCGCGATCGTTCCGAGGTCGCGCGTCGCTGCTGCCCTGGCATGCCTGAATGTGACCGAGGCCCGCCAGGTCTTGATCTCGGCGCCGTTTCCCGAAGGCGGTGCAGTGACCGTGTCGACGCACCGGCAACAGGGCTCCGGGACCCGTGGCCGGATAAAGTTTCTTCTCGCCGGAGTTTTGGGGATCAGCCTCGTCGCGGCCATCACGTCGCTGGCGGCGCGGCCGCTGATCAAGGACAGCTATGCCGAGCGCCGCGCTGCCGTCGAGGTCCGGGCCGAAAAGGCGCGGCAGGCGATCACGCTCGCGGCGACTCCGTACAAGGCTGATACCGCGCCTGAGCAGACCGCGCTGATTATCAAGGAAGACGCCGTGAGCGCGCTTGCAGCATTGGACGACCTGGCTCAGGCGTTGCCCACGCACTCCTACGCCACGGAGGTGTCTTTCGCCGATGGGCGCATGCGTCTTTCGGGGCGAACAATCGACGTACCGGAAGTGCTGACCGCGCTGGAATCGTCGGGTCGCTTCGAAGACAGCAAGCTGGTCGGACCGGCTCTGCGCGGCGAGGATGGCGTTACCTCGGAGTTCGTTGTCGACACCCGGCCGCTCATCCGCACGGGAGGTTCGCTGCGATGAGGCCGACGACCCTATGGCGCGACACGCGGCTTCAATCCCTCATCGTCATTGCCCTGCTGGTCGTCGGAACTCTGGTACTCGTCGCCGATACGCTGCTGTCCTGGCGCGCGGAGGCGCAAACGCTGGCGCTCTATGAGGAACGTACCTCCTTGCTCGAAAGCATGGCGTCCAATCCCCCGGTTCATCAGAGCGAAACGCCGGCTCTGGACCTTGGCGAGAGCAAGATACTTCTCGATTCCCAAACCAGCGGGCTCGTCTCGGCCGAATTCCAGCGCCTGCTTTCCGACCGCGTGGAACGCGTGGGCGCCATTATCAGGCGCGTCGACATTCCCACGGACGGCCAAATCGCCATCACAGGCGATCCCCAGTTGGAGGCTTTGGAACGCATTCGCTTGACCGCCGATATCGAGGTTATGGAGCAATCGCTGCCAGATCTCCTGTATGCCATAGAGGCAGGTTCGCCCGTCATGATCGTCGACAGCTTCAGGCTCAGGTTGAACCGCAGGATCGATTTGTCAGGGGGATATCAGACCTCCAGTTCCCTCGATCGGCCGCTGTCGATGAACGTCTCGCTATCCGCCTTCCGGGAGAAAGACCCCCAGTCATGACAACGCTGCTGCGCGCGCCGATGATACTCGCCGCCATCGCGGCTTCTTCGAGCCTCTCCTTCGGCACAGAAAGCCTTTCGGTCAGGGAGCGCCCTTTGAGCGACTATGCGGCCCTTCGGGATCGGCCCCTGTTCTCGCCGGACCGGACTGCCCCGATCGCGTTCGTTGCCGCCGAACCTGAACCTGTCGTTGTGGAGCCTGAGCCCGAGCCCGAACCCGAGCCGGCGCCTGCCGCGGCGCCCGATTGGCAACTGGTTGGCATCGTGCGGTCGGAAAGGCTCAACAGCGCGACCTTCACCACACCAGCCGAAAGCGCGGCCTTCACGCTGCGGATGGGGGAAAGCCATGAAGGTTGGACCTTGAAGGTAGTCGGTCAGTTTGAGGTCAAGCTGGATGGAGCGGGTGGGCGAGCCTCGGTGCGTTTTTCCGATGAGGCGAGCGGAAAGCAGATGTATTGGCAGGAACAACCCATGAATAATGATTCCGAAGGAGAAACCGCCGATCATGGACGCGGGGGGTGACCCAAATGGAGCGCTTGCACCGTGCGGGGCTCGGCAGAGATCTCGATTGAAGGGATTCTTCAGAAGCATCGATTGCGAACGAACGTCTCCCTTGAGGGCGCGCAGTTAGGAAGTTTGGCCTCCATGGGTTCCACGGCATTTGCGTACAAAGCTTTGAATGGCGAAGGTCGCCTCGAACTCGGCCGGATCGATGCGTCGGATTCCGACGATGCCGTCCAGAAGCTGGGCGCGCGCGGGTTGATCCCGGTGAGTGTCGAAGAAAGCGTGCAGTCAGCAGTACGGGCGCCGCTCTTTACGACCCGAATACCGCCGGCGGCTGTTACGCGGCTGCTCTCCGATCTGTCGATCATGCTCAACGCGGGTATCCGGATCGACGAAGCTCTGGCGATCATGGAAAGGGAATTCGACAGCGGCAGGCTTCAACCCGTGGTTGCCGGCATTCGCACCGACCTGGCTTCGGGCAAGTCGTTTTCCAGTGCGTTGGAAGCCTGGCCTGCCCTCTTCCCGGCATTTCAGGTCGCCATGGTTCGTGTTGCGGAGACCTCCGGCAAATTGCCCACCCTCTTGTCGCGCATCGTGGAGGAGCGCCAGAATTTCGAGGCGTTGCAAGCCAAGGTCAGGGAGGCGCTGCGGTATCCGGCGGTCCTGTTCGCCGGCACGATCTGCGTACTGGTGTTCTTTCTGGTGGGCGTGGTTCCTCAGTTTGAACCGATGATCGTGCAGGGCGGCAATACGGACACGCTGATGGTGGCGATGTTCGCGGTGTCGAACTTCCTTAGCTCCTACGGGCTGGAGCTTCTGCTTGCCGTTTCCGTCTTCGTATTGCTGGGGTTCGTGGCGGCGCGGCAGGGGCTTCTGTCGGCATGGCTCTGGGGGGGCGCCAAAAAGCTTCCGCTTCTGTCGGATATACCGGGCAGCTATCGGACAGGTCGCTTCGCGCGTCTCTTGGGGATCATGGTTGAAACGGGCGTGGCGATTCCCTTGGCTTTCAAGCTCATCACCGATACCATCGATCATGGCGAGGCGGCCCGGGCACGCGCGCAACAGGCATCCGACGCGCTGAGGCAGGGCAACAGGCTTGGTCATGCACTTGAGATTCTCCAGCTTCCGCCGCTGGCGGTGCGCATGTTGAGGCTCGGTGAGCAAAGTGGCGAACTCGCAGGTCTGGCCTATCGTGTCGCCGACTTCTATGAAGTACGGCTGGAGCGTGCGCTGTCCCGTATCGTCGGGCTCGTCGGCCCTGCGGCGGTGGCAACCATCAGCATCTTGATCGGGGGTATGATCGTGTCGATCATGTCTACCCTGATGTCCTTCAATGACATGGTCCGCTAGGAGCCGGAGTGCATGAGCGTACATTTCGCAGTTGATTCCCATCTCACGCAGCGCAAGCGTGCCAGGCGCCGCAGGGCGGGCTTTACGCTGATCGAGATGCTGGTCGTGCTGGCCATCATCGGACTGATCTCGGCGCTCGTCGGCCCTCGTGTTCTGGCCCAGTTGTCCGATTCTCGCGAGCGCGCGGCCAAGCTCCAGATCGAGGCGTTTTCCAGTGCGCTCGATATCTTCTACATCGATGTTGGCCGTTATCCGGTACAGGCAGAGGGACTTGGAGCCTTGGTGCACAAGCCCGCGACCATTCAGGTCTGGAACGGGCCATACCTTCGCAGCGACAGCGTTCCGCTCGATCCGTGGGGCAACGAATACAAATACGCCAGCGACGGAAGGTCGTTCAACATCACCTCTGACGGACTCGGTGGGCGCGGCTCTAATGTGTCCGGCCAGCCCTAGGGGCAGCATCGACCGTAAAGTGGGGCAGCGCGGCGTCGTGCTGCTCGACGTGATCGCGGCACTCGCCATCTTCGCCCTAGCGGCCTTCGTCCTGATGCCGCGGCCGCGTTCCGGCGTCGGGGCTGCCGAGCTTTCTGGCGAGGCGGTTCGCATCAGCGGGGAGTTCCGCAAGGCCAGAGTGAAAGCCCTGACCACGGGCGGCGTCGCCGACGTCATGGTCGATCCGGGTAACAAGCGCATCCAGGTGGACGGCGCCAATCCGATCTCGATCCGGGATGGGGTGGCGATCAACTGGGTCACGTCGGACCGGTGTCCCATACGAGGCGGAACCAGAGCCTTGCGTTTCCTCGCCGACGGACGGTCCTGCGGGGGCGTCATGACACTGTCCGCCAGCGGCCGGGCTATCGAACTGCGCGTCGACTGGTTCACCGGCCGCGTGGAGATGAGCCCTAAATGACAGCAAGACGCAGACGCGGCTTCACGCTGATCGAGGTTCTGGCCACGCTTGCAATCGCCGTGCTGCTGATCGTTCCGATCGCGCGCATGATCACGGGCGCCGCGGGCGCGTTCGCGGGTCTGGGGCGGTCGGCGGAACGCCGTGTCAGCATGCAGGCAGCCATGGCGGCGGCTATGACCCTCGACCCGTTGCTAATGGGCCGGAGTGTGATCGGAGATTTTACCGTCATCGTGGAACCGTACGACTTCGAACGAAGAACTGCACTGGCGAGAGCCGGATGGCAACTCTACTCCGTCACGGTTCACAGCACCGCGGGACCGGATGAAAACATGATGCAGACCGTGCGCCTCGGCAGGCTGCAATGACGAGGAAACGCAGCGCTCAAGCCGGTTTCACGCTGATCGAGGCATTGGTTTCGTTGGTGCTCGCTACGATCCTGTTTGGTGGGCTGGCGCTGTACACCGGGACCTGGCTGCGCCAATGGCAGGGGATGATCGACCGAGGCGGACAGGAGGACACGGTGGCGGTTATTCTCGACCGGATGGTCGAGGATCTGGAGGCGGCGCAGCCCATCTATTCCAACCCGGAAGGGGCCGCCGCGGTCCGCTTCGCCGGCAATGCTGAGGTGGTCACCTTCGTGCGTCCGGCCCTCGGCTACGAATCACGTGCGGGACTTGATGACATCACCTATTCGATGGGCCGGGCCGGAGCGGACAATGCCCTCATTCGTGCTCGCCGCGATCAACTGATGGGCGCGGGCGGGGAGGATCTTCCGTTGCTGCGAGGCGATCTAAAGCTATCGTTCAGCTATGCCGGGAGCGACGGCGCGCTCAACGCCGAATGGACGAGAACTAACCGCATGCCGTCACTCGTCCGCATTGAGATATCCGGCAGTTCTCCGCGTCCCTGGCGGCAATGGGCCTATGCGCGGTTGCGCGTCGAGCTGCCCGCGCGGTGCGGCGCGGCTGACGCGCTCGCGCCGTGTCTGCAGCGCTACGGCATCGGCTTCTGAACTCCGCAGGGTTGTACCACGGCAGGGGGTCGGCAAGAACCTCCTCGTCCGCGGCGTGAAGCAGATGTTTAACGAGACCGACGTCCGTGATTTCCACAGCAGTATCCTTGGCGATCGCTGCTAGGCGGACATGGGGAACACCGTAACCATCCGGTGTGGGCCGCGGCAGACGCACGATCTGTGCTAGATTGGGCAGATGGAGATCGACACGGACAAGATCGATGATGCCGTCCTAGCGCTGCTCTGGCTGACGCTGCACAATGAGCGGTGCGCCTGGAAGAGCTTCGATTGGGATGTGACGGATCGGCTGCATCAGAAGGGGCTAATTGCAGACCCTGTGAACAAGGCGAAGTCACTGGTGCTGACGGATGAAGGTCTTCAGCGGTCGGAGGAACTGTTCCGCGCGCTTTTCACGCGGCCGAGGTCATGAGGCATGGGCTGCCAATTCCACGGCAGCAGCTCATGAAGCCGGTTCTGCGGCGTTTCGGCGATGCGGGCGAGGACATCGGCAAGCCAGGCTTGCGGATCGACGTCGTTGAGCTTGGCGGAGGTGATCAGCGTCGCCATGAAGGCGGCCCGATCAGCAGCGCCGCGATCGGAGCCGGCGAAGAGCCATGACTTCCTGCCGAGAGCGAAGCCGCGCAGCGCCCCGCTCGGCGGCATTGTTCAATCGCCGGCTGCTGGAGCCCATCGGCAACATCCCGCCGGCCGAAGCAGAGGAACGCTACTACGCCACGCTGGAAGGGCCAGCCTGGGCGACGTGACTAAAACCAAACGGCCTCCGGCAAACCCGGGGCGGTTCATGAAGGAAACCGCCATTCGCGCTGACGAGGCTGTGACTCAGGGGAAACTTGCTACGAAGGGGGCCGGAGCTGCGAACGATGTGAGCCGCGAGATGGGCATAGCACAAACCCGCGCCTATCTCACCGTTGCGGCGGCCAGGGTCCAATATGTCAGTAATAGATATGTACCTGTCATCGATCTTGTCGTGCGCAATTCGGGAAGAAGCCCCCTTGCGGGTGACGAGCTCATAGGCCTCGCTTCGCGACGCCAGGGCCAGCGGCAGGATGCGCGTCATCTGCCGGTGCGCGAAGAACTGCGCGACTTCGATTGACACCAGGGCCACGAAGGACGGGTTGGCCTGCAGCAGCGCCAGCGTCGCAAAAGCGGAGGTCGTCTCGAGCAGGTGCTCCGGGAACTCGATCCCGCAATCGCGGTATTCGCGTTTGAGCAAGAGCCGCATCGGCATGTTCGCGCGGTATACCACCCATCGGTATGGCGCCAGCTCCTGCAGGGTGAGCTTCTTCGCGTGCCGCAGCGGATGGCCGACGTTCGCGATCACCGCGAGCGTTTCATCCTGGAGCTTCACGCTGTCGTAGAACTGCGGCGCCTGGCTGATGGTCGTGCGGCAGATCGCCAGGTCGAGCCGGCCGGCGTCAAGCTGGGCCAGCAGGCCGGCGCTGGTGTCCTCGACGATCTCGACGGACAAGTCGGCCTGCCGCGCAACGAGCGCGGAGATGGCACCGGTGAGCAGCGGCACCGCGCCCATGATGACGCCGGCCGCCACCCGCCCGCCCTGGCCACGCATGATTCCAACGATCTCGTCGCGCAGGTGCGCGAGATCCGTCTGGATCAGGCGCGCATAGCGGATCACGCAATGGCCGACGGCATTGGGCTCCAGGCCCGGTTGGTGCGAACGAACAGCGGCGTGCCGAAGGTCGTCTCGATTTCCTGCAATGCCTTGCTCGCGCCCGGTTGCGTCAACGCGACCTGCTGCGAGGCCTTCAGGAGCGAGCCGTGCTCGCCCAGCGCAACTAAGAGCCGCAGCTGTTTCAGGTGGAGCCTGGAAATGATCGAGTGGAGCGGTGGGATCATGCCTGGATTGCGTAAATGTTATACCGAGATCACATCTTCTCAGTTGTCGCGCGAGCGAATTCTGCAATTGTGAGTTTTGCTGTTCAGGCACAGATCCGCAAAAGCCCGAATGCGCCGACTAAAGAATATTAGGAGGAGAACGTAATGACAGTCAGCCGACGCTCATTGTTGAAGGCAGGTGCCGGAATCGCCGCCGCAGGGCTGGCCAGCAGCATTTTGCAGCCGAGCATTGCCAATGCGGACCCGCGCGTAGCCGATATCGTCGTTGTGGGTTGCGGCTCGGCGGGCCTCGGCGCCGCAGTGGCCGCCGCAGAGGCAGGCGCGTCGGTCATTGTCCTCGAGGCTCAGCCGCACATTGGCGGACGCGGCATCGTCAGCTCAGGTAACATTCCCATTGGAGGCGGAACCCCTGCCCAGTTGGCGGCCGGCGTCGTGGACTCGCCAGATCTCCTGTATAGGGACCTTACTGACTGGTCCGTCACCCTGGCGAACGGCGCTACGAGCTACCGCTATAACGATCGCGAGCTCATCCGGGCGTTTGCCGACGTCAACGTCGACCTTTACCACTTCCTGGTCCGCCATGGCGTCAGGTGGACGAGAAACACCGTCGACAACGTCGGCGGCAATGAAGTCGGAAATTCCGTCAACCGCATGATGCATACAGCGATCATGGACTACGTATCGGTCCGGACCGGCTTGCAGGTAGCCGAGAACCAGCGGGCGACGACGTCTCAAGGGCCCGGCTTCATACGTCCCCTGGAGGCCGCAGCAAGGGCGCGTGGCGTGAGCATCCTGCTCAGTCACAGTTTGGTGTCGCTGCACCGGATGCAAAAGGGCGTGACGGCGGTCATAGCGTCCCATCAAGGCCGGACCGTTAACATTCAGGCACGCAAGGGCGTAATCATCGCGAGCGGCGGTGGCAACGGGAATGTGGAATACCGCCGACAGTTCGATCCACGGCTCACCGCGGAGTACTGCGGCGTCGCTGGCGAGCCCTATTCTTTCCAGGACGCCAGCGGCATCATCGCCGGGCTGAATGTCGGAGCGTCCCTTGCGGGCACGTACAACCAGACCGGAGAGTTCGGCACTAACATCACCAAGCCAACCGCCATCGGAACTCGGTACAACTACTCGTTCTTGCAGTGGGGACCCCAGAGCCCTGTCTTCCACCTTGCGAAAGCTTCGGGGTTAGCCAACGTCAACAACCAGAACGTTATCCATGTAAACATGATCGGGAAGCGCTTCTTCGACGAAACGGGAGGTCAATTCCCGACGAACAGCGCTAACTCGGTCAACCCGTACACTCAGGGCAGCTACCTGAACGCCAAGAATATCACATGGAACCCACAAAACTGGATTAACGCCGCTATGGCGGGAATCGGCGACGGCCGCAATGGCGGCGGCCCGATCTGGGCCATCTTCGATGCAGATGCCGTGACCCGGCAGAGATGGACTGTGGCGCCGCCCTTCGTTGATCCTGACGGATTCTTCTTCCAGGCAAACACGCTGGAGGAACTCGCACAGAAGATTGTCATGCCGCATCAGCGGGTTCCCATGCCGCCAAGCAACCTGGTCGAGACGGTAGCGCGGTACAACAGCTTTGTTGACTCGGGTGTCGACTCCGACTTCGCCAAACCTAGGCCCCAATACAAGATCCAAAGAGGGCCCTTCTATGCCGCCTGGTCGACGCCGGTGCTCCACGACGCCCGGTCCGGCCTGCGCATCAACGCCAACAGCCAGGTCCTCGACTATGCCGGTCAAGTAATTCCCGGCCTCTACGCCGCCGGCGAAGCTGCTGGCGGATTCAGTCAGCACGGGAACGCCCGAGCTCTCACTCAGGGCATCATCGCAGCAAGGCACGCAGTCCTCCGTCCGGCTTAGCAGGACTACAGCTCTCAACAATAGTCCCGCCAGGCCTCTGGGTCTGGCGGGACTATCTGTTGCTCGGACCAGTACGGCGGCATGGGGACGGCCATCAGCGTCGCCCAATCACACGGTCATGATTGCGCGTCACCTAAGCACGCAGCCGAGTAGCTGCTAGTGCGCCCACTCCGACCGCTTCTATCGGCGACATCAGGTTCTCGTATCCCTGAGTGGTCCGGCCACCGCGAGGGCGAGGACCCGCAGGGCAACCGCCTAGTGGGCCCGGAAACCCTGGACGCCACCCTGGCGGCATTCACCAACGATGCCGACCGTGAGCTGGGCGAGCGGCGGCTGCTCGCCCTGGAGGCCGGTAGAGTTCACGGGCACGGACACCAAGGGCGCCTTGTCGGGCGCGAAGGGTGCTTTTGTGCCGCTACTGCGCGCGGCGCAGATCAGGCGGCCGTATATGCCGTCTTGACCGTCGTGTAGAACTCCGCGGCGTAGCGGCCCTGCTCGCGCGGCCCGTAGCTGGAGCCTTTGCGGCCGTCGAAGGGCACGTGGTGGTCCACGCCCGCGGTCGGCAGGTTCACCATCACCATGCCGGCCTGCACGTGGCGCTTGAAATGCGTCGCGTACTTGAGGGCGGTCGTGGCAATGCCGCGGAGAGACCGCGGCTCGGAGTCGTTGGCCAAGGCCAGTGCCTCCTCGTAGTTCTTCGCGCGGATGACGCTCACCACGGGGCCGAACACCTCCTCGCGGTTGGTGCGCATCGCCGCCGTCGTCTCTGGGAACAGGGCGGGACGCATGTAGTAGCCGGGCGCGCCGTCGCCATTTCTGTCGATCGTCTCGCCGCCCGCCACCAGCTTGGCGCTTTCGGCCGTGGCGATCGCGACGTACTGGAGGTTCTGCGCGAGCTGCTTATCGTCGACCACGGGACCGATGTCGGTGCCCTTCTTGCGCGCGTCGTCGACCTTCAGCGCCTTCATCTTTTCCGCCATCGCAGCGATGAAGCGGTCGTGGATGCCTTCGGTGACGATCAGCCGCGAGGAGGCCGTGCAGCGCTGTCCGGTGGAGAAGAAGCCGCTGTTCAGCGCCGGGTTCACCGCGACGTCCAGGTCGGCGTCGTCGAGCACCACCATCGGATTCTTGCCGCCCATCTCCAGCTAGAACTTGGCCATGCGCGCGACACAGGCCTGCGAGATGCGCTGGCCGGTGGCTACAGAGCCGGTGAAGCTGATCGCGTTGACGCGTTTGTAGTCCAGCAGCACCTGACACACTTCGGGGCCGCGGCCCATCACCAGGTTGAACACTCCCGCTGGCAGGCCCGCGCGGTGCAGGATGTCGGCGATGGACCAGGCGCTGCCGGGCACGAGATCGGCCGGCTGACTACCATGGCGTTGCCGCAGGCCAGGGCCGGGGCGATCTTCCAGGCGGGGATCGCGATGGGGAAGTTCCAAGGCGCGATCAGGCCCACAACGCCTACGGGCTCGCGGGTGACCTCCACGCCGACGCCCGGGCGCACGAAAGGCACCACGTCGCCGCCGACACGCAACGCTTCGCCGTCAAAGAACTTGAAGATGTTGCCGGCCCGTGCCACCTCGCCGATGGCCTCGGGCAGGGTCTTGCCTTCTTCGCGGGCGAGCAGGTCGCCCAGTTCGGCCTTGCGCGCCAGGATCTCGGCGCCGGCGTCGAGGATGTCGAAGCGCTGCTGCGGGGTGGACAGGCCCCAGGCGGACTGGGCCTGGGTGGCTGCGGCGATGGCCTGCCTGGCTTGGGCCGCGTCGGCTTGCGCGAATTCGCCAATGACGTCGCGCGTGTCCGAGGGGTTGATGTTGCGCGAGACACGAGGGCCTTCGACCCACTCGCCGCCGATCATGCTTCCTGCAGGCTGGCTTCGAGCATCGCTTCGTAATCGGTGTCGGACGCAACGCGCGGGTTGATCCGATGGCTGTGCCTTCAGGGCGCGCCGGACGATGTCGTGGAACATCGCGCGCGTCACGCCCCAGTTGGGCCAAGCCCGTCGGCAAGCCGAGCCACTCGGTCATGGCGCGCACGGACGGCCCCACCTCGGCCCCGCTGGCCAGGTCCATCGCCTTGGCCATGCGGTCGAGCTTGTCCTCCTCGCCCACCGACGCGGCCGCCTCATTGAATGGGATCACGGCCGGCAGGAAGATCTCGTTCAGCTTGCCGTGATGCAGCCGCGGATCGATGCCGCCGAGCGAGTGGCTCAGGCTGTGCATGCACCCGAGCCCCTTCTGGAACGCCAGCGCGCCTTCCATCGACGCGCTCATCATGTTCAGCCGCGCGGCGCGGTCGCCGGCTGGCGCGTTGCGCGCTCAATGTGGCGCTAGGCGCGCCGCAGCCCATCGAGCGCGATGCCGTCCGCGGGCGAATTGAAGGCGGGCGACAGGGAGGTCTCGATGCAGTGTGCGATGGCATCCATCCCCGTGGCCGCCGTCAGCGCCGGCGGCAGGCCCAGGGTCAGTGCCGGGTCGCAGATCGCGACCTTGGGCACGACGAAGGGCGAGATCACGCCGACCTTGCGGCCATCGTCGAGGATGAGGATCGCGCCCCGGCCCACTTCGCTGTCGGTGCCGGCGGTCGTCGGGACGGCGATTACGGGGGCCCTGCGGGAAGTGATGCGATCGGCCCCGCCTTCGATCACGGCAAAGCTTTGCAGCGGGCCGTCGTGTGTCGCGCAGAGCCGCCGCCCACTGCGACGATGCCATCGCAATCGCCCTCCTTGTACGCGCGCACCACCTCGCGCACGGCAGCCTCGTTCGAGTTCGGCGGAGTGCCGTCATAGAGGGCAACGGTGCCCGCGTGCGCGAGCGCGTCTAGGACGGTGTCGATATGCCGGTCGCCTGCACGCCCCGGTCCGTCACGATCAACGGACGGCGGATGCCGACCCGTTCGCACTGCTGCCTGAGCAGGCTGATGGCGCCGAGCTCGAACTGGATCTGGGTGATGTAGTTGATGAGAGCCACGGCAATGAGCGCTCGTTACAGCACACGAGCCGGCCGAGATCACCGCCACAGGGCCGCTTCCGATGCTTTTTATTTCAGGGCCACGGCGACGCCCTGGCGGATACAGCGCTGAGCGGCGGTCGCGCCGACCTGATGCTCAGGACTGGCGATGGACCAATTCGTCGATCAGCAGTTTGGCGGCGGGCGCGACCCGCGCCCCCTTGCGGGTGACGAGCTCATAGGCCTCGCTTCGCGACGCCAGGGCCAGCGGCAGGATGCGCGTCATCTGCCGGTGCGCGAAGAACTGCGCGACTTCGATTGACACCAGGGCCACGAAGGACGGGTTGGCCTGCAGCAGCGCCAGCGTCGCAAAAGCGGAGGTCGTCTCGAGCAGGTGCTCCGGGAACTCGATCCCGCAATCGCGGTATTCGCGTTCGAGCAAGAGCCGCATCGGCATGTTCGCGCGGTATACCACCCATCGGTATGGCGCCAGCTCCTGCAGGGTGAGCTTCTTCGCGTGCCGCAGCGGATGGCCGACGTTCGCGATCACCGCGAGCGTTTCATCCTGGAGCTTCACGCTGTCGTAGAACTGCGGCGCCTGGCTGATGGTCGTGCGGCAGATCGCCAGGTCGAGCCGGCCGGCGTCGAGCTGGGCCAGCAGGGCGGCGCTGGTGTCCTCGACGATCTCGACGGACAAGTCGGCCTGCCGCGCAACGAGCGCGGAGATGGCATCGGTGAGCAGCGGCACCGCGCCCATGATGACGCCGGCCGCCACCCGCCCGCCCTGGCCACGCATGATTCCAACGATCTCGTCGCGCAGGTGCGCGAGATCCGTCTGGATCAGGCGCGCATAGCGGATCACGCAATGGCCGACGGCATTGGGCTCCAGGCCCCGGTTGGTGCGAACGAACAGCGGCGTGCCGAAGGTCGTCTCGATTTCCTGCAATGCCTTGCTCGCGCCCGGTTGCGTCAACGCGACCTGCTGCGAGGCCTTCAGGAGCGAGCCGTGCTCGCCCAGCGCGACTAAGAGCCGCAGCTGTTTCAGGTGGAGCCTGGAAATGATCGAGTGGAGCGGTGGGATCATGCCTGAGTTGCACAAATGTTATACCGCGATCACATCGACTGCAAGGATTTCAAATGAAGATCATTGGCGGTCCTCCGCCAGATTGGGTCCCACACTACAGAGAGATCACGGCTGCTGCCGATAAGGCCAAGACAGCCATAACCACCTAGAGCCATAATGAGGTCTCCGACCGGGAACTGCAGGACATCATCGAGACTGCCGCCATTGAGCACGGTGTTGCCATCGCGCTCCTCCGTAAACGCCGAGAATCGAACTTTTGACGGCGACCTCGAATTCATGGCGGACGGCAGTGGTAGCCTTCCGGCTTTCTGAGTTTCCCGAGTGCCTAACTAGACCGCACGGGTCCGCGTTCTTGTTGCGCTTGGGGGCAGGTTCGTCGATGTTGCAGGCTTGAATCGGAACATCATCAACCGCCGAAATGACCAGCCCTCACTCGGTACAGACTCATAGATTGGGATAGACGTTGCAGATTCATCAATACATACTTCAAGTCTCGGCGGTCGCGATGAGGCGCTGTCGATGTTTGGGGGAATTCAGCCAAAAGACCGGAAGAGTTGCGTATGTGTTCCGACAGTCACCAGCAGTATCTCACATCCAGTGACATGGCGATGATCGAGCGTGTTCTCGCCCATCCCGAACTTCTCACGCCGACAGACAGCCCCGCGCTGGAGCGCGGTGCAGCCAAGTATTTGACCCGCAAGTTTCAAGAGGGCATGATCGACGAAGGCGAGATGACCGTCGCGTTTGATCGGTACGTGCGGGTATGGCGGGCGTGGCGGTCAAGGCCGCAGCATAGCGCCAAAATCTTGCCCTTCTTGGCCGGTGCCCACGCTGGCCGTGCGCATATGATGCCGGAATTCTCCTCCTGAAACCACCGAACCCATTGTCCTTGTGGCGCATTCAGGCCGGGAGATCCGCTCGGGCGGATGAGAGGCTGACTTGCCGGGAGCCGATCCTGATGGGAGTTTCGTCCGGCTTTCCGGGTCCTATCCAACGCGAGATACTACTCTGGGATTCTGTCTTGCGCCGGATGCTGTCGCGATGCCCGCTTGTGTGCCATTCTTCTTGCGACCAAATTGCCGGCCCACTCATCGACAGGCCGCCATCACTGCCGCGTGCTCATCGGGCCGAACCGTGGTCCTGCTCGGCAAAAAGAAGTCATCAACCGTCCCACCACCGTCCTAAGCCACGCGAGCATGGCTCTTTGCTTTACGGCGAACAACCCTAATCCTCGTCCTCGGCGAGGTGATCCACTTGTATGGCGCGCTGCCTGAGCAGCCCGGCACCCTCCAGCGCCTCCATGTCAGGCAAATCCCCAGCGTCTCGAGGCCGAAGGCGGCGAGGAACTGCTTCGTCGTCACGTAGCTGTAGGGCGCGCCGGGCGTCGGGCTTCTTGGCCCCGAGGCGATGAAGCCGGCGCTGCGCAGCGCGCCGACCGTGTCGCGGCTGACCTCCCTGCCGAAGATCGTCGACAGCTCGCCGCGGGTGACCGGCTGGAAATGAGCAATGGCCATCAGCACCATCGCCTCGAACTCCGAGAGCGCGGCGGTGGCGGGTGGGCGCGGATGGTGCCGGCGAAGCGGGGGCGGGTTCGGTGCTGCCAGCCGCCGGCGACCGCAACCAGCTCATAGGGCCGGTCGCGCAGCTCTTCCCGGAGATCGTCGATCAGGAGGTCGATGCTGCAGTTTCGGCCGACCACGCGCGCCAATGTCTCGCGCGTGACCGGCTCGGCGGCGGCGAAGATGACGGCCTCGGCGCGCAGCATCCATTCGCGCCAGCGCGGTTCCGGCGGTAGGTCCTCCAGCTCGCGGTCGAACAATACGTCGTCTTCGGACTTTGCCTTGTCGCTGCGTGCCGCCTGGGCTGAGTTGGGTCCGGCCATCATCACAACCCGTAAATCCGGAACGACGCGCGGCCCGCAAGCTCCCGCACCGCGCCAAACCCTTCCAGCCGCTCGAACAGGGGTCGCGGCCCAGCGCGACAGGTTCGTGCCCGGCGCGGCGGCCGGCACGGCGTCCTCGTCGAGCAGTTTCTGGATGACGGCGGCAGCGCCCTTGGTGCGCACCTTTGGCGCCACCGCGACAAGTTTTTCCGCGCGCCGGGCGATGTCGCCCGCGGACCACAGCGCCGCCCCTGCGCCCTCGACCAGGGCCAGGCAGACGGCGCCGCCAAAGCCGGGCTCGCCGGGGCGGACACGCCCCCGGCCCTGTGACGTCCTGAAGGCAGCGCCATGGCGTTCGGCCACCAACAGCGGCACGGGAGCGACTTTCTGATGTTCTGGCGTATATTAAGGAGCAACAGCAGCAGTTGCCGCCACCGAAGGTCAGGACCAACAGCGAGAAGAATGGGTATGTGCCGCGTGCTCGTGGGCCAGGGCGTTGGAAGGATTTCGTGAACGATCCTGTTGTGCTCGCGCGACGAGGACAAGCTTTGTCTCGTCTCGATGCGGCGGAATGAGATCACCCGCCCCGATCTGCCTTGCAAACCCGGACCAGCCGGTCAGATCGGGGCTGGTCGTCGTGCCGTGTGGCGGATGAAAATGACATTTCATTTTTTCTCACCGGCGGACATTTCAACATGGCCGCCCCATTGCGTATTGCCGGGTGGATTCTACCTTGAAGGGCGACTTCGCAGCGATATCAATGACTTATCGCAGGCAAGGAACCGCAGATGAAACGCACCTACACGCAAATCAGTCTGGATGAGCGGCGCAAGATCGCCCGCTGGCGTCAGGCCGGCGTTAGTGTCGAGGTGATCGCCGAGAAGCTTGGCCGGCATCGCTCATCGATCTTCCGCGAGCTGCGCAGGAACAAGTTCGAAGACGCGCAGATGCCGGACTTGGCTGGTTACTTCTGCGTCGCAGCGAATGGGATGGCCAAGCACCGGCGCGGTCGCCTTCGCAAATTGGTTCGGCATCCGAAACTGCGCGCGGCGATCATCGAGCGGATCAAGCATGGTTGGTCGCCCGAACAGATCGCCGGGCGGCCCGTCGCCGGCCTCGCCATGCTAGGCGCCGCTATGCCCGCAGATTCAGCCCAGAACTGAGTATTTTGCACCGGCCGGACGTTGTTCGCGCGCGCCAGCAGCTTGGGCATTGGGAATGCGACCTGATCCAGTTCCGCAAGAAGTTCGGCAAGGCCAACGTCACCTCGCTGGTTGAGCGCGTCAGCCGCTTCACGGTCTTTTTGCGCAACAATGATCGGCAGTCAAAGCCGATCATGGACAGGCTGATCGAGGCGCGGGCCCCCCAACAACCGCCGCGCCCGCAGGTGGCTCTCGAGGGACACAGACCCCTTGTCGGTCGACGAGCACGATCTCAAGCGGCTATGCGCGCATCTCAACTCGACGCCGCGCAAATGCCTCGGCTTCAAACGCCGGCGGAAGTCTTCCGGCAGAAGCTGCTGGCCGCTCGGCGATGAACCGGCTACCCTGCCCCGGCACAAAGTCGTGCCTCGGCAAGAACTCACATGTAGCCGAGCTTTTTTCGTGTCTCGTCTGCAAATCGCGGCGAAGCTGATGGTAGTGGAGTAGACCCAGGGATGAAAAATCTGATTTTGCAAAAGTCGATTTTAACACTTCGTCCTAGAGTCAGTTATTAACTCACGAACAACTACCCTTAATGGAGGACAGAACATTGGCAAGGCTGAATATAAACGGCACCATTCACGAGATCGACGCTGAAGCCGAGACTCCGCTGCTATGGGTCATTCGTGAGCAGGCCGGCTTGACCGGCACGAAATTCGGTTGCGGTATCGCTGCCTGCGGCGCGTGCACAGTGCATATCGACGGCGTAGCCACGCGGTCCTGTTCGGTTACGCTCGCAGACGTGACGGAAGCCGAAAAGATCGTTACGATCGAGGCAATCTCACCCGATCGCTCGCACGCTATCCAGAAGGCCTGGCTTGAGCTGGATGTGCCGCAATGTGGCTATTGCCAGTCGGGCCAGATCATGGCTGCGGTTGCATTGCTGGATAGCAATCCTAATCCGACCGATGAGGAAATTGACGCCGAGATGTCAAACATCTGTCGCTGCGGCACTTATAACCGCATCCGTGCGGGTATCAAACGCGCGGCTGAATTGCTTTAAGGAGGCGACAATGACCAAGCACTTTACTCTTTCTCGCCGTGTATTTCTGACAAGCTCGCTGGCTGCGACGGGCGCGCTGGCGCTCGGCTTCCGCGTCCCCGCAAACGCCGAAGAGGCGGCCGGTGCCACCAGCGATGTTAAGGAACTCAACGCCTGGGTCGTGGTGAATCCTGACGACACGGTCCTGGTCCGCATCTCTCGCTGCGAAATGGGACAGGGTACCCTGACCGGCCTTGCCCAGCTGATCGCCGAGGAACTGGAAGCCGATTGGGACAAGGTTACCTGGGAATACCCGTCGCCGGGTCAAAGCATCCGACGCGAGCGCGTGTGGGGTAACTTTGGCACCTATGGCAGCCAGGGCATCCGAAATTCGCAACAATATGTCCGCGAGGGTGGGGCTGCGGCACGCATGATGCTGATGCAGGCCGCCGCCAACCGCTGGGGCGTGGACGTGTCCGCGGTCAAGGCTGCCAAGAACGTTGTGACCGGCCCTGATGGCGCGACGCTGACCTATGGCGACCTTGCGCTTGAGGCAGCTCAGCTAGAGGTTCCGACCGAGATCAAGCTCAAAGACCCTGCGGACTGGACGCTTGCCGGCAAGTCACTCAAGCGGCTCGATACGGAAGCCAAGCTTGATGGCAGCCAGATCTATGCCGTCGATGTAAAACTGCCCGGCATGGTCAGCGCTGCAATCCGTCAGGCACCGGTTATCGGAGCAACGGTTGCAAGCTTTGACGCCGACGCTGTCATGGGCATGCCCGGCGTGAAAAAGGTGGTGCAGCTCGATGATTACGCGGTTGCTGTCGTTGCTGACACGTTCTGGCGGGCCAAGACCGCGCTCGAAGCACTTCCCATAGAGTGGGATGAGGGCGAGAACGCAACGTTAGGCATGGCGGACATTCACGCCAGTCTTGATGAGGGGCTGGGTGCAGACCAGGCTTTTATCGGCACTCAACGCGGTGATGTGAAGAAGGCAGTCGCAGAGGCGGCGAAAGTTGTCGAGGCTGACTACTACTTCCCCTGGCAGCATCACGCCACTATGGAGCCGATGAACGCCACAGCGCTTGTCTCAGCAGACAGCGCGGAGATTTGGGTTGCAACACAGGACCCAGAGGGCGTGCTTGCCATTACCGCCGAGGCTGCCGACCTCGACATCCTTAAATGCGAAGTTCACCGGCTTCACCTCGGTGGTGGTTTCGGGCGCCGTGCCAGTTCGCATGAATATGCCCGCCAGGCTGTCCTTCTCGCAAAAGAGATGCCTGGCACGCCGGTCAAGCTGATCTGGACGCGTGAAGAGGATATGATCCACGGCACGTTCCACCCTATTACCAAGGCGCGGTTCGTTGGTGCACTCGATGCCGACGGCAATGTCACCGGAATGCATATGCGCATTTCCGGCCAGTCAATCCGTGCTGGGCTCATGCCACATGCGATGGACGAAAAAGGCGACCCGATGGTGTTCCAGGGTCTGAACGAGAAGAGCACGGAGGGTGAATTCGGCTATACGATACCCAATCTTCTAATCGATCATGCGCTGCGTCAGCCGCCACTTCGCCCGGGTTACTGGCGCGGGGTCAACAACAACCAGAACGCATTTTATCTGGAATCCTTCATCGATGAGATGGCGCACGCAGCCGGAAAGGATCCCTATCAGTTCCGCCGCGGATTGCTGAAGGATCATCCGCTGCATCTCCGCGTTCTTGATGCTGTGGCCGAAGGTATTGGCTGGGACAAGCCGGCACCGGAAGGTGTTTTCCGCGGGATCTGTCAGCACCATGGTTATGGCAGCTATGTTGCAGCAGCTGCCGAAGTGTCGGTCGATGAACGCGGGAGCCTCAAGATCCACCGGATTGTCGCCTCAACTGATTGTGGACATGTGGTGAACCCGCAGCAGGTTGAAGCACAGATCGAGGGCTCGTTTGCTTTTGGCTTGAGCGCTGCGCTTCACGGCGAGATTACGGTTGAGGATGGCCGAGTCCAGCAGCAGAACTTCGATACTTATCCGCCGATGCGGATGGATGAGTTCCCAAAGGTTGAAAGCTTGCTCCGTCCGACGGGCGGTTTCTGGGGTGGCGTCGGTGAGCCGACGATCTTTGTTGCCGCACCAGCTGTGACTAATGCAATCTTTGCGGCCACAGGCAAGCGGGTCCGGCAACTGCCGCTGTCCAATCATGATCTGAGTGCCTAATAGATTGATGGCAGCGGGCGGCTTCAAACCGCCCGCTGTCGACCCGCCGAGATACAGATATTGACGACGAGGCGCAGGAGGTTGCGATGCATCGTAGCGTCACGTTTTTTTTCCTAATCATGTTTTTGACTGGGGCACCTGTTGCCACGGGGCTGGCGCAAGAAGCCCCTGCAGGTGCCGCATCATGCAGCGGTTGTCACGGTTCGCAGGCCGGCAGCCCATTGTCGCTCGCCGGTCTCTCTGCTGCAGATATTGTCCAGGCCATGACGGAATTCAGCTCCGGTGCCCGAGATGGAACAATCATGGGTCGTATTGTTCCTGGCTTTAGCGAGGCCGAACTAACGGCAATCGCTGAATGGCTTAAAGGGAGCGAAAAGTGATGGTTATCACGCGGCGAAATCTCATCAATATTGCCGGAGTTGCAGCTCTCGCCGCTCCCTTCGTGGCGCGCGCTCGCCACGCGCATGCAGCAGGCCGGATTGCTGTGGTCGGCGGCGGTTTTGGCGGCGCGACGACTGCGCGCTTCCTCGCACAGGCCGGTCATGCTGTTACCCTTGTTGAGCGCGAAAATCTTTTCGTCACCTGCCCGTTCAGCAACACTGTTATCGGCGGG
Source organism: Mesorhizobium sp. KR2-14 (assembly GCF_040049255.1). Lineage (NCBI taxonomy): Bacteria > Pseudomonadati > Pseudomonadota > Alphaproteobacteria > Hyphomicrobiales > Phyllobacteriaceae > Mesorhizobium > Mesorhizobium sp. KR2-14. The sequence continues at coordinate 89,905 of NZ_JBDZDR010000005.1, read as the reverse complement.
TTTGCCACGATCAACGATATCAGTTTCGGTTATGACAGCCTTGGTGCCGCTGGTGTTACTGTTGTTCAAGGTGAGGCGGCAAGGGCGGAAGACGGCAAACTTACTCTCAATTCAGGAGACGTGATCTCGTATGACCGCCTCGTTCTCTCACCGGGCATCGATATGCGTTACGACGCGCTACCCGGATATGATCTTGCGGCGTCGCAAATCATGCCTCATGCTTGGAAAGCCGGGGCGCAAACCGAGCTCTTGTGGGCACAGCTTGAAGCGATGGAAGATGGGGGTGTGGTTGCCATCGTCGCCCCGGACAATCCATTTCGCTGCCCGCCCGGGCCGTATGAGCGGGCAAGCCTGATTGCCCATTACCTGACCCAGCATAAGCCGCGCTCGAAAGTGATGATCCTTGATTCCAAGGACGCGTTTTCCAAGCGCCCTCTCTTTGAGGAAGCCTGGGCCGCACTCTATCCTGACATGATAGAGTGGGTGCCGATGTCAATGGGCGGACGGGTGATTTCGGTCAACGCGCAAGACAAGGCGCTTAAAACCGATTTTACAACAATCAATGCCGATGTCGCCAATATCATCCCGCCACAGAAAGCCGGGGCGATTGCTGCGGCAGCCGGCGTGGCCGATGCGACAGGCTGGTGCCCAGTCAATCCAGAAACGTTTGAGTCGACTCTCGTGCCCGGTATCCATGTTCTGGGGGATGCCTGTCTCGCCGGAGCGATGCCGAAATCGGCGTTCTCTGCCAATGCGCAGGGCAAGGTGGCGGCCGCGGCGATTGATCGGATCTTGCGGGGTGAAACGCCCCAAAGCCCGAAACTGATCAATACGTGCTATAGTCTGGCAGCACCTGATTACGGGTTTACCGTTGCTGGTGTCTACCAACCTGAAGGCGAAACATTGGCTGAAGTGGCTGATTCTGGTGGGACCAGCCCGCTCGGGGCGCCGCGTGAAACACGCGTAGCAGAGGCGGCTTATGCGCGGAACTGGTACGCGACAATAACCAGAGAGGTTTTCGGCTGAAATGTTTCGGGCACTTTTTTGCTGGCTCGCTTGCGCTATGCCTGCAATGGCAGACGGAAATGCGGAGCATGGACGTATGCTGATGCTCGAACCACAAGAAAGCCTGTGTGTCCTTTGCCATTCGGGGCCTTTTCCCGAAATACCCTTCATGGGAACACTTGCTCCCGACCTGTCCGATGTGGGGAGCCGCCTTAGCATTGATGAAATTCGCGCACGCATCATCGACAATCGCGCCTTCAATCCGGACACGATCATGCCGCCTTTCCTCTCTCAGGAAGGTCTTCACCAGGTCGGCCCACGATGGGCGCAAACCAGCATTTTGACGGAACAGGAGGTCGAGGACATAGCCACTTTCCTCGCCAGCCTAAACGGAGACCAACCATGAGCCGCTTGAGCCGCCGGCAAGCCCTTGCCCTGACTATCGGAGCACCGCTGATGGTGCGGCTCATGCCTGCTTCGGCCACGCCTGGCGCCATGCAGGCAGCCATAGCGAGTTGGAGCAAAGGGGCTGCCATCGAGCCCGGGCTCGTGACACTAACACTGCCGCTTCTCGTGGCCAGTGGAAATGCGGTGCCGCTGAAAGTGACGGTGGATAGCCCGATGACGCCAGAGGATCATGTCGCGGAGATCGCCATATTCAACGAGCGAAACCCTCTGCCCGATGTCATCCGGTTTCACTTTACGCCAGCATCCGGCCGTGCACAGGCCGAAACACGCATCCGCCTGAGTGACACCCAGAAGGTTCACGCCATTGCCCGGCTGAGCGACGGCACCTTCAGATCTGCCGCAGTCAATGTGGTCGTCACCGCCCCTGCCTGCGTGGAGAATTGATATGGCAACAATGATTGGCCTGCCAAAATCCGCTAAACCCGGTGACATTGTTGAGGTCAAGCTCTTGCTGGCACACCCGATGGAGTCCGGTTTTCGTGGTGATTTTGATGGCAATAAAATCCCGCGCGACATCATTACTGAAGTGCGCTGCCTCTACCTCGATGAATTGGTGTTCCGTGCGGAATTTTTTCCTGCAGTTGCGGCCAATCCCTTCCTTGGCTTCACCTTCCGTGCGGTTAAGAGCGGGTCTGTCGCTTTCACTTGGACCGACATGGATGGCAATGAATCGCATGAAGTCCGGGAAATCACGGTAGAATGATGCGTGCGCTGCGTAAGCTAGGCTTTCTGGTTTTGAGTAGCCTGACGCCTGGGACTGGAGCAGCGGCAGATGAGCGTATAACCGGCTATCAGGAACTCAGCCCCGAGCTTCAGATGGTGCAGGATGATCCGTTCAAGAACCCCGGAATGCTCTGGGTGGGTGAAGGTGAAAGCCTATGGGCTGCACCCGTCGGCGAAGGGGGTAAATCATGCGCCTCATGCCATGCCGATGCAGCCAGCATGCAAGGCGTGGCCGCGCGCTATCCAGCCTTTGATGAACAGAGTGGCAGAATAACGGATTTGACTGGCCGCATCATGTCGTGCCAATCGCAGCACCAGGGGGTGGAGCCGTTTGAAAGGGAAAGCCGGGAGTTGCTGGCGCTGACAGCTTTCGTCGCTCGCCAGTCGGCTGGCCTTCCCATTACCCCTGATCCAGATCCGCGACTTAGCCCTTGGCGGCAACAAGGGGCTGCTCTCTTCCAGAAGCGCCTTGGTCAGCTCAATCTGTCTTGCTCGCAATGCCACAATGATTATGCCGGTGAACGTCTTCTTGCGGCCGTTATCCCGCAAGCACACCCGACAGGTTATCCGCAATACCGGCTCGAATGGGAGGGCATGGGTTCACTGCAACGGCGCTTGAACAATTGCCTGACTGGGGTGCGCGCCACGCCGTTTACAGCGGGATCAGATGAGTATGTGGCGTTGGAGCTCTATCTCATGGACAGGGCAAGCGGGTTGCCTATCGAAGCCCCGGCAATAAGACCTTAATACAGGCTGCAATCGGGGAAAGCCGGAGCGGCTCAATGGTTATTCGTGCTGCCTGTGATCCATAGACCCGGTAAGCCGCCACGCTGTTCAGCGGCTGAGAGTGATGCAGGGGAAATGAAGAACGCCAAGTTTTTGCAGGATTGTCTTTCAGGTGACGCTCCTTCAAGATCCCACCCAAATACGATTCCCTGGCTCGCAAGAAGCGACATCTCCAGCTAATCGTGGCTAGCCAGCCCTGACTTGGAAGGAAGAATAATAGTGATACGTAGGATTGTCGCGGTGACATTTATGGCGCTATTTGCCGGAAACGCGCTGGCCGCGGACCATCAGGTCCAGATGCTCAACAAGGGCGAAAAGGGAGCAATGGTGTTCCAGCCCGACTTCATCCAGGCCGCACCCGGCGACACAGTCACCTTCCTGCCGACCGACAACGGCCACGACGCCGAATCCATCAAGGGAATGATCCCTGAGGGCGCCGACGCCTTTAAGGGTAAGATGAATGAGCAGATCACCGTAACCCTAGATAAGGAAGGCCTCTATGGCGTGAAGTGCACACCACACTACGGAATGGGAATGGTGGCGCTGATTGTCGTCGGGAGCCCTGGCAATCTTGAAGAAGCAAAAGCTGTAAAGCATCCGGGCAAGGCGAAGAAGGTGTTTGCGGAGCTCCTCGCGCAAGTTTCAACAGACTGAATACCGCGAGGCACGGGCCAGTACGGTCTACTGGCATTGGGGCAGGCACGCCGCGGCCCTCTTGACTGCTGGACTGAAGTCAATCTTTCCGGCGATCCTCGCCGGCGACGGGAATGAGATCAAGGACCTCGGCCTCACCTCAAGCCTCAATCCGACCTTACTAAGCCTGCCCCGCAATGCGAAGCACTGGTGGGCACATTGGCATGCACACCTTCTGCCACGCCGCGCAAGATCGCGGAGCCGCCGGCTGCCTGGACCGCGAGGCCGCCATAACGGATACCGGCCGCGAGGCAGGCTTCTTCGTTCTCGCCCGACAGCCAAGCGTCGATGAAGCCTGCGTTGAAGGCATCGCCGGCACCCGTCGTGTCGACGGCCGGCACGTTCTCGGCGCGGCGATGCAAGATTTGTGCGTCCGACTTGAGCCAGGCACCGTCGCCGCCCGCCTTGAGCGCCACGACCGGGAACGCCTCGGCGAGGAGGGCGACGGCGGCAACCGGGTCGTTCTCGCGGGTGATCGCGACCGCCTCTTCCATGTTCGGCAAGAAGACGTCGACACCGGCACAGCGGTCGAGCAGGTCGGCCTCGTAGATCAGCGTTTCGTCCCAGCACGGATCGAGCGAAATCGTGAGCCCCCTTGCCTTGGCGCGCATCACAAGATCGGGAATTTCGTGCAACGCGGCGTACTCGGCGATGTGAAGGTGGCCGGCCGCCTGCCAGTCGAGTGCTGCCTCGAGCGTGTCGGGCAAGACCGAGCCGGCACGGCGAGACAGGAAGGCGCGATCACTGCCGATCACCGAGGCGACGGTCACCTGAGGGCCGGCGCCCGCCGATTTCTCGAGGAAGCGCATGTCGGCGCCGCTGGCCCGAAGCTCGGGCTCGATGCCAGCCGACAGGGCATCGGTGCCGAGGCGGGCGACGAGCGCCACCTCGCGGTCAGCATTGGCCATGTGCGCCGCCGCGATGAAGGCGCCGCCGCCGGCGGCCATCTTCATGCCCTGGGCAGACACCTCCCTGCCCGGCTCGGGCAGCGAGCCAAGGCCGGTGAAATGAGATCGCAATAGATCCGGCCGATGCTGAGCACCGCCCGGCGCGTGGCATTTCCCGAAGTCATTGACGGCCCAGGCTTTTCTCGGTCCTGGCGTCGAACAGGTAGAGGCTGCCGGGCGCCGCGCGGCAGCTGAGCGCCGTGCCTGCCGCCGGGATGAACTTGGCCGGCGCCGTGGCGATGACTGATGTGCCGTCGATGTCGAGATGCACCAGTGTCTCTGGTCCCAGCGGCTCGACCGCAGTCACCGTGCCGTTCAGCACCAGGCCGTCGCCGCCCTTCTCGCCCTCGGCCAGTGCGATCAGGTTGTGCGGGCGGATGCCGACGAGGATGTCGCCCCCCTTGCCAATCTCGACGCCGTGGCCATTCTTGCGGCCGGCCATCAGGTTCATCGACGGGCTGCCGATGAAGCGCGCGGTGAAGACGTCGACCGGGTTCTCGTAGAGATCGGTCGGCGTGCCAGTCTGCAGGATGTTGCCATCGCGCATGACGACGATGCGGTCAGCCATGGTCATGGCCTCGACCTGGTCATGGGTAACGTAGACCGTCGTGGTCTTCAGCCGCTGGTGCAGGCGTTTGATCTCGATGCGCATCTGTGAGCGCAGCTGCGCGTCAAGGTTGGACAGCGGCTCGTCGAACAGGAAGGCCGAGGGATTGCGCACCATGGCGCGGCCTATGGCGACGCGCTGGCGCTGGCCACCGGATAGTGCCGCCGGACGGCGTTCGAGATAGGCTTCGAGGCCAAGGATACGGGCTGCCTGCTCGATCCGTTTGTCCTTCTCGACCTTCGACAGCTTCGAGGTGTAGAGGCCGAAGCCGATATTCTGGCGCACGCTCATATGCGGGTAGATGGCGTAGTTCTGGAACACCATGGCAATGTTGCGCTGCTTGGGCTCGCGCTCGTTCACCACCTCGCCGCCGATTTTGAGCCGGCCGCCGGAAATATCCTCGAGGCCGGCGATCATGCGCAGGGTCGTCGACTTGCCACAGCCCGAGGGACCGACGAACACGACAAATTCGCCGTCGGCGATCTGCAGGTCGATGCCGCGCACCACATCCAATTTGCCGTAGCGCTTGACCAGCTTTTCGAGTTCGATCGTCGCCATCAGCGCGCCTCCACCAACGCCTTGAATTTCTCGCCGAGTTCCTTCGCGGCTTTCGCCTCGTGCCCGACATGGTCGTTTGCAACGGCTTCGAAAGCCGTCGCCTTGTTCCTGTAGATGCCCAGCGCCTCGGCCAATGGCTCCGGGGCGGGTCCGCCGAAGCGGGCGCGCACGGCGACGAAATGCTCTGGGGAGACGATCTCTTCGAACTTGTCACGTCCAAAGGACGGCTCGCGCCCGGTCGAATGCCTGAAGGCTTCCAGGAACGGTGCGTAGCCGTCATTGGCAAGCCCGCCGCCGGCAGCCACGACGGCCTTGGCGACGATAGCCGCGATCTCGTGCGCCTCGCGGAACGACAGGCCTTCGATGCGGACGAGCGAGTCCGCCAGTTCGGTGATGGTTATGCAGGAGCGGCGGATGTTGTCAGCGACACGCTCAGGATCGATCCTGATCGCGGCGACGAATGCGGCGAGCAGGTCGAGCACGCGGCCGGCAGCAAGGAACGCCTCGTAGCCCATCGACTGGGTTTCGCCCTCGCTGTCGTTCATGTCGGTGAACGGCGTGTTGTGGATGACGTTGAGCACAGTGCGGGCGCGGCCCATCGCCTGGCTAGCCAGCAGACGCATGTGTTCGATCGGCACAGGATTACGCTTCTGCGGCATGATTGAGGAGATCTGGACGAAGGCGTTGGGCACGTAGATCTGGCCGACCTCGAAGGCGGTCCAGAACTGGAAGTCCTGGATGAGGCGGCCGAGATGCAGGAACATCAGCTCGATCGCCGAATAGGTCGAAGTGATGTAGTCGGATGCGGCAATGCAGCTGTAGGAGTTGCGCAGCGGTGCTGCAAATCCGAGCAATTCGGCGACGCGCGCCCGGTCGATCGGAAATCCCGAAGTGGTGATGGCGGCAGCGCCCATGGGTGACAGGTCGACGATCTTGCGGGCTTCTTCGAAGCGTTCGATGTCGCGGATGAGTACCTCAATGGCAGCTGACAGATAGTGGCCGAAGGTCGATGGCTGCGCCGGCTGGCCGTGGGTATAGGCGACAACCAGCGTCGCCTTCTCGCGCTCGGCAGTCTCGATCATGGCGTTGAGGAGGTGCCGCGCCTTGACCATCAGCGCGTCTATGCGCTGCTTGAGACCGAGCTTGAACAGCGTGTGATCGATGTCGTTGCGCGAGCGCGCCGTATGAAGGCGGCCGGCGACATCAGGCCCCAATCGGGCTTTCAATTCCTTTTCGATGAGAAAAAAGAAGTCCTCGACCTCGCCGGTATATTCGAGCTTTGATGGATCGACCTCGCGGTCGATTGCTTCAAGCGCTCCGGCAATCGCCGATGCCTGCCCGGCGTCGAGGATGCCGGTTTCGGCCAGCATCACAAGATGGGCGCGGTCGATGGCGCGGAAGCCCTCCACATGGTGGCTCTTGGCGCCGTCGAAAAGCGGCCGAAGCACCGTCTCTTTGTAGACCGGATCGGGGAATGCGCTCTTGTCGGAGAGCCTCGGGTTCAGTTCAGGCATTTTCTATCCCTTGAGCCCTGCGAGCATGACGCCGCGGACGATGTAGCGCTGGAGTCCGACGAAGACGAGCAGCGTCGGCAGGGTCGCGATCGCCGCCCCCGTCATGATCATCTCCCACTGGATGGATTGTTCGACGGCGAAACTCGATAGGCCGACCGGTAGCGTGTAGAGTTCGCGGCTGGTGGTGACGATGAGCGGCCAGAAGAACGCCGTCCAGTTGCCGAGAAAGGTGAAGATGGCGAGGGCCGAAAGCGCGGGCGTCACCAGCGGCATCGCCACCTTCCACCAGATTTGAAACTCGTTGAGCCCGTCGACGCGCGCGGCTTCCAGGAAGTCGTTGGGCACACCTTCGAAGAACTGCTTCATCAGGAAGGTGCCGAAGGCCGTCATCATGCCCGGGAACATGATACCCCAGTAGCTGTCCAGCCAGCCGAGATTGGCCGACATCAGATACCACGGGATGACAAGCATCTCGGTCGGGATCATCAGCGTCGACAGGATGGCGAGGAAGATGAAGTAGCGGCCGCGGAATTCGAACTTGGCAAGCGTGTAGCCGACGAGACTGTCGAAGAACACATTGGAGACGGTGACGGCGACCGCCACAATCATCGAGTTCATGAACCAGCGCATAAAGTGCCCGTCGGCGAGGATGGTGATGTAGTTCTGCAGCGTCGGCGCCGACGGGACCAGCCGGAGGTCATAGACCTGGCCGGCCGTCTTCAGCGATGTCGAGAACATGAAGGCGAGCGGCGTGACCATGATCACGCCACCGATGAACAGCAGCGTCCAGACAAGGATGCGGCCAGGACGTAGAGCAGCGTGAGACAGCGCCGGGGTTTCGGTTACGGCGCTCATTTCTTTTCCCTCAGGATCCAGAGCTGCAACAGCGACACGCAAAGCAGGATGGAGAACAGCACGACCGTCTGCGCAGCCGCATAGCCCATTGCGTAGGATGAAAACGCGGTTTGATAGATCATCAGCACCAGCGGCTTGGTCGAGCCGAGTGGCCCGCCGGGATCGTTGGTGGTCATGTTGTAGACCTGGTCGAAGATGCGCAGGAAGCCGATCGACGAGAACACCACCAGGAACACGGTCGTGGGCTTGAGCAGCGGCAGCGTAATCTTGCGCAGGATCGCCCATTCGCCGAGCCCGTCGATGCGAGCTGCCTCATGGAAGGTGCTGGGGATGGCGCGCAGGCCGGCCATGAAGATGATGATCTGGAAGCCGAGGCCGGCCCATATGGCTGTGACCATGATCGACGGCAGCGCCTGGTCGACCGAGCGGATGAACTGCTGCTGCGGGACGCCGATGGTGCCCAGCACGTTGTTGATCACGCCGATGGGCGCCGGCTGGTAGAACCAGCGCCACACCCAGGCCATGGCGGCTGCCGTGGTCAGGTACGGCAGGAAATAGAGGCCTCGGATCAGTCCATGCATGAAGCGCACGCGATCGAGATAGAACGCGATGACGAAGGACAAGAGCAGGCTGATGGGCGTGCCGATGACGAGATAGGCGAAAGTGTTCTTGAACACCTTCCAGAATTGCGGGTCGGCGAACAATTTCTGATAGTTCGCCAGCCCGATGAACTGTGGCGGCTTCAGGAGATCCCAGTTCGTCAGCGAAAGCCAGAAGGCCTCGATGGTGGGGTAGAAGCGGATGACCGAATAAAACAGAATCGGCAGGGCGAGGAAGCTCCACACCCAGACCAGCCGCTTTGTCCGCATGGAACGGCGGTCCCAGAAGGTTCCGCCGGGGCGGCTCACCGCCGCCCCCTGCCGATCCGCAGCCACAGTCATTGGCGCCCCCGGCCTTACTTGGCCGCGCTGTCGATAATCACCTGCTCGGCGGCAGCGCCTGCAGCAAGCGAGTCCTTCACCGACTGGCCTTCCAGCAGGATGCGGTTGGTCATGTCGATCGTGTTCTGGCGCTGGGCGGCCTCGTCCACGAACATGGTGGTGTGGGCATATTCCAGGCCCTTGAGGAACGGACCGTAGATCGGGTCGGCCAGGTTGGTGTCGGTCATGGCGGCCGAACGGCGTGCCGGTAACTCGCCGACGGTCTTCAGCCAGATGTCCATGGCCTCGGGCGACGAGATGTAGGCCAGGAACTTCTTGGCGGCCTCGAGCTTATCGCCTTCGGTCTTCGAGCTGATGCCGTTGGCGAAGTAGCTGGCATAATTCGAACGCACGCCCTCGGCATTGGCAGGGAGTTCGGTCACGCCCCACTCGAAGCCGTCGATCGACTTGAAGGCACCGAGACGGAAGGTGCCGTCGATGGTCATGCCGGCCATGCCAGCGCGGAAAGCCGCCTGGCCTTCGTCCATGAAGCCGGCCTGGCCGATTTTCTTCTCGATCTGCAGGTCGGTATAGAACTTCAGCGCCTTCTCACCGGCCTCGGTGTTGTAGGCCACCTTGCGGTCGCCGTCGGTGTAGGGCTCGCCGCCGAACTGACGGACCAGCACTTCACGCCACCACTGGTGATCCTGGCCGCCCATATCGAGGGTCGAGCCGGCGACGACGAGGTTGCCGCTGGCGTCATGCTTGGTGATCTTCTCGGCCGCCGCGACGAACTCGTCCAGCGTCTTCGGCGGGTTTGCCGGGTCGAGGCCAGCCTCGGTGAACAGCTTCTTGTTGTAAAAGAGAGCCAGCGAGCGCACAGCAGTCGGCAGGCCGTAATAGTCGTCGCCGCGCTTCATGGCGCTTACGATCGGAAAGAATTCGCTCTCGATCTTGTCGTGCGGGAAGGCGTCGGTCGGCAGCGGCTGCAGCAGGCCGCCGGCCACGAACTTGTCGAGCCAGCCGTAGAACAGTTGCATCACGTCGGGACCCTGGCCACCCATTTTGGCCGCGATTACGCGGGTCTGGTAGTCGGCATAGGGGAAGGTCGTCTGCTTGACGGTGATATCCGGATTGGCCTTCTGGAAGTTCTCGATCAGCTGATCCATCGCCTTCACGCGGGTGTCGAACACGTACTGCCAGTATTCGATCTCGACGGCCTGGGCCGCGTTGAGAGCCAGCGTGCTGAAACCTGCGACCAGGCCGGCGAACAGAGTGGTTCTGCGCATGTAATCCTCCATCTGCGCCCGCCGGCTTCTCCCGGCTACGGGCGATTACTATCCCCTTGGACCCGTTCCCCGCAGGCAATCGAGGTCTTGGTCGTGCTGCTTAAATTCATGGGCCATCGAACGCGGGCTGATCACACCCGACGATACTGACACCAAGGAGTTGCGGATCCTCCCCGCATCCTGGCCTCTACGGTTCCCTTTCGCCGGTCGCTTGTCAATAAGACAATTTACTTGAATTAATCTGTTGCAGCTCGCGGAGCTTCCGCGTTATCGGTTTTGCGGAGCAGGTCAGGATGGGCGAGATGGCGTATCAGCCCGGAAGCACACATCAGGTCACATTGGGCAAGAACCCGGAGCGCAGCCGCGATCACAACCGCCGCGTGGTGCTCGATGTCGTGCGCCGTCACGGCTCGCTGGGGCGCATGCACATCGCCCGGCTCACCCATCTGACGGCCCAGGCCATCGCCAACATCGTCGACGAGCTGGTCAGCGAAAACCTGTTGATGGAGACCGGGCGCCTGCGTTCGGGCCGCGGCCAGCCGCCAATCCAGTTCGCCGTCAATCCCGACGGCGCCATGACCATGGGCATCGAAATTGCATCCGACCACATGGTGGCGACGGTACTCGACCTGACGGGACAACCGCGGTCCAGGCGCATCACACCCGTGCGCGACACCAGTCCGAACCAAGTGATCGCCCATCTGCGCGCCCAGCTCGAAGCCGTGCGCAAGGCCTTCAAGGCGCCCCTGCTCGGCATTGGCGTGGTCATGCCCGGCCCGTTCGAGATCGAGGGCATGACCTCGGTCGGCCCGACCACCCTGCCTGGCTGGGCCGACATCGATGCCACCAGCCTGCTGAGCGAAGCCTGCGGTGAGCTGGTGTGGGCCGAGAACGACGCCAATGCCGCGGCCGTCGGCGAGCGCCTGTTCGGCGCGGGCCATTCGATTTCCAGCTTCGCCATGATCTATTTCGGCGCCGGCCTGGGTCTCGGCATGATCCAAGACGGGGTGCCTTTCCGCGGCGCCTTCGGCAATGCCGGAGAAATCGGCCATGTCGTGATCACCCCGCGGGGCCGCACCTGCCCGTGTGGTCAACATGGCTGCCTCGAGCGTTATGCCTCGGTCTATGCCCTGCGTGAGAGGCTCTGCGAGGCAGGCATTGCCAACTGCGATTTTGCAGATCTTGAGAGGCTCCACGCCGAGCGCCATTCCGTACTGGTAGAGTGGATCGACGAGGCGGCGGGTCACCTTGCGCCGATGATCGCGATGATCGAGAACATCCTCGATCCGGAGACAGTGATCCTTGGCGGCATGCTGCCGGACGCGATTATCGACGAACTCATCGAACGCATGGGAAAGTTGCCGATCTCGGTCGCCAGCCGCAGGACGCGCGCCCTACCCCGCGTCATTCGCGGCCAGACCGGCCAATACACCGCGGCCCTCGGCGCCGCGGCGCTGCCGCTGTTCGAAGTGGTGACGCCAAAGCTTGAGACGGCGGCGAGCGAATAGCCGCCATAAAATTCAGCATACCGGAGGAAACAAGCATGCTCACAGCCCGCGAACGCATCGAGCGACAAAAGGCAAGCCCTTCGTTCATCCGGCTGCACCGGGCGCTGACCCGGCTCAAGTCGACCGTGACGATGATGAACACCGGCGCCCATCCCGACGACGAGCAGAGTGGTCTACTGGCCTGGTTTCGTCTTGGGCTCGGCATGCGCGTTATCGTCGCCTGCTCGACGCGCGGCGAAGGCGGCCAAAACTCGCTTGGACCGGAGCGTCTCGGCGCGCTCGGCATGATGCGCACGCGCGAAATGGAAGAAGCCGCCCGCGCGCTCGACGCCGATATCCATTGGCTCGGACACGGCCCGGAGGATCCGGTCCACGACTTCGGCTTCTCCAAGGACGGCGACCAGACCCTCGCCCGGTGGGGCGAACAGCGCACGGTGGAGCGCCTCGTGCGCGCCTATCGCAGCGAGCGGCCCGACATCGTCATCCCGACCTTCCTCGACGTGCCCGGACAGCACGGTCACCACCGCGCCATGACCCGCGCCGCCGAGACGGCCATCCGCATGGCAGCCGATCCCGCAGCATTCCCCGAGCACTTCGCCGAGGGCTTGAGCCCTTGGCAGGTGGCGAAATATTACCTGCCGGCATGGTCCGGCGGCGGCGACACCTATGACGACGAGGTACCTCCGCCCGATGCCACGGTTATCGTCGATGCGTCTGGCCGCGAGCCGGCGACCGGCGCCGAATACAACCGCATCGGCGAGTGGTCCCGCTACTATCACGCGTCGCAAGGAATGGGACATTGGCCCGACCGAGCCGACACGCGCTGGCCGCTGCACCTGCTGCTGGCCAGGAATGGCATGAACGCAGAAACGTCGGTGCTGGACGGCCTGCCCGTTTCGCTCGCAGATCTCGCCACGTCCCGCAACCTTTCCTACGAAGCCGCCCAGGCGCTGAAGGCGGCGGGCACCGCTGTCAACACGGCGATCGCGGCCTTCCCGAACACGGATGCCATCATTGGAGCCCTCACCGAGGCAGCGACCCAGCTCGATGCGGCACGTGAGAACGCGTCGCCCGCCTTCCTCGAACTGCATCGACACCGCCTCGGCCGCAAAGCGCGCGAGATAGACGCCGCGCTGATCGAGGCCGCCCGTATCTTCGACCGCGCCGTGCTTGCTCCGGCAACACTGTCGCCTGGCGAAACCGGCGTGCTGACCGTCGACCTCGCTCCAGGAGCCGAGGGGCGCTCGGTAAAGGTCGAAGCGGTGCTGCCAGAGCGCATTGTCGCCAAGGCCGATGCCTCCTCTGGCTGCCGGCGCACGTTCTCCGTCTCCGCAGCGACCGACGCCGCCTATTCCAATCTCTATGCCCCGGCCTGGTCGGCGCTCGCGGGCAATGGTGAGGCACACGTACTGGTCACCGCCAGCTTCGGCGACCATGTTGCCCGCGCCACCTTCGACCTCGAAGAGCCCTTAGCTGTGCTGCCGGCCAGCTCGGTTACCATGGACCCGGAAGCGATCCTCGCACCTGTCGAAGGCGGCAGGCGCGAATGGCCGGTCAAGATGACGGTCGGCGGCAGGCAGGCACCTGTCACGCTCGGCATGGCCGACGGCTGGTCGCTGGCGCAGACATCGGCCGGCCAGATGCTTCGCGCCCCCGAGAAGATCGATGCCGGGCTGAGGACCATCGTCCCCGAGGTCGGCGGCCGGCCGGCACTGCGGCTGACGCCGATCTCTTATTCGCATATCGGCCGCGTCACCCACCGCCAGCCCGAGACCCTGAAAGTGCTAGCGCTCGACCTCACGCTGCCGGAAGGTGCCCGCGTCGGCTATGTCGGCGCCGGTGCCGACCGGGTCGGCCTATGGCTGTCGCGTCTGGGCCTCGACGTCACCGAACTGGACGCCAAGGCGCTGTCGGGCGATCTCAACCGCTTCACCACCATCGTGGTCGGCATCTTCGCCTTCGGAATTCGAAAGGATCTGGCCGCGGCCACGGAAAAGCTGCATCGCTTCGTCGAAGACGGCGGGCATCTCGTCACGCTCTATCACCGCCCGACCGATGGTTGGAACCCGTTGGAGACGCCACCGAGGAAACTCGAGATCGGCTCGCCGTCCCTACGCTGGCGCGTAACGAATCCCAATGCGGCGGTCACGGTGCTGACGCCGAATCACATTCTGCTGAACGGCCCGAATGCCATCGGCCCGCAGGACTGGTCCGGCTGGGACAAGGAACGAGGGCTCTACTTCGCTGCTCGTTGGGACGAAGCCTACGAGCCGCTTGTGTCGATGCATGACGTCAACGAACAGCCGCTGCTGGGGGCGATCGTCTCGGGCAGCATCGGCAAGGGCCGCCACACCCACACCTCGCTCGTGCTGCACCACCAACTCGACAAGCTGGTGCCGGGCGCCTTCAGGCTGATGACCAATCTTGTCCAGCCAGTCTGAAATCGCGGAGCCGCTTCCGGCGGTCGAGGAGCGGCACAAGGCCAACCGCGAGGGCATCGTCTGGGTGCTCGCCGACATGCTGCTGGTCGCCGGCGGCATGACGGCGCTCGTCAAGGCACAGGGCATGGTCTACCCAGCCTTCCAGCTCGTCTTCATCCGCTCGCTGATCGGGCTGATGTTCATCATGCCGCTGATCTGGCGCCATCGCCACCAGATCCGCCACCCCAGGCATCCGTGGAAAAACATCTCGCGCATCAGCTGCAATGCGATTGCCCTGACCAGCCAGTTCCTCGCCTACACCATGCTGCCTTTGGCGGTGGTCAACGCGCTGTCCTTCTCGCGGCCGCTGATCACCATGGCCATGGCGGTCGCTTTCCTCGGCGAGACCGTGTCACGGCTGCGCTGGATCGGTGCCGGGCTCGCCTTCGCCGGCGTGCTGGTGATGCTGGCGCCGGGCGGCGTGGAGTGGAACCTTGGCCTGCTCGCCGTGTTCGGTACAGTGTTCTTCGGCTCGCTGGCGATCATCCAGACGCGCGCGCTGCGCGACGAAAACACCACGGTGATGATGGTGTTCTATACGGTCGGCCTTGCCGTGATTACCGCCGTTCCCGCCATCTTCGTCTGGCAGCCGGTCAAGGCCTTCGACTGGATTCCGTTGCTCGGCATCGGCTTGCTGGCTCAGGCCGGCCAATATTGCTTCCTGCGCGCCTATCGTCTGGCCGAGGCCAGCGTGCTCGCACCCATAGGTTACCTTTCGATCGTCATGACCACCGCTGCAGGCTACCTCTTCTTCGGCGAAGTGCCTGACGGGCGCATCGCCATCGGTGCGGTACTGATCCTCATCGCTCTGCAGACGACGGCCTATCTCGAACGCCGTAAGGCGCACAAGGGAACAACTAGGCGGTAGTGACCACCTGCGCTTTCGACTTCCTGGCAGTTTTCGCCTTCAGCCATAGTCATAACCCATAAATCCGAAACGACGACCGGCTCGACAGTTCGCGCACCCGAAGGCAGAGGTGGTGCCGTTTTCTGGGACAGGGGCATAAGGTGGATCGCCCGATGA
The DNA here is from genome assembly GCF_040049255.1 of Mesorhizobium sp. KR2-14. NCBI lineage: Bacteria > Pseudomonadati > Pseudomonadota > Alphaproteobacteria > Hyphomicrobiales > Phyllobacteriaceae > Mesorhizobium > Mesorhizobium sp. KR2-14. Next base: position 74,528 of record NZ_JBDZDR010000005.1, on the reverse strand, counting down.
AAAGGACGATCCAGGATGAAGACACGCAGACGATTTTCGGCCGAGTTCAACGCCAGGTGACGATGGAGATCGAAGCGATCGCCGATCGCGAGGACGTCGCACGCCGGCTGATGACAATCCCCGGTAGGGGCGGAACAAGAACTGTTCCCAGCGACACGCTAAGAGGGCGTTTGGAAATTAACGATTGCGGGGTCGGCTTGCCCCCAAGTAGGAGACATCAGGATGAGTTGCAGCCGATACCCGTCGAACTTGACGGGCAAGCAGTGGGCGATTGTCGCGCCGCTGTTACCATCACCGAAACGGCGCGGTCGGCAGCGCCGGATCAGGCTTCGTTCCGTGATCGACGCGATATTCTATCTGCTGCGTACTGGTTGCCAATGGCCACAGCTGACTTCCGCCTTGGAGCACGGTCTACTGGTATTTTCGGTTATGGCAGCGCACCGGGGTTTGGGTTCGTTTGCAACGAGAGATCTACAGGCTCACGCGCATTCGTTCCGGCCGCGCGGAATGTCCGTCGGTCGTGATTTGGATGGGCAGTCTGTGAAGACTACCGAAGTTCGCGGAACCCGTGGGTCTGATGCCTCCAGGCGAGTTAAAGGCCGAAAGCGCCATATTCTGGTCGATACACTCGGCCTACCGATCGTGTCGAGGCTGCGGATATTTCGGATCGGCGCGCCGGAGCGTTGTTGACCAGTGGACTGAAGGCGCTCTTTCCGGCGATCACCACCGTGATCGCCGACGCCGGGCATGAGAGCAAGAAATTCGCTCACGCACTGGCAGAGCAGCAAGGGTGGCGGCTGCTGATCGTCAAACGGCGTCAGCGTGCCTTCAAGATTACCGGCTTGACCTCGATCGTGGAACGCAGCTTTGCTTGGCTCGGGCTCAATCGTAGGCTCAGCAAGGACTATGAGTATCGCGTCCAGACGTCCGAGACGATGATCGACATCGCAGCCACCCGGCTCATGCTTAATCGCCTTGCAAAACGTTGATTCTCTAACACCCTCTAAGGCGTGCGGGTGACCGCCGCGTTCGTCTCGTAGATCTCCTGTATGATCGCCAGCTTCCCCGCCGTGCTCCAGCGCCGCCGCCGTTCCGGCCCGGAAAGGACCTCTATCTTATGGTCGATGCTAGTCATAATACCGACGTTACTCCTGACGCTATAAGTGGGGGAGCATGTCCGGGCCTTTCGCGAGCTAATTCAGTCAAACAAAAAACGCCCGCCATCCAACCGGGATCACGGGCGTTAGCTTCTTCAAGCGACAAGGCCTTGCGACCTTACTGCGCGGTCATCTTCAGGTTGGTGTCGAGAAACTCCGAGGTGAAGGCCTGGGAAGGGTCGAAAGGTGCATCCAGTTCGAAGAACGTGTCGACCAACTCGTAGGTCTTGGCGACCTGCTCCGTATCAAGATAGCCGAGTGCTTTGGTCGTGGTATGCGCGTCGGCCATCAGTTCCTTGACGCGGCCCCACTGCTTGACCATCTCTCCACGCTCAAGCCCGCTTGCGCCCGCTACCAAGGCGTCGATGCACGGATCGGAGTTCTGGACGCAGGCCATGTAGGCGCGCTGCGTCACGCTGACGAAGGATGCGACGGTGTCCTTGTGCGACTCCAGATAGTCGCCGTTGACGATGAAAGAGTTGCCGTACGGATTGAGACCGATATCACTCCAGCGCACATAGCCCAGGTCGTCGCCGAAGGTTTCGATCTTGAGGTCGTGGCCGTTGTAGAAGTCGGAGATGATGTCGACCTGATCCGCGGCCATCGTCGGGATCTTTGCCTGCGGTGCGACGTTGACGAAGCTGACTGCATCTTCTTCCAGGCCGGCAGCCCTGGCGAAGGCCGGCCACATTATGCGGGCGGCGTCAGCCGGCGGGTTGCCGATCGTGCGGCCCTTGAAGTCCGCGACGGTATCGATGCCCGACGACTTCTTCCAGTAGAACACGAACGGCGCGTTGGCATAAAGGCTCATGACCGCGACGAGGTCGGCGCCCTTGCTGCGGGCGACGAATGCGGTGCCAAGCTCGGCGATGCCGATGTTGTTGGTGCCGACGCCGACAGACTGGGCAGACATTGAGGAGCCCTTGCCGGTTTCGATCGTGAGCGCGATGCCGGCATCCTTGTACCAGCCCTGCTCAAGCGCATAATAGAGCGGCGAGTGGTCGGCGGTGGGCGTCCAGTTCAGCACAATGCTCAGTGGCTCTTCAGCAACGGCGCTCGCGGAAGAGGAGGCCAGCATGGCTGCTGCTGCAAAAATTGCCCCTGTCTTGTTCATTGTCATTCCCCTTGAATAATTGTTTCGCCAGTCCCTCAATCTGCATCAGCGCGCCGATGGTCGACCGTTCTTGCAAACTGCATTAAACAGGAGGCTAACCCTGCGCCCCATGCGCGTCAATAAAATGATCAACTATTTGGTTATCTCTGATGTCAAAGAACGCCGACGGTCCTGCTGATAAGACCGCTGCCGAACCGAAGAAGCCCCGACGCAGGAGCGGCAGGAAGGACGATTTGTCGAGCCGCGAACTGCTTTTGCGCGCGGCCCGCAAGGAATTCGCGAGCAAGGGGCTGGAGGGTGCCCGGGTCGACGAGATAGCGCGCAAGGCCGGCGTCAACAAGCAACTGGTCTATCACCACTTCTCGAACAAGGAGACGCTCTATCGGGCGGTGCTGGAAGAGGCCTATGCGCGTATCCGAACCGAGGAGGCGAAACTAGACGGGAGTGACGGCGATCCGCGCGAAGTGATGGCGCGTCTCGTCGCCTTCTCGTTTGACTACCTGGCTGCAAACCGTGATTTCGTAGCGTTGCTGACCGATGAAAATCTCCACCGCGGTCGCCACCTGAAGAAGTCGGAAAACCTGCCGCAACTGCACTCTCCGCTCATCGCAATGATCGAGGAAACATTGGAACGAGGCGTGGCTTCCGGGCAGTTTCGGGCGGGGCTCGACCCCGTGCATCTTTACATTTCGATTGCCGGCCTGGGGTTCTTCTATTTCAACAACATCCACACATTGTCGGCGATTTTCGACTGCAAGTTTAACGACAAGGAACGCATTGAAGAGCGGCGTGCGCATGTGGTCGACTTCGTCATGCAGGCGCTGCAACCTGATTGACAGACAGCTTTCCTGCTCTTAGCATCAACCAATTGGTTGGTTGAAGATTGCCTCCATTAGAAGCCCAGGAGTGATGCATGTCGGCTGTAACGCAAGGAGAAGACCCGCGTATCGGCTCCACTGTCGCATCGTCGCGATGGACAGAGTCTTCAGAACAGATCCCACGCTATGCGATCATCGTCGGCGTGCATCTGGCTGTCATCCTGGTGTGGCATCTGGTGTCGGTGTCGGGAATGGTTCGCCCCTTCATCCTGCCTTCGCCATCCGCGACGGTCGTGACGTTGTTCCAGTCGCGCTACAAGTGGCTCGACAATACCTGGGTGACTGCTGTCGAGATTTTCGCCGGATATGGGCTGGCGGTAGCCTTTGGCGTTGTCGTCGCGCTGCTGTTTTCGTGGTTCCGCATCCTGCACATGGCGTTTTTCCCACTCTTCGTGACCATTAGCCTTATCCCGAAGGTCGCGCTCGGACCGCTACTGGTGGTGTGGATGGGTTACGGCATCTCCACGAACATCTTCTTTGCCTTCATTTTGTCGTTCTTCCCCATTCTCATCACGACCGCACGCGGGTTGCGGGAGGTCGAGCCGGATCTGCTTGACCTGGTGCGCAGCCTGAACGGCTCTCGCCTGCAAATTTTCCGCAAGATCCAGCTTCCCGGTGCCCTGCCCTACATCTTCTCATCGATGAAGGTCGGCGCGATCCTCGCGGTTGCCGGCGCGATCGTTGGCGAGTTCGTGGCCTCAAGCCGGGGGCTCGGCTATCTGATGATCCAGGTTCAGGGCCAGCTGGATACTGCAGGCATGTTCATGGCGGTGATTATCCTGACGCTGCTGGGCGTGCTGCTCTATGCTGCCGTGCAGTTCCTGGAGCGCATATTCGTGGTCAAGGATGCACGTCTTGACGGAGGCCCTGCATGAGTGCGGCCAGCGGCAATCTTGCGCTGCTTTCGGCGGTCGAACTGATCGAGGGCTATGGAGCGGGCAGGTTTTCTCCGGTGGATGCGCTTGAGGCCGTCCTTGTACAACTGGACCGGCTGGAACCAGAACTGAATGCGTTTTGCCTTCTTGACCGCGAAGGCGCGCGTGCGCAGGCGGAAGCATCAGCCGCGCGCTGGAAAAGTGGACAGGCACAGGGGCTGCTCGACGGCGTGCCGGTGTCGGTGAAGGACATCATCCTAACCGCAGGCTGGCCGACACTGCGCGGCTCGCATACGATCAATCTGGAGCAACCCTGGAGCGAGGATGGCCCGGCGGTTGCGCGCCTGCGCGAGCACGGAGCGGTGCTGTTCGGCAAGACGACGACGCCGGAATTCGCCTTCAAGGGCGTGACCGACTCCCCGCTGACAGGCATCACCCGCAATCCATGGAACACGGCGCTGACGCCAGGCGGCAGCAGCGGTGGCTCAAGCGCCTCCGTTGCGGCAGGCATATCGCCGCTGGCGCTGGCGACTGATGCGGGTGGCTCGGTGCGGATCCCCGCGAGCTTCGCCGGTGTATTCGGCCACAAGCCGTCAGGCGGGCGCGTTGCGATGTATCCGCCAACCCCCTATGCGACGCTGGCCGGGTTCGGACCGATCTCGCGTACCGTACGGGACGCAGCGCTGATGATGAGTGTCATCGCCCAGCCGGATCTGCGCGACTGGGAAGCGGACCCCTCCCCTTCCCCGCGCTACGACCTGGAACTCGAAGCGGGTGACCCCTCGCATTGGCGCATCGCTTTCAGCCCGACGCTCGGCTATGTCGACGTTCAGCCCGAGGTTCTCGAAATTGTTGAAAACGCGGTCGAGACATTCCGCAGCCTCGGCGCGCAAGTGGATGTGGTGGATCATGTCTTCGACGACCCATGGCCTACCCTTGTGAGCTACAAGCGCGGGCTGACCGCTTTTGCCTTCCGCAACATGCCCGCCTCGCGCTACCCCGAGATGGATCCGGCGCTGGTTGAGGAAATCGAAGAATGCAGGGGTGCCAGCCTGGAGGAACATCTCACCGCGCAGATGGAGCGTGCAGCGCTTGCGCGCCGGATGGCGGACCTGCACCAAACCTATGATTTGCTGTTGACCCCGACCCTCGCAACGCCGCCGTTCGAAATCGGTCGCAATGCGCCCGAAGGCTACGAAGGCCGCTCGTGGTACGGGTTCACCTTCCCGTTCAACCTGACGCGCCAGCCGGCCGCCAGCGTGCCTTGTGGCCTGACGCGGGACGGACTGCCCGTTGGACTGCAGATCGTTGGCCCCGCGCGAAATGATCTTGTCGTGCTTCAAGCTGCCCGCGCCTTTGAACGTGCAAGTCCGTGGCCGCTGACTGCGCCGATTGCCACCAGGAACGACTGATGATGAGCGAACGCCTGATCAACCTGCAGAACGTCAAGAAGGTTTACAAAACCCGAGACAAGGAAGTGCTGGCTGTCTCCGACGTCACCATGGAGGTGAACGACGGCGATTTCGTCTCGCTGGTCGGGCCTTCTGGTTGCGGCAAGACGACGGTCTTGAAGATACTTGCCGGGCTCCACAAAGCCGATGGAGGAACGGTCGAAATCGGCGGTGAAAACATACCGTTCGTACCGGGTCGCGACATTGGCATGGTGTTCCAGCAGGCGCTGCTCCTCAAGTGGCGCAGGATCCTTGACAATGTCTTATTGCCGGCGGAGATCCTTGGCCTGCCCATGAAGGCAAGCCGTGAGCGGGCGCTGGATCTTCTGGAAATGGTCGGGCTTGGCGGTTTCGCGAACCGCTATCCTTATGAATTGTCGGGCGGCATGCAGCAGCGCGCCTCCATCGCGCGCGCACTGGTACATGATCCCAAGCTCGTTCTGATGGACGAACCCTTTGGTGCGCTCGACGCGTTGACGCGCGAAAAGATGAACCTCGAGATGCTGCGCATCTGGGCTGAGTCCAAGAAGACGATCCTGTTCGTGACGCACAGCATTCCCGAAGCCGTGTTGCTGGGTTCGCACTGTGCGGTGCTGACCGCCGGTCCGGCGCGCATGGCCGAGCATTTCCCAATCGACCTTTCCTACCCGCGCACGCTGGCAATGAAGACCAGCGAAGAGTTCGGCGTCTACAGCCGTCGCATCTATAAACTGCTCGACATGTAATTTTGTCGGGCCTGCCGATTAGCGGCATGTGTGAACGAAACAGGCGCAGCATCATTGCTGCGCCTGTTTCGTTGTCCGGTGATGTTGAGTTGCGAGCGCCTGCTCAGGCGAACTCGGGACCGGTCAGGGCGAAGACGAGACGGGTGTCGTCGAACGCTTGCGTCTTTCCACGCAGCATGCGCGTGAATGTGCGCTGGGCGGTGAAGTTGCGAGCCTCAAGCGCGGCGCGAAGCGCAACATGCCCGTCAGGGAGGTCAATGAAGACCGGTCCTTCGGATCTGTCCAGAACGTGGTGCAAGAGTTCCACTGCAAGCGCCTCGTCTCGCGCCACCAACGGACCGACCTGCGTCGCACGGCGGCCTTCGCGGGCAAGCACGAAGCCCAGGCAGGTGTCGCCATCGAAGATGCCCGAGGCAAGATCGGGACGCCGACGTATCAGGCTGGCGACGAGCGCGCTGCGGTCGATGCCGAATGCGTCATGATCGAGTGCGAGCAATGCATCGAGATCGTCGGCCATTACGGCTCGAATGGCTGGGCTTGAGTTGGTCGTCGCGCGGGGAAGTGGCCCATCGCACTGCATTCGAGTGATCGGGTAGATGTCAGTGTAGCCCAGATGCAGATAGACTTGGCGGCCGGCGGGCGTTGCATCGAGCCCCGCGGTCAGGCCCAGTTCGTCCAGGCGGTTACCTGCCCATTTGAGAAGATGCGTCGCGTGTCCGCGACGCTGTGCGCTGGGCGTGACGAGCACCATGCACACCCAGCCGACAGGTCCATGCAGGACGATAGCGGCTGTGGCGATCAGCGTGCCGTCCTGAAACAGCCCGCATGTCTCGCCGATCTCGAAGATCGTCTTCCAGTCGTTTGCGGTCTGGTTCCATCCAGCCTCGGCGACCAGCCGCAAGCAGGCATCAGTGTCGGCTTCTGCGAGTGGGCGCTCAAGGATGGTCATGGGATCAATAGGTTCCGCTTCTGACTTCGAAATGCGTGGCTTTGCCCAGGCTGCCAAGACCGCGCTTGAGCCAGTCTGCCTGCCAGTCGATGAGACGCGCCAGCGGCACGTTCGGATAGCCGAATAGTGATGCGGCGCGCGACGTGTTGGCGAGCCATGCGGTCGGGGCTTCCTGCCCGACGATCTTGACCTCGCAGCCGAAGCGCTTGGCGAACTCTTCCGCCATCCAGCGGATGGAAACGGTTTCAGGGCCGGAAACATTGAGAGGCTGGGCGGGCACTGTCGTGTGGCACAGCGAGCGCAGCGACTGCAAGCAAGCATCGCCCTGCCAGATCACGTTGACGTGGCCCATCGTGACGTCGATCTCTTCTCCCGCGAGCACCTTGCTCGCCAAGTCGTGCAGAACGCCATAGCGCATGTCGATCGCGTAGGAGAGGCGTAAGAGAAGGCTCGGCGTGTCCAGCGTCTTGGAGAAATGCTGGAAGATGCGCTCGCGCGCGATGCAGGACATGGCGTATTCGCCGGGAGGCGAAACAGGATCTTCCTCTCGCGAGCCGCCATGGGCGACAGGCGTAAAAGGATAAACGCAGATCGTCGAATAGGCGACGATGCGGCTTCCAGCGAAATGCTCGGCCACGAGTGCCGGGACGTGGCTGTTCATCGCCCAGGTCAGTTCTTCCGAGCCGTTGGAGCCGAACTTGCGGCCTGCCATGAAGATGACATTGCGCGCGCGCGGCAGGGCTGCGACCTGTTCGCGGTTGAGAAGGTCGGCCGTGATGGTCTCGATGCCGTGGGCTTCGAGATAGTCTCTCAGGCCAGGCTCGGAGAAGCGGGCGACGCCGATGACGCGGCGGTCCGGCGCCGCGCGTTTTGCCATCCGCGCGACAGTGGGGCCCATCTTGCCGGCAACGCCCACAATCATGATGTCGCCGTCCAGGCTGGCGAGGTCGTCGATCAAGCCTTGATCAGGCGTCGACATGAAATCGTCTAGCTCTTCCTCGCTTGCAAAGTATTCCGGGTAACGCTGGGTCATGTCAGTGCCTCGTCGTTCCAATCAGCTTCGTTCAATTGCCGTCGAGCCAGCGGCCGAGATTGGCCGCCACGAAGGCATCGTCAATAAGGTCGGGGTTGTCCGAGATGGCTCGGTCAAGCGCCTGCGACTGGCCGCGACCAAGCCCTTCTGCGGGATCGAGGCACCAGATGCCTTCGAGAAGGCCCTGACGACGCAGGATCTCGTGGCAGCCAGCAATACAGCCATGGAAATCGTTCTCGACGTCGAACACGGCAGCGTTCATGGCCGTGACGCGTGAGTCGAGCGCCAGCAGTTCCGGCGACAGGACGCCACCGCTCTCAACGGCTGCCTTGCACTGCTCGAAGAGCTGCACGGCTGCACGGGTCCAGACGCTCCAATGGCCCAGCAGGCCACCCTTGATGCGCACGTTGACTGCTTCCCCTGCCCTCTTCACGGTAAAGGGCAGCAGAAGATCGAGCACGATGTGGTCGTCATTGCCGGTGTAGAGCGTCACCCGGTCCTCTGCGCGCGCATCCACCAGCCCCTGTACAACATCGATCGTGCGGTAGCGGTTGAAAGGCGCCATTTTGATGGCGATGACGTTGTCGATTTCGCAGAAACGCTTCCAGAAGGAGCCTGGCAGGTGGCGGCCGCCGACCGCTGGCTGGAGATAGAAGCCAAACAACGGGATGCGGCGCGCGACCGCGCGGCAGTGCTCGATGATCTCGTCCTCGCTGGCGTCGCGCATCGCGCCGAGGCTGAGAAGTCCCGCGTGATAGCCCAGCCCGACAGCGATGTCCGCTTCCTTCACGGCCTGCTCCGTGCGACCGGCAAGACCGGCGATCATGGCAACGCTGCGGTCGGTGTGGACAGCCGCCGTCTCGGCTGCAAGCTGCAGGACGGGCTCGTAAAGACCAACCTCACGAATCGCGAACTGTGTGGTATGGACACCGACGGCGAGCCCGCCGACGCCTGCGTCGCAATAGTAGCGGCTAAGGGCGGGTTGCCGGCGGACGTCCAGCTGGCGGTTCGCGTCGAGCGCCAATGGGTGGGCCGGAATGGCGAGCCCGGCGCGGATGGCGTCGAGAACCTTCGCGTCAAGTTCATGTACAAAAAGCGGCATGTTGGCCTCAGTATATCAACTGTTTGGTTGATACTAGGTGCTGCGACGGCCCTGTCAATAGCGCCCGGGTGATGATAGTATCTCCCACAAAGTAGGGAGCTGGCCAATCCCGTGGCCGCGTTCGCCGGTGTGCGTAATACCTTCACCCTTCACATCGGGGAGTCTTGCCCAGTGTTCGGGCTCTCATCGATCATTTGGCTGCGCGGCTGCAAGTCGCGTTAAGTTAGAGATAGCTGCCCTGCGTAATTATCCCCGGGTCGGCAAGGAGATTGGTCATGCGGTAGGGGCGGCATTTGCAGGAATCGCGGCCTACGGGATGTTGACCGCAAGTCGGTTCCACACGCTTGGATCACTCCATAGCCCCCCGCTGAAAACACGCGGGCAAGGCTCAAACATGGGTCACCGAAAATGTCCGCTAATCCCGGGTCCAGTTGGAGCTTCGTTTCCGGGGGTGGTTTTGCCCCGAAGGGCGGATGAAGCAGCGGGCGATGGCGCGGAGCTACTCAAGTTGCGCAGCGCCAGAGCCCGACGCGGGTTGAAGGTGGAGGCGAACTCAGCTGGCGTCTGCCAGCCAAGCTGCGAGGGTTGTGTTGCAGCGTTTTGAATACCGGCACTGTGGCAAGGAGAGCCTCTGACATGTTCGGAGGATTGAATGTTCAAGGGCCGCCAGTTCGACCAGTCAGTTATCCTGCTTTGTGTGCGCTGGTACCTTGCCTACAGTCTGAGCTGCGTGATCTGGAAGAGATGATGGCCGAGCGGGGCATTACCGTCGACCACACGACCATTCACCGTTGGACCGTTCGTTGTGCGCCGCTATCGCTGGAGCGTTTCAACCGGTTCTGTCGCAAATCCTGCTGGTGGTCACGAGAGGAGCTATGTGCGCAGGGCTCAGAACTCCTGGATAAGCCCCGAGGGTGATGTCAGGTTAACCGGAGTTGAGGTTGTTAGCTGGTAGTCGGCGGACATGATTCAGTCCACCGTCAGTTACAAGCGCCATCGTTTCCCACCTTCCGTGATCGCCCATGCGGTCTGGCTGTATTTTCGGTTCCCGCTGAGCCTGCGTCTGGTTGAAGAGATGCTACTGGAGCGCGGCATCGTCGTTACCTATGAGACGATCCGCTGCTGGGGGAAGAAGTTCGGCCCAGACTATGCTCGCCGTTTGCGTCGAAAGCCGGCGAGCGCGAGCGATGTCTGGCATCTGGACGAAGTGGTCGTGACGATCGGCGGCAAGAAGCATTGGCTGTGGCGCGCCGTCGACCAGGATGGTTACGTGCTCGACGAGATCGTCCAGGCGCGCCGCGATACCAAAGCTGCCAGACACCTGCTGATCCGACTGTTGAGGAAGCAGGGGTGCCGGCTTCGCCCTACGCTAATAAAATAGAACGAATACTGCAATGCGGAGCCTCAACAAACAATGAATCCCCCCATGTAAGAAAAAATTACAGTGACAACTCAAAATATAGGATTCGCACAATTGTTGACATTTTTTGGCTTATACAACATGATCGCGGAATGCTGCACGTCGTAAACTCATTGTTACTTAACGTCGCACTGCCCATATGATAGTAAGGGCAATCGCCTCGTCCGCGAGACACGGCCAGTCAGCGGAGATGGATGTGAGGTGCAGGATGAGATGGAAGAGGCACCCGTGTCGTATGCGCTTCGCCGTTCCTTATCCTTCGAAACCATAGGTTCGATTAACGGCTTTGCTGCGCCATGCCGGCCGATGTCGAAAAATTTCGTCGCTACGTAGATCGCTTCGATCTGTCTGAAGCAGAAGGCCGAACCGATCATACTAATGTGGGAAATCGTCCAGGTGTTTGCCGACCGCGCCTTCGCACTCGAACCGCAGCAGCTTGTTACGCCCAGAATGCGGCCCGCGCAGGAAACACCTCGATCGAATCGCTCAAGGGGGCGATAGCCAGATGAGCCTCATGCCCTGCCTTAGTTACCGCCGCGTCTCGACCACTAAGCAGGCACGCGAAGGCCACGGCCTCGATGCACAGGAAGCCCGCACCCTAGACCATGTTCGCACTATTGGCGGCTATGTTGAGGCCGGATTCTGGGATGACATTACAGGTGGCGGCGACCTCATGAAGCGGCCAGGCATGGTCGCGCGATGGCTTTCGAGATGTTAAAGGACCTCTGGGACGGCAGGAGTAGGTCGTCTTGCGAGGCGGCAGCCAAAGACGAAGCTCGAGTTCATCTCATCGAGCACAAGATCGGTCAGCTGGCGAAACGGATCGTCGCATCCGACAGCAATGACGTGATCATGGCCTATGAAACTGAAATCGAGAAGCTGGGGCAAGAGAAGGCACTTCTTCGCAGTCGCGCAGCTGCATCCCAGCCCCCCCGCCACCTTTGCGGAGACATTTCGAACTGCGATGTCTTTCTTAGCCCAGCCTTGGGAACTCTGGGATTCCACAACTTGTCGGGCAAGAGGTCAGTGCTTCGCCTGGTGTTTTCCGGCAAATTATCATACGCCAGAAATGAGGGGTTTCGAACTGCCGAAAAGAGTTTGCCTTTCAAGGTCTTAGAGGCAATTTCACAAACAAACCCCGGTTTGGTGGAGCCAAGCGGGATCGAACCGCTGACCTCCTGCATGCCATGCAGGCGCTCTCCCAGCTGAGCTATGGCCCCACAATCCGGTAATTACCGGCGCCGTTTCCGGCGGGATAGTTGATTCAGCGTTGCCCCCGAACCGACCGTGAGGCGGCTTCTAGCGCCGCCTTTCGAGAAGATCAAGCCTCTTTCGAGCTTTTTCTTCAACAGGTGCGCCGCCCCTGCGGCGCACCTGTGGAAACATCAGTTTTCGTCGTCGTCGCCAACGCCGATGATGCCGGAAACGTCTTCGTCACCGTCTTCCTCGTCCTCGAGGAAGGTGTCGTCGTCGTCGCCCAGGTCGACGTCTTCCTCGTCATCGATCGAGATGATGTCCTCGTCGCCCTTGGTCTCCTCATCGGCGTCCTCGAGCGAGACGATCTCCGCACCTTCTTCTTCGGTATCGATTTCGCGTTCCTCGACCTCTTCTTCCTCGTCGTCGATCGGCTTGCTGCTGGTCGTCTCGAAGAAGGAGCGCGGATAGGTCTTTCCCGTGTAGGGAGAAACGATCGGATCCTTGTTCAGGTCGTAGAACTTACGCCCGGTTTCCGGATCGATGCGCTTTGTGCCAAGTTCTGGTTTAGCCACCGTAGATCCTCGTCTGAAAAGTTTGGTCCCCATAACCACAGTTTTAGGCGCTGTCAAAGCTAAAACAATATGATTCTCCGCGGCCGTAAAGGCCCCGTTCCGGCGCTGCGCGCGCAAGGGGATGACCCGCGCGGCGGGCCATGATAGGAGACCCGCGCAACAAACGGAAAGCCCCGGTTTTTCGTGTTCGCCAAGAGGTTATATTCATGTCGCACAACGCCCTCCCGCAACCCGCCACGGCAGCAAAGTCGCCTGCGCTTTCCGGCACGGTCCGCATGCCGGGCGACAAGTCGATCTCGCACCGTTCCTTCATGTTCGGCGGCTTGGCCTCGGGCGAGACGCGCATCACCGGCCTTCTGGAAGGCGAGGACGTGCTGCGCACCGGCGATGCAATGAAGGCGATGGGCGCCAGGATCGAGAAGCGTGGCGACGAGTGGATCATCCAGGGCACCGGCAATGGCTGCCTGCTGGAGCCCACCGCGCCACTCGATTTCGGCAACGCCGGCACCGGCTCGCGCCTGACCATGGGCCTGGTTGGCACCTATGACATGGAGACAACCTTCATCGGCGACGCCTCGCTGTCGAGCCGGCCCATGGCCCGCGTGCTCGACCCGTTGCGCGAAATGGGCGTGCAGGTGCTGAACGCCGCCCCCGGCGACCGCATGCCGCTGACGCTGCGCGGGCCGAAGGTGGCCGCCCCCATCAGCTACCGCGTGCCGATGGCCTCCGCGCAGGTGAAGTCGGCCGTGCTGTTGGCCGGCCTCAACACGCCGGGCATCACCACCGTGATCGAGCCGGTGATGACGCGCGACCACACCGAAAAGATGCTGCAGGGTTTTGGCGCCAATCTCGAGGTCGAAACCGACAAGGACGGCGTGCGCCACATCCGCATCGAGGGCCAGGGCAAGCTTTCCGGCCAGACGATTGCGGTGCCGGGCGACCCCTCCTCCGCCGCCTTCCCGCTGGTGGCCGCCCTCACCGTGCCGGGTTCCGACATCGTCATCGAAAACGTGCTGATGAACCCGACTCGCACCGGCCTTATTACCACGCTGCTGGAAATGGGCGCTGAGATAGAGCTATTCAACCAGCGCAACGCCGGCGGCGAGGATGTCGCCGACCTGCGCGTGCGTTCGTCCGAACTGAAGGGCGTCACCGTGCCGGCCGACCGCGCGCCGTCGATGATCGACGAATATCCGGTGCTGGCAGTGGCCGCCGCCTTTGCCGAGGGCGAGACGGTGATGCCGGGCCTGGAGGAACTGCGCGTGAAGGAAAGCGACCGTCTCGCTGCCGTCGCGCGCGGCCTGGAAGCCAACGGCGTCGACTGCACCGAAGGCGAAGCCACGCTCGTGGTGCGCGGCAAGCCGGGCGGCAAGGGCCTGGGCGGCGGCACGGTCAAGACCCATCTCGACCACCGCATCGCCATGAGTTTCCTGGTGCTGGGACTGGCAGCCGAAAAGCCAGTCACAGTCGACGACGCCAACATGATCGCCACCAGCTTCCCCGAGTTCATGGGGCTGATGACCGGCATGGGCGCCAAGATCGACATTCTGGAGCCCGCCGCGTGACGGGCTTCGTCATAGCCATCGACGGACCAGCGGGCGCCGGCAAGGGCACCCTGGCGCGCCGGCTTGCCGACTATTACCACCTTGCCCAGCTCGATACCGGGCTGAGCTACCGCGCGGTGGCGCACACGCTGATCGAAAAGGGCTGGCCGCTGGACGACGCCGCGCACGCCATAGAGGCCGCGCGCATCGTCGACCTCGGCCATCTCGACCGCGCGGTGCTTTCGGCGCATGCGGTGGGCGAAGCGGCCTCTAAGGTGGCCGTCATTCCCGAGGTGCGGCGCATACTGGTTGAAAAGCAGCGGGAATTCGCCGGAAAGCCCGAGGGCGCGGTGCTGGACGGGCGCGATATCGGCACCGTCGTCTGCCCCGATGCAGACGTGAAGCTCTATGTGACGGCAAGCGCGGAAGTGCGCGCGCAGCGGCGGCTGGACGAGATCGAGGAAAAGGGCGGCCACGCCGAGTTTGCGGAGATCCTTTCCGACATCGTGCGCCGCGACGAGCGCGACATGGGACGCGCCGATTCCCCGCTGCGACCGGCCGAGAACGCGCACTTGCTCGACACCTCGGAAATGGATATAGAAACCGCGTTTCTCGCGGCAAAGTCGATCGTCGACGACGCGATGGCCAAGAGAGGCACCGCCTGAGCTGGAATTTCCGCTCCTTCCCTTGCCGGAACCTGCGGAGCTCTCCATATCGGGCACGAACCCGCCTGCCAGCATTCACTTGCGCCGGAAAAGCCGCTTAATAGCGGTACAGGGCTAGAAAAGCCCGGGAATGCCGGCAGGACAACGCAACACGAACCCACGGCGCCAGTCCCCTACCAGAGGGACGCTCCAGGAGATCATATGTCACAAGCAAACCCGACTCGCGACGATTTCGCGAGCATGCTCGAAGAATCGTTCTCGGACGGTCATTCGGGCGAAGGCCAGGTCGTCCGCGGCATCATCACCGCGATCGAGAAGGACATGGCCATCATTGACGTCGGCCTGAAGGTCGAAGGCCGCGTCCCGATGAAGGAATTCGGCGCCAAGGCCAAGGACGGCACGCTGAAGGTCGGCGACACCGTCGAGGTCTATGTCGAGCGCATCGAGAACGCGCTGGGCGAAGCCATGCTGTCGCGCGACAAGGCCCGCCGCGAAGAGAGCTGGGTCAAGCTGGAAGAGAAGTTCAACAAGGGTGAGCGCGTCGAAGGCGTCATCTTCAACCAGGTCAAGGGCGGCTTCACCGTCGACCTGGACGGCGCCGTTGCCTTCCTGCCGCGTAGCCAAGTCGACATCCGTCCGATCCGCGACGTCACCCCGCTCATGCACAACCCGCAGCCCTTCGAGATCCTCAAGATGGATCGCCGTCGCGGCAACATCGTCGTTTCGCGCCGCACGGTTCTGGAAGAGTCGCGCGCCGAGCAGCGTTCGGAAATCGTGCAGAACCTCGAAGAAGGCCAGGTGGTCGAGGGCGTGGTCAAGAACATCACCGACTACGGTGCGTTCGTCGACCTCGGCGGCATCGACGGCCTGCTGCACGTCACCGACATGGCGTGGCGCCGCGTCAACCATCCGACCGAGATCCTCAACATCGGTCAGACGGTCAAGGTGCAGATCATCCGCATCAACCAGGAAACCCACCGCATCTCGCTCGGCATGAAGCAGCTCGAGAGCGATCCGTGGTCCGACATCGGCACCAAGTTCCCGCTCGGCAAGAAGATCCGCGGCACGGTCACCAACATCACCGACTATGGCGCCTTCGTGGAGCTGGAGCCGGGCATCGAGGGCCTGATCCACGTTTCGGAAATGTCGTGGACGAAGAAGAACGTGCACCCCGGCAAGATCCTCTCGACGACCCAGGAAGTCGACGTGGTCGTGCTCGAGGTCGATCCGGCCAAGCGCCGTATCTCGCTGGGCCTCAAGCAGACGCTGGAGAACCCGTGGGAAGCCTTCGCGCGCAACCACCCGGTGGGCAGCCCGGTCGAGGGCGAGGTCAAGAACAAGACCGAGTTCGGCCTGTTCATCGGCCTGGAAGGCGATGTGGATGGCATGGTGCACCTGTCCGACCTCGACTGGAACCGTCCGGGCGAGCAGGTCATCGAAGAGTACAACCGCGGCGACGTGGTCAAGGCTCAGGTGCTGGACGTCGACATCGACAAGGAGCGCATCTCGCTCGGCATCAAGCAGCTGTCGCGTGATGCCGTCGGCGAAGCCGCCTCGTCGGGCGAACTGCGCAAGAACGCCGTCGTCACCGCCGAAGTGACCGGTATCAAGGATGGCGGTCTCGAAGTGCGTCTCGTCGACCACGACATCGAAACCTTCATCAAGCGTTCGGACCTGTCGCGCGACCGCGACGAGCAGCGCCCCGAGCGCTTCACCGTCGGCCAGAAGGTCGATGCGCGCGTCATCGCCTTCGACAAGAAGACCCGCAAGCTGCAGGTCTCGATCAAGGCGCTGGAAATCGCCGAAGAGAAGGAAGCGGTTGCCCAGTACGGCTCGACCGACTCCGGCGCTTCGCTTGGCGACATCCTGGGCGCTGCCCTGAAGAACCGCGGCAGCAAGGACGACTGATAGTCGCCCCTTGCATGCAGATGAAAAGCCCCGCCGGAGCGATCCGGCGGGGTTTTTGTTTGGACCAATGGCCACGCCGCGAGACGAATTCACTCTTTCGGCGCATTGCTCTAGGCTGATGCGCAGACAGACGATTCACGAAACCTCCAAGTCCTCGCCGAAATCCGCAAACTGGCCAGCCTGACGAAATGAAAGAAAATTCCGCGATCGAACGGGCCTCGCCTCTGGCGCCCTTCAGGCACGGCATCTTCCGCTCGGTCTGGACGGCGAGCCTCGCCTCCAACTTCGGCGGCCTGATCCAGAGCGTGGCGGCGGCCTGGATGATGACCGCGATTTCCAACTCGGTCGACATGGTGGCGCTGGTGCAGGCTTCCACCACGCTGCCGATCATGCTGTTTTCGCTTGCCTCGGGCGCCATCGCCGACAGCTTCAACCGCCGCAAGGTGATGCTGACGGCCCAGTGCTTCATGCTGCTGGTTTCGATGGTGCTGACGCTGACCGCCTGGCTGGGGGTGATGACGCCCTGGCTGCTCCTGACCTTCACCTTCCTGATCGGTTGCGGCACGGCGCTCAACAACCCGTCCTGGCAGGCTTCGGTGGGAGACATGGTGCCGCGCAGCGACCTGCCGGCTGCGGTGGCGCTCAACAGCATGGGCTTCAACCTGACCCGCTCGGTCGGCCCGGCCATCGGCGGCGTGATCGTGGCCGCGGCGGGCGCGGCCGTGGCCTTCGCGGTCAATACCGTCAGCTATTTCGCGCTGATCTTCGTGCTGTTGCGCTGGAAACCGAAGGTGACGCCAAGCACCCTGCCGCGCGAAACGTTCGGCGGCGCGATGACCGCGGGGCTTCGATACGTGGCCATGTCGCCCAACATCGAGAAGGTGCTGGTGCGCAGCTTTGTCTTCGGCTTCACGGCGATCTCGGTGATGGCGCTGCTGCCGCTGGTGGCACGCGACATCGTGCAGGGCGGGCCGCTGCTCTACGGCGTGCTGTTCGGGGCCTTCGGCATCGGCGCTGTGGGTGGCGCGCTGATCAGCGCAAGGCTGCGGCAGGTGCTGACCAACGAATGGATCGTGCGGCTGGGCTTCGTCGGCTTTGCCGTCTGCGCCGCGATTGCCGGCACCAGCACCTTGGCCTGGCTGACCTGCGCGGCGCTGCTGGTGGGCGGGGCAAGCTGGGTGGTCTCGCTGTCGCTGTTCAACGTCACGGTGCAGATGTCGACCCCGCGCTGGGTGGTTGGCCGCGCGCTGTCGCTCTATCAGACGGCGACCTTCGGCGGCATGGCGCTGGGAAGCTGGATCTGGGGCCTGGTGGCTGATCAATACGGCCCGGGCGAGGCCCTGCTCTATTCGGCCGTGCTGATGATCGCGGGTGCTGCGCTCGGCCTGAAACGGTTCACCCTGCCCGAGCAGACCGCGCTCAACCTCGACCCGCTCAACCGCTGGAAGGAACCGCATCTGGCGCTCGACGTGAAGCCGCGCAGCGGCCCGATCACCATCATGATCGAGTATGTCATCAGGGAAAGGGATATCGCCGAGTTCCTGCAAGTTATGGCCGAGCGCCGGCGCATCCGCCGCCGCGACGGCGCGCGGCAATGGACGCTGTCGCGCGACCTGGAAAACCCCGATCTGTGGATGGAGACCTACCACACGCCGACCTGGGTGGAATATGTGCGCCACAACCAGCGCATGACCCATGCCGACGCGGTGGTCAGCGAACGCATTCGCAAGCTGCACAGCGGCACCGAGCCGCCGCGCGTGAAGCGCATGATCGAGCGCCCGACGGACTGGTCGGTCGAGCTCAGCCAGCCGAAGCCGGTGATCGATATCCACCATTGAGGGGCTGAGCCTCGCTTTGAGGACAAGGCCGTCACATGCTCAGATCATTTTGGCGGGCCTATACCCCCACCCCTGTCCCCTCCCCACAAGGGGGAGGGGGGACGATATCGTCGCCACAGCACTCAAAACTGTGAAGGTTGCGCCGGACAGTCATTGCAGCAGGGTCCCCCTCCCCCTTGTGGGGAGGGGTTAGGGGGTGGGGGTTATTTCAAATGGCCGGGACTTCGCCCGAGCCCCTACTCCACCCCGATCTCGATGAGGCAGGCCTTGCCGGCCGCACGCGCCCGTTTCAGCGCGGCGGGGAGATCGGCAATCGCCTCCAGCCTCTCCGCTCCCATGCCATAGGCCTCGGCCAGTCGACAAAAATCTGGCGGAGCGGGCGAGACGCCGACCGGTTCGACGCCGACATCGCGCATGGAGGTCTCGATCTCGCGGTAGCCGCGATTGTTCCACACCACGAAGATGACCGGCGCCTCGGCATCGAGCGCGGCACCAAGCTCGGGCAGGGTGAACTGGAAACCGCCATCACCCGAGAGACAGACCACCGGCGCATCCGGCACGGCAAGGGCAGCACCGATGGCTGCCGGCGGACCAAAACCCAGCGCGCCAAAGCCGGTGGCGGCGTTGAACCAGCCGGACGGACGGTCGTGGTCATAGTAGAGGTTGGCGGCATAGATGGGCTGGGTGGAATCGCCGACGATGATCGAGCCCGGCAGCGCGTCGCGGATCATCTCCACCACCTCGACCTGGCCGCGCATGGCCGGTCCGATTTCCTCCAGCGAAGCCGAGCGCGCCTGCTCGGCACGGGCCGCACCCCAGCCTTCATCCGAAGCGTTGCGGCGCGACGAGGCCAGCAATTCGCCCATGGCTTCCAGTGTCGCCGCACAATCGGCACGGATGCCGAGCGTGGCCGGATGGCGGCCGATCTGCTTGCCGTCGATGTCGATGCGGATGAGGTTTTGCGGTTTCACGAAGCCGCCGTCGCCATACATGTCGTAGTCGGTCGGGCCGAATTCGGTGCCGGCGGCGATCACCAGATCGGCCTCGGCCATCAGCACCCGCACCGCCTTCAGGCTGGGGCTGGCCGGCACGCCGAGCGGGTGCTTGTGCAAAAGTCCGCGCGCATTGGCGGTTTCCACCACCGGCGCGTCGAGAAGCTCTGCCAGCTTGCGCAAGGGCGCTTCGGCCATCTTGGCGCCGCCGCCGGCGAGGATAAGCGGGCGGCTGGCCGCGCCCGCCAGCCGGGCGGCCTCGGCCAGCGTGGCGGCATCGGGTTGCGGCGTACTTGCCTCGACCGGATGCGGGAAGAGCCCGTCGGCTGGCTTTGCCATGATGTCGGTGGGGATTTCGATGTGCACCGGACCGGGGCGACCGGATACAAACAGCGCGAAGGCGCGCGAAAGCACTTCCGGGAGCTCGCTGGCATTTTCGACTCGGTGTGAAAACAGCGCCACCTTTTCCATCATGCCGCGCTGGTCGGGCAGCTCGTGCAGGAAGCCCAGCCCTTTGCCGAGCGTGAGCGAAGCGTTCACGCCTGAGATCACCAGCATCGGAATCGAATCCGCCCGCGCCTGGCCCATCGCTGTAATGGTGTTGGTGAGCCCTGGCCCCGTAATCACGAAGGCCACGCCAGGCTTGCCGGTGACGCGCGCATAGCCGTCGGCCATGAAGCCGGCGCCCTGCTCATGGCGCGGCGTGACGTGGCGTATCCTGGAGCGGGCAAGCCCGCGATAGAGCTCGACCGTATGCACGCCCGGAATGCCGAACACGGTGTCGACCCCATGCGCCTCCAGCAATGAGATCAGCGCCTCCCCGACGGTGGTCATGTCTTTTCCTCCTCACGTAAATTCAATCCGAGCAGCGCCTCGACTGTGGCGATGGCGATCTCGACCAGTTCGCCCGGCTCGAAAATGTCGCCGGCAAGGCAGCCTTCGATCCACAGGCCGTCGATGATGGCGTTGATGGCAATGGCGTGGCGACGCAGTTCGGCCTTGCCGGCGGCGCGGCCCTCCGCCCTCAGCACCTCCCCCACCAGCGCCTCGACCTCGTCGCGGAAGCCGAGATAGCCCTCGCGGTGAGCGGTCGCTAGCGCCGGGTCGGAACTCGCCCGGCCGATGAAGCCGGCCCAAAGCGAAAATACCCGCGCATCCACCACCGGCGGCCCGAGATTGGCCGCGACGAAGGCAGCGAGGCGGCGGCGCGGGCCGGCACCTTCCATGGCCAGCGCCGCCTTGGCCTGCTCGGTCATGCGGCCGACGATCGCCGCATAGGCGGCCTGCAACAGTTCTTCCTTGCCGGGAAAATAGTGCCGGATGAGTCCCGCGGTCACGCCGGCGCGCAGCGCGATGGCGCGCACCGTGGCGCCTTGCAGGCCGCGTTCGGCGACGCAATCCAGCGTCGCCTCGATCAGGTCCTGTCGCCGCCGCTCCTCGCCCTCGCGGCGGAATTTGCGGCGGGAGGGGCCGTCGGTCATTGGCGCAGGATCGGCCGGGTCAGGCAGGTTGGGCCGCCCTCGCAGGCGATGCACAGCGCATCGGCCTCGAAGGTCTTGACCACGCAGCCGGCGGCCTCCATGGCGGCCAGCGTCTTGGGGAAGCCGGCCACGGCGATGACCTCGCGGGGCGCCGTGGGCAGCACATTGAGGCTGAGGCCGTTCGAGGCATGGAACTCGTCGGCATCGCCGTGGACCAGCGTGATGCCGCGCCCGCGCAGCATCTGGTAGAATGCTGCCGGCAGAAGCGGCGCATGGACCAGTGCGAGGTCGTCGGCAAGCGGGCTGATGACGGACATCAGATGCAGGCACGCTTCCTCGCCCTGCCAGAGCGGCAGGTCGAAGCCCAGAACGTCCACGCCGAGCGGACCCAGAATGCCAGCGAGCTGCCTTATGCCTTCCTGGTTGGTGCGCACGCCGCGGCCGACGGCGAGCGTGTGCGCGTCGACCCAGACGCAGTCGCCGCCCTCGACCTGGCCCGGCGCCTCGATGCGGCCGAGAATGGGAATGCCGAGGCGCGCATAGGTCTGCTCATGCAGCGCCGGCTCGGCCTTGCGCAGGCCCTTGCCCATCGACAGGATTACCGCGCCATGATTGGTCATCAGCGAGGGGTCATGCGTGAAGACGGAATCCGAAAGCCCGTCCTCGAGGTCGATCCATTCGATCTTCGCTCCGGAAGCAGCCACCATCTCGGCCAGCGCGGCGTGCTGGATCGCCGCCCTGGCCGGGTCGAAACCGGGCCCATAGTGCCATGCCGCGTGGTCGGCGCCGCGCATCGAATTGGCGGCAGAGCGCATCAGAACACGCCTCAAAGGCGCGGCCATGGACTGAGACCCGAAAGCGTTCACGAGCACCTCTCCAAGGTGAAAAAAATCAATAAATTTTCATGCCGGAGCTATTTATACACTTGCATAACAACCCCGCAAGTGCCGTAATGATCGGGATTGACGGGCCCGCGCAGACGGGTCCATGCTGATCTTGGGGAGGATCGCGCTGGGCATGATGAGCAGCCGGAGAAGTTGTCGACGAATTACCTGGCATTGCGGGGAGCGCCGGGAATGAACGCCGAGGGGGCTGCTGAAACTGCACCGGACCAGGCGTCGACCGGCGCCGCCGAAGCCATCCGCATCGAGAACCTGCACAAGAAATTCGGCGAACTGCACGTGCTGAAGGGCGTGTCGCTGACGGCGCGCGACGGCGACGTTGTGGCGATCATCGGCGGCAGCGGGTCGGGCAAGTCGACGCTGCTGCGCTGCATCAACTGCCTGGAGAACCCCACCAGCGGCCTCATCCGCGTCAATGGCGAGGAGATCCGCCTGAAGCGCGACAGCCACGGCAACGGCACGCCCGCCGACCGCCGCCAGATCGAGCGCATCCGCTCGCGGCTTGGCATGGTGTTCCAGAGCTTCAACCTTTGGAGCCACATGACGCTTCTGGAAAACGTCATCGAGGTTCCTGTGCATGTGCTGGGCGTCAGGCGCGAGGACGCGATCGTCACCGCCGAAAAGTTGCTGGCTCGCGTGGGGCTCTCCGACAAGAGCGACGTCTATCCGGCCTTCCTCTCGGGCGGCCAGCAGCAGCGCGGCGCGATCGCGCGGGCGCTGGCCATCCAGCCCCGCGTCATGCTGTTCGACGAGCCGACCTCCGCACTCGACCCCGAGCTGGTCGGCGAGGTGCTGCGGGTGATCGGCGACCTTGCGCGCGAGGGGCGCACCATGATCCTCGTGACCCACGAAATGAAATTCGCCCGCGAGGTCGCGAGCCACGTGATCTACCTTCACAACGGGCAGGTGGAGGAGGAAGGGCCGCCGGAGCAGATCTTCGGCGCGCCCAAATCGGAACGACTCAAACAATTCATCCGCAACATCGGCTGATGCAAGCGGAAGAAACAACGGGAACACTCAACAATTACAAGGGAGTCTTGCAAATGATCAAAGGTCTCAAGGCGGCAACGGCCGCGTTGGTGCTGGCCGTGGCGGGCATGGGCGTCGCGCAGGCCGATTCGTTGAAGGTGGGCATCGCCGCGGAGCCCTATCCGCCCTTTGCTGCGCCGGATGCCTCGGGCACGTGGGGCGGCTGGGAAGTCGAGATCGCCAATGCGCTGTGCGCGGAAGCCAAGCTCGAATGCGAAATCACGCCCATTTCCTGGGACGGGATCATCCCCGCGCTGACCACCAAGAAAATCGACATGATCACGGCCTCGATGTCGATCACGGCCGAGCGCGAGAAGACCATCGCCTTCTCCGACAAGTACTACAACACGCCCACCGGCATCATCGGCCCGAAGGGCGAGACCTTCGACGCCACGCCCGAGGGGCTGAAGGGCAAGATCATCGGCGTGCAGGTTTCGACCATCCACGAGGCCTACGCCAAGAAGCACTTTGGTCCGACGGCGGCTGAGATCAAGATCTACCAGACCCAGGACGAGGCCAATGCCGACCTGGCCGCCGGCCGCGTCGACGCCGTGCAGGCCGACGCCATCGCACTCAAGGACTTCCTGGATACCGACCAGGGCAAGGAATGCTGCGACATGAAGGGCAATGTCGTGGACGATCCGGAAGTGCTGGGCAAGGGCGTGGGCGTGGGCCTGCGCAAGGAAGACACCGACCTCCGCGACAAGATGAACGCCGCCATTGCAGGCATCCGCGCCAACGGCAAATACGACGAGATCGCCAAGAAGTATTTCGACTTCGACATCTACGGCGGCTGAGCCGCGGCGCCAGTGTCGCCGGCGGCCGCCCGCGCGCTTCGTTCCCGTGCCTCTGGTTGGGGGTACGGGGCTGAGCTGGGTTGCTGCGTGCCTGCCTCGGATCGCCTGAGACCCGGGCGCGCATGCTGCGGACGCGACAAGGCCGCACCTACGGGAATTGCGAATACGCCGGCGCTGTCCTTCCCCGCCCGCGGGGAACGGCAGCCGGTGTCAGGATAAGGGCCAGACCCATCGAGACCTTTCTCTCGCCCCTTCTTCAGAGCGGAGTGATCGAGCTCCTCTCCCCCGCCCCGCCGGGCTGGGGCGGCAACCTGCTGCGCGGGCTGGCCAATTCGGTGCAGATCGCGATCGGCGCCTTCGGCCTCGGCCTCGCGATTGGCACCGCCGGCGCCTACGGCAAGCTCTATGGCGGGCCGATCGTGCGCGACCTGCTGGAAATATACACGACGGTGGTGCGCGCCGTGCCCGAGCTGGTGCTGATCCTGCTGCTCTATTATGCCGGCACCGACCTCATCAATCGCGCACTGGAGGCCGCCGGCTATGCCCGCATCGACATCAGCGGACTGATGGCGGGCATCGTCGTGCTCGGCGTGGTGCAGGGCGCCTATTCGACCGAGGTGTTGCGCGGCGCCATCCTTGCCGTGCCGCAGGGCCAGATCGAGGCAGCGCGCGCCTATGGCATGTCGCCCGGCAAGATGCTGCGTCGCATCACACTTCCGGCCATGCTGCCCTATGCCATACCGGGCCTGGCCAATCTGTGGCTGATCGCCACCAAGGATACGGCGCTTCTGGCGGTAGTGGGGTTCAACGAGCTGACGCTGGAGACGCGGCAGGCCGCCGGCTCCACCAAGGCCTATTTCACCTTCTTCCTGGCCGCCGGCGTGCTCTACCTTCTGCTGACGCTGTTTTCCTCCGCAATAATTGGGCGCGTAGAGCGTTGGGCGCGGCGCGGGATGCCATCGGTCGCGGAGGGCGGAACATGACCATCAGCCTCGCCGACGACACCAAGCCCCGGCAGCGACCGCAGGGCTGGCTGCAGCCGCACCGCATCGGCCTGATCGCGGTGGCAGCGGCGCTGGTAGCCGCAGCGGCCGTGTTCATGCGCTGGGACTGGCTGCCGAACTATTACGGCCTGGCGCTGGCCGGCATCTGGCGCACCATCTGGATGCTGGTCGTCACCTGCGCGGTCGGTTTCATGATCGCGCTGCCGCTGGGGCTTGCGCAGGCCGCCGGCCCGCGCTGGCTGGCCTGGCCGGCCAAGGCCTTCTGCACGGCCATTCGCGGCACGCCGCTGCTCTTGCAGCTCTGGCTGCTCTATTTCGGCCTCGGCTCGCTGTTTCCGCAATTCCCATGGATCAGGCAGTCCGAGCTGTGGCCTTATCTGCGCCAGGCGTGGCCCTATGGCGTGCTGGCGCTGACGCTCTCCTTTGCGGCTTACGAGGGCGAGGTGATGCGCGGCGCCTTTGCCGGCGTGCCGCGCGGCCAGCTCGAGGCCGCCCGCGCCTTCGGCATGCGGCGCTGGAAGATCTTCCGCCGCATCTGGCTGCCGCAGGCGGTGAGCCGCGCTTTGCCGACGCTGGCCGGCGAAACCGTGCTGCAGCTGAAGGCGACGCCGCTGGTGGCCACCATCACCGTGGTCGACATCTATGCCGTCGCCTCGCGGGTGCGGCAGGACACGTTTATCGTCTACGAGCCGCTGCTGTTGCTGGCGCTGGTCTATCTGTGCGTCACCGGCATCATCGTGTTCGCCTTCCGCCGCCTGGAAGCGAGGATACCGGCGCGGCTGGGATAGAGCCGCCCGGGGAACACCTCCCCGCATCGACGAAATTTGCCGGGCTTCGCGGCCCGGTGCTGCCGGCTTGATTTCCGTCAATGCGCGCCCTCGTGCCCCCTCCAGAATAGGCCAGTTCGTGAAAGCTGGAATGTCGCAACGACACGTCAGAGCTTGGCCATGAAACTGTCAGCCGAAGACATTCGCCGCACCTGCGGCGACCTGCCCGATTGGAAGCTCAACGAAATTCAGGCGAGCGGCGCCGATCTGGACGATCTGAAGCAGGCGCTCGCCTGGTGCGCCGGCGACGACGAGACCACCCCGATGCGGCACATCCCCCCGGGCAGCGCCGCCGCCAGGGTCTACGACGTCCTCATGGCCGGCGAAGAAGACGATGAGCGCGATGGCGGCCGCATGTGAATTCTCTGCCAGTCGGCCAGCCGGGTAAAACGAGAGAGCACCACCATGGAGATAACCCCTCAGATCCGGTTCCGGGGAATGGACCCCTCGCCTGCCGTGGAAGCCGCCTTGCGCGAACGGATCGACCGGCTGGAGCGCTTCCACGAGCGCATCACTTCCTGCAACGTCGTGGTCGAGGCCCCGCACCGGCACGGGCGCAAGGGCAAGATCTACCATGTCAGCGTCGAGCTCACCGTGCCCGGCCGCCAGATCTTCGTTGGCAGGGAGCCCGAGGAGAACCACGCCCACGAGGATGTCTATGTCGCCATACGCGACAGCTTCAATGCCGCCCAGCGCCAGCTGGAGGACGCGGTGCGCGAGATGAGCGGCCACCGGGTGAAGCCGCATCCGGAGAAGATGCAGGGCACGGTGGTGCGGATGGTGCCGGAGGAAGGCTTCGGCTTCATCGCCGTGCCCGACGGCCGCGAATTCTTCTTTCGGCGCGAAAGCATGGTGTCGCCCACCCTGTGGGAGAAGCTGGAGACCGGCACGGACGTCCACTTCACCGAGCATGAGGGCGAAAAGGGCCCCTACGCTTCCGCGGTTGCGCCGGTCTCATGAATGCTTGTGGAGATGGTGGGCGGCCCTTTGCAGCCAGCCCCTGCGCGCGCGGCCGTTTCTCCGCGCGCTCGCCTGGTCCAGTTCTGTCCCGTCAGAGTTGCGAACGGCAACCGCCGTTCCCGCCCGGCGAACTGCCGTTCCGCTGCTGGCGATGCCGCCTTCGCAATCAGCCGCTGCTGCTGCCGGCCGGCTTGATGTCGCGCACCATGGCGATGAACTGGTCCCATTCAGTGGCGGCCCAGATTTCGGTGGTTGCATGGCCGAAGGTGCGGATGATCGTGGCGACCTTGGTGGCAGCCTCGATGTCGGGTGCGGTGAATATGTCCAGATAGTCGGTCGGTCCGAGGACGACGTAGCTCGCCTGCCACTGCGCCTGCGGGCATTCGCTGCGAATACGCGTCATCACGTGGTGGCTCAGTTCCTCCAGCGAGCGCGGCGACTGCAGCGCCTGGTGGTTCAGTCGGGTCAGCATGACGAAGGTTGCCATTGGGCTCTCCCATCAGATCCGAAAGCGCGCATTCTGGGCGTGGGGCGGCGGCGCGGCATTGACGGATGTCAACCGCCGATCGCATTTGCGCATGGATCAGGGAAATCCTGCGCTCCATGAACAATCGATATTCCCCGCCAGTCGGGCTAGAATAGCGCCAAGCCGCAGCGCTTGATCGCGATCAACGACAGCCGCGAACGAATCCTTCTAGCTGGCAACGGAGGAACGTCGTGATGCGCGCCGAAGACAAGCCATCCCATAGCCCGCTGCAGGTCGCCGAGGTGAAGATCCCTCCGCTTGGCCTGCCCGGCACGTTGCGCGAGCCGTCCAATCCGCGCGGCATCGTCGTGTTCGCGCATGGCAGCGGCTCCAGCCGGCACAGCCCCCGCAATGTCTACGTGGCCGAGGCACTGGGAAGGGCCGGCTTTGCCACCCTGCTCTTCGACCTGCTGACGACCGACGAGGAGATGGACCGCGCCAACGTGTTCGATATCCCGCTGCTCTCGACGCGACTGGCCGCCGCGGTGGACTGGACGGCCGGGTTCGAACGAACGCAGGGCCTGCCCATCGGCCTGTTTGGCGCGAGCACCGGCGCTGCCGCAGCGCTTGTCGCGGCGGCCGAACTGGCCGAGCAGGTGGCGGCAGTGGTCTCGCGCGGAGGGCGGCCCGACCTGGCCGGAACCGCGCTGGCGCGGGTGACCGCGCCGACCCTGCTCATCGTCGGCGGCGCCGATGTCGAGGTGCTGCGGCTGAACCGTGCGGCTTATGCCCTGCTGGCTGGCCCGAAGGAACTGACGATCGTGCCCGGCGCCACCCACCTCTTTTCCGAGCCCGGCGCGCTGGACATGGTGGTCGATGCGGCGGGCGGCTGGTTCGAACGCTATCTCGACGAGGCCAGAGCTACCGAGCGGAGGTGATGCCATGCTGTTTTCAGATCGCATTCAGGCCGGCAGGCAATTGGCCAGGGCACTAGACCGCTATCGTGGAAAGGACGTTGTGGTGCTGGCCCTGCCGAGGGGTGGCGTTCCCGTGGCCCGGGAGGTTGCATTGCACCTCAAGGCGCCCATCGACCTGCTTCTGGTGCGAAAGATCGGGGTTCCGATGCAGCCCGAACTTGCCATGGGTGCGGTCATCGACGGCGACGACCCTGTCGTGGTCCGCAACGACCATGTCATACGGCTTGCCTGGATCTCGGCCGACGAGTTCGAACAGGCCTGCCAGAAGGAGCTTGCCGAGATCGAACGCCGGCGCGCGCGCTATGTCGGCAAACGGGCGACGATAGAGGTCGCCGGACGCGTGGCGATCATCATTGACGATGGGGTCGCGACCGGGGCGACTGTACGGGCGGCGATCGGCGGCCTGCGGCGGCGCAACCCCAGCAGGATCGTCGTGGCCGTGCCGGTTGCCCCGCCCGAAACGGTGGTTGCCCTGCAGCAGGAGGCTGACGAGGTGATCTGCCTGGAGCAGCCCAGGTTCTTCGAGGCCATCGGCTTCTATTACGCCGACTTCAGGCAGGTGAGCGACGACGAGGTGATAAGAATACTGGCGGCTCCGACCGGGGCAGGCTCGTCGCAACCGTCCCCATAAGGCCGCGCGAGCCCTCCGCCGCACCTTGCAAGCCGGGGCAGAAATTCCCAGACACATCCATTTTGCGGACTTGGTAAAACCGGCGTAATCTCTTTTTCTTCGCAGTTCTCCTACCGGCCAACAATGGAGCATTCCATGTTCAGCAAGTATAGGGTGCCTGCAGACCTAATTTTTTCCTCCACCACAACGCGAAGCAAAGCAGAAATACCTGGACGCCAGATCGGACATTGCCTGGCGACCGCTGCGCTGTTCGCCTTGCTGCTTTTATTGCCGTTCGCACCGGCCCTTGCGCAGACGCACCAGCACGCCGCACCGGCGCAAACGACCGAACCCTCCAGTACAGAGCCGGCCGCCGCTGCCGCCGCACCACAAGCTCCGGCCGCGGCGGGTGCCGCCGGCGAGGCAGTGGTGAGCTACCACAATCCGAAGATCTTCACGCTCAAGACCGGCATCGCGGCGGGGCGGATGGTGTATCTGGGAGTTGGTGGCGACATAGACGGCCAGGTCAATCCCACCCTCATGGTGCATGAGGGCGAACTGGTACAGATCAACCTGATCAACGGCGAAGGGGCCGAGCACGACGTGGTGATCGACCAATATGCGGCTCGCTCCTCTGTCGTGGTTGGCAAGAACGCATCCTCCACCTTCTCCTTCACGGCCGGTAAGGTCGGTGAGTTTGCCTATTACTGTTCCATCGCCGGGCACCGCCAGGCGGGTATGGAGGGACGGATCCAGGTCATGCCCGGTCCGCGCGAGGCCATGGCCTCGAACGCCGCCGACATCGTCCGCGATCCGGCCGACCTGCCGGGTCCGATCGGCCAGCGACCGCCCAAGGTTGTCAAGGTAGACTTCGAAACGGTCGAACTCGTGGGCAACCTGGACGACGGCACCACCTACACCTACTGGACCTTCAACGGCAAGGTGCCAGGGCCATTCGTGCGGGTGCGGGTGGGCGACACGGTCGAGGTTCACCTGAAGAACCCGACCGAAAGCGTGATGACGCACTCGGTGGATTTCCACGCGGCGACGGGCCCGGGCGGCGGCGCGCATTCCACCCAGACCGACCCTGGCAACGAAACTGTCGTGACCTTCAAGGCGCTGAAGCCCGGCATTTTCGTCTATCACTGCGCAACGCCCAGCGTGGCGCACCACATCACGAGCGGCATGTATGGCCTGATCCTGGTGGAACCCGAGGGCGGGCTGCCCCAGGTCGACCGCGAGTTCTACGTCATGCAGGGCGAGCTCTACACGGTCCTGCCCTTCGGCACGAAGGGCGAGATGGAGATGGACTATGACAAGCTGATCTCCGAGCGGCCTGAATATTTCCTGTTCAACGGCGCGGTCGGCTCCCTCACCAAGACGCACCCGCTTTATGCGAATGCGGGCGAGACGGTGCGCATCTTCTTCGGCGTGGGCGGACCGAACTTCACCTCGTCCTTCCACGTCATCGGGGAAATCTTCGACAATGTCTATTCGATGGGCAGCGTCGGCGCACCAGCCCTGACCGGCGTGCAGACCACGACCGTTCCGCCCGGCGGCGCGACGATTGTCGACTTCAAGGTGGATCGCGGCGGGCACTACGTTCTGGTCGACCATGCGCTCTCGCGCGCCGAGCGCGGCCTGGCCGGCTATCTGATCGTCGACGGCCCGGAAAACGACGAGATCATGCACGCCGGCCCCGCACAAGAGGCCTCTGACTAGGAGAGGTCCAGCGACAACGCCGCAGGCGGCAAGCCTTGCCTCGGCGAGGCTTGCCGCCATTTGACCCCGATCAGTGCGGCGCGATGCCGGTGCGCTCATCATCGGCTCGTGCCCGGCTTCTCCCCCCGAAAGAAGCCCACATGCCGAGGGCAAGCCCATGACGAAAACCGCCCGCACCGGTCGCAGAAGCGATGCCGCACCTTCGCTGGCCGCGCAGCTTGAAGGCACCCGGCTCTATTCTGAGGAGCTCGGCCTCGACCTTGGTGAGCGCGCGGACGACACCTATTTCCGCTGGTTCCTGGCCAGCATTCTCTTCGGCGGCCACATCTCGGAGACGATCTCGCGGAATACCTATCATGCCTTCGAACGGCACGGCTTGACCACGCCGCGCAAGATCGTCGACGCCGGCTGGGACTTTCTCGTCAATCCGATCATGCGCGAAGGCGGCTATGTCCGCTACGATGGCAGGAAATCCGACCAGGTGCTGCGGGACTGTCGCAAGCTGCTCGACGACTATGGCGGCCGCCTGTCGAAGCTTGAGGAGGTAGCGCACACAAACGCCGAACTGGAGGAACGCCTCGACGAATTCTACGGCGTTGGCCCGGTGACAGCCAACATCTTCCTGCGCGAACTGCGCCCGTTCTGGCCCGCCGCAAATCCCGACCCTCTGCCCGAGGTGACAGAGACGGCGCACCGGTTCGGCATCGATCTTTCCGGATACGACCGCAAGAGCCTGGTTTTCGCGCGGGTCGAAGCGGGTCTCATGCGCCTTCGCCACAAGGCGCCGTCGGACATGGAAAGCAGCGTCGCCCATGCCGCAGGCGGCCACCGACGCTGACGCGGCAGGTTTCCCGACCGTGCGCGGCAACGAACCTCAAGAAAATGGTGCAGCGGAGCAAATATTGCGGCTCTTCCTGTGCGGAGACGTGATGATCGGCCGCGGGATCGACCAGATCCTGCCGCATCCCTGCGACCCGGCCCTGCATGAGAGCTACACCAGATCCGCCATCGACTATGTGCGCCTTGCCGAGGCTGCACACGGGCCTATCCCGCGCAATGTGCCACCTGCCTATATCTGGGGCGCGGCGCTCGATGAACTGGAGCGGATGTGCCCGGACGCGCGCATCATCAACCTGGAAACCAGCATCACCTACAGCGAAACCTACCTCCCGAAAGGCATCAACTATCGCGTGAGCCCGCCCAATGCCCGCTGCCTGGCCGCTGCCGGCATCGACTGCTGCACCCTCGCCAACAACCACGTTCTCGACTGGGGACGTCGCGGCCTTCTCGACACATTGGCCGTCCTGAAGGAATTGGGGATCAGCCATGCAGGCGCCGGCCACGATGCCGCCGAGGCCAGCGCCCCGGCCGTGCTCGAGGCGGGGAACAAGGGCCGGGTTCTGGTCTACTCGTTTGCATCGGCCACCAGCGGCACGCCGCGCGACTGGGCCGCCGGCGCCCAGACCGCGGGCGTGAACCTTCTGCCGAACCTTTCGGAGGCGACCGCCAACAGCGTGTGCGCGCAGATCGCCGCCGCCAGAAAGCCTCGCGACGTGCTCGTGGCGTCCGTGCATTGGGGGTCGAACTGGGGCTATGAGATTGCCGAAAGCCAGCGGCGTTTCGCCCACGCACTGGTGGAAACCGGCGGCGTTTGTGTCGTGCACGGGCATTCGTCGCATCACGCCAAGGCACTGGAGGTCTACCGCGGCGGGCTGATCCTCTACGGCTGCGGCGACTTCCTCAACGACTATGAGGGGATCAGCGGATACGAACAATACAGGGACGACCTGCCGCTGATGTACTTTGCCGATTTCGACTTGGCGAGCGGAGGTCTCGTCGCGCTGGAAATCATACCGCTCCAGATCCGCAAATTCCAACTGGTCCGCCCCGACGCGGACGACGCCTCATGGCTTGCGCAAACCCTTGCCCGGGAAAGCGAGCGGTTCGGGGTTCGCGTCGACCTTGGGCCGGATCGCCGCTTCGCCATCTCGTGGCCAGGAGCGACGGCGCGGCCAGCGTGAAGGCTCGCCGAGCCTCAGAGGCGGCCCATTTCGAAATCCTCGCAGGAATAGCCCAGCATCGACAGCCCCTCTTCGAGGAAATCGGCAAGCAGCGGCGTTCCGAGCAGATATTCGGACGTGCGGTCGTTGTGTGCGGCGGCGGCTTCCTCGCGCACTGCTGGCCAATCGGCGACGGTGTAGTCCTCGCGCCCGAGCCAGGCGAGGGCCACGAGGTCGATCTGCTCATCTTCCGACAGGGAGTCGACCAGCGAAGCGATCTCCTCGGTCACCGGATCGTCGTCGTGGTTCTCAAGCACCGCGGCTTCCTTGTCGTCGGTCGGGTTCGACCCCGGTTCCGGTTCGGTGAGCTCGTCCTTGGCGTCGAACTCGCGCATCTTGATGATGATGAAGCAGACCTTCTCGGGCGAGATGGTGAGCGCCGGCTCGAGGGTATCGTCCGGCTCGTCGGACTGGCTGGAGCGCTTTTGCATCATTTCCACCTGCATTTGTCGAACGCCTCAATGCGCTCCCTTTTCGTTTCAAACCCGGCTTGTCCGGTGAATGAACGGCAGCCGAGCCATGGCGCTGAAATTGAAATGTGCCTTGCCCGGCGGCGGGGCAAGAGCGAGCGTCGGGCCGACTGAAATTTTATCGTGAGACCTGCCTAGCGCTGGAACAGGCCGATCAGTTCCGCCGAGCCCAGGGCATGGCCGCGGGCGAGTGCCGCAACCCGCGCGCATGTGGTCCGCCCCGTCACGTCGAGGCGGGGAACGCCAAGCGCCAGCAATCGGAAATGATAGTGGTGGACGCCGTGCCCCCGCGGCGGGCAAGGACCGCCATAGCCGCTTCTGCCGAAATCGTTCGTGGCCTGGCGCAATCCGCTGACCTGCTGGTCGGCCGGCGCGAGCCCCTCGGGCAGCGTGCGCCAGTCGCCTGGAATGTCGAACACCGCCCAGTGGTGAAAGGTGCCGCCCGGCGCATCCGGGTCCTCGCAGACGAGGGCGAAACTTTGGGTGCCGGCCGGCGGCTCGGTCCATTCGAAGGGCGGCGACAGATCTTCGCCGCTGCAGGTGTATCTGGCGGGGACGGTGGACCTGTTCTGAAATGCGGGGCTCGTCAGTTGGAAGGTCATGACCTTTCACCCTTTCGGCAGGAAAGCCGGCTGAATCCGGCGCCAAGCCCTGATCGGCGGTCTGGAAAAATGCGCCAGCTCGCCGCGCGCTTCCTTGATGCGGGTCAAAGCAATGGCGGCGGCCTGCCGAGGCAACGTGCCCTTTGCCTTTGTGGCGAAAATCATTATGAACGAGCCAGACCAAGCCAGAAGGGCACCACCGGAGCCAGACATGACCGAAATCCTTCAGATTCCGCCACTCGTCACCGTTTTCGGTGGGTCCGGTTTCATAGGCCGTCACGTCGTGCGCGAACTGGCCAAGCGCGGCTATCGCGTGCGGGCTGCCTGCCGAAGGCCCGACCTTGCCGGCCATTTGCAGCCTCTGGGCCATGCCGGCCAGATTCAGCCGGTCCAGGCCAATGTGCGCGTGCGCTGGTCGGTCGACCGTGCGATTGAAGGCGCCGACCATGTCGTGAACCTCGTGGGAATCCTGGCCGAATCCGGCCGGCAGAGATTCGCCACCGTGCAGGATTTTGGCGCCCGCGCCGTGGCCGAGGCCGCCCGCGCCGCCGGTGCCGGGCTGACGCATGTTTCCGCTCTGGGCGCGAATGCCCAGTCGCAATCGGCCTATGCCCGTACCAAGGCGGCCGGCGAACGCGCGGTTCGCGAGACGATCGCCGACGCCACGATCTTCCGCCCCTCCATCGTGTTCGGCCCTGAGGACGATTTCTTCAACCGCTTCGCAAATATCGCGCGTTTCTCGCCGGTGCTGCCGCTGATCGGCGGCGGAACGACGCGCTTCCAGCCGGTCTACGTCTGCGACGTGGCCGAAGCGGTGGCGCGCGCGGTGGAAGGCAGCATCGAGCGCGGCAAGACTTATGAACTCGGCGGCCCGAACGTGATGACCTTCCGGCAGTGCATGGAAGAGATGCTCGAGGTGATCGATCGCCGCCGCCTGCTGGTGCCGGTGCCGTGGTGGCTGGCGGAACTGCAGGGTGCGGTGCTGGGCATGCTGCCGGGCAAGCTGCTGACGTCGGACCAGGTCACGCTTCTGAAATCCGACAATGTCGTGTCGGCAGAGGCCGAAAGCGAAGGCCGCACCTTTGCCGGCCTTGGCATCGAGCCGAATTCCACCGGCGCCATCCTCCCGAGCTATCTGTGGCGCTATCGCGCGGCGGGTCAGTTTTCGCGCAGCAGCCTGGCCTGAGCGGGTCTGCGAATCCCGCCAGGGATTCGCGCTTTTCCCGAATTTTAGTTGATAGCAAAGGGGCCGCTTGTGCGGCCCCTTTGTTTTTCAGGTCACGGCGTCTGGTGACGCCGGTTGACGCTGCCAGGACGGCCGGAGAGCGAAAGCTGCGTCTCCTGCTTCTGGCGCGTCGCCACCACCTTGCCCTTGGCAATCACGCACAGCCGCTCGGCGCGCAGGCGCAGCGCCTCGACCGGATTGCCGGCGTCGAGCACCACGAGGCTCGCCGTCTTGCCGACTTCGAGGCCGTAATTTTCGAGGCCCATGATCTCGGCATTGGTCCTGGTGACCATGTCGAAGCACTGGCGCATGTCGGCCGGGCTGGTCATCTGCGCCACATGCAGGCCCATGAAGGCGACGTCGAGCATGTCGGCGGTGCCGAGCGGATACCACGGGTCGAGCACGCAATCCTGGCCGAAGCCAACCTTGATGCCGGCCTTCAGCATTTCAGGCACGCGCGTCATGCCGCGGCGCTTGGGATAGGTGTCGTGGCGGCCCTGGATGACGATGTTGATGAGCGGGTTGGGGCAGGCCGAAACGCCGGCCTCGGCGATCAGTGGCAGGAGTTTCGAGACATAGTAATTGTCCATGGAATGCATGGAGGTGAGGTGCGAGCCGTTCACCCTGCCCTGCAGGCCGAGGCGCTGCGTCTCATAGGCCAGCTGCTCGATGTGGCGCGAGTTCGGGTCGTCGGTCTCGTCGCAATGCATGTCGACCATCAGGCCGCGCGCGGCCGCGATCTCGCACAGCTCGGTCACCGAGCGGGTGCCGTCGGCCATTGTGCGCTCGAAATGCGGAATGCCGCCGACGATCTCCACGCCCATGTCGAGCGCGCGGATGGTGTTTTCGCGCGCGGTGGGCGAGCGATAGAAACCGTCCTGCGGGAAGGCGACGAGCTGCAGGTCGATGTAAGGCGCGACCTCCTTCTTGACCTCCAGCAGCGCCTCGACGGCGAGCAGCCGGTCGTCGCAGGTGTCGACATGGGTGCGGATGGCAAGCAGGCCCATCGAGACGGCCCAGTCGCAATAGGCGAGCGCGCGGCTCTTCACCGCCTCATGGGTGAGCATCGGCTTCAGCTCACCCCAGAGCGCGATGCCTTCGAGCAGCGTGCCCGAGGCATTGATACGCGGAATGCCGTAGGAGAGCGTCGCATCCATGTGGAAATGCGGATCGACGAAAGGCTGCGAGACGAGGTTGCCGGTGGCATCGACCACCTTGCCCGCTTCCGCGTCGAGCTTCGGCTCGATGGCCGCGATCTTGCGGCCCTTGATGCCGATGTCGGCGGTGTTGCCGTCCGGAAGAATGCCGCCACGGACAATCAGGTCAAAACTCATCTCTCGCCTTTCTGGTATGGGATCATCAGCGCCTTGGGATAGGTAGCGCGGCGCGCCACCAGGATCAGCGCTAGGATGGACAGCGCATAGGGCATCATCAGGAACACCTGATAGGGCACCACGCCGCCGGAAATCTGCTGCAGGCGGATCTGATAGGCATCAAAGGCGGCAAAAAGTATGGCGCCGAGCAGCGCCTTGCCCGGCCGCCACGAGCCGAACACCACCAGCGCGATGCAGATCCAGCCGCGGCCGTTGATCATCTCGAAGAAGAAGGAGTTGAAGGCCGACATGGTGAGGAACGCGCCGCCGACCGCCATCAGCGCACTGCCGACCATGACCGCGCCCATGCGGATGCCGGTGACGCTGATGCCCTGCGCCTCGACGGCGGACGGGTTTTCGCCCGCCGCGCGCACGGCCAGGCCGATCGGCGTGCGGTAGAGCATCCAGGCGACGATGGCGACCGTCGCGAAGGCAAGATAGGTGAGCGGCGTCTGCGAAAACAGCGCCTCGCCCAGCACCGGTATCTTCGACAGGCCGGGGATGGGCAGCGGCTGGAACGGCTCGATCTTGGGCGGCGTGGTGACCTGCGGCAGCGCCAACCGATAGGTGAAGTAGGTGAGGCTGGTGGCAAGCAGCGTGACGCCGATGCCCACCACATGCTGCGACAGCCCGAGCGGCACGGTGAGCGTCGCGTGGAGCAAGCCGAACATCGCCCCCGCCAGCGCCGCGACCGCCACGCCGGTCCACAGGTCGCCGCCGGAATAGACGGTGAACCAGCCGGCGAAGGCGCCGGCGGTCATGATGCCTTCGATGCCGAGATTGAGCACGCCCGCACGCTCGCAGATCAGCTCGCCCATGGTGGCGAAGATCAGCGGCGAAGCGATGCGGATCGCAGCGACCCAAAAGGAGGCGGTGAAGAGGATTTCGAGGGCCTGCTGCATCACTTCCACCTCACCCGATAGCGCGTCAGCAGGATGGCGGTGACCATGGTCAGCAGCGCGGTCGCCACCATCACCTGCGCGATGTAGCTCGGCACGCCGGCTGTTCGGCTCATGGCATCGGCGCCGACGAAGATGCCGGCCACGAAAATGGCCGAGGCGATGACGCCGAGCGGATTGAGCATGGCGAGCATGGCCACCACGATGCCGGAATAGCCGTAGCCGGGGGACAGATCGAGGGTCAGGTTGCCCTTCAGGCCCGACACTTCCGAGAAGCCGGCAAGCGCCGCAATGCCGCCCGAAAGAAGCGCCGTCTTGATCAGCACGCGGTTGACCGGAATGCCGGCGAAGTTGGCGGCTTCCTTGTTGTTGCCCACGGCGCGCATCTCATAGCCCAGCACGCTCTTCTTCATGATGACCCAGCAGATGACCGCAGAGACGATGGCAATCACGAAGCCGAAGTGCAGGCGCTTGCCCTGGATGATGCGTGGCAGCTGCGCCTCGGCGATGACCTTGGAGGATTGCGGCCAGCCGAGGCCGGTCGGGTCCTTCAGCACGCCTTCGAGCAGCATGGAGACGAACAGCAGCACGATGAAGTTGAGCAGCAGCGTGGTCACCACCTCGTCGACGCCGAAGCGCGTCTTGAGGATGGCGGGGCCGAGCAGCAGCAGCGCACCGGCCGCCATGGCCGCAATCATGATGATCGGGATCAGCAGGTAGGACGGCAGCGGCAGCGCGCCGGTGCCCAGCACCACCGTCACCACCCCGCCGATATAGAGCTGCGCCTCGGCGCCGATGTTCCAGAGCTTTGCGCGGAAGGCGACGGCCACCGCAAGACCGGTGAAGATGAGCGGCGTGGCGCGGGTCAGCGTTTCCAGCAGCGCGAATTGCGAGCCCGCCGCTCCCTTGGCGACGAGATAGAAGACGGAGAACGGCGAGGCGCCTGCCGCCAGCACCAGCAGCGAGGTGATGATGAAGGTCGCCACGATCGCGCCAATGGGGAACAGCAGCGTGACCGCCAGCGAGGGCGCGGGTTTGGGTTCAAGCCGCATCATTCACCTCGCCATGCCCCGCCATGAGTTCGCCGAGCTCGCGGATGCTGCGTTCGCCGCGCTTGGAGGGCGAGGAAAGCTGCCCCTTCGACATGACCAGGATGCGGTCGGACAAGGCCAGTATTTCCTCCAGATCTTCCGAAATCAGCAGGATCGCCGCGCCTCTGTCGCGCGCTTCGAGCAGCCGGCGATGGACGAAGGCGACGGCGCCGACATCGAGCCCGCGCGTGGGCTGGTTGGCGAGGATCACGGCCGGCTCGGAATCGAGCGCGCGGCCGAGAATGAGCTTTTGCATGTTGCCGCCGGAGAGCAGCCGGATGCGCGCCTCGGGCGACGGGCACTTGACGTCGTAGTCGCGAATGATCTCCTCGGCGAAAGCTCGCGCCGCGCGCCAATCCAGAAAGCCGTGGCGGCTGAAGCGCGGTGTGGCATAGCGCTCGGAAATGACGTTCTCGGTGACGCTCATGTCGCCGATCGTGCCTACCGCGTGGCGATCCTCCGGGATACGGCCGATGCCGCCGGCAAGGGCGGCGCGCGGCGACCAGTTGCCAGCCGTCGTGCCGGCGATGACGATCTCGCCCGACGCCGGCTGCAGCGTGCCGGCAATGAGCGCCGCAAGTGCGGATTGGCCGTTGCCGGAAACACCGGCCAGCCCTGTGATCTCGCCGGTGCGCAGCGCGAGCGAGAGACCATCGAGGTTCGTGACGGTACCTTGCCGGGCGGTCGAGACGTTCTTCAGTTCGAACACGACCGGGCCGGTCTTCGGCGCGCTCACAGGCGGGCTTGCCACTTCCTGCCCGACCATCAGCGCGGCAAGCTCGGTGCGATTGGTGGTGGCGGTCATGCGCTCGCCGGCCAGCGTGCCGGCGCGCAGCACCAGCACGCGGTCGCTGACGGCCATGACCTCGTTCAGCTTGTGCGAGATGAAGATGATGGACAGCCCCTGCGCCACCAGCAGCTTCAGCGTACGGAACAGCGCATCGGTCTCGGCCGGGGTCAGCACCGCCGTCGGCTCGTCGAGGATGAGGATGCGCGCGTCGCGATAGAGCGCCTTGAGGATTTCGACGCGCTGGCGCTCGCCCACCGAAAGGGTGGCGACGGTCGCGTCCGGATGCACGGCTAGGCCGAAATCGGCCGAAAGCTTGTCGATGCGCTGGCGGGCGGCGGCGCGATCGAGGCGCAGCTTCCAGGGGCTCTGCGTGCCGAGCGCGATGTTCTCCAGCACGGTCATGTTCTCGGCGAGCGTGAAATGCTGGTGCACCATGCCGATGCCGGCATCCAGCGCCGCGCGCGGATCGCCGGGCGGCAGCGGCTTGCCGAAGGCTTCCACCGTGCCCTCGTCGGCCACGTAATGGCCGAACAGAATGTTCATCAGCGTGGTCTTGCCGGCGCCGTTTTCGCCCAGCAGCGCGATGACCTCGCCGCGCTTCAGCGAAAACGAAATGGCATTGTTGGCCACCAGCGGCCCGAACCGCTTGGTGATGCCTTCGAGGCGCAGGACGATTTCCGCCTGCGGAAGTGCACGATCTTCGACACCGGGCGACGCCGCCAAATCACCAATCCCTCAATCGTGGCAGGGAGCCTGCCCCACCGCTGCCTGCGCTCTCCATTCCGGGTGCGGGCGCTGCCGCCGACACGCGTCAGCGCAACCGAGGCGTTACCGCCCCGACCGCGCACTGTCTTTCATGCGAGCTTGAGGCCACCTTTTCGCTGCAAGCAGCGAAAAGGTAAAGCCGTTCTCAGTTGGATTTCGGCTCGGAATCGTCGATTTCAACAGTGAAGGAGCCGTCCTTGATCGCCTTTTCCTTCTCGGCGACCTTCGCCATGACCTCGGCCGGCACCTTGCCCTCGAAGGTGCCGAGCGGGGCAATGGAGCAGCCGCCGTTCTTCATGAAGGAATAGACGCCGTAGTCGGCGGCCTTGAAGGTTCCGGCCTTCACTTCGGCGATAGCCTTGTCCAGCGTCGGCTCGAAGTGCCACAGCGCCGAAGCCACGACAGTTTCGGGATAGTCCGCCTGGGTGTCGATGACGTTGCCCACGGCAAGCAAGTTGCGCTCCTTGGCGGCGTCTGAAACGCCGAAGCGCTCGGCGTAAAGCAGGTCGGCGCCGCCGTCGATCTGGGCGAAGGCGGTTTCCTTGGCCTTGGGCGGATCGAACCAGGAGCCGATGAAGGCGACCTGGAACTTGGCGTCGGGCGCGCTTTCCTTCACGCCGGCCATGAAGGCGTTCATCAGCCGGTTGACCTCGGGAATCGGATAGCCGCCGACCATGCCGATGTTCTTCGACTTGGTCATGGCACCGGCGATGATGCCGGTGAGATAGGAGGCGTCCTGGATGTAGTTGTCGAAGGGCGAGAAGTTCGGCACGGCCTCGTCGGGCTTGAAGCTCGAGCCCATCAGGAAGGCGACGTCCGGATAGTCATTTGCGACCGCGCGGGCGGCGTCTTCCACGCCGAACACCTCGCCGAGGATCAGCTTGTAGCCGGCCTCGCAATATTCGCGCATCACGCGCTCATAGTCGTTGTTGGAGGTGTTTTCGGAATAGACGTACTCGATCTCGCCGCGGTCCTTGGCGGCATTGGCGGCCTTGTGGATGCGGCTGACCCACTGCTGCTCGACCGGCACGGTATAGACGGCAGCGACCTTGAGCGGCTCGTCGGCAAACAGGCGCGCTGGGAAACCCGCCACCGTGGCAAGCGCTGCGCCAGCGCCCGCGGCCTTCAGCACCGAGCGGCGCGAGACGCCGGCAAATTTCGTCGCATTCTTGTCGTTCTGCATCGTCCACCACCCTGGCTATCGGGTCCGGGCCCAGCCCCGCCCCGCGTCTTGTCATCCGCGCGACGGTATTCGAATTTCCGAAACCCGGCAATCGGCCTGCAAAACCTTTCCACCGCTGGCGTTTCGGCCCGGCAAGGCGCATCATCGGCCATGCGCCGCGGTACAACTTTTGGTTTTTCCGACCTCAACACCTATATCGGTGGTATGGTTCTCCGCCAGCGATGGAACGCAATGACGCGGCCCCCTGGCTCTTCCCGAAAGGACCCGCAACACGATGGCGAAAAAGCCGAACTATGGCCAGGAGCGCAGAGACCGCGACCGCATCAAGGCCGCCAAGAAAGCCGAGAAAGCCAACGCCAAGGCAAACAAGTCCGCGAGCAAGCCGGACGAAGTGAACGAACAGGAGACAAAGCAGGACTAGGGGCTCCGCGCCGCCAAGCAGCGGGGCGGGAGCTTTGCATCGATCAAGTCAGGAGTATGAAATGAAGCCTCTCGCGGCCGAACAGAAATTGGACAGGACGGACGCGGCAGCGCGCCAGATCATGAACGCCGAGCAGGCGGCTCGTGAAAAGAAGACCGCCCGGCTACGGGCACTTCGGCAGGAGAAGGAAGAGGCGGAGCGCGCAGAAGCGGCGAAGAACCCCGCTCCGGTGAAGCGCGCGCCCAAGAAGGGCTCCTAGCCGGGTTACCCGGGTGCCTTGTCGCTGATCAGCACATCGGCCTCGCGAGCCGCAGCGATGAAGGCGCGCCTGGCTGCCATGACCGGCTTGTTGCCGGCCATGGCGTCGTGGCAGGCCTGAAGTGCGGCGCGATGCTTGGGACTTCTTTTTCCCGGCCAGTTGTTGAGAAGAAAATCCGAAGCCTCCTGGGCAGTCTTCAGTATTTGGTGATTTCCCGTCTCACCGAGTTTTACGGTGAGCGGAACTTCAAAGCGATCATTTTGCATAGCCTGCTCTTACGCCCTTGCGCAGGCGAAAGCGAGCTTCGAAACGCTTTTCTTGGCGGCACTTCGTCTCGCCCTTGCGCCCAGCCGGTTCTATCGAACGAAAACTGACGCGCGCAAAAGCGCCTCGAGTGCCTTGAAGCCGCCGCCTGCGCTGTGGGCGGCCTTCAAACCGTGGCCGGATCGAGCGGCGTCTCGTCCTTGCGTCGCGCGATAAGCTCGGCAAGGTCGGCATGCAGGAACGCGTCGCGCAGCGCTTCGAAGGACGGTAGCACGAAATAGGCGCGCTGGAACTTGTCGATCTCGTAGCCAGTGCGCATCACCGTCTCCAGGTCGAAGGGCACGCGGTGCGCGTCCGGGCTTTCGACGGCGAACTGCAGCTCGCTGAACGATGACATCAAGCCGGCGCCGAAGGCCTTGAGCGGCTGGCCCGGCTCCTGAATGAGGCTGAACTCGGCCGTGTACCAGTAAAGCCGCGAGATCATGTCGTGGCCGCCCAGCTCAATCGCGCCACTGGCCCTTTCGCCGTACTGCTGCATGAAATCGGCGAAAGCCGGCTGGGTCAGCGCCGGCACATGGCCGAAGAAATCGTGGAACATGTCCGGCTCGACAATGTAGTCGAGCTCCTCGCGCCTGCGCAGCCAGTTGGTGACCGGGAAACGCCGGTTTGTCAGGTGCACGAAAAAGGGTTCGGCCGGGATCAGCCCCGGCACGGCGACGAGCTCCCAGCCGGTGAGCTTGCGCAGCTTGCCGCTGAC
The DNA here is from genome assembly GCF_040049255.1 of Mesorhizobium sp. KR2-14. NCBI lineage: Bacteria > Pseudomonadati > Pseudomonadota > Alphaproteobacteria > Hyphomicrobiales > Phyllobacteriaceae > Mesorhizobium > Mesorhizobium sp. KR2-14. The sequence continues at coordinate 32,174 of NZ_JBDZDR010000005.1, read as the reverse complement.
CTCGTCAATATCCGGGATACGCTCGAGCAGCCCCAGCGCTTCCACGCCATCGAGATAGGAGCGGTGCGCAAGCCGCCTCGTCAGGCCGGTCTGGCGGTCGCACAATATGCGCCACACCTCCTGGTCGCTGTCGCTGAAGGTATAGTCCTGCTGCACGGTGAAATCGGCGCGGCAGACGGAGTAGTTGCCGCGCAGTCCTTGAGTCGCGCATTCGCGAGCATAGGCTTCCACGCTAATGTTCATGACCCAATCCTCCACGGCTCGAAGCATAACGCCGATGGCGGAGCGCTTTTCGTCTAAACCGTCGATTCAGCCAGGAAATTGAGGTATGTTGGTTTCAAATATCGCGCAGTCGGAGTGAAAATGCCTCAATTCGACGAATTCGAGATCAGGATGATCGACATCCTGCAGCGCGACGGCCGCAAGTCCATCTCGGAACTGGCGCATGAAATCGGCCTGTCGAACACGCCCTGCGCCCGCCGCTTCGATGCGCTGCAGCAGGCCGGCGTGATCAAGGGTTTCAACGCCGCCATCAGCCGGCGCGCGGTCGGGCTGATGGTGGAGGTGTTCATCCAGGTGCGACTGGTGAGCCATAGCGACGACTCGCCGGAGCGCTTTACCGCGGCGGTACAGCGCATGGACGAGGTCTCGGCCTGCTGGACGATGACCGGCGAATATGACTTCCTGCTGCACGTGATGGTGCCGTCGGTGGACGACCTCAACGATTTCGTCATGCACCGGCTGATGCGCCTGCCGGGCGTGCGCGACGTGCACACCCAACTCGTGCTGCAGAACATCAAGGGCCCGGGCCATGTGCCGCTGGGCCATCTGAAGAAGTAGGATCGAGCTCGTTCTTACGGAACGATCAGCGTTCCGGCGCCGTGCTCGGTGAACAGTTCCAGCAGCACCGAATGCGGGGTCTTGCCGTTGAGTATGACCACGCCTTCCACGCCGCGCTCGATCGCCTCGATGCAGGTCTCGACCTTGGGGATCATGCCGCCGGAGATGGTGCCGTCCTTGATCAGCGCCCTTGCCTCGGCCACTGTCAGCTCGTCGATCAGGTTCTTGTCCTTGTCGAGCACGCCCGGAACGTCGGTGAGGAAGAGCAGGCGCGAGGCACCCAGCGCGCCGGCAATGGCGCCGGCGAAGGTGTCGGCGTTGATGTTGTAGGTGTGGCCGTCGCGGCCGGGCGCCACCGGCGCGATCACCGGGATCATCTCCGAGCGGGCCAGCAGGTCGAGCAGCGTGCGGTCGACCTCGACCGGCTCCCCGACGAAGCCGAGGTCCAGCACGCGCTCGATGTTCGAGTCGGGGTCGACCATGGTCTTCTTGGCCTTTTCGGCGAAGACCATGTTGCCGTCCTTGCCGCACAGGCCGATCGCCCATTCGCCCTCGGCATTGATGAGCGCGACGATCTCCTTGTTGATCGAGCCGGCCAGCACCATCTCGACGATCTCGACCGTCTTCTGGTCGGTCACGCGCAGGCCGCCCTCGAATTTGGATTCGATGCCCATCTTGGCGAGCATCGCGCCGATCTGCGGGCCGCCCCCGTGGACGACGATGGGGTTGACGCCCGACTGCTTCAGTAGCGCGATGTCACGGGCGAAGGCCTTGCCGAGCTCGTTGTCGCCCATGGCGTGGCCGCCATATTTCACCACCACGGTCTTGTTTTCGTAGCGCTGCATGTAGGGCAGCGCGGCCGAAAGAAGGTTCGCCTGCTCTGCCGCCTTGGCCGCAATGTCCGTCGATATCATGAGAGGCCCCCTTCGGATGGAAATCGGCGGTTACTTAGCGGCAAAGGCGGCAGTGGGCAATCGGCAAGCGCCGAAGCTCATGCTGTTGCGGGCCTGAATTTCAATGCCACGCCGTTGAGGCAGTGGCGCTTGCCCGTGGGCGGCGGGCCATCGTCGAAAATGTGCCCCAGATGGCCGCCGCAGCGCCGGCAATGCACCTCGGTGCGCGTCATGAACAGCGAGTTGTCCTGCCTGGTGCCCACCGCGTCCGGCAGCGATTGCCAGAAGCTCGGCCAACCGGTTCCGGAATCGAATTTCGCCTCCGAGGAATAGACCGCAAGGTCGCAGCCCGCGCAGTGATAGGTGCCCTTTCTCTTTTCATGGTCGAGCGGGCTGGAACCGGCGCGCTCGGTGCCTTGCTTTCGAAGCACGGTAAACTGCTCAGGCGTCAGGATCTTGCGCCATTCGGCTTCGGACTTGTCGACCTCGAATGTCTCCGCCCAGGCATGCTCCGGCCCGACGCCGCGCCGGAACATCACGGCACCGCCGGCTGCAGCCGCCATTGCGGCACCGGCCATTAGAACGCTGCGACGATTCATCTTCGGCCCTCCTTTGCGCAAGCTAAGCGAAATCCAATTCGAAGCGCCAATCAACTCCGATTGAGCGCCCAAGTCGACACGCCGCGACCGTCAGATGCCTTTAAGCTCGCCCGTCGCAATGATGGGGCCAGTGGGCTGGCCGGACGGAGAGCCGCCGGCAGGCTCAACGCTGATGGCGAGAGAAGCGCCGGCGACGAACTCCTTCTGGATATCGGGCGATATGGCGACATGCGCCGTGTCGCCGGCTGGCAGCAGGCCGACGGATACGGGCGCCTTCGCGTCCTGGATCACCCATAGCTGGAAATCATGGCCTTCTACCCGTTCCCCAGAAAGCCGCGACAGCCTGGCTTCGCCGCGCGGCGCATCGAAGACGGCGATGTAGCGGACCTCGCCACCCTGCCCGGCCAACGAAGCCACGAGGCTGATATCCGGCGGGGTGCCGGCGCGCATGTGAATACGGCCTATGGTCAAGGGCAGCGCAATCGCAAGGACGGCAAACGCGGCGGCGATGCCCCAAAGTTTGCGTCGCCGCGGCCCCGGCCTGGGGGCCGGCTCTGCATCGGCGGGCGGCGCAGGCTCGGGAAACAGCCGCCGGTCGATCGCCGCCTTCACGGAGGCAGGAGGCTCGACAACCGGATACCCGGACGCGAGGGGTGAGAAATGCATCGCCCATTTGTCCACCACCTGCGCGAAACCGCGTTCGATGTCGATGCGCGCCCGCACTGCCTGCCGCCTGTCGGCGGGCGTGACGCCCAGCACATACTCGGCCGCGATCAGCTCGTCGCCGACGTCTGCAGGGGCATCCCTGCCGAAAGGCCTTATCGGTCCAGACATTCCTTCAGCCTCAGAACGCTGTGGCGCAGCCAGGTGCGCATGGTGCCGGGCGGAACCCCGTGCCGCGCCGCCAGTTCGGCATAGCTATGGCCGCCAAGATAGGCTTCTCGAAGTGCCGTTGCGCGCTCCGCGTCCAGTTTTTCCAGGCATCGGCGGATGCGCGCGGAGGCGGCACCGGCTTCCAGCGTTTCCACCGGGTCCGCCGCGGAGGCTACGGAAGCGTCGGCGACTGCGGCATCGCCTGGCGGCCGCCCCTTGCTCCGGAGGCACTCGATGGCATGGTTGCGGGCAATCCCCACCAGCCAAGCCATCGGGCTGAGATCCGAGACGGCGAAGCGACCGGCCACCTCCCATACGCGGCAGAAGACTTCCTCCAAGGCATGCTCGGCTTCAGCCGGGTCGTTGAGCATGTGCAGGCAAACGCCGAAAAGCCGCGCGCTGGTCTGCCGGTACAACAGGTCGAACGCCTCCCGGTCGCGCATGCCAATGCGGACGATAAGCGTTGCGATATCTTGCTGGGCCATCGCCGCGTAACTAGGGCTCCACGCCTGATTTGCAACGACGAAGGCTCATCGGGGCGCGATTGCGAAGGTGGCGCATGCCCGCTAGGATTTCGCCATCGGCAATGTCTTGGGAGGGGTGGCATGTCGCTGGAATCCGTTCTGTGGGAGAACGACGCCACGGCGCTGGCCGGGCTGGTCAGGAAAGGGGAGATTTCCCCGGTCGAGCTGGTCGACGCCGCAATCGCGCGGGCGGAGCGTACGCAACCGCAAATCAACGCCACCGCCGAAAAGCTCTACGAAGCCGCTCGCAGCCGTGCCAGGAGCGTCGACCGCTCGCTGCCGCTGGCCGGCGTGCCGACCGCGCTGAAGGATTTGGGCATCGCCATGAAGGGCGTGCCGAACCATTCCGGCAGCAGGATGCCGCCCTTCGTGCCGGACTATGATTCCGTGCTCACGCAGCGCCTGCTTGCCGCCGGGCTGATACCCATCGTCACTAGCACCACGCCTGAACTCGGGCTGCGGCTGGTGACAGAGTCGGCCGCGTTCGGCGTGACGCGCAATCCGTGGGATACCAATCACATCACCGGCGGCTCGTCGGGAGGGGCCGCGGCACTTGTGGCAGCCGGCGTGGTGCCGGTGGCGCACGCCTCCGATGGCGGCGGCTCCATCCGCGTGCCGGCGGCCTGCAACGGTCTGGTGGGGCTGAAGACCTCGCGTGGGCGCATTCCGCTGACGCCGCTGGCCTCGGAAGCTTGGTATGGCTTCGTGGCGGACCATGCGGTGACGCGCTCGGTGCGCGACAGTGCGCTGCTGCTCGACCTGACCCATGGCCCCGACGGGCTGGCGCCCTACGCGGCGCGCCCGCCGCGTGGCTCGTTCACGGCCGCTGCCGCGCGCGACCCCGGCCGGCTGAGGCTCGCCGTCTACCGGCAGTCGCCGCTCGGCCTCGAAATCTCGCACGAGACGCTGGCGGCGCTGGACACCGCGGTCGCGCTGGCGCGCGAAGGCGGCCATTCGGTCGAAGAGATCGACCTGCCCTTCATCGGTCGCGACTTCATCGGCGATTTCGCCAGAACCGTCGCGTCCGCGGTAGCCGGCACCTTGGCTGGCGCAGCCCAGCGCACCGGGCGGCCGGTTTCCGGCGAAGTCGAGCGCGCCACGCGCGTGCTGGCCCGCTATGGCGAGCTTCTGTCAGCCGGCGAGATCTATGCCGGGCTCGAGCGCCTGCAGGCGGCCTCGCGGCAGCTGTTTGCGGAAACCGCCCGGTATGATGCGGTGCTGATGCCGTTGATCGCACACCCGCCGCTCAAATGCGGAGCAATGGACCCGAATGGCATGGACGCGTTTCTGGAGGACATGCTCGACAGACTGCGGCTGACGCGCCTGCTGCGGCTGAAGCCGCTGCTCGGCCAGCTTCTGGACAACAGCCTTTGGTTCACCCACTGGCCGGCGATCCAGAACGTTTCCGGCCAGCCCTCGATCGCGCTGCCGGTGCATGTCACCGCCGATGGCCTGCCGCTAGGCATACAGGCGGCGGGGAGGCCCGGCGACGAGGAGACGCTGTTGTCGCTGGCGGCGCAGATGGAGCGGCTTTCGGGTTGGCTCGACCGGCGTGCGCCGCTGCTGCGCCCCGCGCCGCTGGCCGGAGCGAGTCACAATCACGCCGAAGCGCTTTGACGCGATGGCACTTCGGCCGCGCTTGCGTGGCGGCCGCCACAACCGGGAACAGGTGCGCGCGGCCTCAGCCGCCGCGCACGGCAAGCGCGATCGCCTCGCGCAGTTCCTCCATGCCGTCGCCCTTCTCCGAGGAGGTGGCGATGATAGCCGGGAAGGCTGCCGGGCGCTTGCGGATCTTTTCCTGCGTCTCTGCAATCAGCCGCGGCACGCCCGCGGCCTTGATCTTGTCGGTCTTGGTCAGCACGATCTGGTAGGAGACCGCGGCCTTGTCGAGCAGGGACAAGACCTCCTCGTCGTTCTTCTTGATGCCGTGGCGCGAGTCTATCAGCACATAGACGCGCTTCAGCGTCACGCGGCCGCGCAGATAGTCGAAGACCAGCTTCGTCCAGGCATCCACCTGGTCCTTGGGCGCCTTGGCATAGCCGTAGCCCGGCATGTCGACCAGCGCCATCGGCGGCAGGTCGCCGTCCTTGCCGGAGAATCCGTCGGGCACGAAATAGTTCAGCTCCTGCGTACGGCCCGGCGTGTTGGAGGTGCGCGCAAGCCCCTTCTGCCCCACCAGCCCGTTGATCAGCGACGACTTGCCGACATTGGAGCGGCCGGCGAACGCGATCTCCGGCGGGCCTTCAGGCGGCAGGAACTTCATCGACGGCACGCCGCGGATGAAGACCCACGGTGCGTTGAAGAGGCTGCTCGCCACGGGCGGCAGGGTTCTGGATTCTGTCTGTTCGGTCACGCTGCTTGCTCCAGCCGGGATATGTCGGCGCCGCGTATGGCATCAAGGTTGCGGGTCACCTTGTCAACCGGCCAGTCCCACCATGCCACCGCCAGCAGGCGCTCCACAGTGTCGGGATCGAACCGGGTCTTCACCACCTTGGCCGGGTTGCCGGCGACGATTGCATAGGGCGGCACGTCGCGACTGACCACTGCCCGCGCCGCCACGATCGCGCCATGGCCGACTGTGACACCGGGCATGACCAGTGCTTCCATGCCGATCCATACATCGTTGCCGACCACGGTGTCGCCGCGCAGTTCCTGCGACCAGGTGGCCGGGTCGAAGCCCTCTTCCCAGCCGCTGCCGAAGATGTTGAACGGATAGGTCGAAAAGCCCGACATGGCATGATTGGCGCCGTTCATGACGAATTTCGCGCCCTCGGCGATGGCGCAATAGCGGCCTATCACCAGCCGGTCGCCGATGAATGGATAATGATGGAGGATGCATTTCTCGACGAAATGCTCCGGCCCGGCCGGGTCGTCGTAATAGGTGAAGTCGCCGATCTCGATATTCTCGGCGTCGACCAGGGGTTTCAGAAATCCGACGCGCGGATGAAGGGGCATAGGGTGCTTGATGTCGGGATTGGGGCCATGCATGGGCAGGTTCCGTCGTGAAAAGCTTCGCAAAGGGATGAAAACGAATGCGATCCGCTCTGGTGTGCCGACACCCGACGAAACGGATCCTGCCTAGCTGATCATCGAAACCACTCCTGCAGAGGCTCCTGTTTATCGGCCGCTACCGCCCGCGTCCATAGCCGGCAACGAAAAAGCCCCGGGCGATGCCGGGGCTTTCGAGAGGTCGGGGCGCCCGCTATTCGGCGGGCTTTGGTTTCTTCTTGAACATCCCCGCAAGGTTGTCCCACAGCTCGATCTTGGCGCCCTGGCGCTTCATGATCACGCCCTGCTGGATGATCGACAGCGTGTTGTTCCAGGCCCAGTAGATGACGAGGCCCGCAGGGAACGACGCCAGCATGAAGGTGAAGATGATCGGCATCCAGGTGAAGATCATCGCCTGCGTCGGGTCCGGCGGCGTCGGGTTCATGCGCATCTGCAGGAACATGGTGACGCCCATGATCAGCGGCCAGACGCCGATGTGCAGGAAGTCCGGCACGGCATAGGGCAGAAGACCGAACAGGTTGAACAGCGACGTCGGATCGGGCGCGGCCAGGTCGTGGATCCAGCCGAAGAACGGCGCATGGCGCATCTCGATGGTGATGTAGAGCACCTTGTAGAGCGCGAAGAACACCGGGATCTGCACCAGGACCGGCCAGCAGCCTGCAAGCGGATTGATCTTCTCCGTCTTGTAGAGCTCCATCATCGCCTGCTGCTGCTTCATCTTGTCGTCCGCGTATTTCTCGCGGATTTCCATCATCTTCGGCTGCACCTTCTTCATGTTCGCCATCGAAGCATAGGACTTGTTGGCGAGCGGGAAGAACACGGCTTTCACCAGAACGGTGGTGGCGAGGATGGCCAGGCCGAAATTGCCGAGCATCTTGTAGAGATTGTCGATGAGCCAGAACATCGGCTTGGTTATGAAATAGAACCAGCCCCAGTCGATCAGCAGGTCGAACTGGCGGATGTTGCGGTCCTTTTCATAGGCATTGATCTTGGCCACTTCCTTGGCGCCGGCAAAGACCAGAGTCTCGACGGTGCTCGACTGGCCGGGCTCGACGGTCACCGCGTCGCTCATGAAGTCAGACTGGTAGCGTGGGCGGCCATCGTCGAAATAGCTGAAGCGCGGCTGGAAGGGCTGCTTGGACGACGGCACCATGGCCACCGCCCAGTACTTGTCGGTGATGCCGAGCCAGCCGTCGTTCGACTTGCCCGGAACAACCTGCTTGTCCTTCTCGATCGACGAGTACTTGATCTCGTGCAGGCCTTCATCGCCGGTCACGCCGATGAGGCCCTCGAACAGCACATAGGTGCTGGCCACAAGCGGCTTGTCGAAGCGGATGACGCGGCCATAGTTCGAAAGCGAAACCGGCGCCGAGCCACCATTGGTCACAGTGTCTGAGACGGTGAACATGTAGTCGTTGTCGACGCTGATGGTGCGCTTGAAGGTCAGGCCCTTGTCGTTGGTGTAGGTCAGCGTCACCGGAGTGGCGGGCGTCAGCACCGCGTTGGGCTCCGCAGTCCAGACCGTGTCCGGCCCGGGAACGCTGCCGGTCTCGGCGTTTCCGACGAAGCCGATCTCGGCGTAGTAGCCGTTCGGCAGCGTCGACGGGTTCAAGAGGTCGATATTGGGCGAATTCTTTTCGACCGTGACGTGGTAGTCCTTCAGCAGCACGTCGTCGATGCGCGCGCCGGCGAGGTTGATGGAGCCGGAAATGCTCGGCGTGTCGATCTTGACGCGCTGGGCGGAAGCCACGGCGTGCTCGCGGCTTTGCGGCGCGGTGCCTTCCGCGCCGGGCACACCGGGAACGCCGCCCTGCGGCAGGGCCGGAATTTCACCCGACGCGCCGGGTTGCGTCGACTTCTGGGCCTGGACGTGCTGGGCCTCGATGCGGGCTGCTTCGCGCTCCTTCTCGACGCGGGGGTTCATGTAGAACACCTGCCACAGCGTCAGGATCAGCACGGAAAGCGCGATCGTGATTAAGAAATTCCGGTTGTTTTCCATCGAAAACCCTTAACGCGTTCCGCGAATTCTTCGGGAGATTTCGGCAGCAAGCTGCTCGAAGGGGGCTGTCAGAACGTCTTCCCGCCCCACGATCACATAGTCCTTGCCGGGCATCATGTCACCTGCGGCATGGACGCGAACCGCCTCCTTGAGGCGGCGGCGAATGCGATTGCGGACAACCGCATTGCCAACTTTCTTGGTCACTGTGAACCCGACGCGCGGCGCATCATTGTTGCCGCGGTCCAGAACTTCCAAGAGGAAAAGCCGCCCGCGTCGCTTTTCGCCACGCCGGACGGCCAAAAACTCTGCTCGCTTGCGAAGCCGCAGCGGAGACGGAAATTCTGTCTTGCCGGCATCCGGCAATGTCTCGTCTCTCGCTTAGGCGGAGAGCCGCTTGCGGCCGCGGTTACGGCGTGCGGCGATGACGGCACGACCGCCGGTGGTGGCCATGCGCGCACGGAAGCCGTGGCGGCGCTTGCGGACGAGTTTGGACGGCTGATAAGTACGCTTCATTTATTTTAATACCGCGGTGTGCGGCCCTTCTTAATTCTGTCACACGGTAACAGGAGCTATGCCGAGCCTCGTCTTGGACGCAATCGAAACCGCGCCGGACTTGTTGGCCCATGCGTGAGCGGGCTTATAGTAAAGATGCCCCCTGTGAGTCAATTGGCGGCTTTTGTGCCGTCAACATTGGCAACATAGTCACAAACGGGTGACCAGCCTCGCCAAGATGTTCAACACAGGGTGATATGACGGGTAGCGAGTTGTACCCGTCCACAAAGCTGCCCAACTGAGGAACACAACGAATTGGCCTCTTGCCGCGGCACGCTGTGCGGAACCATGATGGCAGCCGGGCTTCTAGCAAAGAGGCGACCAGGATAGACATGATCGAAGATTGCGACACGGGCAAGGGCGCGCCGGGACGCTGGCGATTTGCGCCGCTCGCAATCGTCGCGGCCGGTCTGGTAATCGGCTACGCGCTGGGCTGGCAGCACTATCTGTCGCTCGACTACCTGGCGGAAAGCCGACAGGTGCTGAAGGATTTCGCCGCCGACAACCCGGTTCTGGCGCCGCTGGGCTTCCTGGCGATCTATATCGGCGCGGTCGCCTTCTCGTTTCCAGCTGCATCGATCCTGACGATCTTTGGCGGGTTCCTGTTCGGCTGGCTTCTCGGCGGCGCGCTCGCCATTGTCGGCGCGACTGTGGGCGCGACGGCGATCTTCCTGGCGGCACGCTCGGCCTGCACCGCCTCCGTCAGGCGGCGCCTGGGCGGGCTGGGCGAAAAACTCTCCGCCGGGTTCGAACGAAACGCCTTCGGCTATCTTCTGGTGCTGCGGATTGCGCCGTTCATTCCCTTCTTCATGGTCAACATCGCCCCTGCCCTGTTCAATGTCAGGCTGGGCACCTATGTCGCCGCCACCTTCATCGGCATCATGCCGGCGGCCTTTGCCTATGCCTGGCTTGGCCAGGGCTGCGACAGCGTGCTGATGGCCGCGGAGAGCGCCGGCCAGCAGGTGACGCTGGGCGATCTGGTCACCCCGCAGATAACCATTGCCTTCATCGCGCTTGCGCTTGTCGCCGCCTTGGCCACCGTCGTAAGAAGGGCATGGGCGTCGCGCCTCTGACATTCATTTCGCAACGACGCCTGCCCGTATCCGCGTTCCGTGCAACAGGCGGGAGAATGACCAAGACGCTGACACCGGACATCTGCGTCATCGGCGCCGGCTCGGGCGGGCTGTCGGTTGCGGCCGCCGCCGCGGCCTTCGGCGTCAGCGTCGTGCTGGTCGAGCGCGGGAAGATGGGCGGCGACTGCCTGAACTATGGCTGCGTGCCTTCCAAGGCGCTGATTGCGTCCGCGCGGCAGGCGCAGGCCATGCGCAGCGGCCAGCCCTTCGGCATTGGCGCAGCCGAGCCCGAGATCGACTTCGCGGCCGTGCATCGCCACCTGCGCGACACCATCGCCGCGATCGCCCCCAACGATTCCGCCGAGCGCTTCACGGCGCTGGGCGTGCAGGTCGTCAAGGCGGAGGGCCGCTTCAAGGACCGGAGCACGCTGATGGCCGGCGACATGGAAATCTGCGCCCGCCGCTTCGTCATCGCCACCGGCTCCTCGCCGCTGATACCGCCGATCCCCGGCCTTGACGCCGTCGACTACCTGACCAACGAAACGATCTTCGACCTCACCGAAATGCCGGAACACCTGCTGGTAATCGGCGCCGGCCCCTTCGGCCTCGAAATGGCGCAGGCCTATCGCCGGCTCGGCGCGCAGGTGACGGTGGTCGAGGCGGGCGAGGCGCTTGCCAAGGAGGACAAGGAGCTTTCCGCCGTCGTGCTCGCGCGGCTGCGCAGCGAAGGCGTGGAGATCCGGGAGCATACCCGTATCGCGGCGGTGGAGAGGCGCGGCAGGCACGGGGTGCGGCTGCGCCTGCAGCCGGATGCACGCCCCCGCATCCTGGAAGGCACGCATCTACTGCTGGCCACCGGCCGCACGGCAAACGTCGCCGAACTGAGGCTCGACAATGCCGGCGTCAGGCACGATGCCTACGGCATCAAGACCAATGCCCGGCTGCGCAGCAGCAACCGCCGCATCTATGCCGTGGGCGACGCCGCCGGCTCGCTGCAGTTCACCCATGCCGCGAACTACCACGCCGGCCTGGTGGTGCGGTCCATACTGTTCCGGCTGCCGGCAAGCGAAAGGCGCGACATCATTCCCCGCGTGACCTTCACCGACCCTGAAATCGCCCATGTCGGCATGAGCGAGGCCGAAGCCGCGCGGGCATATCGGGCCATCCGCATTCTGCGCTGGCCCTATTCGGAGAACGACCGGGCCCATGCCGAGCACCGCACGGACGGCCACATCAAGCTCGTGACCAGCGGCAGGGGCCGGCTGCTCGGCGTTTCCATCGTCGGCCTGCACGCCGGCGAGATGATCAATTTCTGGGCTCTGGCCCTGGCGCGAAAGATGACGGCGCGCGACATCGCCAGCTATGTGGCGCCGTACCCCACCATAAGCGAAATTGGCAAACGTGCCGCCGTCGCCTACTTTATCCCGACGACGCGCAACGCGCTGGTGCGCCGGGTGGTGGGCCTGCTGCGCATGTTGGGCTGAAGGGCGCCTGGAGCAGCGAACGCCAGATGAGTGGCAATGCAGTTACCGATGTCGGCACGGAGGCGGCCCGCACCGTGCCCCTGTCGCGTGGGCTTTCGGCCAAGCTGGTCGCGCTGACGATCATTTTCGTGCTTGCGGCCGAAGTCCTGATCTTCCTGCCTTCGGTGGCCAATTTCCGCCTGCGCTGGCTGGAGGCGCGTCTCGGCACCGCTGCCACCGTTTCGCTGCTGCTCATCCAGAACAATCCGCCCGATCTGCCGCGGCAGGTGCAGGACGACGTTCTGAAATCCATCGGCGCCAGGGCGATCGCCGTGCGCGACGGCGGCGTGTCGCGGCTGCTGGTGGTTTCGGAAATGCCGCCGCAGGTGGACGAGCATATCGACCTCGCCCACACCAGGCCGCTGGAAGCCATGCGTGCAGCGCTGGATACACTGTTTTTCGGCGGCAACCGCATGCTGCGCGTCTTCGGGCCGGTCGGCGACAGTGACAAGGAATTCCAGCTCATCATTCCCGACGACATGCTGCGCAAGGCGATGCTGATCTATTCGCGAAACGTCGCGTTGCTGTCGCTGCTGATCTCGCTGTTTACGGCAACTGCAGTCTTCTATGCCATCAACCGCATCATGATCCGCCCGATCCGCGACATGACGCGATCCATGCTCGATTTCTCGCAGGCACCCGACGACCCCGCACGCGTGATCGTGGCCGAAGGCCGCGCCGACGAGATCGGCGTGGCCGAGCGGGAACTCGCCGGCATGCAGCAGCGCCTGCAAAAGACGCTGAGCGAGCAGAAGCACCTTGCCGATCTCGGCCTTGCCGTGTCCAAGATCAATCACGACATGCGCAACATCCTGGCCTCCGCGCAGCTGATGTCGGATCGCCTCGGCCTGGTCAAGGACCCCACGGTGCAGGCGCTGGTGCCAAAGCTGGTGCGGGCGCTCAATCGCGCCGTCTCCTATTCGGAAGGGGTCCTCACCTATGGCCGCACGCAGGAAGCGCCGCCCTCTCGCCGGCGCCTGCGGCTGCGCCAGACAGTGGAGGACGTGCAGGGGCTTCTGGGCATCGAGCCTGGCGGCGACGTGGAATTCGTCAATGCGGTGGACCCGGACTTCGAGATCGACGCCGATTCGGAGCAGCTGGTGCGCGTGCTCACCAATCTGTGCCGCAATTCCGTGCAGGCCATGGCCGCCGACAGCGAAGGCGCCATCGTCAAGCGGCTGACCATTTCGGCCGAGCGCAACGGCAGCGTCAGCCGCATCCTGGTGGCCGATACCGGCCCCGGCCTGCCGCAAAAGGCGCGCGAAAACCTGTTTTCAGCCTTCCGCGGCTCGGCCCGCAGCGGAGGCACGGGGCTGGGCCTGGCGATCGCCTATGAGCTGGTGCGGGCCCATGGCGGCGCGCTGGAGCTGGTGGAAAGCGTAGGCGGACGCACGGTGTTCTCGATCGCCATTCCCGACCAGCCCGTGCGCCTGGAAGAGGCGCGCAGCTTGCGCCGCCCGGCGTGAAGGCAGGCGCGGGCAGCGCCGGCAGCCTCCATGGCGCGTTTCCCTCTCCGCAGCTCCGCAGCCGGGTGATTCGGCTCTTGACCGGCCGGCCGGCGCCCGAAACGGCCGCTCGAGCATGAAGGCATGGCGAATCGCTGCATCCCGGCGGCCTGGCAGCCCGCTGTCCGGCCCGGCTGGCGCCTGAAACTGCGGTGAGAAAAGGGCGCATGACGAATCGCTGCATCCGCGCGGTCAATGCAGCCCGCTGCCCGGCTCGATCTGACAGCCATCGGCCATCCAATGCAGCGATTCGGCGCCGCCGCCCAGGCATGCACCGCAAGGGCGCGACATTTGCGAAACCGCGCCGACGTGATGCCCATGGCCCTTGCGACGCCAAGAACTCCGACATTTCTGCCTGAAAGGCGTCTCGGGCCGCCACCATCGGGACTGCCCGGCAACATTTGTGGGCAAGCAAAAAGTTTTTCGGACGGTGCTTGCATTTCCTCGTTTCAGCCGCTAGTTAGCACCATCTCTTCGCGACCGGAACAAACGCCGGTCAGCGGCGATCGCCGAAAAGCGATCAATTGCGCGCCCGTAGCTCAGCTGGATAGAGCACCAGACTACGAATCTGGGGGTCAGAGGTTCGAATCCTTTCGGGCGCGCCATTCCTTGATATTCCACGAACATTTCTGGTTTTAGGACCCTTTTCGGGCCTACGTTAGGACACCCCTTTCGGACACATTTTTTTGGGGGCTGCTGGGTAGGCGAAGCCGGATCGCACCCGTTTGTACGAATCGGTCGATGGCTGCCGAACCCGCGATTCCCGGCTTGCCTCACCGGGGACGCCCTCGCGGTGTGTCCGCAGCGTGTCTGAGGGGCGCGGTTCCCGCGCCAACAGGAAGGTGGGATTTTCGACGTAACCGAGAAGGCAATAGGTCTTTGATCTGCTGGTCCCGATCAGGACCTGTCCACCCCATAAATTTTCATCAGTAAACCGGCCTGTTGGGAGCCGAGGGCCTCGGCCTCGGCGGGAGACAGCCGGTTCCTCGAACGAGTGCGAGCCTGTCGAGTACTCGGTCGGGGAGCAAGGACTTCATCATCTTGCCTCCGGGACCGACGCCAAGGCGTCGCCCCCAACGATTGGGACGACGAGCCGTGCGGCTGCGGGCCTCGCCCAAGGGCTCGCGTCCTCGCCTTCGGTCCTCGCCCCAATCGACTTCGATTCCTCGGTCTGAAGTTCGTCCTGATAATTGTGTCCGCAGGAATAATATAGATATCAGGTACGCAGCGGACGTATTATGAAGAATGTAATTTTTATGGAATTAATTTGAGTGATCAAAGTTAAAGTTCTCACAGGTATGCCCGGATCGGGCAAGACAAGGAAGATGATCGGGGACATAGCAACGCGCAAAGGCCGGTATGTATTTGCGACCAGCCGGATTGATCTGATCAACGAGCGCATTGACGACCTGAGGCGGCAGGCTGCGGCAGCCGGAACCAGTCCAACGATCCGTGTGATTCATGGCGAGACCGGCAGCCGCCTGCCTGTGCCCGTCGAGATCGCGGATGCGCCCCACCTGTACCAGCACGAGGAGCATGTCGTCGTGCTGATCACACACGAGGGCATGATGGCGGCAAACCTCGACGGCTTCGTCGGGTGGCACATCTTCATCGACGAGACCCCGGCAGCCGTCACGTCGAACACGTTCGCGGTGCCCGCCACGGCCACCTATCTCGAAGCCGCCTATGATCTCGTCCCCCTCGACGGGACCGGGTGGTCGCGGCTCGTCCTGACGCCATCATCAAGGACGAGTTCCTCAAGGGCCTTGCCACCCTCGACAAGCGGGCGCGCTCCTCTCAGGGCGTCTACGTGGACATCGACGACTGGGCAAAGGTGAAGGGGAGCGCCCGTCGCCTGATGTGGTGGTCGGCGTGGACGCCCGCCGAACTCGCGGCCTTCAAGAGCGTGACCATCGCGGGCGCGGGCTACCTCCACAGTCTCGGCTACAAGGCCACGCAGGCATGGTTCGAGGAGAAGGTGTGCTTCGAGGTCGAGGAGGTCGTTGCCCCCGAACGCGCCCGCCCGTTCAGCAAGGCGTTCCTGGCTCCAACCACGCCGGGAGCGCAATATTTTAACCCGTTCCGCAAAGGTGTTTCCTCGCGGGAGCCCCGCGAAACGCAGATCGAGTGCGGCACAAACGGAAGCAAGCAGAGCGACGGTGCCATTGCCTCGGCTCTCGATCTCCCAGATCGCGTGGAGGCTGACTCCTGCCTTTCGTGCGAGTTCGGTCTGGGTAAGGCCGGAAGAGGTCCGCGCTTCGCGGATGAATGAGGGAAAGTCCATAACGTTTTGGATCAATTAATTCGTGCGAATCGTGGGTATGTGCGGGAACGCATCGCTGGAATTTGGTTTTCAGGCAAGCAGGTCAGGGGAAATCTGGAAGTTCCCTCGATGAGCCGTATCTGGTGGCAGGAGTTTAGGGCTGCGACATCGATCCCGAAGGAGCCAGTGCCCTCATCTTGAGCTATCTTCAGCGCGAGCCTGGGAGATGAGCGCTTCGATCTGAAGGGGCGGCGTGCCGCCCCCAGGGGCTATTTAGGCCGCTTGCGCAACCGGCTGCTCTTCCTCGATGACACCATATTGGGTCTGGACCCGCCGCAGGAATTCATCGGACTGCGCCTTCGTGAGATATACGTTCTCGACAGGGTGGCTATCGGGCCAAAGCGTACTCGGTGTGATTTTGCACAGGAACCATCCCGAGGTGCGGCGCTCGATCCGAACGGTCGTCGTGCGAGCGGCGTATTTGTACGCCTTGGCGAGCACCCGTCCTGACTGTTGCTCGTACTGCGTTCCCTTCCACAGCTTCTTCGGCAATTTGTCGGTCAGCCACTCCTCGGCTTCCGCCACAATCGTCTCAATTTCCGAGTAGCGGTCGAAGCAATGCTGCCAAGCCCGGCCATTCACTTTTTCAAGCGCCTCTTCGATTGCCTGCCGGTTTTCGGGCGAAATCTTAATTGCCTTCCGGAGCGCCAATGAATTCTGGTTGCTCGCTATCTTGTTAGATTTATTCATTTCCGTTCTCTCAAATGTCTTTTATAATTTAAATAAATATTTTAAAATATTAGCCGGATAAAACGCGGCTATTTACAAAGTCTACTAATGCACGCTTAGATGAAATAATTTTAAAAGCAAAAACTGCCTCGTGTTATTTTACTGATGCGTCCTTTCTCTTTGGCGCGGCGGGTTGGCTTCAATGCCCGTTATCTCTCACGATGGGTTGCCGAACGTCAATTGCCCAAGCCCAACTGCTCGAACTTCTTCTCACATGCGATCATCGCGGCGATGCCGGGGGCATTGTTGAACGCTACGAGTGGAAGTTTATCTGATCTGCTTACGAGTTCTTTTAATTATAGCTCGTAGCATGAAGCGCATGATCCGAGATCGACAGAGTCCAGCGGCTGATGAATCGCGTCAAGGAAAGGTACAACAGGCGCGCTGCTGAAAAGCGTTTTGAGCGCGTCTATGAAACCGTCGAAGGTAATAGATGCATCTATTGCGGAATGCCTAGTGACGGGAAGTATGATCACCAACCGCCCGTTTACGTTCTGCACAGGTTCGCGGATGGTGGACTGGTCACCCAAAAGGCGATCCGGGAACACTTCGGTCAATGCAAAATGGTACCCTGCTGTAGCATCTGCAACATGGGGTTGGGTGCCTATTACGGCTGCGATGACAATGATCGAAGACGGGAGATCGTGAATTGGTTTCTTGCCGATGAACGATATCCAGAAGACAAGCTCACCCTCAACGTATTCGAGGTAACCGCTGCCGGGGTCTCGTCGATCAAGATGTGCCACCCGGCGAAGCCGTCGAGGTTCGCCCCCATCATGCCCTCATGAGTGATGAGCACGACGACGTGCTCCTCATGCTGGTGCAGGCTGGCCGCAGCCTCGATCTCGGCCAACACGGGCAGGCGGCTGCCGGTCTCGCCATGGATCGGGTGGATCGTTGGACTGGTCCCGGCTGCCGCAGCCTGCCGCCTTAGGTCGTCAATGCGTTCGTTGATCAGATCAATGCGGCTGGTTGCAAATACATACCGGCCTTTAAACGACGCTATATCACCGATCATCTTCCTTGCCTTGCCCGATCCGGGCATACCTGTGAGAACTTTAACTTTGATCACTCAAATTAATTCCATAAAAATTACATTCTTCATAATACGTCCGCTGCGTACCTGATATCTATATTATTCCTGCGGACACAATTATCAGGACGAACTTCAGACCGAGGAATCGAAGTCGATTGGGGCGAGGACCGAAGGCGAGGACGCGAGCCCTTGGGCGAGGCCCGCAGCCGCACGGCTCGTCGTCCCAATCGTTGGGGGCGACGCCTTGGCGTCGGTCCCGGAGGCAAGATGATGGAGTTCTTGCTCCCCGACCGAGTACTCGACAGGCTCGCACTCGTTCGAGGAACCGGCTGTCTCCCGCCGAGGCCGAGGCCCTCGGCTCCCAACAGGCCGGTTTACTGATGAAAATTTATGGGGTGGACAGGTCCTGATCGGGACCAGCAGATCAAAGACCTATTGCCTTCTCGGTTACGTCGAAAATCCCACCTTCCTGTTGGCGCGGGAACCGCGCCCCTCAGACACGCTGCGGACACACCGCGAGGGCGTCCCCGGTGAGGCAAGCCGGGAATCGCGGGTTCGGCAGCCATCGACCGATTCGTACAAACGGGTGCGATCCGGCTTCGCCTACCCAGCAGCCCCCAAAAAAATGTGTCCGAAAGGGGTGTCCTAACGTAGGCCCGAAAAGGGTCCTAAAACCAGAAATGTTCGTGGAATATCAAGGAATGGCGCGCCCGAAAGGACACACGTAATCGTCCCAAGACGGCCTCCCAACCATCTGAAATAGTTGCACTTTCATCGTCTCTGCCTACTCTCGCCCGAACGTCACGATGCTGTGGGCTGGAAACAGTGTCCAAGCTACAGAACAGTACGTCAATGGAGATGAAGATGTTGAAAGCGAACTTCCTGGCTATCCTTTTGGTGGCTAGTGGCCCGGCGTTGGCAGTCGAAACCGACCAGAACGACATCCTGGATTGGACCTATCTGCCGGACCAGCGGACCGCAATCCTCGGCGTTCCGGAAACGGACTACAACATCATACATCTGAGTTGTGCCCCAGGGGGCATTAAAGTCGCCCTTACTGACGTTGACGGGATCGCAAAATCGAAAATGCGGAAGCGGACGACCCTAGAGGTTGAGTTCTCAAATAATGTAACAGAATTCGACAATGTAACGCTAAAGGGAAGCATCGTGTCCATCCCGAATGAGGCCGAGGGGGCCTATAATGAATTTGTAACTATTGTTCCGACAAACCACTTTTTCTTTACTGCCTTGGGTAGAGGCCACTCGTTCAAGATCATCGGCTCGAAAGCACCGGAGCGTGATCTTATGGGCGCTTCGAACTTGCCTTGGAAAAAATTGCTTAAGGTCTGTCGGAGATGACCCTTGAGCATCGGGGCCGAAGAGACCAAACCTAATGCAGGCTCATATTTCAGCATCATCGCGACCCGAGCGGAAACCAGCAACAATGAATCATCCACCAAAACTGAACGGGTATACGTGTGAGGACCCGTGTCATCGCACGGGCCAATAACGCGTAGGCGACCCGTCATGTCACACGCACTGTGGAGAGGTTGGATTGTCAGATACACAACCAGCCTTCCTCCCTAATCTGCCAAAAGAGGGGCTGACGGTGATCGCATTCCAGCGAACAGGAACGAGAAATCGAGCAGGTCGATCTGCTTTTTGAGGAAGATTACGTCATCCTTCAAATGCAGGTAGTGTTCCTCGGAAATGTCGCCCGGCTTATGGCCCGTGATAGCATTGAAGGTTGGCTTCTGGATGCCTACGACATAGGCGGCGTGCTCGAAAGTTTTCCGTAGGCTGTGGACGGTGAGAGTCCTGCTTTTGCCTAGAGCTTCATCGATCTCACGGTTGAGTCTCGTGCTAGGCGAGCCGCCCCAACGCTCCGCCGTTGACCGATATCGGAGTCGCGGAAAGAGACGATCCTCGCAGGCAGCGACGTACTCCAGCAATCCAAGGTCGATTAAGTGCCGATGCAGGGGGATGTATCGGAGATTGTGCGGGCTTTTAACTTGGGCTTCGTGAAGGTCGATCACGGGAACTCCATCCCGAGTCGTGATCCACTCTGCCCGGAGTTGAGCCATCTCCTCAAGCCTTGCGCCCGTGAGGAGCAGCAGACGCGGCACCCATAGCATGGCGGTTTCTTTCCGCTCTGTTCGGTCGAAGAGGCGCGTCAGTTGATCCGCATCGAACCGCTTATAGCTCTTTCGGTCCGCCATTACGGCATACCTGTCCGGTCCAAGTCCCCGGAAGGGGTTTCTCGCGATCAGTTCGCGCTCTAGGGCAGCGTTACAGACGGTGGAGAGGACCCCGATTACCTTCTTCCTCGTGCCGATTGATGGCAGGTCGAGGGCACGCACGAAACGCTCCGCATCCTGGCGAGAGATGTCTTGGACTTCCTTGTCGCCGATGCTTGTCACAAATCGGCGGATCGCAGCCTCTATGTCCAGCCTTGACCGCCTTCTCGGCGGAACTCCCTTCCGCTCGACCCGGCGCGGCAGGTAAACATGCTCATAGACCCAAATTAGCGTCTGGCGTGGTCCGCGTTTGCGGGGCACTGCCCCAGAGAGGGGTTTGCCAGCGTTTCCGGGAGACTTGCCCTGCTTGCGAGTAGGACGGCGGTGCAGCGAATCGTGAACTGCGGTTGACGGACCGTCTTGCTGATAGCACCTCGGATCAAGCTTAAGTCCGAGGGAGTTATCCCCAGACCTGATCAGGTTTACCAGCGTTAGCGTATCGGCGGCGGCTCGAAGAGCGCGAGCACGAGCTACACTCGGATCGCAGGTTTTCAAAGAAAATACTAAGGTTCGATGGGCGCTGTCGTGACCTGCCTCCAACAACTTCTGGTGAACGTCGTCTGGAACTTGGTACCTAAAAATGTACGTTCCGCCCTTTGTCCTCAAACGCGTAAATGGAACAGATGAATAGCGTGGCAGAGTAATCCCCCCTCTCGCGCGAGATAATCGTTAGGACACTGTTTCCAGCCCACAGCATCGTGACGTTCGGGCGAGAGTAGGCAGAGACGATGAAAGTGCAACTATTTCAGATGGTTGGGAGGCCGTCTTGGGACGATTACGTGTGTCCTTTCGGGCGCGCCATTCAATCCCATGAAATCGACGGATTAACCGACAAAAACGGGAATTGCTCTTCATTTCCGCGTGTCGCGGCCGCGCTCGACGTGGTGATGGCAGCGCTTGCCGTAAGCAACACCAATGGCGCTTGCGAGCAGGCATGCGTAATCTGCTGGCCATAACAGGAGCGCGATGATGCGGGACTATCTCTCACAGCATCCGGAGCAGCTCGGTTGCTTTTCTCCCGAAGCCAGAGTGCCACCGAGGCAGGTCTCAGTGTAGCAGCATCGCTGTCGCGACGATGGCGACGATGGCGAGCAGGGCAATGGCAGCAATGACAAGCAGCGCGCTGTTGCTTCCGGGCTTCGGCACACCATCCATCGGCCGCATCGCGTTGGCGAAAGTCGCCGCATTCCTGAAACGCGACGGCTCGGAACCATGAACCGCCGAGGGCTCGGTGTGGGTATTGGCCGCCTCGGCATCCGTTTCCATGGGAGCCGCAGCGGGATCGAAGCCGGGAGTCTTGTCGCCCCTTCGGCCTGCATCAATGTCGGAGCGCTCCTGCTCGGGGGTTCGTTCATCTTGCTTTCTGGTCATTGCGGATTCTCCGAATGAATAGGAACCCTGACCCTGAAATGATGTTCCCGCCAGCCTTTCTTCGCGCGCCTCCGAAGCTAGGCTGCTGAAGCCGCGGCGCGCAAAGGAACGGTCTCCCGTCGTTGCCGCAACGCGAACATCCCACCCATTATCGAGACACATCCGGCAGCCGCCACGATCGGCGCGAAGCCGATGAGATCGGCGACCGCGCTCGACCCGGTTACCATAACCATGAAGGCAAGCGCCTCGACCCCGGAGAACACCGAGACATCGGTAGCCTTGCGCCCCTCGGAGCAGTAGCCGAGCAGGATGCTCTTGGTAGCCGGAATGAGGCCGAAACTCAGGAAGCTGATCACGAGGACGAGCGCGACGACGGCGTTCTTGTCCAGGGCCCTTGCAAGCAGTGTTGCAAACCCAAGACAAGATGCGCCGAGAACCAGGCCCAGAACGCCGGCTGCCATGTAGCCTCCGAAGCGCTCGACGAGATAGCGAGCGGAGAGCGCTCCGAACGCGCCGACAGCGGCCGCGACGACCATCGTGATCAGCGCCGCCTGCGAGACGGCCAAGCCTGCATCGATGAGCATGATGGACTGCAGACCGTAGGTCGTGGCAACGGCCCCATTGACCCCGAGCGAAATGAGAAGCAGGCGGCGTGGTCCGGGGCGCCAGAGGACAGCGAACTGGTTCCGCAGGTTGACAGACGATGGGGGTGGAGCGTTACCTGCGTCGAGCTTCAGTGGCAGCAATACGGCCAGGCCGAACAGCCCGAACACGAAAATCGCTGCAGTGGTGATCGTCCAGCCATAGTCGCCGAGCCAGTAGAGGATGCCGGCCCCCATCAAGACGCCGGCGGCAGCGAAGGCGGTCGCCTTTACCGTCATTCCCTTGGACCTGTCTTTCTCGGCAAGCCGTGCCGCCATCAGGCCCAGGATCGCCGACTGCTGCGTGCCCATGATCGCACTGAGAACGGCAAGCAGCGCCAGGAGGGCATAGGGCGAGGCCAGCGGATCGACGGCGGTCAGGAACAGGAGGCCGAAGGTGATGGCGATTTGCGTGGCGATGATCCAGCTTCGGAAGTGGCCCCAACGCCGGCTGCCGTAGCGGTCGATGAGCGGCGCCCATAAGAACCGAAGCAGCCACGGAAAGCCGGCCAGGTAGACCAGCCCGATAAGTTGCGAGGGCTGTCCGGCCTCGCGCATGAACAGCACCGTTCCTTGCCACAGGAACTGCACGAGCGCTGACAGCGAAAGCGTAAGCAGCGCGATGGACAGGAAAATTCCCGGCGCGCTGCCTTCAGAAACTGCATTCCTTGGCGACCCGCTCTGATCCATCGCCTCCCCCCGACCAACGTCCCGAATGGCCCCGAGCCATTGTGTTGCAGACCACTGACGATCGGGGTTGGTTCAGCCCGGCAAGCTCACGGCGGGCAATCACCAGATCATCACAATAGTCGATAGCTTGATCGTTCCCCTTTGCCGGAAGGGTGCGGAAATTGGCACAGGGCGTCAATCCTTCCGAAGGGCGTAGCTTCCCAAATCAGGCGCATGGACATCCGGGATCTCGACCGCGCCGACCAGCCGATGCGAAAACAAGCGCCGGCCAGCGGCCCGCCGCTTCTGAGACCTCGGTGGCTGCGCAGCTCGGATCAAGCGGTGGCAAGAAGCTCGAACCCTTCA
The DNA here is from genome assembly GCF_040049255.1 of Mesorhizobium sp. KR2-14. Taxonomy (NCBI): domain Bacteria; kingdom Pseudomonadati; phylum Pseudomonadota; class Alphaproteobacteria; order Hyphomicrobiales; family Phyllobacteriaceae; genus Mesorhizobium; species Mesorhizobium sp. KR2-14. Next base: position 9,352 of record NZ_JBDZDR010000005.1, on the reverse strand, counting down.
CAAACGGTGGCCAGGTTCTCGCGCCAGGGGACACCCCATTCGGCGCATTGAAGCTCGAAATATTCGCGGTGAACTTTCGCCCAGTAGGCCAGGCTGCTGTCGCCCTCCCCTTCGCGCTCGGCGAACGACTGCTCGACCTTATCGAAGGGTCTGACATCCACATCGGTAATGCGGATCAGGAAGCGCGGTTCGGAGACGGTATTGAGCACGACCCAATAGTCGCCGATGTCGCGGCGGCGAATGTTGTTGCGCTCGAAATCCAGATCCAGATGAGCCGTGGCTCGCTTCTTGCCGGCGGTGACCAGGCCCAGAAGTTCATCGTGGTAGGTGGCGAACCTCACATCGGCGAAGGTGCTGGCATGGTACAACTCGGTTTCGATGCCCAGCGCCGTTCGCTGGCGCTCCCAGAAAGCGCGCACTTCCGCTGTTTTTTCTCCGATCATCCCCAATCTCCTCCAATCGACCAACGGGTTCAACTGCGCCGGTCCCCAGCCAGCCCCTATTCTTCGGGAGATTGGCGCCGGCATAAACCCCCGCGCATTGAATAACGAACATTGATCACATCAATGCTTTGGAAACTGCCAGTGCCCGCCTCAAAATTGGGCTTTGCCCGCTGCCGATACCACAGCGAGCGGGTTGACCATGTGCTGATCAACGTCGTCATGATCGCGCTGCTCAGGCTGGCCGAGCGGCTGGGGGCCTCTATGCTTGGCCGGTCGCCATCTGGAGCGGGCTTTTGGTCTCTTCTGCCTTGCCTGCATTTCCAGCGATCGCTTCGAGATCGCTCGTCGCCTGCACGGCAAGCTGCAAGGCTGCCTTCATCGTGCCCCGCAGGATGGCGCGCTCCAGCCGATCGCAGTTCCTGACCAGTTGCAGCTGGGCGGCGGTCAGCGGTTCATCGAGCATGCCGGGCCGGCGCCGGCGCACCTCCTCGAGCAGGGCGTCAAGCTCCCTGTCGTCCGCAAGCCACGACGTCAAGGCCGTGCCGATGGGCGCAAGCGACCACTGTCCCCATTCCAGCACATCGTAGCCTCCATCTGCCCGCGCCACCGTCTGCTCGCGTGCGAAGTCGGGATTGACCAGGCGCAATGGTACTTTTCCAACCAGATCGCGCATCGCAGGCAGGGCATCCTGGAACCGCCCCAAGGCCTCGGCTTCTTCATCCGTGTCGACCGCAATATCCATTCGCGACACGAATTCTTCGGTCAGGCGCTCATGCAGGAAACGGTGCGAGGAAGAATAGATCCTGACCAGGGCGGGCGGCGGTTCGAGGCACCATAGATTGGCCAGGAAATCCACCTGGAGCGCGCGCCACTCGTCAGCCGACGGATTTGCACCGGCACCGGCGTCGCGCACCACGCAGTTGTAATCGCCGTGGGAGAAGCGCTTCAAAACCGGCGCCGCCCACACGGCCTTCCGGTCGACATGACGAAACAGGAGATCCTCGTTCTCCAGCATGCGCAGGTGCCGGGGCGCAAACGCCTGGATTCTCAGATGGCGCGCGGGCGCTCCCTCCATCTGCGCAGCGACCGAAAACTCCGCCGTGCCGCGAATGGCGGGATCGCACCATTCGATCCGCAGCTTCGCATCGGCACCGAGCATGCCGGCGAGTTCTTCGGCAAACACCTGTTCCCGTTCCTGCCGGCCAAAAACACCGCGCAAGGTGCGCTGGTCCTTGGGTTCGGCAGACTGGAGCCGGTGGTCCGGAAACACCAGCGTGTCGATCAGATGCCTTTGCTTGACGAGCGAAACCGCACCCTTGATCGAATCCGTCAGGGCGCTCAACACCTGTCGCAGCAGGACGAAGGAGACGATCGCGACCAGTATGTTTCCGCCGCTATCGGTGACGAAGGGCGACAGAATGACCAGGAAAGTGGAAAGGAAGGCGATTGACGACAGGATGTTGAGATAGTTGCCAAGCCTGTCGGTGATGAAATCGGAGATCCTGTTGCGCCTGAGCGGCGTCACGCCGTGCAAAATCCAGGCGGTCAAGACGAAAAAGCAGAGGAAAAGGCCGAGAAGAAAGGCAAAGGGCGCCGGCGCCAGCACCGCCAGGCAAAGCAAACCGGCAAGCGCGAACAGCACGCGCGCGGCAATCTGGGTGAAGCGCGCATAGAAGCCTTGCGCCTCCGCACGCTGATTGCTGACCACCGCCATGACCCCGGACGCCGCGAGCAGATCGCGGCTGCCCTTTTCCGAAAGCCGTGTCACGCGGGCGTCGAGCAGCAGCGTGAGCAGATAGAAGACGCAGGCGGCGACCGACAGCACGATCACCCCTTGGTCCTTTTGGTCGGGAGCAAGGAACGGCCGGAAATAGCTCGGCACGCGCCCCGACCCCGCCAGCAGGATGACCTTCAGCGGCAGCAGAAAGGCAAGCATGCGCGCAACCCGCGCGATCACCGAATAGGTGACGACGAGAAAGGTGTTCCACCAGGCAACGCGAAAGAACTGCCGGATGACATTGAAAATCCAGCGGACAAGATCCCCGGATTGGCTGAAGAGGTCAACTGTCATCTACTGCTCTCCCAGGCAACTCTCCTGGCAATACTCCACGCGGTGAGGCTGGATTGAAGCATTGTCGACACTCTGGCTTCTGCTGCTTCTTGGATGGGTTACCGGATTTGCCCCCGCCCTTCCCTTTTTGCAGCAGTTGGCATCAGCAAGAGCCGTGCGTCACATACATCAGCACTCTTAGATGCCTCATGAACCTGCCGCACATATGCTTGCCTACTGCAATCGTGGCGGAAAGGCATCGTAGGAGCAGTTCTTTTTCACGAAGTCGCGCCCTGCCTCGAGCCGGTCCAACCACTTCTTTTCGTCCGCCCACAACTTTTCAATGAGCGGCCAGACGTCTGCCGGCTCGGCATATAGTGCCGCCTCGCCGAACGTTCCCCTGAAGACAGGGGGCAGGATCACCGGGACACCGATCGCCATCGCCTCCATCGGCGCGCGTCCGAACTCCTCGATGTAGTCTTCATGCGGATAGTGGATGAAGAAGTCGAGGTCGACCAAAAATTCCTTCACGTCGCGAGAGCCGAAAGGGTCCACCTGCCAGTTCGCGGGCCGTCGTCCAGCCAGCTTTTCGGCATGTCTTGCTCCGCCAAGAAAGCGCAATTTGCATGGCTTGTCGGCGCAATAGGCATCGAGAAGCGAAGTGCGGTTGCCAGGCCATTTCAGAGGATGGTCACGCCCATGGCGTCCGATCACTGGCAGGTCGCGTTCCTTCCCGCGCCAGCGGGGCCGGCCGATCATCCATTCGTCGACGTCGACCATAGGTGTCCACGTATTCTTGTGAGGCTGCGGGTAGCGCGGGTCTTCCTCCATGATCTTGCGCACCCTGTTCGAGATGGGCACCCAATCTCCCTCATGTCCAAAGTACTCCACGAGATGCTCTCGCACGCGGACGGGATCATACGCCACGTCGTCACCTTTCGTGTCGCGTTCGCCCATCTGATTGACGACCACAAAAAGCTTCTCATGCTTGATACTAGGAAATCTATCCAAGAGGTGTTGGAGCATAGCGGGATATGTAATGACGACATTGTCTGCAACGACCTTCTCACCAGGAGAAATAATCGTGATGTTGTTGTTATAGAAGACGGCGCGAACGTCATGCGACAGCGGGCGAGCAACGTCCAAATCATAGCGACAATAGTGCAGAACCCCGATTTTCATTCCGTCCAGGCCAGCAGCTTTCGCCATATGAAACGCCGAGTGAAATGTCCCGCCTTTCATATTCCAGTCGCCGATGAATAAAATATCGAACCGAGGAATATGCCCTCCGACGTCGATGATGCTTGGACGTGGGATTTTTCTAGCGCGAAGGCTTCTAATTTCATGCACAGAATAGTTTTCGTGAACGTAATCAGTAGCTTCGTGATACTCTCTCCTGACGCCGTTGTATATGGTAGAAAGACTCGTATCCTTACTCTGTGTAAGCGACGTTTCCGACACTCTTCCAAATACTAATGGGCAGCCATCGGCCACCATATCTCTATTCCTGCCACCGCAGAATGCTTCCACGCGACGGACAAATTCTCTATCGCCAGACACCCTTACGTCGTCCCATCCGCCGACCATCTCAAAGATGCCGCGATGAACAAAAAAAGAACCCATATTCGGATTCGTTAGATCTTCACGGGGCATCCAAACACCAACAAACGTCAAGTCCGATAGTACCCTGCCCCACTTTGACAGGTTGTACCGAATATTACTGGTCTCGGCATGCCTGATATGACTGAATATCCTGTCGGGATGAGCAAAATCGTCCGAATCATGGATGGTGATATACGCTCCACGTGCCTCTTCCAATGCGCGATTCCGGCAGGTGTAGCTTCCACCATTCACCGTCTGTCGGATGAGCCGGAAGCGTTCGTCCGTTTTGCAAAACGCCTCCACCACCGCAGCGGTATTGTCCGTGCTGCAATCGTCAACCACCAGGACTTCGAGGTTCTGCCAGCTTTGCTCGGCAAGGCTCGTCAGCGCCGTCAAAATCGTCCCCTCGGCATTGTAGGCCGGAACGATCACCGTCACCTTGTTGCCGGGGTCGAAGTGCTTCTTGACGTGCTTTCCGCGCAAGTTGTCGATGGAAAGGGCCCCATTGGGGTCGCGCTTTTCGATTTCGGCGAGACCGAAATGGCGATAAACGGCGTTGATGTACTCCAGCACCTTGGCTTCGCTCTCCGCCGTGCGCACTCCAGTGACGGCGGGGTTCCAGGTGTTGGCAAGCATAAGCTGCACTGAAGTATCGAATGACTTCCCAGCATAGTAGCGCTCAATAAGCGCACGCGCCTCTTCCGCGCGCCCAAGCCGGCACAAGAAAAGCGCCTCCAGCATGAATTGGCGCTTCTGGTGCGCGATCCTCAGATTGATTGCGCGGCGATCTTCCATTTCCTTGAGCGCGGCAGAGAAATCGCCCTGCACGGCATGCCAGCGCGCCAAGCTGTAGCACGCTTCTGCTCTGTCCGCGGCAGGCAGTGCTTCGTTCGCCTTGATCGTGGCGAGATCGATCAAGGCCGAGCGAGAAAAACCGCCCCACAGCTTGTCGTCGAATGCCTTGACTAGCGGAGATGCGTTTGCGACGGACCCTATCCGTTTCTGGAGCCATCTTTTCGCCGTCCGAGGTATGGCTGCCCTCGCGCTTACCGGCAGGCGGTTGTAGGCGCTCCAAATCCGCCGGCCGATCTTTTCCCTCATCCCTTTCCCGTAAAAGAAGGGCTCGATGTCTTTCAGAAATTCTTGCATCTTCTCTGGTGATCGGGATCATTCGTGGATGAAGACTACCGCTTTGCGGCAGGGGACGGTTGCGGCCCGGACAGGCCCTGGCGCTGCGCTGCAAGCGAAATCATCGGCGCTCCGCCATGCCGCCTGCCTTCAGGCGCACGGCCTCCCGAAGCCCGACAATCCAGACGCGAAACAGGACCAGAATAGCGACAAGCCGGTGACGAAGCGGATGGGGAGTGGACTTGAGAAAGCTCCAGGCACCCGCCACTGGCGGATTGATCGTGCCGATGAGCCAGATGCGGCGGCGCCCCGCTGAACCGCTGGCAAGCTGACCGCCCTTGATCCGGCGTGCCTTGGTGGCGATTTCCTCCCATGTCGTCCGGGAGCGGTGATCGACACGCGCCTCTTTCGCAAACGCTATATCATGACCGGCGCGGCCCGCGCGCCGGCAGAGATCGGCATCCCCACCCGAAAACCGGCTGCCATCGAAGCCGCCGAGCATCTCAAATATAGCCTTCGGCACGGCGAGATTGGCGGTGGCAGCGTAGCCGCGCCGCACGTATTGCTCCTGCGGAATCCCCTTGACGATGTCGTAGATCTCCCAGGCGCTTGGCTTCGGAGACCGGCTGACGATATTGACCGCGCCCGCCACCAGAGTCCCCGCCGCCTGCCGCGCTGCAAACGCACCGTGCTTCTCCAGCCAGTTGGCAGCCGGCAAACAATCTGCATCGGTGAAGATCAGCCAAGCGCCGCGCGCGTGCTGTGCGCCTAGGTTGCGTGCGGCATAGGAGCCGGGCTGGTCGCAGCGCAGCACGCGGGTGTTGGATGGCAGTTCTGCGGGTGGCGCAAAGTCCGGCGACAGGTTGTCGACGAGTATCACTTCGAAGCGCTCGGGCGGCAGCGTCTGCGCGCCGAGGCATTTCAGGAGGTCCGGCACCAGGTGCCAGTGCTGGTAAACCGGCACGATAACCGAATACTCGATCATCGGCTGTCCCGAGGCCTCGGGGTAGCGCAACGCCTCGGTTTCTTCAGCCCGCCTCACGAATGCCGTTTCCTGCTTCATCGAGGCTTTGAAGGCTCGCCGATTCGCCGAGCGGTGTCGATGCAGGGCGACCGATCGAGTAGTATTTGATGCCGTATTTGGCCACGAGTTGCGGATCGTAGACATTGCGGCCGTCGAAGATGACCGGCGAGGCGAGCGTATTGCGCACCGCTTCGAAATCGGGCGCACGGAAGCTCTTCCACTCGGTGGCGATCAGCAGGGCTCCGGCCCCCCGGAGCGCCGCCTCCTTGGTGCCGCACAGTATCAGGTCGTCGCGCTGCCCATAGATCTCCTGGCATTCCTGCATAGCCTCGGGATCGTAGGCCTGCACCTTGGCGCCTGCATCCCACAGCGCTTCCATCAGCTTGCGCGAGGGCGCTTCGCGCATGTCATCGGTGTTGGGCTTGAATGCGAGCCCCCACAGCGCGAAGGTTTTGCCCGCCAGGTTCCCGCCGTAGTGGCGGCGCACCTTCTCGAAAAGCACGTTCTTCTGTAGATCGTTGCGGTGGTCGATCGCCTTCAGCACAATGGGCTCGAAATCCGCATCCTGGGCCGTTCGAATAAGGGCTCGCACATCCTTCGGAAAGCAGGAGCCGCCATAGCCCATTCCGGGGTAGATGAAATGGTAGCCTATGCGGGGATCGCTGCCGATGCCGCGCCTCACCTGCTCGATGTCGCAGCCCAGGCGCTCGGCGATGTTGGCCACCTCGTTCATGAAGCTGATCTTCGTCGCCAGCATGCAATTGGCGGCATATTTGGTCAGTTCGGCGCTCCGCACGTCCATGACGATCATCTTCTCATGGTTGCGGTTGAACGGAGCATATAGTTCGCGCATCGCCTGCTCGGCCTCGGCGCTGTCGGTGCCGACAATGATCCGATCCGGCTTCATGCAGTCGGCCACTGCCGACCCCTCCTTGAGAAACTCGGGGTTGGACACCACGTCGAAGCGAAGCTCGGCGAGCCCGCGCTGCGCAAGCGCCTTGGCAATGGTCTCCCGGACCTTGTCGCAGGTGCCGACCGGCACGGTCGACTTGCCGACGACAATCTTGGGCGTCTCCATCTCGCGGCCGATGGTTTCCGCGACCGAGAGGACATATTTCAGATCGGCCGAGCCATCTTCGTGAGGCGGCGTACCAACGGCGATGAAGAGGATCGAACCGTGCTGGATCGCCGCTTTCGAATCGGTCGTGAAGCTCAGGCGGCCAGACGCGCTGCACTCCCGAACGATACTCTCGAGACCCGGCTCGTAGATCGGGATGATGCCCTCGTTAAGCGCCTGTATTTTACGCGCGTCGACATCAACGCAAACGACCTGATGTCCTGATTCCGAAAGCACTGCACCCTGGACAAGGCCGACATAACCGGTGCCGAAAACGGTGACCTTCATGCAAAATGCTCTTGCTTAGCGGGTTGCAGGGCTGGATACAGCACGTACGTAAACACGTCAAATCTGGGTCGCTGCAACAAATCATGATTCTATGACACGCATTTGACCCTCCCCTCGCTTGATGGCTAAGCGGTGATCAAGTCTCATGACGGTTAGCGTCGCGGCCTGCGCCGCTGGCACGTCTTCGAAACATACATACTGGTTTCTCGTTTATGCGAATTTGGGTTGTCCGAGACCTCGAACCGATACCGACCGACAGAGATCCTCGGCTTTTCCGCGCCGGAATGTTCGCTCAAGCTCTGGCGGAAAGCGGCCACGAGACCACGTGGTTCACCTCGACATTCAGCCACTACACGCGAGAGAATCGCCCGGCAGGCACCTTTCAAGTTAACGATGGCTTGACGATCAACGTCCTTCCGGCGCCGGGATACAAGTCGAACATCGGCCTTCCAAGAATCATTCATAATCACCTGTTTGCAAGGAGATTCCTGAAACACGCCAACTCGGCAACGGTGCTTCCGGATCTGATCGTCACCGACCTCCCGACCACCGAAACGGCAAGCGCTGCGGTTGGATTCGCCCTGCGCAAAAATCTGCCGGTGGTCGTTTCGATCCGGGACCTCTGGCCAGATTTTTTCGCGGATTTCGTGCCTGCATGGTCGCGCCCCGCCGCACGCCTCGTCATGAAACCGCTGGAGGCGCAAGCGCGCTTTGCCTGCCGTCACGCAACTTCGCTCATCGGTATATCGCAGGGCTATCTGGCCTGGGGGCAGGCGAAGGGTGGGCGCTGCGACACCACAAGGGATCGGGTTTTCCCGCTGGGGTACCAGCGAAGCGCGGTTCCGACTTCCGCCGAACTGGAGAAGTTCTGTCTCGAGCTGAACGTTTCCCCGGGCCAGCACCTTGTCTCGTTCATTGGTTCGTGGGGGGCGACCTACGACCTGGAACTGTTGCTGGAAACGGCGCAAAAGCTCTCTGGCCGCCCCGACATCGTGTTCCTGCTCGCAGGCAACCACGCCTCGCGGCCCCGACTCTCGGAAGCATTTAGCCGGCTACCGAACGTGCGCCTGGCAGGCTGGATTGGTCCCGAAAAAGTCGCAGCCTGCCTTGGCCACTCCGCAATAGGTCTGCTGCCCTACGTCGCAAGTGCCCCGCAGGGCCTGCCCAACAAGATATTCGAGTACATGGCCTACGGTGCCTATCAGATTGCCACGCTGGCGGGAGACGCGGCGGCGCTCTACGCCGAGACCGGCGCCGGCACGACCATCCCGAGCAGGAATCCTTCCGCGCTCGCGGCGGCCATTGAAAAGGCTCTCGTGGAGAAAGCCGGGCAGTCCGAAAGGCAGCGCCGTATCTCGATCTTCGATGAACGCTTCGACGCGCGCAGGATCTACCGCGACATGGTTGCCCATGTCACCGCTCTTGCGCAGCGGTGAATCGCAAGCCGCTGGTTGTCGACGTCGATCCAGGCCCCCTTCGGGATAGATGTGGGATCCCTTTTTTGCGCAAAGCTTCGTGTGAACGGCCTCACGCGGCTCCGTCCATTGCTTTCAGAACAATTCGCAGTCGCCGGATGCGGGGTTTGGGAGTGTGGCGTTGCCGGCGAGGCGGGCGGCGAGGTCGGCGAGGGTGACGGTGGCGAGTGCGGGGCCGGCGTCGAGGGTCTGGCCGGCGGGCATGGCCGGGGCGAGCGCGGCGAG